>NZ_JBVQPO010000001.1:0-632243 GCF_055710065.1 Ensifer sp. VA4 | reverse complement strand
ATCATCATCGCCACCCGCGCGGCCCTGAAGGCGGTTCCGCCGTCCATCCGCTCGGCGGCACTCGGTCTCGGCGCCTCAAAGATGCAGACCATCTTCCATCACGTTCTGCCGCTGGCGATGCCGGGCATTTTGACCGGTACGATCATCGGCCTTGCCCACGCGCTTGGCGAAACCGCGCCGCTCCTGTTGATCGGCATGGTCGCCTTCGTCGTCGACTATCCCGGTTCGCCGATGGAGCCGTCGACGGCGCTGCCGGTGCAGATCTACATGTGGGCCAACGAGGCGGAACGCGCCTTCGTCGAGCGCACCTCCGGCGCGATCATCATTCTTCTCATCTTCCTCGTCGTCATGAACCTGGGCGCCATTCTGTTGCGACGTCGCTTTGAGCGCCGTTGGTAGTGAGGTAATTACTATGAACATCATGTCAGAAGCAGCAGTCGAGAAGGCCTTGGATCAGAAAATGAACACTGTGCCCTACAAGATGATCGGTAAGGATGTGTCGGTCTACTACGGCGAGAAGCGGGCGCTTTTCGACGTCAACCTCAACATCCGCGAGAACACGGTAACGGCTCTGATCGGCCCGTCCGGTTGCGGCAAGTCGACCTTCCTGCGCACGCTGAACCGCATGAACGACACCATCGAGAACTGCCGCGTCACCGGCAAGATCACCCTCGATGAGGACGACATCTACGATCCGACCATCGATGTGGTCGAGCTGCGCGCCCGCGTCGGCATGGTCTTCCAGAAGCCGAACCCGTTCCCGAAGTCGATCTACGACAACGTCGCCTACGGTCCGCGCATCCATGGGCTTGCCCGCACCAAGGCGGATTTCGACGAGATCGTCGAAACCAGCCTGCAGAAGGCCGGCCTATTCAACGAAGTGAAGGATCGCCTGCACGAACCGGGCACCGGTCTTTCCGGTGGCCAGCAGCAGCGGCTTTGCATCGCACGCGCCGTTGCCGTCAGCCCGGAAGTCATCCTGATGGACGAGCCCTGTTCGGCACTTGATCCGATCGCGACGGCCAAGGTCGAGGAGCTCATCCACGAACTGCGCACGAACTTCACGATCGTCATCGTGACCCACTCGATGCAGCAGGCCGCCCGCGTTTCGCAGCGCACCGCCATGTTCCACCTCGGCAATCTCGTCGAGGAGAACGACACCGACAAGATGTTCACCAACCCGGATGACCAGCGCACCCAGGATTACATCATGGGCCGCTTCGGCTGAGGCCAATGACGGCTGCAACAGTAACTGGAAAGCGCCCGCAAGGATCGACGATCATGTCCATGCATATCATGTCCGCCTATGACGAAGAACTGAAATACCTGACGCGCCGCATCTCGGAAATGGGCGGTCTCGCCGAGCAGATGGTCGCTGAATCCGTTCGCGCCCTGGTCAATTCCGACCTGGCTCTGGCGCAGAAGGTGATCTCGGACGACACCATTCTCGACGATGCCGAGCGCCAGATCGGCGAAAAGGCGATCGTCACGATCGCCAAGCGCCAGCCGGTCGCCGCCGACCTTCGCGAGATCATGGGCTCGATCCGCATCGCCGCCGACCTCGAGCGTGTCGGCGATCTCGGCAAGAATACCGCCAAGCGCGTGATCGCGGTCGCCGGTTCCGGCATTCCGCGCAAGCTCGCCCGCGGTCTCGAGCACCTCGCCGAGCTCGCCCTGGTGCAGCTCAAGGAAGTGCTCGACGTTTATGCCTCGCGTTCGCCGGAAAAGGCCAACAGCATTCGCGAGCGGGACGAGGAGATCGATGCGATCTATACCTCGCTGTTCCGCGAGCTGCTGACCTACATGATGGAAGATCCGCGCAACATCACGCCCTGCACGCATCTTCTGTTCTGCGCCAAGAACATCGAGCGCATCGGCGACCACGCGACCAACATCGCCGAGACGATCTATTACATGGCGACGGGTGCCCAGCCGGAAGGCGAGCGCCCGAAGGATGACAATACGTCGACGTTGGGCTCGGTCAACGACTGAGCGTTAGACGCGCCGTTCGCAATGCATGCCCCGTGAATATCATCTGGTCGCGGCTCCGGTCGCGGCCCCGAATGCCTGTATCTGAAGCATGCGGCTTTCGCACCGCCTTTGAAAATGGCGGAACTGCTCCAGTTTAGAGTGTCTGAGCACCGGTCCGGCCATTGAGCCGCACGGCGCTCGCGGTAAGGAGACGTTACCTGATGTTGCCAAAAATCGCCGTGGTCGAAGACGAAGAGGCGCTGAGCGTCCTGTTGCGTTACAATCTGGAAGCGGAAGGCTTCGACGTCGATACGATCCTCAGGGGGGACGAGGCGGAGATCCGGCTCCAGGAACGCCTGCCCGACCTTCTGATCCTCGACTGGATGCTGCCCGGCGTCTCCGGCATCGAGCTTTGCCGTCGGCTGCGCCAGCGGCCGGAGACGGAGCGGCTGCCGATCATCATGCTGACGGCGCGGGGCGAGGAAAGCGAGCGCGTCCGTGGTCTCGCGACCGGTGCCGACGACTATGTGGTCAAGCCCTTCTCGACGCCGGAGCTGATGGCTCGCGTCAAGGCGATGCTTCGCCGGGCGAAACCCGAAGTGCTCTCGACGCTGCTGCGCTGCGGCGACATCGAGCTCGACCGGGAAACCCATCGCGTCCATCGCCGCAGCCGCGAAGTTCGCCTGGGGCCGACGGAGTTCCGCCTGCTCGAGTTCCTGATGTCCTCTCCGGGCCGGGTCTTCTCACGCTCGCAATTGCTGGACGGCGTCTGGGGCCATGACATCTACGTCGACGAGCGGACCGTCGACGTGCATGTCGGCCGCCTGCGCAAGGCGTTGAATTTCTCGACCATGCCGGACGTCATCCGCACGGTCCGCGGCGCCGGCTACTCGCTCGAAAGCTGAGCGGGGCGAACAACAGGCAATAAAAAAGGGGCCGCTCAGCCCCTTTTTTGTTCCTGTGCGCAGCCTCAGCGCATCCGCCGACGCTCGGCCGACGGCTGGTAGGCAAGCCGTGCATGGAAGTTGCAATAGGGCGAGGACTCCGGCGAGTCATTGCCGCAGAAGTGGAATTCTTCCTTCAGCGGATCGCCGATCGGCCACTTGCAGGTGCGTTCGGTGAGCTGGGTCAGCTCGAGGCGGCGCGACATCGGCACGACCACATCGGTGCTGATGCTGAAGTCCTGCTCGGCCACGAGATCCACCTCGATCTCTTCCTTGAGGACGGTGGCGCCGGACGGACGGGCAACGGTGCGGGTCGAAACACGCGAGGCGTAGTTCGGGGCGCGCGGGGCCGAGGTCGGCCGCTTCGGGCGGGCCGCCGCAGTGGTGCTGCCGCCAGCCTTGGCGCGTCCGGGAAGGCTCAGGCGATGAACCTTGCCGATGACGGCGTTACGGCTGACGCCGCCGAGCTGCGCCGCGATCTGGCTTGCGCTCAGGCCCTCGGACCAAAGCTTCTTCAGTTTCTCCACCCGCTCGTCAGTCCAGTTCATCTCTGCACTCTCCGTTCTCAGCGTTGGGGATGGCAGAATCCCTCACCGCACCCCGGCTGAACCCCGAGGTTGCAAACGCGATAACTCTTTTGGTGACTAGGTCCGCCGCATGCGTCTAGTAATTGAATGTTAACGTACTGACCGCCGGACTCCGTGGCAAGAGTCCGGGGAATCGCGCCGAATCGAATTCGTAGTTTTCCCCAACTTGCTCGATCAGCGTTGCATTTTTGCAAGCCCTTCCGGACGATTTTTTCGTCGCAGGGAAACGGGTCTCGCCATCGCGCTGCAAGGCTTGGTTTTGTTGACATTGCGGTGCGAAATGGGAATAGTGCCTGCGCCGCCGAAAGGCGGCATTTTTGATTTTTATCGGGCCGCATGAAGCTGCGGGATCGATGCCGATTGGAGTGAAGGAGAGCCTCGCATGACTGCAACCACGCCGCTTTACGATACCTACATGCGCGCGCCGTTGCGTTTCGAGCGAGGAGAGGGCGTCTGGTTGATCGCCGAAGACGGCTCGCGCTACCTCGATTTCGCCGCCGGCGTTGCCGTGAACTCGCTCGGCCACGCGCATCCGCATCTCGTCGAGGCGCTGAAGGCGCAGGCCGAGAAGGTCTGGCACCTTTCCAACCTTTACGAGGTTCCGGGGCAGGAAAGCCTTGGGCGCCGCCTGGCCGCCGTCACTTTCGCCGATCGGGTTTTCTTCACCAATTCCGGTGCGGAAGCGCTGGAATGCGCGATCAAGACGGCGCGGCGCTACCACTTCGCCAACGGCCAGCCGGAGAAGTTTCACATCATCACCTTCGAGGGTGCCTTCCACGGCCGCACGATCGCGACGATCGCCGCCGGTGGCCAGCAGAAGTACATTGAAGGCTTCGGACCAAAGGCCCCTGGCTTCTACCAGGTTCCGTTCGGCGACATCGCGGCCGTCAAGAATGCGATCACAGAAGAGACCGCCGCGATCCTGATCGAGCCGATCCAGGGCGAGGGCGGCATTCGTCCGGCGACGAAGGAATTCCTGCAGGAACTGCGCGCGCTCTGCGACGAGTTCGGCCTGCTCCTGATCCTCGATGAGGTGCAGACCGGCGTCGGCCGCACCGGCAAGCTCTTTGCCCATGAATGGGCGGGTATCCGCCCGGATATCATGGCCGTTGCCAAGGGCATCGGCGGCGGCTTCCCGCTCGGCGCCTGCCTGGCGACGGAAGAGGCGGCCGCCGGCATGGTGGCGGGCACGCATGGCTCCACCTATGGCGGCAACCCGCTGGCGATGGCCGTCGGCAATGCCGTGCTCGACGTCATCCTCGCTGACGGCTTCCTCACCCATGTGCGCGATGTCGCGCTCGTCTTCCGCCAGGGACTTGCCTCGCTGAAAGACCGCTACCCGGACGTCATCGAGGACATCCGCGGCGACGGCCTGATGCTGGGCATCAAGGTGAAGGGTCCTTCAGCCGATCTCTTGAAGGAAATCCGCGCCGAGAAGCTCCTGGCCGTGCCGGCCGGCGACAATGTGCTGCGTCTGCTGCCGCCGCTGACGGTGACGGCGGAGGAAGCACGCGAAGGCCTCGCACGCATCGAGCGCGCTGCCGAAGCAGTGCGGAAGGCCGGCGGCAACGCCGCTGCTTGACGGATAGGACCGACGCCGACACAGGGTGTTAGAATGATCTTCGTGCGTTCACGCGGAATGCGTGGCGCACCAGGGATCGATTTTTCAGACAGGAACCGAGTACGATGCCAGGCACCAGACATTTTCTCGATCTTTCGGCCGTGACGGCCGCCGATCTCCGGACGATCATTGACGACGCCCGCGTCCGAAAGGCGGCGACCAAGGCCGGAACCGCGGAGAAGCCGCTCGCCGGCAAGATGCTGGCGATGATCTTCGAAAAGCCGTCCACCCGCACACGCGTGTCCTTCGATGTCGGCATGCGTCAGCTCGGCGGCGAAACTCTGTTCCTGTCGGGCACGGAGATGCAGCTCGGCCGCGCCGAAACCATCGGCGATACGGCCAAGGTCCTGTCGCGCTATGTCGACGCGATCATGATCCGCACCACTGACCACCGGCGGCTGCTGGAATTGGCGGAGCATGCGACGGTGCCCGTCATCAACGGCCTGACCGACGATACCCATCCCTGCCAGATCATGGCCGACATCATGACCTTTGAAGAGCACCGCGGACCGGTGAAGGGCAAGACGATCGCCTGGACCGGCGACGGCAACAACGTCCTGCATTCGCTGATCGAAGGCTCCGCCCGTTTCGGCTATCGCATGAACATGGCTGTGCCGCTGGGCTCCGAGCCGCAGGACAAGATCCTGAACTGGGCCCGCAACAACGGCGGCGAGGTCCTGCTGTGTCACGATGCCGAGCAGGCGGTCGCCAACGCCAATTGCGTCGTCACCGACACCTGGGTGTCGATGAACCAGGAGCATCGTGCCCGCGGCCACAACGTCTTCCAGCCTTTTCAGGTCAATGAAGCGCTGATGAAGCACGCGGCCTCCGATGCGCTGTTCATGCATTGCCTGCCGGCCCATCGCGGCGAGGAGGTGACCGACGAGGTGATCGACGGCCCGCAGTCGGTCGTCTTCGATGAGGCCGAAAACCGCCTGCATGCGCAGAAGTCGATCATCGCCTGGTGCATGGGGCTCGTCTAAGCCCCTTGCCGGCAGGTGCGCGCTGGCGCAGCGCTTCGGTGGCTGCTGCGGGAGCGCGCGCTATTGACATCGCCGCTGTGCGACACGATCTAGGCGGCATGTGGGGCGCTCCTGACAGCAGTGAAGCGCCGACTGCAACGGGGTTGTGCGCGGCGCGTTGGCGAACGGCACACCCCCGATGGACAATCCGTTCATCGCGGGATCAATTGAGACAGCGGGCACGTTGCGCCGGGGGGATAGGAATGTCCCGGGCGTAACGCAGTTGGCTGATGCAAGGAGCAAGACATGACTGACATGACACCAGGGCTTGGTGAATTCGACTTTGCCGGTGACGATCACGTCGTGCCTTTCCAGGTGGAAGGTCTCGATGTGCGCGGCCGCGCCGTGCAGCTCGGCCCGATGCTGGACGCAATTCTGGAGCGCCACAACTATCCGCTTCCGGTCGCGCGGCTCGTTGCCGAAACCGTTGTGTTGACGGTGCTTCTCGGCACCTCGCTTAAGTTCGAAGGCAAGCTGATCGTCCAGACGAAGGGGGACGGTCCGGTCGATCTAGTCGTCGCCGACTTCTCGACGCCGGACCGCGTGCGCGCCTATGCCCGCTACGATGCGGATGCGCTGGCCGCCGCCGAAAAGGATGGCCGCACCCTTCCGCATGAATTGCTCGGCAAGGGCGTGCTCGCCTTTACCATCGATCAGGGCGCTCATACCCAGCGCTACCAGGGCATCGTCGCACTTGACGGTGCCACGCTGGAAGAAATCGCCGGCGTCTACTTCCGCCAATCGGAGCAGATCCCGACCAAGGTCAGGCTCGGCGTCGCCGAGCTGCTCGATCGCGATGAGAACGGCAAGCCGCGCCATCGCTGGCGCGCCGGCGGCATGGTCGCGCAGTTCCTGCCGGAAGCGCCCGAGCGCATGCGCCAGCCTGATCTCTCCGGCGGCGACGGCGATAACGGCGAAAGCGTCGTCAAGGACGACGATCACTGGGCGGAAGCCAAGGTGATGGTCGAGACGATCGACACCGACGAGCTGACGGACCCGACGGTCGGAACCGAACGCTTGCTCTACCGGCTGTTCCACGAGCGCGGCGTGCGCGTCTATGAACCGCAGGCGGTTTATGACCGTTGCAGTTGCTCGCGCGAGAAGCTCCGTTCGGTGCTCGCCAATCTGGAAGCGGATGATCTCGAAAGCACCATCGAGGATGGTGTCGTAAAGGTCACCTGCGAATTCTGCTCGACGACCTACCGTTTCGAAGCAAGCGAAGTGCAGCCGCAGGAGCAGGCGTGACTCCGGACAAGCGCGTCGCGATCCTTCAGAATCGCCCCTTGCGCTTTAAGCCCTTGATATTTCGCATGTCGTTATCGCAGGATCGCTGCACGTTTTGGCGCGACATGCTTTAGTTCAGGGTACGCACGAGCCCGGGTGAATCGAGCGAGAAGGCGGGGATGGCCACGTTGAAGGTCTCTCCGCCTTCTGATTCCATGCTGTAGTGGCCGAACATCACGCCCGATGGCGTATCCAGCGGGCAGCCGGACGAATATTCGTAGGTATCGCCGGGATTGAGCAGCGGCTGCTCGCCGATCACGCCGGGACCGCTGACCTCATCGACCTGTCCGTTCTCGTCCGTGATATGCCAGTAGCGGGTCATCAGCCGCACGGCTGCGTCGGAATGGTTGGAAATGACGATGCGATAGCCCCAGACATAGCGGCCGTCATCAGGATCCGACTGCTCTTCGAGATAGTACGGCTCCACCGTAACTTCTATGTCGCGGGTCAAAGCGCGATACATGGGCAACACCTTGCTTCAGGTCTTTCAGGGTATTCTACAGCAAGATGGTTTCGTCAAGAATAACGGCAAGATTGTGCATAGCCATTCTGGGGCAATGGCTTGCGGCATCATGATCGGGTGTTTGAGCCCTCTCGTTCCCGCTGCCACGGCGTAACGCGGGGGGGGGCGCCGCGAGGGATCGACGGCCGCCGCCTGCTGCGACGGCCGTAGGTTTCGGTGGGGCGTCTCAGGCCTTGACGGCCTTCAGCGCGCGGGCGAAATCCTCGACAACGTCCTCGCTGTCTTCGATCCCGGCGGAGAAGCGCACCGTGCCGGCGGAAATGCCAAGTTCTTCGCGGGCCTCGTCGGTGAGGTTCTTGTGCGTCGTCGTTGCCGGATGGGTGATCAGGCTCTTGGAATCGCCGAGGTTGTTGGAGATGCGAACGATCTCGAGCGCATTCTGCAGCGCGAAGGCTGCCTCCTTGCCGCCCTTCAGTTCAAAGGCGACGAGGGTGGAGCCGCCAGTCATCTGCTTGGCAATGATGTCCGCCTGCGGGTGATCCTTGCGGCCGGGATAGATGACCTTGGCCACCTGCGGCTGCTCTGCCAGGAAGTCGGCGACGCGGCGTGCGGTTTCCGTCTGCTGGCGTACGCGCAGCGGCAGGGTCTCGATGCCCTTCAGCAGCGTCCAGGCATTGAACGGCGACATGGCCGGGCCGGTGTGGCGGAAGTAGTCGTGCAGGTTCTCGTCGATCCATTCCTTGTCGGAAAGCACGACGCCGCCGAGGCAGCGGCCCTGGCCGTCGATGTGCTTCGTTGCGGAGTAGACGACGATATGCGCGCCGAGTTCCAACGGTTTCTGGAAGAGCGGGGTCGCGAATACGTTGTCGACGACGACCTTGGCGCCGATCTGGTTGGCGAGCCTGGCGACGCCGGCGATGTCGATCACTTCGAGTGTCGGGTTGGTCGGGCTTTCGAGGAAGAAGACCTTGGTGTTCTTCTGGATCGCCTTTTCCCAGTTCGCCAGATCGCGGCCGTCGACCAGCGTGCATTCGATGCCGTATTTCGGCGCGAGCGTTTCGACGACCCAGCGGCAGGAGCCGAAGAGCGCGCGCGCGGCAACGATATGATCGCCGGCCTTCAACTGGCAGAGGATCGCCGCGGAAACGGCAGCCATGCCCGAGGCCGTGGCGCGCGCGTCTTCGGCGCCTTCCAGCATGCACATGCGCTTTTCGAACATGTCGTTGGTTGGGCTGCCGTAGCGGGCATAGATGAAGCCCTCGGTCTCGCCCTTGAAGCGGGCTTCGGCCGCTTCCGACGTTTCGTAGACGAAGCCCTGGGTCAGGAAGATCGCTTCGGAGGTTTCGCCGTGCTGCGAGCGGGTGGTTCCGCCATGAACCAGTTGCGTTGCCGGGCGCCAGTTTTTGCTCATGTGACGATCACTTTCAAAAACAAAAAAACCGGCCGCGTGAAGGGCCGGTTTGACACCCGGCCTTTTTAGCTACTTGTTTAACGTGGCTGCAAGCCGACCGGCCAAATCACCACGGGATAAAGCTCCAATACTGCTTGGGTGCGCTTGCGTCAATTCCCGGAGTTTGGTTTTGTCTCGCAACTGGAAAGAGGACTGCAATGGGCCGCGACACTGGGATTTTGGCCGACCGCGCGATCGCCGCGCTGTTCGAAACGGGACGCCTGAAGAGCGAGAGGCCGCTGGATGCCGATCAGATCCAGCCGGCAAGCCTCGACCTGCGCCTGGGCGCCAAGGCCTTTCGCGTCCGCGCGAGCTTCATGCCCGGCCCGTCCCACCTCGTCGCCGACAAGCTTGACCGGCTGAAGCTGCACGTGGTCGATCTGACCGACGGCGCGGTGCTGGAAACCGGCTGCGTCTACATCGTGCCGCTGATGGAGAGTCTGGCGCTGCCTGCGGGCATGTCGGCCTCGGCCAATCCGAAAAGCTCGACCGGCCGCCTCGACATCTTCACCCGCGTCATCACCGACCGCGCCCAGGAATTCGACAAGATCCCGGCCGGCTACAGCGGTCCGCTCTATCTCGAAATCAGCCCGCGCACCTTCCCGATCGTCGTGCGCCGCGGTTCGCGCCTGTCGCAGATCCGCTTCCGCATGGGCCAGTCGCTGCTGTCGGAGCAGGAGTTGCTGGCGTTGCACGAGAGCGACGTTCTCGTGGCGAGCGAGCGTCCGAATGTCAGCGGCGGCGGCATTGCACTGTCGATCGACCTCAAGGGAACCGGCCCGGACGGCCTGATCGGCTACCGCGGCAAGCACCACACGGCGGTCATCGACGTCGACAAGAAGGCGCAGCACGCGATCTTCGACTTCTGGGAGCCGCTCTACAGCCGCGGACGCGACGAGCTGATCCTCGATCCGGACGAGTTCTACATCCTCGTCTCGCGCGAAGCGGTGCATGTGCCGCCGCTTTATGCGGCCGAGATGACGCCGTTCGATCCGCTGGTGGGCGAATTCCGCGTGCACTACGCCGGCTTTTTCGATCCGGGCTTCGGCCATGCGTCTGCCGGCGGCAGCGGCAGCCGCGCCGTTCTGGAGGTCCGCAGCCACGAGGTGCCGTTCATTCTCGAGCATGGGCAGATCGTCGGCCGGCTGATCTATGAACACATGCTGGAACGTCCTGACGGCCTCTACGGCCTCGGTGTCGGCTCCAACTACCAGGCGCAGGGCCTGAAGCTTTCGAAGCATTTCCGCGCCGAGTAGGGGATTTTGCACGGGACCCTCGTGCGATACCGCGCAAGGGTCCTTGACAGATCGTCCCGGTTCGGGAAATTTCGCAAGTCTCGCGGGTGTAGTTCAGTGGTAGAACGCCAGCTTCCCAAGCTTGATGTCGTCGGTTCGATCCCGATCACCCGCTCCAATTCTCGCTGATCTTTGTGTTGCCTCGTACTTCTAGAGGCTATGGCAAGTTGCGATCGCGACGGATAACTTGGTACGCGATGAATCATCAAGCGGTTCTAAGGGCCGCCCCCTGCCACATGAGACGTGCCGGTCCGCTGCCCATGAGATTTCTTTCCTTGTTAACTCTTTGCGCGTCCTTGATCGCAACGCCGCTGGCGGCACAGCCGAAGGACCTGCCCATTCTGTTCGATGCGCGCGAGCGTATCGCCAAACCCGATCTCACGGGCCTTGCCCGCTTGCGCTTCCTGACGACCGTGGACTTTCCGCCGTTCAACTTCATTGATCAGTCCGGCAAGCTCTCCGGTTTTCACGTCGATCTCGTGCGCGAGATCTGCCGCGAACTCGATATCGAAGCCAAATGCCAGATCCAGGCCGTGACCTATGCGGAACTTCTGCCGGCGCTGGAAGAGGGGCAGGGCGAAGCCGTTGCCGCCGGCATCGCCGTCGGCCCGGAACTGCGCCAGCGTTTCGGCTTCTCGCGCGCCTTCATGCGGCTTCCGGCGCGCTTCGCCATCAATTCCAAGGCGGCCGGCGCCGTGGCAGGTCCGCAGGACCTCAGGAAAAAATCCGTCGGTGTCGTGGCGGGTACGACGCATGAGGCCATGTTCAAGGCGTTCTTCCCGAGGATCGAGGCCAAGGTCTTCCCGGATCGCGACGCCATGCTGGCCGCGCTGCAGAAGGGTGAGGTGCCGGCGGTCTTTTCCGACGGCTTGCAGCTTTCCTTCTGGGTCCCAGGCACAACAGCCGGCGGCTGCTGCGCGCTCGTCGATGGCGCCTATTTCTCGCAGCGCTTTCTC
Source organism: Ensifer sp. VA4 (assembly GCF_055710065.1). Classification (NCBI taxonomy): domain Bacteria; kingdom Pseudomonadati; phylum Pseudomonadota; class Alphaproteobacteria; order Hyphomicrobiales; family Rhizobiaceae; genus Ensifer; species Ensifer sp. VA4. The sequence continues at coordinate 620,650 of NZ_JBVQPO010000001.1, read as the reverse complement.
GGCGAAGGCCTGACGATCATGAACCGCAAATCCGAACCGGCCCTGACCCAGGCTATCGACCACGCGTTGCTGGCGCTGTCGCGCAGCGGCCGGCTCGAGGAAATCTACCTGCGCTACTTCCCGAACGGCATTTACTGAGTGCCAGGTGGGCTTGGCGTGACCGCCAACGAATGACAGGGCTACCGGCGGAAGCGGGCAAGCGCACCGCGCTCGATTGCCGCGCAGGTGAGCTTGTCGAGACCCAGGCGATCGCGCAGCAATTGCAGCAGCCGAATCTCTTCGTTGCGAATCCGCTGGTCCGCCGCGGAGATTTCGACGGCGAGTGCATAGGCCGTCTCGTGGAATTTTTCCGGAAGCGCCTCACGCACGATCTCCAGGACGATGTCCAGCCCTTCGGGAGCCGCGAGCTGGGCGGAGCATTCGTGGCCGATATGGACGAGCCGGTCCTCGTCGAACCCGTCGAAAACGGGCAGGAACTGCACGAGCCGACCGATGCGGGCGAATTCGTCGTCGCTCATCTCGCGGTCGACCGCCGACATCATCACCATGACATAGACGAGAGCTTCGTGGTGACTGAGGCTTGGCAGCATGGGGCTTTCCGACGGTAGAGCAATTCCAGGAAAGGCGTGAAGCGGTTTCCACCCGGATTGCGGAGTTTCAAAGAGCCGGATCATCCCAATGAAAAAGCGAGACGATCCGGACAATTGAGAACTGGGAATTGCCGCGGCCGTTTACAAGTCCGGCTGCGGCTCCTCCATCCCGGTGCCGAGGGTTGGATCATCTGATGTCATCGGCGTTTGGCTGAAGTCGCGCGGATCGTCGCCATGGAAGCCGAGCTTTGCCTGGCGTGCGGCGTCGGCCCGTTTCTCGAGCGGCGAGCCGGGTACGGGCGTTGCCCAGCCATTATCGACCAGCCAGGCCGCGAGGTCCTGCCCGCCGAGCGAGCAGGAAGCCGTGGCCGATGGGCCGGCGCCTCCCTCGGGCATGTCGCAGCTCACCGCACGGGCGCGCAGAAAGTTCCGGAAGGCAGTCCGTGCGACGATGCCGCAGGGCCAGCTCTTCCCCCCGGTTTCGCAGGTTCTCTCCGCCTGCTCGGGCTCGATGCCATCGATCTGCAACGTCAGCTTGTCGAACTGGATCACGCCGGCGGCGATCGCCACGGGGCGATAGAGGATAGTCGGCCCGGCGGTCTTCGCTTGCTTCTCCGGTTCCGACAAGGGTGCGCGCGGCTCCGCCCGTTCGAGCGGTGCGCTGGTGACCGTGTCGGGCAGGCCGAACTGTTGCGGCTCGATGGCGCGTGCGGTTTTTTCCGTCGTCGGGGGCTGCGGTTGCTCGCCGGTCGCAGACGCGTCTGGCGCGGAAGCGCCGCCAGAGGACGTGCCGGGATCGAGTGGCACGTCTTCGCCCGTTTCGGCCTGATCCGGGGCCGGCTCGATTTCCGTCATGTCGGGCGTTTCGAGAACGAGGTCCGGCGTGGCGGCACTCTCGCGGTCACGGATGGCGGCCGCACCCGCATAGAGGATGCCGGTGAAAAGCGCGATCGCGGCGATGCCGCCGGCAAGGGTGTATAAATGCTGCCGCATCAGGAAGAACGTCCTATTGGCTGGCCCAGATGATCCGGGCGATCCATTCGATCTGGCTGATCTCGAAGCTCCTGTTCGGGTGCTCCGGGTTGAGGGAAAGGAGCTCGATCGTGCGCGGCGTCTGGCGTGTCAAGACCTTGGCCATGACCTCGCCTTCGCGCGTCTTGACCACCACACGGTCACCGCGCCGAACCTGCGCGCCCGGATCGACGATCAGGGTGTCGCCGTCGCGGTAAAGCGGCATCATGCTGTCGCCCTGGACCTCGAGCGCGTAGATGCCGGTCCGGCGTTCCGCGGCCGTCGGGAAATCGATCACATCCCAGCCTTGGCCGGCCGGGAAACCGCCGTCGTCGAAGAAGCCGCCCGCGCCCGCCTGGGCAAAGCCGATCAGCGGGATCGCCGCACTCGCCGTCGCCGGGGCAGGGGCCTGCGTACCATCCGGGCTCAACAGGCTGGTGAACTGGTCGATCGTCGCGCCGGTCGCCTCGAGCACCTTGGCAATCGATTCCGTCGATGGCCAGCGTTCCCGCCCGTCGGCAGAGTGGCGCTTGGATTTGTTGAAGGAGGTGGGGTCGAGCCCGGCGCGGCGGGCGAGACCCGAAGGCGAGAGCTGATTGCGCTCGGCCAATGCATCGATGGCGTGCCAGATCGTGCCGTGAGACAACATGCGAAGGATCCGGGCCGAACGGGGCGGCCGCTTGCTGGTTTGTTCTGCACCACACTACCGAAAGCCTGGGTTCCGGTAAAGAATCCGAAGGAAAATAGTCCTTTCTCCGTCATTTGCCTTGGGGGCGGCGTGCCCTTTGCTTTGCTCGACGGACGGGACAGGCTTTCATCGGAGGGAACGCTTTGTTGGCGCGCATGAAACCCGAGTGTCTGCCGTTCGATCGCGGTCACGCCGTGGCCTTTTCTCGCGCTATCCTTGCCACCACCTCTTCATAGGCGGCCTGCAGCATGGCGCGCACCCGCGGCGGTCCATCGAGAGGCGCACCGAGATGGTCGTGCCGAAGCTCGTCCATGAAGCGATCCCAGAGCTCGGGGCCGCCATTTTCCATCAGTTCGGCGCGGATGCTGAGCTCTTCGCTGACCGGCAGGTAGCGCCGTCCCCAGGCGCCGAGCTGGGCCATGATCGGTACCAGCGCGATCGTCATCTCCGTCAGGCTGTAAATGGCCTTCTGCTTGTGGCTGGGGTCGTCGGCCTTGGTCAGCATGCCCTGCTCGACCAGCATCTTCAGCCGGTCCGCAAGGATGTTCGACGAGATGCCCTCTTGGGATCGCAGCAATTCTCGGAAGTGCCGTTTACCGCCGAAGATCATGTCACGAATGATGAGCAGGCTCCATTTGTCGCCGAACACTTCGAGCGAAAGATTGATCGGGCAACCCGAGCGAATGTCGTCCTTCATTGGCACCTCTTCAAGACCGCTTGCATTATCGCATCAGTGTGGCTACTGTGCAACTGCTTTCAAAATTATAGCGGTTTTAAAATTAAATCAGTTAGACGAGGCCGTCACCGATTACCGGCTCAGAGGAGACGAGGAACATGACCGACCGATCGATTGAACATTCGAGCTTTACCATCGAGCGCAGCTTCAAGGCGACGCCGGAGCAGGTGTTCAGGGCGTTCTCCGAGCCGGCTGCAAAGGAACGTTGGTTCGTCACTGCTGACGGCTGGCCGGTGGCCGAATTCAGCCACGACCTCCGTGTCGGCGGCCGCGAAAGCGGTCGCTTCAGCCAGGACGACGAGACGATCTACTGCGACGACACTGTCTATCTCGACATCGTCGAGAACCGCCGGATCATCTTCACCTATGCGATGACAGAGAACGACAGGAGGATTTCCGCCTCCATCGCCACGGTCGATATCGGGCCTGAGGGTCGTGGATCGCGCCTTGTCTTTACCGAGCAGGCCGCCTTCCTCGATGGGCTCGACAAACTCGAATACGACGTGAGGGCTGGGAACGGTTGATCGACGCGCTGGCCAAGGAAGTCGGCGAGACGGCTGCGGCGGCCTGACGGCTGTCAGGTTCTCGCAGGGAAACTGAGGTATTCCTGAAGCGCGATCCGGTCTTCCGTTGATGCTTCAATGCATGGCCGCGATCGCGCTGCCGGCAATTCCCATGGAAAAGAACGTGAGGCAGACGGCGGCAATCCGGCGCGGCAGATGTGATGCCGACAAACCTTTCGACATCTGTACCAGCATGGCGCCGGCGCCGATCCAGCTCGCGCCGACGGTGACGACCAGCAGTGAGAAGCCCGCGATCCAGGGCCAGATGGCTGCCAGTCCGGTTTGCGGCAGCAGCACCAGCGCGACGATCAGCGCCTTCGGATTGAGCAGCGTCGTGACGAAGACCTGACGGATGGAGATGACGACACCTTCGCTGCGCTCGGCATCGGTGGTCCAGAGCGCATAGGCGAGGTAGAGAACCCAGCAGGCGGCGACGAGCCTGAGCGCAAGGCCGAGCTGCGGATGGGCGGCGAGGAATGGCGCCAGAAGCGCCACGGCCGGAATGATGACGGCGAGATAGCCGCCGAGCTCGCCGATCAGCAACGGCAGCGAACGGCGGAGCCCGACTGAGGCGCCGGAGAGCCAGAGCAGTGTGTTTGTCGGCCCCGGCGTTGCGAGCAGGATCAGGGCGGCAAGGGCAAAGGCGAGCGGTTGCATATCGTTGGACCTGGTTTCGTGGCCGTTATCGCCGTCTTGTAGCAACCGCGCAAGCGCCCGGTCTTGATCTCCATCAAGCGCGCTCCGATCCTTCCAGGAAACCATCCCAAGAAATCGCCACAACCGGTCGCGAAACACCCCTTCCGCGTGTATCCCGGTCGCGCTATCAGACCGTCGCTGCCGCTCTTCTTCCCGCCGGCGCGATCGAGGCTTCCATGAACAAGACCGTCCTGTCAGGCATCGTCATGACGACGTTTTCCTATTTCCTGTTCTCGTTGCAGGATGCGTCGGTCAAATGGCTCGTCGTCGGCTATTCGGTCTGGCAGATCCTGTTTACCCGCAGCATCACCATCCTCGTGCTTTGCCTGGTCATTGGCCGCGGCAAGCTGGTGCGCAGCGCCGTCGCGTCCCCGGTGATCAAGCCGCTCTTCGTGCGCAACCTGCTGCTGCTCGCCGCCTGGCTCTCCTATTTCAACGCGGCGCGCGATCTCGGCCTCGCGGAGATGACGACGCTCTACTATGCCGCGCCGATCATCGTGACCCTGCTCGCCGTGCCGATGCTGAAGGAAGACGTGCCGCCGATCCGCTGGTTCGCCGTTTTCGTCGGCTTCGTCGGCGTGCTCATCGCCTGTGATCCGCTCGGCACCGGCATGAAGCTGTCGCTGCCCGTGTTCCTGGCGCTCACCGCCGCCGTCTTCTGGGCGATCGGCACCGTCATGCTGCGCAAGACCGCGCTCCAGGAAACGACCTTGGTGCAGATGACCATCTCCAACGTCTTCTTCATCGCGATGACCGGGCTTGCCGTCGGCTTCTTCTGGACGCCGCCGGCGCTCTTCGACGTCGCCCTGATGGCGGGCACCGGCGTCATTGCCGGCATTGGCCAGTTCGCGCTGTTCGAGGGCATGCGCCGGGCGCCGATCTCGGTCATCGCGCCCTTCGAATACACCTCACTCGTCTGGGCCTTCGGCTTGGGCTTCCTGATCTGGGGTGACGTCCCGGCCGTCAACGTCTTTGCCGGCGCCGGCCTGATCTTCGCGGCCGGCCTGCTGATCATCGTCGGCGAACGCCTGGCGCACCGTCGCGCCGGTGCATCCCTAGACGGACGTACTGTGGATCAGACCGCCTCAGAGGTCGTGTAGCGGCGCTCCACCGTTTCCTCGTAGATGCGGAGACCTTCGCCTGGACGGACGTAAGCAACGACGCATGTCAGGCGGGAAAGCCGAGGCCTGAAACGAAAGCAGGCCCCGCGAGGGGGCCTGCTTCCTTCGGTGAGCTTGGCTTACGCCGCCTGCTTCTTCTCGCCATAGGGGTCGAAGCGGCCGTAGAAGGTCTCGCTGCGTTCGGCCATCTCCTTCAGGAGCGCCGTCGGCTTGAAATGGTCGCCATAGTCCTTGGCAAGCTTCTCGCACATCTTGACGAAGGCCTTTACGCCCATGCCGTCGATGTAGGAGAGCGTACCGCCGGTATAGGGCGCGAAGCCGAAGCCGAGGATCGAGCCGACATCCGCTTCGCGCGGGTCGGTGACGATGCCTTCTTCCATGGTGCGGGCGGCTTCGAGTGCGATCGTCGCCAGGAAGCGCTGCTTCAGTACCTCGACATCGATCTTGTCGGCGTCCTTCTGCGGATAGAGCGTCTTCAGCTCCGGCCACAGGTACTTCTTGGCGGGCTTCGCCGGGTACTCGTAGAAGCCTTTGCCGTTCTTGCGGCCGCGACGGTCGAGCTCGTCGACCATCTTGTTGATCAGCGCCATGTGCTTGGGATCGACGGCCTTTTCGCCAAGGTCGGCGACGGTGGCCTTCAGGATCTTCTGGCTGAGATCGATCGCCACCTCGTCGTTGAGCGACAGCGGACCAACCGGCATGCCGGCCATCTTGGCGGCATTCTCGATCATCGCCGGCGGCACGCCTTCGATCAGCATGTCATAGGCTTCGTGGATGTAACGGAAGACGCAGCGATTGACGTAGAAGCCGCGGGTGTCGTTGACGACGATCGGCGTCTTCTTGATCGCGGCGACATAGTCGAGCGCCGTGGCGAGCGCCTTGTCGCCGGTTTCCTTGCCGAGGATCACTTCCGTCAGCATCATCTTCTCGACCGGCGAGAAGAAATGGATGCCGATGAACTGGCCGGGGCGCTTGGAGTTCTTGGCAAGGCCGGTGATCGGCAGCGTCGAGGTGTTGGAGGCAAAGATCGCGTCTTCGGCGATCACCGCTTCCACCTTCTCGATCACGTCCTTCTTGACCTGGCGATCCTCGAACACCGCCTCGACGACGAGGCCGGCGCTCTTGAGGTCGTTGTAGTCGGCCGACGGCGTGATGCGGGCAAGCAGCGCTTCGCCTTCTTCCTTGGTCAGACGGCCCTTGCCGATCGAATCCTTGACCAGGCCCTCCGAGTGGGCCTTGCCCTTTTCGGCCGCTTCCATGTCGCGGTCGATCAGCGTGACGGGGATGCCGGCGGCGGCCGTCACATAGGCGATCGAGGCGCCCATGAAGCCGGCGCCGACCACGCCCACATGCTTGAACTCCGACTTCGGCACGCCGGCCGGCCGGCGGGCGCCCTTGCCGAGCTCCTGCATCGAGACGAACAGCGAGCGGATCATCGAGAAGGCTTCGGTCGTCTGAAGAATCTCGGTGAAGTAGCGCTGCTCGATCTTGAGCGCCGTATCGAACGGCACCTGCAGGCCTTCATAGACGCATTTCAGGATGGCGATGGCGCCCGGATAGTTGCCGTAGGTCTCGCGGCGCAGAATGCCGGAGGCAGCCGGCCAGAGCTGTGCCGAAGCCGGCGTCCAGATGCCGCCGCCCGGAACCTTGTAGCCCTTCTCGTCCCAGGGCTGCACCGGCTTCAGGCCGTTCTTGATCATCGCCTTGGCGGCGTCGACCAGCTTGTCGGCGTCGACGACTTCGTGCACGAGGCCGAGCGCCTTGGCGCGCGCCGCCGTCAGCGACGAGCCTGTCGTCATCATTTGCAGCGCATCCTGCGCGTTGGTGAGGCGCGGCACGCGCTGGGTGCCGCCGGCGCCCGGGAAGATGCCGACCTTGACTTCCGGCAGTGCGATCTTCACCGATTTCGAATTGGATGCGACGCGGCCGTGGCAGGCGAGCGACAGCTCGAAGGCGCCGCCCATGCAGGTGCCGTTGATCGCCGAGACCCAAGGCTTGCCCGAGGTTTCGAGCTTGCGGAAGAGCCCGGTCATGCGGCCGACCAGGTCGAAGAGCTTCTGGGCGGCGTTATCCGGATCCTTCTTCTTCTCCTCCTGCTGGAAGGTGAACATCGACTTGATCATCGACAGGTCCGCGCCGCCGGAGAAGCTCGACTTGCCGGACGTGAAGACGACGCCCTTGACCGCAGCGTCGGCGGTGGTTGCGTCGACGATGGCGTTCAGCTCTTCCATTACCTCCTGAGTGAAGACGTTCATCGACTTCTCAGGCATGTCCCAGGTGACGAGCGCGATGCCGTCGGCGTCGGTCTCGATCTTGAAATTGGTGTATTGCGTCATGGTTCTCCCCCTCAGTAGAGAATGGGTTCGATGTGCAGCGAGATGTTCGATCCGCCGCTGTAACGTTGTTTGCTGGTGTTGGTGGCGATCAGCCGCCCGTCGCGCTCGACGCGGATGGTGAAGCCCGCGTCGACGGCCTTGTCGAGCTCGGGCCTCGGCACCTGCAGCACGAAGGGTACGCGGTTTGCCTTGCCGTCGCTGACGACCGATGTCTCGGCGATCAGCTTGGCGGCGGCGTCTGCCACGCCCTGGTCCTCGAGCCTTATGGCGACGGTGCCGGCCGGAACCGGTCCGCTGGCGACATTGGTGATCGCACCGGTGAGCGTGAAGCTATCGCCGCCCTCTTCCTCGTCGGAGACGCAGCCGGCGGCTGCAAGCAGCCCCAGGCCCATCAGTCCGAGAAGCGTGCGGCGCATCCCGTCCATCGTCAGACCCTTTCGATGACCGTGGCCGTGCCCATGCCGGCGCCGATGCACAGTGTCACGAGCGCGGTGTTGAGATCGCGGCGTTCCAGTTCGTCGAGCACGGTGCCGAGGATCATCGCGCCGGTGGCGCCGAGCGGATGGCCCATGGCGATCGCGCCGCCGTTGACGTTGATCTTGTCGTGCGGGATGTCGAAGGCCTGCATGTAGCGCAGCACGACTGCGGCGAAGGCTTCGTTGAGCTCAAAGAGATCGATGTCCGACAGTTTCATGTCGGCGCGCTTCAGAAGCTTTTCGGTGACGTCGACCGGGCCGGTCAGCATCAGCGCCGGGTCGGAGCCGATATTGGCGAAGGCGCGGATGCGGGCGCGAGGCTTCAGGCCCATGCTCTCGCCGCCGGCCTTGGAGCCGAGCAGCACGGCTGCGGCACCGTCGACGATGCCGGAGGAGTTGCCGGCATGGTGCACGTAGTTGATCTTCTCGATTTCCGGATGCGCCTGGATGGCGACGGCCTCGAAGCCGCCCATCTCGCCCGGCATCTGGAACGACGGGTTGAGCGCGGCGAGCGCCTGCATGTCGGTGCCGGGACGCATGTGCTCGTCACGGTCGAGGATCGTCAGGCCGTTCTGATCCTTGACCGGCACGACGGACTTATTGAAGTAACCCTTTTCCCAGGAATGCGCGGCGCGTTTCTGGCTCTCCACTGCATAGGCATCGACGTCGTCGCGGCTGAAGCCGTATTTGGTGGCGATCAGATCGGCGGAAACGCCCTGCGGCATGAAATAGGCCGGCAGGTTGACCGAGGGGTCCATGAACCAGGAACCGCCGGACATGCCCAGGCCGACGCGCGACATGCTCTCGACGCCACCGGCAATGACGATGTCGTCGGCACCCTGGGCGATCTTGGCAGCGCCGAAGTTGACGGCGTCGAGACCGGAGGCGCAAAAGCGCGAGATCTGCATGCCGGGGGCGCGGGTCGAATAGCCGGCTTCGAAGGCGGCGGCCTTCGGGATCACCGAACCGGCATCCATCACCGGATCGACGCAGCCCATGATGATGTCGTCCACGGTCGACGTATCGAGGTCGTTGCGGTCACGCACCGCTTCCAGCATCTTGGCGGCGAGGCGCACGGAGGGCACTTCGTGCAGCGATCCGTCCTTCTTGCCACGGCCGCGCGGCGTGCGCACGTGGTCGTAAACGAAGACTTTCGTCATGTCTCATCTCCCTTTCGGCAGCACCGGAAGTGCCGCCAGTCAAAACATTTTAGATCGAGTCCGCGGCGAGATTAGAAAGCGGCCGCGTCGAGCGCCATCAGCGTGTCGGCACCGGTTTCGATGCGGGCTTTGCGCAGGGCCGTTTCCGGCAGGATCCTTTCCATGAAGAAGGTCGCGGTGATCAGCTTGTTCTTCAGATAGTCTGCGCGCGCCGTTTCGCCAGAGGCAAGTTTTTCCTGCGCGGTCTTGGCGATCTTCGCCCACATGTAGCCAAGCACGACGAGGCCGAAGAGGTGCATGTAGTCGGTCGAGCCGGCGCCGGCATTGTCGGGCTTGGCCATGGCGTTCTGCATGAACCACATGGTGGCGGCCTGCAGGTCGTTGAGGCCCTTCTTCAGCGCCTTGGTATAGGCGGAGAGCTTCTCGTTGCTGCGGTTTTCCTCGCAGAAGTCGCCGATCTCCTTGAACAGCGCCATGACCGCACGGCCGCCGTTCAAGGCCAGCTTGCGGCCGACGAGGTCGAGCGCCTGGATGCCGTTGGCGCCTTCGTAGATCATGGCGATACGGGCATCGCGGACATACTGGCTCATGCCGTGTTCTTCGATGTAGCCGTGGCCGCCGAACATCTGCTGCGCCATGACGGCGTGGTCGAAGCCCTTGTCGGTCAGGACCCCCTTCAGGATCGGCGTCATCAGACCGAGGATGTCATCGGCCGTCTGGCGATCGGTCTCGTTGTCGGAACGGTGGGCGATGTCGGACTTCAGCGCGGTCCACAGCGTGAAGGCGCGGCCGGCTTCGTTGAAGGCCTTGATCGTCATCAGCGTGCGGCGGACGTCCGGATGCACGATGATCGGGTCGGCCTTCTTGTCCGGCGCCTTCGGGCCGGAAAGCGAGCGGCCCTGGATGCGGTCGCGGGCATAGTTGGCGGCGTTCTGGTAGGCGACTTCCGCGATCGAGAGGCCCTGCATGCCGACGCCGAGGCGGGCCTCGTTCATCATCACGAACATGGCGTTGAGGCCCTTGTTCTCTGCGCCGATCAGATAGCCCTCGGCTTCGTCATAGTTCATGACGCAGGTGGCGTTGCCGTGGATGCCCATCTTGTGTTCGATCGCGCCGCAGGAAACGCCGTTGCGTTCACCCGGTTCGCCGTCGGCATTCAGCTTGAACTTCGGCACGATGAACAGCGAGATGCCCTTCACGCCTTCCGGTGCGCCCTCGATGCGGGCAAGCACCAGGTGGATGATGTTTTCCGACATGTCGTGTTCGCCGGCGGAGATGAAGATCTTCTGGCCGGAAATCTTGTAGGTGCCGTTGCCGGCGGGCACTGCCTTGGTGCGCAGCAGGCCGAGGTCGGTGCCGCAATGCGGTTCGGTCAGGTTCATCGTGCCGGTCCAGGTGCCGGCTACCATCTTCGGCAGATAGGCCTGCTTCTGTTCGTCCGAACCGTGAACGAGGATCGCGGCGATCGCGCCCTGGGTGAGGCCCGGATACATGGTCAGAGCCATGTTGGCCGAGGACATGTATTCTCCGACGGCGGTGTGCAGCGTATAGGGCAGGCCCTGGCCGCCGAATTCCTCGGGAACGGCAAGGCCGAGCCAGCCGCCTTCACGGTAGAGATCGAAGGCTTCCTTGAACCCCTTCGGCACGCTGACCGATGCGTCGTCGTGGCGCTTGCAGCCTTCCTGGTCGCCGGAGAGATTGATCGGGAACAGCACCTCTTCGGCGAGCTTGGCGGCTTCACCGACGATCGCTTCGATCATGTCGGGCGTCGCGTCGGCGAAGCCCGGAAGGTTGTTGTAGCGTTCGATGCCGAGCACGTCGTTCAGGATGAAAAGGGTGTCGTCGACTGGAGCCTTGTAGATGGGCATTCTTTCCTCGCCTTTGGTGCTTCGGGCGTCTCGTCGTCGACGCCCGGTTGCAGATGCCGGATGCGCCGCCCTCCTCTAGGGCGCCGTGCGTTCGGGCGAACGTGGAAGGGACGCCCTAGCACTTTGATTCTAGAGCATCTTTCCGCTTCCAGTGATGGCACGTGAAAGCGGGATGCCCTAGGCGGTCTCGCATCGTTGGTGGGATGCTACAAAATTTTGACGTTTGCGTAAACGTCAAAAATTGCGGGTTGCGAAGTTTCGTCGCGAGCACCGGGGGAGCGGAAAGCGGGGCGGAGACCCGCGCTCGCGGCCGATCCTGCCAAATCGTTAAAAAATCGGGGCAGATTAACGGCTTGTTTACCACGTTTCATGAAAGGTGCGTGTTGAGATGGTCGAAGCTGCAACGAGTCCTGGCGTCGTGTCGTTGTAGCTTTGCCCACGTCGGAAGCGCCACAGGGGTGAAGAAAGCTGTTTTCTTCCGTGACGACTTTCGAGATGGCCGACGACAGGGGCGAAGAACACCATGAATGGATCGCGATCAAATCCTCAGCGCGCAGGCAGCCAGTCCTATGGCGAGCGGCCGTCGCTTGACGCCTTGAACCGCACCATCGAAGGACTCGAGGCGCGGATCGAAGGCCTGATGAGCGGCGCGGCCCGCGACGCGGCGCCGAGGCCGCCCGAGCGCGAGCGCCTGCCGGCCCGCGAATCAGCCAGAGAACCGGTAACGCCCCGCGACGCCGTCGCCGAAATCATGCAGCGCCAGCGCAGCCTCAGCGCTTCGCGCGAGCGCCCCTCCCTTCGCGACCGGCTGCCGCAGCGCGAGCCGGAACGTTATACCCCTGAGCGCACGGTCTCCGACCGCTTCATCGACGAGCCGAGCCGGCAACCGCTTCACAGCCAGCCGCAGCGTCCGTCGTCGGCCGTCAACGACATTGCCGAAGCGCTGGTCGGTCTGCGCCAGGATCTCAAGCGCGACATCACCGACGGGCTGACGCGCGAGATGAATTCGCTGCGGTCCGAAATTCGCGGCATCAAGGCCCAGGCGCAGGATCACAGCTTCGCCGAAGACGTGCGCGGCGACATGCAGCGCCTCGCCGACAGCATCCAGCAGCTCGGCCGTCAGGCCTCCCCGGCCCAGGCCGACGCGCTGCGCGGCGACTTCGACGAACTGCGCGCCATGATCGACGGCCTGGCGCGTGAAGACAGCATGCGCCGCATGGAGAGCCGCTGGAACGGCGTCGAGGACCGGTTGATCGCGTTTGACCAGAACCGTGACGACGAACTGGTGGCGCTTGCCTATCGGCTGGACGAGATCAAGTCGCAGATCGGCTCGCTGAAGAACAGCTCCGCCGTCGACGCGCTGGAAGACAAGCTGATCGCCGTTGCCCAGGCGATCGAAATGCTGGGCCGCCAGATCCAGCCCGACGACCGTCGTCTCGTCTCGCAGTTTGCCGATCTCGACAGCCGGCTCGACGAAATCAGCCGCGCCATCGCTGCCAACAGCCGCACGACGACCGGTCTCGACGGTGGCTTCGTCAATCGGCTGGAGAGCCGGCTCGGCGACCTTTCGCGCCAGATCGACAACCTGTCGCGCCCGAACGATTCCGGGCTCGGCGCACGCCTGGAGGCCTTGACGGCCCGGGTCGAGGACCTCGCCAGCGAAAAGGCTGCCGCCCGGCTGGAGGAACGTCTCGACCAGCTTTCGCTGCTGATGGAGCGCAGCAACAGGACCGCGCAGGCGGATCTCGGCGATTACCTGTCGGACATTTCGCGCAAGATCGAGGCCCTGGATCAGGGCAGCGTCAACGACGCACTGGCCGAACGGCTCGACTATCTGGCACGCCGGATCGACGAACTTGATGCCCATGGCGGACAACCGGCATCCGACTCGCGCTTCGACCGCCTGGAAGATCGGCTGGTCGGCATCGCGCAGCGTCTGGAAGAGACCCACGCTGCTCCGTTCGACGATCGCGCCGCCCTGCAGAACCTCGAAGCGCAGATCGCCAATCTGTCGACGCTGGTCAGCCAGCCGCGCGCCGATGTCGCTGCAAGCGCAATGCCCGCCGATTTTGAAAACCGCATGAGTGCGCTCGAGGATTACCTCTCGACCAGCGACGAATACATCGTCGAGGCTGCCCGCCAGGCGGCCGAAGCTGTGATGGAAGCCTATGCCAAGAACGGCTCTCCCCGAGGCGCCGGCGGAGATCTGGCCGCCATCTCGGCGCTTGCCGAGGATCTTCGCACGCTCGAAGACCTGAGCCGATCCAGCGAAGAGCGCACGGCGCGCACCTTCGAGGCGCTGCACGAGACCCTCGTGCAGATCGCCGACAAGCTGGAGCGCATCGAAAATCGCGAGCCGGCAATGCCGGCACGGGCTGGAACGCCGGTGCGGCGCGAACCTGCACAGATGTCCACGGCCGCACAGCCGGAATTCGACGATCCCTTCGGCGGCAACGATCTCGATGACCGTTACGAGGATCTGCAGCGCAACGTCCGCGCCTTGCAGGCCGAAGATCAGGCTGTGGCCGCGCAGACCGGCGAGCCGGCAACGGCTTTTGCCGATGAACAGCAGGTCTCGACCGTTGAAGTCGAAGACGTGCGCGAACCGGCCGCGGCAGCCCGCACCGGCTTGATTGCCGGTCTCACCCGGCGTTTCTCCGGCAAGCGGTCCGAGCAGGCACCGGAGCAGGCCCGGCAGATCGTCGAGCCGACGCCGTCGATCGATCCCTCCGAAATGCTTGCGCCCGAAGAGGCCAATCAACTCCTGGAGCCGGGTTCCGGCGTTCCCGACGTCAAGAAGATCCTGGAACGCGTGCGTGCCGGCCAGATGAGCAAGGCGGGCGTTCAGCCTGCCGATGGCGACAAGTCGGATTTCATCGCCGCCGCCCGCCGTGCCGCCCAGCTCGCGGTCGAAGAAGCCGACACCCTGAACAGGGTGGGTCAAGGCGGCAAGACCTCCGTCATCGGCGGCGCTTTCGCTCGCCATCGCCGGCCGATCCTGATGGCCGTCGGTGCGGTGCTGCTGGCAATCATGTCCTACCCGCTGGTCAGCAACATCCTGAAGAAGCACGAGACCGCACCGGTGGAGCCGGCGGCGATCATCGAGCAGCGGGCGGTGCCGGAATCGCGCGAAAACAAGATCGTAGATGACCTCCTGCCGCAGACGGCGGCCGTGACCCCGGCTGCGACCCCCGTCACGGCATCCGAGACCGCTGTCGCTGCGCCTCTCGATTCCGTCGAAGCACCAGCGAAGGTACCCGAAACTTCGATCTCGGTACCGGCAACCGCCGTGCCGACGACCACCATTGCGACGCCGGCCGAAGAAAAAGCACCGATGCTTGTGCCGGCCGCAGAAACGAAAACTGCTTCGCCGGCCTCCGAATTCCAGCCGACGTCGGTCGGCAACGCACCCGCCGATGGCGCTGCTGTTGTCAGTTCGCCGGCCGATGGCGCGGCGGTGACGGCACTGGTGACGACGGCTGCACCGAGCGAGATCGTGCTGCCGGAGGGTTTCGGCCCGGCGGCTCTGGTGACGGCCGCCAAGGGCGGCGACCCGCTTGCCTTCTTCGAAATCGGCGCCCGCTTCAGCGAGGGCCGCAGTGTACCTGAAAACATGGCGGAAGCCGCCAAATGGTATCAGCGCGCCGCAGACGCCGGCGTCGTTCCTGCGCAGTACCGTCTCGCAAGCATGTATGAAAAAGGCATGGGCGTAACGCGTGACGCCGCGAAGGCCAAGGCGCTCTATCTTTCCGCCGCTGGCCAGGGCAACGCCAGCGCCATGCACAACCTTGCGGTGATGCTGGCGAGCGGCCGCGATGGTTCGCCTAACTTTGCCGAGGCAACGAAGTGGTTCGCAAAGGCTGCCGAACTCGGTATTCGCGACAGCCAGTTCAACCTCGCCGTTCTCTATGCGCGGGGCAACGGCGTGCCGCAGGACCTGACCGAATCCTACAAGTGGTTCTCGGCCGCCGCCCGTGAAGGCGATATGGATGCCGCCGCCAAGCGTGACGAAGTTGCCAAGGCGATGAAGCCTGAGCAGCTCGAAAGCGCCAAGGCAAAGGCCGAGGCCTGGAAGGCGCAGCCGGTCGACGCCAAGGCGAACACGGTCGATGTTCCGGATGCCTGGGTTGGCCCGGCCAACAAGACCGCCAGCGTCGACATGACCAAGGCGGTCCGCAACATCCAGGCAATCCTGAACAACAACGGTTTCGATGCCGGCAAGCCGGACGGCCAGATGGGCAAGAAGACCGTGGCTGCCATCAAGGCCTTCCAGAAGTCGGTCGGCCAGGAACCGACGGGCGAAATCACCGAACAGCTGGTCAAGGAATTGCTGAAGCGCAATTCCTGAACCTTGGGCTTGCGCCGTAATAAAGCCGCAGAGCCGGGCGACACGGGTTGCGGGTGGCGAAGTCCTCTGCCATGTGGCTGAAAAGGTTGAAATGTCAGGCCTGCTGCATAATTCCTTAATCGGAATCAGGCTAGGAAAGAACTGATGCAGCAATCAAGGTCCGACCGTGACCTTGGCACGTCCTGGTGGAGCGCAACGCTGCAGGAGTGCATGACGGAGGCCGCCTCGCCCTCGGGAGAGGTGCCGGCCTTTCGAATAATCCCTCATTCGTGGTGAGTTGCTTGCCACATTAACCGGTTTGCCCGCCTTGCGGGCCATTGGCATATCGAGGACCCGGCGTGACGATCTATCTGCCCATCGCAGAGTTGTCGGTGAACATACTCATCATTCTCGGTATGGGCGCAGCCGTCGGCTTTCTTTCCGGCATGTTCGGCGTCGGCGGCGGCTTCCTGATCACGCCGCTCCTGATGTTCTATAATATTCCGCCCGTCGTGGCGGTGGCGACCGGCGCCAACCAGGTGGTGGCTTCGTCGATCTCGGGCGCGATCACGCATTTTCGGCGCGGCACCATCGACATCAAGCTCGGCACGGTGCTCCTATGCGGCGGTCTTGCCGGAGCGACGGTCGGCGTCTGGCTGTTTTCGCTGCTGCGCCGCCTCGGCCAGCTCGATCTGGTGATTTCGCTGCTTTACGTCGTGCTGCTCGGTACCGTCGGCGGCCTGATGCTCTGGGAGAGCATCGCCGCCATGCGCAAGGCCGCCAAGAACCAAGCGACGACCTTGCGTCGCCCCGGCCAGCACAACTGGGTGCACGGCCTGCCGCTGAAGATGCGCTTCAAGAAGTCGAAGATCTATCTGAGCGTCATTCCGGTTGTCGGCCTCGGCTTCTGCATCGGTATCCTGACCTCGGTCATGGGTGTCGGCGGCGGCTTCATCATGGTGCCGGCGATGATCTATCTGCTGCGCATCCCGACCAACGTCGTCGTCGGCACCTCGCTGTTCCAGATCATCTTCGTCTCGGCCTATACGGTCATCGTCCAGGCATCGACCAACTATACCGTCGATATCGTGCTCGCCTTCGTCCTGATGATCGCCGGCGTCATCGGTGCGCAATATGGCGTGCGTGTCGGCCAGAAGCTGCGCGGCGAACAATTGCGTGCGCTGCTGGCGCTCCTCGTTCTTGCCGTCGGCATTCGTCTGGCGATCGAGCTCGTCATCCCGCCGAAGGACATCTATTCGGTCGTATCAGCGGGGTTCGGTTTCTGATGATCCGCTTCGCTCGCACAGCCCTCGTTCTTTTCGCCTTTGCCCTGGCGGCGCCGGCCGATGCCGCGCTTCAGGATGAAAACGCCGACCTGACGGAAAAGCTGGAAATCGGCATCTCCAGCGACGAGATCGCCATCACCTCGGATTTTCGCGGCGCGGATCTGACGATCTTCGGCGCTGTCGACGGCTTCGACCAGGGGCTACTGGCCCAGGGCAGGTACAACATCATCGTGACCCTCGAAGGCCCGAAGGACAATGCGACAGTGCGCAAGAAGGAGCGCGTCTTCGGCATCTGGGTGAACACCAGTTCCATGACCTTCGAACTGGTGCCGGAATCCTATTCGCTGTCGTCGACGCGCGACATCGAGACGATCGCGCCGCCCGGCGAGATGGGCAATATGGGCATCGGCGTCGATCACATGCGGCTGGTGCCGCTCGGCTTCGTCGGCGACGGCAGCAATCTCGGCGAGTTCCGCAACGCCTTCCGCCGCATCCGCGAGTCGAGCGGCGTCTATGAACGCGATCCGGGCGGCGTGCAGTTCATCAGTGCCAGCCTGTTCAAGGCTTCGGTGCGCCTGCCGGCCAACGTCCCGAACGGTGTCCATGTGGTGCGCGCCTATCTCTTTCGCGATGGCGTCTTCGTTGCCGCCAAGGCGCTGCCGCTGCGTGTCGTCAAGACTGGCCTGGAACAGTTCATTACCCAGGCTGCGCATCAGCAACCACTCTTCTACGGCCTCGTTGCCGTGCTGCTTGCAGTCGTTACCGGCTGGGGTGCGAGCCTCATCTTCCGCAAGGAATAGTTTGGGGCAGGAGCTGACCTTGCGTTTCCTTTTTCCCGGCGCGCGTTTAAAGAAGGGGCAGCAGGATGTTTCAGGGATAAAGTACCGGGACATCCCTAAGATGTTGATCTGAAGCGCCGCGCCGAAGGGCGCAGGGTTCGAGAAAGCGGTGCTTGCGCTTGTGGCGGCAAGCGACGCGACACAGGCAGAGGAAGCCCGATGAAACCGATTTTTGTCCAGTTGCAGTGCGCTCCCGGCAAGACCTACGAGGTCGCTGACGAGATCTACCGCAAGGAAATCGTTTCGGAAATGTATTCGACGAGCGGCGACTACGACCTGATCATCAAGATCTACATCGAAGAAGGCCAGGACATCGGCAAGTTCATCAACGACAACATTGCCACGGTGCCGGGCATCTCGCGCTCGCTGACGACGCTGACCTTCAACGCGTTCTGACCAGGGCCGCGGCGGCGTGCGGACGCAACCGCAGGCTTTCCTCAAACGTCAGGCAACGAGCTTGGCAAAGCGGACCGAATAGATCCGATCGCGCCCGAGCATATGGGCGACAAGCTTGCTGCGATCGAAAAGGCCGGTCATGGCCCGATGCCTGAGGTCGAGCCCGCCGGTCGTGACGCCGAAGGCGGGCATCAGCATGCGCGCGCCATCCGTCGCAAAGCAGGCGCGGCGCACGGCCCTGTCGCGTCTCACCACCGTTGCTGCCGGGTGCAGATGGCCGGCGATTTCGCCGACGGCTTCGCCGCGCCTCGGCTCGTGCCGGAAGACGAGGCCCGCATGGCTGAGCTCGTCCATCGAGGCGCCCGGGAGCCCAAAGGCGCCGTCCGGGTCGTGATTGCCGTTGATCCAGACCCATTCGCGTCCATGTGCCATCGACGCGATCATGTGCCGGAAGGTATCCGGCATCACCGCCGAGCCGACGCGATCGTGAAAATTGTCGCCGAGGCTGATGACGAGCTTCGGGTCGTGACGGGCGATCGCTGCCTCCAGAACGCGCAGGGTCGCAAGCGTATCGTAGGGCGGCAACAGCATGCCGCGACGGGCGAAGGCGGAGCCTTTTTCCAGGTGAAGGTCGGAAACGACGAGCGTGCCCGTCTCCGGCAGATAGAGACCGCCGAGCGGATCGCAGATCGCCGCGACGCCGTTGATGACCGTCTGCGCCTGGAGGAGGGGGGCTGTCGCCGGAGCCGATAGGGTGTGAGCGAGGCGGTGCATGGTCATGCCACCATGCTGATGTAAGAATTGCTCGCGGTGACACCCCCCTCTGGCCTGCCGGCCATCTCCCCCACAAGGGGGGAGATTGGTTCGTGGCTGGCCGCTCGCTCCAAGGGGGAGGTTCGTGCCGCTGGCGAGACTCCAGACTGGTATGCGGAGCGTGCTGCACGTAATCTCCCCCCTTGTGGGGGAGATGGCCGGCAGGCCAGAGGGGGGTATGCCGCCGGACGCGACAGAGCGTCCAGAGGGGGGTAACCCGCCCAACGCGACAGACTGCTGTTTCTCAAAACGATCTTCCTATCGATCCACATCATGTCCGACGCCCATCGCCTCGTTGATCAGGTCGTCGGCGGCCTCCGAAAGCAGGAAGTCCTGGGCCTCGCCCTGAACCATTTCCTTGCCGATCTCCAGCATCACGGGCACCGCCAATGGCGAGATCCGGTCAAGCCGTCGATGGGTGATATGGCCCTTGATTCGCTTCAGCATATCCCCCAGCCGGGCGATGTCCAAAAGGCCCGTTGCCGCATCGTTGCGGGTCGCCTCGAGCAGCAGGTGGTCCGGCTCGTGCGCGTGCAGTACGTCATAAATGAGGTCGGCGGAAACCGTCACCTGCCGGCCGGTCTTTTCCTTGCCGGGATGACGCTGGTCGATCAGGCCGGCGATGACGGCGCAATTGCGGAAGGTGCGTTTGAGGAGAAAGGATTCGTTCAGCCAGGCCTCGAGGTCGTCGCCCAGCATGTCCTCATCGAAGAGCTCGGCAAGTGCGCCGCGGCGAAGCTCGAAGGTGGCGCCGAGGTCGTCGAGCGCCCAGACCGCCAGAGAGTAGTCCGTTGCCACGAAGCCGAGCGGCTTCAGCCCGGCGCGGTCGAGGCGCCGGGTGAGCAGCATGCCGAGCGTCTGGTGGGCCAGTCGTCCTTCGAAGGCATAGGCGACCATGTAGTGGCGGCTGCCGCGTGGGAAGGTTTCGATCAGGAGTTCGTCCTCGCGCGGCAGCATCGAGGCGTCCTTCTGCAGGGACAGCCAGTCGCGCACCTGTTCCGGCAGCGCTGCCCGGCGTGCCGGGTCGGCGAGCATCTTGCGCACTTGCTGCGCTAAATAGGTCGAGAGCGGAAACTTGCCGCCGGCATAGCTCGGCACCTTCGGGTCAAAGGTAAAGGCCTGGCTGACGAGGCATTCGTTCTCGCGGATGCCTTCGAAGCGCAGCACCTTGCCGGAGAACATGAAGGTGTCGCCTTGGGAGAGCATTTCGAGGAAATACTCTTCGACCTTGCCGAGCGACATGCCGCCGCGGCCGAGCGAGCCGCGCTGATTGCGCTTGACCAAACGCACGTTCAGCATCGGCGACTCGACGATGGTGCCGACGTTCAGCCGGTACTGCTGCGCCACCAGCGGATTGGAGACACGATAGAGCCCGTCCTTGGTCTTGCGGATGCGGGCATAGCGCTCATAGGTTTTCAGCGCGTAGCCGCCGGTCGCGACGAAGTCGATCACCCGTTCGAAGGTCTCCCAGGCAAGCGTCATATAGGGCGAGGCGGTGGTGATCTCGTCGTAAAGCGACAGCGGGTCGAAAGGTGCGGCGCAGGCCATGCCGAGCACATGCTGGGCAAGCACGTCGAGCGCGCCCTTGCCGACCGGCGGCGTGTCCTGCGCGCCGATATAGTTGGCGTCGAGCGCCGCCTGGCATTCCATCACCTCGAAGCGGTTGGCCGGCACCAGGATCGCCTTCGACGGTTCGTCCATGCGGTGGTTGGCGCGGCCGATGCGCTGGGCAAGGCGGCTTGCGCCCTTTGGTGCGCCGACATGCACGACGAGATCGACGTCGCCCCAGTCGATGCCGAGGTCGAGCGTCGAAGTGGCGACCACGGCGCGCAGCCGGTTCTCCGCCATCGCCGCCTCGACCTTGCGGCGTTGGGCGACATCGAGCGAACCGTGATGCAGCGTGATCGGCAGATTATCGTCATTGATCGTCCAGAGCTCCTGAAACAGAAGCTCCGCCTGGCTGCGGGTGTTGACGAAGAGCAGGGTGGTGCCGTGCTCCTTGATCGCGGCGTAGACGTCGGCGATGGCATAGCGCGCCGAGTGTCCCGCCCAGGGCACGTGTTCCTCCGTCTTGAGGATGGATATCTGCGGCTTGGCGCCGCCTTCGACCAGGACCAGGCCGGCATGGTCGTTCTTATCCGGCGCCTGTGGCGCCAGCCAGCGCTGCAGATCCATGGGATCGGCGACCGTCGCCGAAAGCCCGATCGTCTGCAGCCGCGGCGCCAGCCGGCGAAGCCGCGCGAGGCCGAGGGACAGAAGATGGCCACGCTTCGAGGTGACGAGCGAATGCAATTCGTCGAAGACGACATAGCGCAGGTCTCGAAAGAAACGCGTCGCCTCGCCATTGGCGAGCAACAGCGCCAATTGTTCCGGTGTCGTCAGCAGGATGTCCGGTGGATTGAGCTTCTGCCGCTGCCGCTTGGCGGTCGGCGTGTCGCCGGTGCGGTTTTCGATGCGGACCGGCAGGCCCATTTCGCCGACCGGCTTCATCAGGTTGCGCTCGATGTCGACGGCAAGCGCCTTCAGGGGTGAGATATAGAGCGTGTGAATGCCGACGAAGGCGGAGCCGGGCGGGATCCTGCCGCGGCGGGTGAGATCGACGAGCGACGGCAGGAAACCGGCCAGCGTCTTGCCGGCGCCCGTCGGCGCGATCAGCAGCGTGCTTTCGCCTGCCTCGGCGCGTGCGAGCAGCTCGAGCTGGTGGGCGCGCGGCCGCCAGCCCTTTTCGCCGAACCAGCGTAGAAAGGGGGCGGGCAGGGTAAGGGCATCGCCCTGCAGCACTGGGGAATCGATCCTGTTCACGGAGAACAAAGGTAGATCAAATCCACCAAAAGAGAAGCCTGCAGGCGAGGCCACCAGTAACCGAGTTGACTCCTACCAATATGCTGAAGGCCGAGCAGGCCTATCGCGCCGAACTCCGGCGCGTGACCATCGCCAGCATCCTGGATGATTTGAACGCCAAGGATGACGGCAGCATTGCCGCAAGAACCAATGCGTTCCTTGCGATCAACGAACGCCGGTCAGCCATCGGCGCTTGAGATCGCTGCCACCCCAGCAGTTCTCTTCAACCCAAGGAGAAGTGCATGCAACCGCGTTCAATTTCGTCGAAGCTGCCCCGGATGCGTACAGGGCCGTTGCCGCGCTGGACAAGTACGTCGTCAAGGACTCCGGCCTGGAGCCTCGCCTCATCCACCTGATCATGCTGCGGGCGTCGCAGATAAACGGCTGCGCCTACTGCGTCGACATGCATGTGAAGGAGGCGCGCCATAGCGGCCTCAGCGAGCAGTGGATTCACCTGATCTGTACCTGGCGTGAATCGCCGATCTACGATGCACGCGAGCGCGCCGTGCTCGCCTGTACCGAAGCACTTACCAACATCGCCCAGACGCGTGCGCCGGACGAAGACTTCGAGCCGTTGAAGGAACATTTCACCGAGGCCGAAATCACCAAGATTACGGTCGCGATCGGCGTGATCAACACCTGGAACCGGATCGCCGTCGGCTTCCGCTCCCAGCATCCGGTCGACGCGCCGGCAAAGGCCGCTTAGTCCTCGCGACGCTCTTAAAGCGCGATGTAGCGATCGGCGCGGTGGTTGATGGCCACGAACAGGTTCAAGACGACCGCGCCGAGCACCGACCAGGCGACGACGGTAGGCGACGTCACGCCGAAGGCGGCGACGAGAACGACCATGTCGATCGCAAGCTGCACGAGACCGGCGCGGATGCCGAAACGCTCCTGCAGGTAGATACCGAGAATGCCGACGCCGCCGAGGCTGGCGCGATGGCGATAGAGCGCCAGCAGGCCGTAACCGAGAAGCAGGCCGCCGAGCAATGCCGCCCAGGCAGGCTGGATCGTGCCGATCTGGAAGAGGCGCGACTGGACGTCGGTGAGGAACGAGGTGAGGCCGATTGCAATGAAGGTCTTGACCGTAAAGGCAGGACCAAGCCGCTTCAAGGAGAGATAGAAGAACGGCAGGTTGAGCAGGAAGAAAGCCAGGCCAAAATTGATGCCGAACGCGTAGTGCAGCAGGAAGGCGACGCCCGCCGTGCTGCCGGTCAAGAAGCCGGCGCTTGCGAGGAAGTAGAGGCCGAGGGCGGCGATCAGGCTGCCGGTGAAGATTCCCTGCAGGTCCTCGACCGGCGTGTGCCGGGTCGGGCTGGTGTTCCAGAGGCCGAAAACGCTGCTGATCTGAGCCATGGCAAAACCTCGATTGCGATGACTATAGCAATGCTGCAACGCACAACAACAATCAAGAAAATATGTCAGTAATGCTGACTTATTTTTGCGACCCTGCCTTGCGTTTTACGCAGGCTTGCGTGCGAGGAACAGGATGCCGAAAACCGGTTCGCCGGCATCCATGCGGATGACCGTGCGCTCGATGGCCCTGAGATCCAGGCCATGCGCCGCGCAGAGGCCGCGGATATAGGCTTCGCTATGGGCATAGCGTAGCGAGGGCCGCAGCAGGAAATCCACGCCATCGCCCGCATCCTCGACGGAAAAGGCGAAGTAGCCGTCGGCGGCAAGCAGTCGGACGGTAATGTCGAAGACGCTGTCGAGATTGCCGAGATACATGAGAACGTCGGCGGCGCTGACGAGATCGGCTCGGGCGGGAGCGAAGTTGCCGAAGATGCCGGAGGTCTCCGGCGGAAGTGAAAGATCGGCGCGCGCCAGCCGATCATAGGTGGATTTCGCCTCGGCCTTGGCGAGCATGTTGATGGAGATGTCGAAACCTTCGAGAAATTGCGACTGATCCCGGATGCGTTCGCCGAAGAGGCCGGTGCCGCAGCCGAGATCCGTCACATGCTCGAAGATGAGGCCTCCGGTGTGGCTTTGGATCAGCGCCACGAGCTTCTGCGGCACGGTATAGTCGAGCTTCTCCACCAGCGCCTTGTCGAAGCGGTCGGCATAATCGTCGAAGAGCCGTTCGACATAGAGGCTCGGCGGCTGTTCCGGCATCGCGGCGGCGCCGAGAAGCGCCAGCTTGAGGCCAGCGCCAAAGATGTCCTCGGGGCTGAGCTCCAGCGTTTTTCTGAGTGCGTCGATTGCCGCCTCTTTCCGGCCCGATTTCTCCTCATAGTCCGCCAGCCGAAACCAGCCGGCTGCCCAGTCCGGCGCCCGTTCCAGCGCCT
The DNA here is from genome assembly GCF_055710065.1 of Ensifer sp. VA4. NCBI lineage: Bacteria > Pseudomonadati > Pseudomonadota > Alphaproteobacteria > Hyphomicrobiales > Rhizobiaceae > Ensifer > Ensifer sp. VA4. Next base: position 596,615 of record NZ_JBVQPO010000001.1, on the reverse strand, counting down.
GTGCCATGAGTTCGGCCGCGCTTCCGGGCTCGCCGCCATCGGCAAGCATTTTTGCGTAGTCGGCGCGGCGGTCGGCGATCAGGTCGCCGGAGGAGAGCTGGTTGAGCGTCATCAATGTGAGATATTGGTTGCGATCAGCGCTTCTGACGCCGGAAGCCGCAAAACACAAGCGGAATCTGGCGCAAACGGAAGCTTGGGCCATGCCTGCCGGATCCAATGACTTGCGACGCTGCCGATCGCGGCTTATGTGAAGACAAACAGGAGAAGTTCGCGGATGTCGGACGGAATGAACAGATTCTTGGGTGACACGCCGCTGCGCGTGCTGGTCAAGCTCGTCGTGGTGTCGATCCTCGTCGGCTTCGTCATGACCGTCTTCGGCTGGTATCCGACCGATATCTACTTCGCGGTCCGCAACTTCTTGCTCGACCTCTGGTACACCGGCTTTGCCGCGCTTGGCCGGGTGGGCGACTATCTGCTGCTGGGTGCCGCGATCGTCGTGCCGGCCTTCGTGATCCTGCGTGTTCTGAGCTACCGGCGCTGATGATGCAGGACCGGTTTCTTCTGATCGAACGCCGCGGCCTGCTGCGCGCAACCGTCATCCTTTCGCTCGGCGCGATGGCCGGCTGCACGACGTCGAAGGTGCTGACGCCTGAAAGCGGCACCGGCAGCGACCAGACCGAAGCAAGCCTCGGCTATGTCAACCAGCTGCGCAAGGGCAAGGGGTTGACCGAGCTCGTGGCCGACCACGCGGCCTCGCTGGCAGCGATGAATCAGGCGGTGCGCATGGCCAAGGTCGGCAAGATGGAGCATCTCATCGGCTGGAACGACAGTTTCTACGATCGCATGAAGGGCCAGGGCGTAACCCTGCCGGCGGCCGAAAACATCGCCATGGGCCAGGACGATGCCGAACGCGCCTATGACGCCTGGTACAAGTCGCCGAAGCATCTCGAAAACATGCTCGGCAACTATCGCGGCCTCGGCGTAGCCGTCGCCCAGAACGCCGCCTCCGACAACCGCCCCTTCTGGGCGATGGTGCTGTCGGGCTGACCTGCGTTCACAAGCGTTTGCATCTCGGGCCGCCCCTCATACCCCTGCCGGGACCTCCCCGTTACGACGGGGAGAAGGGGACTTGCCGCGCCCTTTCTAGTCCATAGCAACTGCTGACTGGACAGCTGCGCCGATAGCGACCGGGACATAATGTTGCGTTTGCCAAGTCCCCTCTCCCCGCCTGCGGGGAGAGGGCTAGGGTGAGGGGCTTTCGCAGGCGCCGACACTCCTTGCGGATCAACAACACATGGCACCTTGCATCCGCCTACGCACTTTCCCTACAACGGTCACCACCTTCCCCTCACGCCGGACCGTTCGATGACCGCTTCCTCCGCCATGCCGCGCGACACTGCCGGCGCCTTTCATGTTACTCATCGGCTGATCCTGGCGATTGCGCTGCCGATGACGCTCGGCTTCCTGACGACGCCTTTGCTCGGTCTCGTCGATACCGCCGTCGTCGGGCGCATGGGGCAGGCGACGCTGCTTGCGGGGCTCGCGGTTGGCGCCGTGATGTTCGACCTGATCTTCACCACCTTCAATTTCCTGCGCGCCGCGACCACCGGTCTCGTCGCTCAGGCCTATGGCCGTGGCGACCGGCGCGAGCAGCAGGCGGTGTTCTGGCGCTCGCTGACCATCGCGTTCATTTGCGGCACGGTCAGTCTTCTCATCTCGCCGCTGCTGTTGTCCGGCGGTCTCTGGCTGATGGGGCCGGAGCCGGAGGTGGCGGCCGTAACCAGCACCTATTTTCTCTGTCGAATCATTTCGGCGCCGGCCGCACTTGCCAACTATGCCATTCTCGGCTTCGTGCTCGGTCGTGGTGAAGGCACGATCGGTCTGATGCTGCAGACGCTGATCAACGGGGTCAACATCGTCCTGTCTATCCTGCTCGGCCTCGTTCTCGGCTGGGGCGTGATGGGTGTCGCGCTGGCAACCGTTACCGGCGAGGTGATCGGCGCTCTCGCCGGCTTTGCCATCGTCTATGGTCGCTTCGATCGTGAGGACGCACCGAGCTGGGCGCTGATCTTCGATCGCGAACGCTTGAAGCCGCTCTTCGGCCTCAACCGCGACATCATGATCCGCTCCTTCGTTCTGCTCGCCGCGTTCACGCTGATGACGCGCATCGGCACCGCCTTCGGGCCGGTGACGCTTGCGGCAAACGCGGTGCTGATGACGATCTTCCTGGTCGCCGGCTATTACCTCGACGGCCTGGCCAATGCTGCCGAACAGTTGATCGGCCGCTCGATCGGCGCCCGCTATCGCCCCGCCTTCGACCGCGCCTTGTGGCTGACGGCCGCCTGGTCGCTGGGGCTCGCGCTCCTGACGACGGCGGCCTTCCTGCTCTTCGGTGACCGGCTCATCGATCTCCTGACGACGGCCACCGACGTTCGCGCCGTCGCCTACGAATATCTGCCCTGGGCAGCGGTGACGGCGATGACCGGCGCGCTCGCCTTCCTGATGGACGGCGTCTTCATCGGTGCCACCTGGTCGCGCGAGATGCGCAACATGATGGTCGCGGCTTTCGTCGGCTACGTCGCGGCGCTGGCCGTGTTGGTGCCCGCCTTCGGCAATCACGGGCTCTGGGCCGGCCTCAACCTCTTCCTGCTGATGCGCGGCCTGTTCCTGCTATCGAGAATTCCTACAAAGGCGCGTCAGACTTTCCGGCCGGCCCAGTAGTCGAGACGGCTGTCGCGGATATCGCGGATCGAACTGAGCCGCTCCCGGTCGCAGAGATCGGAAAGGCCGCGCACGATGCGGCCCGGCAGCGCAGGGCCTTCATAGACCATGCAGGAATAGAGCTGGACCAGATCGGCGCCGGCGCGGATTTTTTCCGCCGCAGTCTCGGCCGAACCGACGCCGCCGACCCCGATGATCGGCAGATTTGGCCCGACGCGCTTGCGCATCCGGGCAAGGACCGCTGTCGATTTTTCGAAGAGCGGCTTGCCGGAGAGCCCGCCGGCTTCTTTCGCCTGATGCTGGTCCTTCAGACCGTCGCGCGACAGCGTCGTGTTGGAGACGATCAGGCCGTCGAGATTGTGGGCGAGAACTTCGGCCGCAATGTCGTCCATGCCCTCCTCGGTCAGGTCGGGCGCGATCTTCAGGAACACCGGAACGTAGCGGTTGCTGCTGCGGGCTTCCTCGTCGCGGGCGGTGAGCACGGCGATCAGCAGAGCGGCGAGGCTCTCGCGTGCCTGAAGGTCGCGCAGGCCCGGCGTGTTCGGCGAGGAGATGTTGGCGGTGAAGTAGCGGGCGACGGAATAGAAGGTGTGAATGCCGTTCACATAGTCGGCAACACGGTCGGCGCTATCCTTGTTGGCGCCAATATTGACGCCGATCAGCGCCGCGCGCGAGCAGGTCTTGAGCCGTGCCAACGCCGCGCCGTGGCCCTCGTTGTTGAAGCCGAGGCGGTTGATGACGGCTTCGTCCTCGACCAGTCGGAAGATGCGCGGCTTGTCGTTGCCGGCTTGCGGCTTCGGCGTGACGGTGCCGATCTCGGTGAAGCCGAAGCCGATCTTCAGGAGCGCCTCCGGCACCTCGGCATTCTTGTCATAGCCGGCCGCCATGCCGATCGGATTCGGGAAGTCGATGCCGGCGACCGTCTGAGAAAGCCGTTTGTCGGCCTTGGCCGGACAGCTCGGCACGAGCCCGGACCTCAGCGCCTTGATCGACAAGCCGTGCGCGGTCTCGGGATCGAACAGGAAGAGGCCGCGGCGGGCGAGATTGGTAAGCGGATTCATGCGTCAAGTTCCGGGAAGATATGCAGGCCATCGGCGCCAAGCGGCAGGGGTTTTTCCCAGACCACGGCGGAGAGGAAGAGAGGGGCATAGAGATGCGGGAAGAGGGCGCCGCCGCGCGAGGGTTCGTAGACCAGTTCTTCGCCGAGCGCGTCGCCGTCGACCGCGACCAAGAGCAGGCCTTCCTGTCCCTCGAAATGCCGCGCTGCCGTTTCCACGGCCTGTTCGGCGGTGGAGAAATGGATGAAGCCGTCGGCGAGGTCGACGGGTGCGCCGTCGAAGCGTCCGCTACGCTTGGCTTCCTGCCACAGCGAGGCCGGAACGATCTTGTAGATGATGGAACCCATTGTGCCCTCGTAATCGTCTGTCGTGGCCTTGCCGCAAATATCGGCGATTGTCCATCGCAGAAGGGCGTCGATTCGCGCATAATCGGTGGTGAAGATCGATTTCGCTCTTCCCGTTCATGTGCCGGACGTCATCTGGCAAGGACCGCAACGGAGAGGACGTCATGAGAAAAGCTACTGTCGCACTTCTGATCGGCGCCGGCCTGGCATCCGCCGGCATCGCCTTGGCGCAGGATCCGGCGCCCGGCCGCTACAGCATGCAGAAATCCGAGACCGGGATTGCCCGGCTCGATACGCAAACCGGTGAAGTGTCGCTCTGCCAGGAAAGGAACGGCGAACTCGTCTGCCGCATGGCAGCGGACGAACGCTCCGCGCTGGAACTGGAGATCGACCTCCTGACCAAACGGGTGGAGACCTTGGAAAAGGCGGTCAAATCCGGTGAAAGCATCGCGAAACCGAACCTTCCGACCGACGAAGAGATTGACCGGACAATGGGCATCATGGAAAGAATGATGCGTAAGTTCATGGATATCGTGAAGGATCTCGAAGGCAGCGACCCCGCGACGGAGCCGCAGAAGACCTGAGAGACCGGATCGGCCATGCGGGATGCGGATCGGCGCGTGGAGGCGTGCGGGTCGCAGACTGGGCTCTTGGGAGGGAGCGACATGACGCCGGACATGACCATCATCATCGCGGACGATCATCCGCTGTTTCGGGGCGCCATGCGCCAGGCGCTGAGCGGCATGGAGGGGGCAGCGCCCTCCATCGTCGAGGCGGGCGATTTCGCGGCCGCGCGCAAGGCCGCAGCCGATTGTCCGGATGCCGATCTCCTGCTGCTGGACCTGACCATGCCCGGTGTCAGCGGCCTTTCCGGCCTGATTGCGCTTCGCGCCGAGTTTCCGAGCCTGCCGGTCATGGTGGTTTCCGGCCATGATGACCCGGCGACGATCCACCGCGCGCTCGACCTCGGCGCCTCCGGTTTCCTGTCGAAATCGGCCGGTATCGACGAGATCCGCGAGGGCATCGAGAAGGTGATGGCCGGTGAGGTCTTCGTGCCGGCCGGTTACGACCAGGCCCAGGAATACGAACCGGAAGTCGCCGATCTGCTCCAGCGGCTGCAGACGCTGACACCGCAGCAGTCACGGGTTCTCAGCATGTTGGGCGAGGGTCTGCTCAACAAGCAGATCGCCTATGAGCTCGGCGTCTCCGAGGCGACCATCAAGGCCCATGTCTCGGCGATCCTGCTGAAGCTCAATGTCGACAGCCGCACCCAGGCGGTGATCCAGCTTTCGAAGATCGGCACCGTCGCCGCCGCCTGAGGCGTCAACAGGGCGGACGGCGGTCCTTCGATTGCGTGCGTGCACAACGGCGCCGAAGCCGTCTATTCCGCAGCCGCTCGCGCCGCCGTCGAAAGCTGCGTCAGCCACGCCCGCATCGCCGCCGGCCGCACCGGTTTGTTCTGGATCGAAATGCCGTCGCGCTCGGCTGCGGCGCGCACTTCCGGCGAACGGTCGGCCGTCACCAGCAAGGCCGGGATCGCTTCGCCGGCGGAAAGCCGGATTTTCGCGATCGCCTCGATGCCGGTGCCGTCGTCGAGATGATAATCGGCGATGATCGCGTGCGGCTTTTCGGCCGGCTGTCCGACTATCTCGGCGCAGGCGGCAACCGATTCCGCCGTCGTAACGGCGCAGCCCCAGCCCGAAAGCAGCACTTTCATGCCCTCGAGGATGCGCGGTTCGTTGTCGATGCAGAGCACGCGCAGGCCGTTGAGCGCCTCGCTCGCCTTGTTGGCAACGGTCGCGCGGACCGGGACGTGTTCGCCGGCGCTTGCGTCGAGCGGCAAGGTCACCTTGAAACCGGTGCCCTTGCCGGGCGTCGATTGCAGGCTGACCGGATGATTGAGCACGCGCGAGATGCGGTCGACGATCGATAGGCCGAGGCCGAGACCGGAAGCGGTGCGCGCGCCTTCGTCGAGCCGGGCGAATTCCTTGAAGACGGTGCGGAATTTGGAGGATGGGATGCCGATGCCGGAATCATGCACCTCGATCGTCGCCATCGCGCCATGCCTACGCACGCCGACCAGCACCTTGCCGGTGAGCGTGTATTTGATCGCATTGGAAACGAGGTTCTGCACCACGCGGCGAAGCAGGTTCGGATCGCTGCGCACGCTGAGCGAGGTCGGCATGACCACCAGTTCGAGATCCTTGGCGCGCGCGATCGGGGCGAAGTCGGTCTCGATACGGCGGAGCAGGTCGTTGAGCGGTACGGATTGCAGCCGCGGCTTCATCGCGCCGGTGTCGAGGCGAGAGATGTCGAGCACGGCACCGAGAATGGCCTCGACCGATTCGAGCGAGGAATCGATGTTTTCGACGAGTGTGCTGTCGTCGGAGTCGCCAAGTCGCTCGACCAGCGAGGACGAATAGAGGCGGGCGGCGTTGAGCGGTTGGAGGATATCGTGGCCGGCGGCCGCGAAGAACCGCGTCTTGCCGATATTGGCCTCTTCCGCCGCTGCGCGGGCTTCGGCGAGTTCCCGGTTCACGCGGGTGAGTTCGCCGGTTCGCTCGGCAACACGCAGTTCCAGCGTCTCGTTCGCCTGCTTCAGCGCCATGTCGGCGGCAACGCGCTGGGTGATGTCGGTGTAGGTGGTGACGATGCCCTTGTCGGGCATCGCGTTGGTGCGCACTTCGATGATGCGTTCGCCATTGCCAAGTTCGAGCAGGAAGGGCTTGTCGAGCGTCAGGAAGTTGGCGATCAATCCTTTTTCCTGGTCCTTGCGGATATCGCCGCGCCTGGTGAGGATCGAAACGATATCGGCAAGCGGAAAGCCCACCTGGCCGGCGGCTTCCGGCAGGTCGAGCAACTGGCGGAAGCGCCGGTTCCAGATGATCAGGTTGTTGGCGTTGTCGAAGACGGCAATGCCCTGGTCCATCTGCGAGAGCGCGGTCTGCAGCATGTCCTGATTGTATTGCAGTGCCTCGCTTGCCTGATCGAGCAGCCAGGCCGTGTCGGATGACGTATCGTCGCCGCGCTGCAGGACGAGCGAGAGCACGAGCCGCGCCGAGGACGAGCCGATGGCGCTGCCGAGCAGTTGCTCGGAAAAATGCACGACCGCCATGTCCGCCGGCGCGTTGTCGTCCAGCCAGCGGCCGGATTGGCGTTCGTAAGTGTGGAAGGAGCGCTGCATGCGCTCGGTGCCCATGTAGCGGCCGATCGTCGCCTTGAGATCGCGCACCGTCACCTTGGTCTTGCGGCCGCGGAAGGTGCCTTCGGTGCGCGACCGCCGGGTGATGAAGATGCCGGCTTGGAAACGCTCGATCGGCTTCGGCGTCCGGGTCAGCGAGGCCAGCACATAGGCGCTGCAGTTGACGAGGAAGCTCAGCGTCGTGGCATTGACCAGCGGATCGGCCCCAGGGCCCGAGAACAGGTCGGTAAATGGCAGCAGGAAGCTCAGCACCGTTGCCGCGACTTGGGAATTGTCCGGTCCGCCGAGGCTCGGCAGGAACAAAAGATAGGCCCAGACGAAGAAGCCGGAGACCATGCCGGTGATCGCGCCGCGCGCATTGGCCTGGCGCCAGACGAGGCCGCCGAGCATGGCCGGCGCCATCTGGGAGATAGCGACGAAGGACAAGAGCCCGAGCGACGCAAGCCCGGCGCTGATGTCGGCGGAGCGGTAGTAGCCATAGCCAAGCAGCAGCACGACGAAGATCGCCGAGCGGCGGATGTTGAGCAGCGTCCCGGCGAGATCTTCCTGCAGGCCGCCACGCTGGCTGAGATTGCGGCGCAGGAATACCGGCATGACGATGTCGTTCGAGATCATGATCGACAGCGCCACGGAGGCGACGATGACCATGGCCGTCGCTGCCGAGAAGCCGCCGATGAAGGTGATGAGCGTCAGAAGCGGCAGGCCGTTGGCGAGCGGCAGGGTGAGAAGGTAAAGATCCGCGTTGCCGGAGCCCGAGAAGGTGAGGATGCCGGCAATCGCGATCGGCAGCACGAAGAGATTGATGCCGATCAGATAGAGCGGAAAGAGGATGCCGGCGGTACGCAGTTCCCCGTCGGTTCGGTTTTCCACGACGGTCACATGGAATTGCCGCGGCAGCATGATGATCGCAAAGGCGGAGGTAACGATCAAAAGGATCCACCGGGCGGTCGGGGTCTCATAGGAAAGCGCCGACTGCACAGCCGGGCTCTCGGTGGCCAGTGACCAGAGATGCGCCGGACCGTTGAAGATGACGAAAACGATGTAGAAGCCGGCGGTGACGAGGGCGACGAGTTTGACCAGCGATTCCATCGCGATCGCCAGGATCAGCCCATCCTGGTGTTCGGTAGCGTCCGTATGGCGCGTGCCGAAGACGATGGCGAAGCAGGCGAGGAATAGGGTCACGAGCAGGGGCAGGTCGATGAAACTCTGCCCCGCGCCGATGCCATAGTCACTGGTGTCGATCATCGCTGCGACGGAGCTCGAAATCGCCTTGAGCTGCAATGCGATATAGGGGATGGCGCCGACCAGCGAGATCAGCGCGACGATCGCCGCCACCGCCGGGTTCTTGCCGTAGCGCGCGGCGATGAAGTCGGCGACGGAGGTCAGCTTCTCGGTCTTGGCAAGGCGGATGATCTTGCGGATCAGCGGCATGCCCAGCGTGAACATCAGGATGGGGCCGATGTAGATGCCGGTGAACTCGAGCCCGCGCTCGGCCGCAAGCCCGATGCCGCCGAAATAGGTCCAGGACGTGCAATAGATCGCAAGGCTGAGCGCATAGACGAGCGGCCTGCCTTTCAGCGCAGCGCTTTTTCTCCTGGCCCGCCGGTCGCCATAGCTCGCGACTGCAAACAGCAGCAGCAGATAGGCGAAGGCCGAGGCAAAGATGACCGAACCCGAAAGCATGCCTCACTCCTCCGACTGGAAGCATAGGCCAAGTCCGTGAGGTTGAGAATTGCCCCGCGCATGAGTCTTAAGTCCAAGGCACTGCAAGAGAAAATGGTCTGCCGGATGCGGAAGGGAGTTTGATCCTTCTTTTCGCGGGCGCGGCTTGACCAAAGGCAAAGAAAGGTTTTCTCGCTGCTCGCTTTGGTTTAGTTTCCGTAAACGGTTGCAGCGCGGGACAGCGCCGGTGGTCGTTTTCAACGGGGATAATACGGAGAGACGTATGCTGAATGAGTTCAAGGAGTTTATTGCCCGCGGGAACGTGATGGATCTCGCGGTCGGTGTCATCATCGGCGCCGCCTTCAACAAGATCGTGACGTCGGTCGTCGAAGACCTCGTGATGCCCATTGTCGGTGCGCTCACCGGCGGCGGTTTCGATTTCTCCAATTACTTCCTGCCGCTCTCGGCCAACGTGACGGCGACCTCTCTCGCTGCTGCCCGTCAGCAGGGCGCGGTCTTTGCCTATGGCAACTTCATCACCGTCCTCATCAACTTCCTGATCCTCGCCTGGATCATCTTCCTGATGATCAAGGCCGTGAACCGCATGCGCTCGTCGCTTGAAAAGCAGAAGGAAGCAGCACCGGCTGCTCCGCCGCCGGAAGACATTCAGCTCCTCTCCGAAATCCGCGACCTGTTGAAACAGCGCGCCTGAGCCATTTGTAGCGGCCTCGGTTTGCCGAGGCCGCGAAACATCACAGAAATCGATAAACCGGTCAGATAAAGTCGCGTGATCGCAGAAGCGAAAGCGGCTAGAAGCAATGGACAGCCTGGAGCGGCCGGTTTCCGCTCTAATCCATTGGAATCTTTCACGATGCTCTCGGGCGACCGCCTCGGGACCGTTGTGCGTCCGGAGCCCGCCGATGACCATCCTGAACACTATCAGCCCCCGCGCACTTGCGGCGCCCGAAAGCGGCATCGTCGAGGTGGTGAACTACGCCCGTGGGCGCGAGGGCCTGATCCCGCTTTGGGTCGGCGAAGGCGATCTGCCGACGCCTGCCTTCATCAGTGATGCGGCCCGCGAGGCGCTTTCCGCCGGCGAAACCTTCTACACTTGGCAGCGCGGCATCCCGCCGCTGCGCGAAGCACTTTCGCGCTACTATCAGAGGCGCTTCCACAAAGCGCTGTCGCCGGAGCATTTCTACATCGTCGGCTCCGGCATGCAGGCGATCAAACTCTCGATCGAGGCGATTGCTTCGCCGGGAGACGAGATGGTGCTCTTGACGCCGGCCTGGCCGAACTTTGCCGCGGCCGCCGATCTCTCCGGCGTCCGCCCGGTCTCCGTCGAACTGCGCTTTGAACACGGAAAGTGGCAGCTCGATCTCGATCGGCTGCAAGCGGCGATCGGGCCGAAGACCAGGGCGCTGTTCATCAATACGCCATCGAACCCCACGGGCTGGACCGCGAGCAAGGAAGAGCTGGCGGCGATTCTGGCACTGACACGCAAGCATGGCCTCTGGATCATCGCCGACGAGATCTACGCCCTCTATTATTATGCCGGCGCCCGTGCGCCGTCCTTCCTGGACGTTATGGAGGAGGGCGACCGCATCCTCTTCGTCAACTCCTTCTCGAAGAACTGGTCGATGACCGGCTGGCGGGTGGGCTGGATCGTCGCGCCGCCGGAGATGGGGCAGGTGCTGGAGAACCTGGTGCAGTATTCGACGTCAGGCGTCGCCCAATTCATGCAGCGCGGCGCCGTCGTGGCGCTCGACGAGGGCGATGCCTTCCTGGACGCGAATGTCGCCAAGGCGACCAGCAACCGTGACGTCTTCTGCGACGCACTGATCGCCACCAACCGGGTCGAAACGCTGAAGCCGGACGGGGCGCTCTATGCGTTCCTCAAAATCGACGGTGTCACGGATTCCCGCGCCGCTGCGATCGACATCGTCGACAAGACCGGCGTCGGCCTCGCGCCGGGTACCGCATTCGGCGATGGCGGCTCGCTGTTCATGCGCGCCTGTTTCCTGCGCGATCCGGCCCAGGTGAAGGAAGCGGCGGACCGCCTGCAGCGTTATATTCTTGGCGGCTGACGCCCGGATGCATGGCCGAAGAGGCGCGGCGATTATTCGTCGTCCGTCTCGCCCAGCAGCTTCTGCTCATGGGCAATCGCATGGCCGATCAACCGCGCCCAGATGTCCTCGTAGAAGTCAGGGTCGAGATTGAAGCGCGCAGCATTCTTGCGGGCGTTCTCACGCACTTCCATCACCCGCGCCGGAATATCGGCCCTCAACTTCAGCGGCCGTTTGATCTCGGCCGCCCGGTCGATATAGCCCCAGCGCTCGGCAAACAGCGTCATCAGTGCCTGGTCGAGCCGGTCGATCTCGGCACGCACGTCGGCCATGGTGGTGCATTGCGCGGGGGTCTTTTGCATCTGTCTCGTCCGATTGCCTGAAGCGCAGCTGTTCCTGTTCGTTCAGGATGTTCGAGCGTCCCTCGGCTCAATCAAGCGGGGCGCTCTTGCGGCGCACTGCTAACAAACGGCGAGCTCTCTGAGAAGGGGCAACAGGGTCGCAGCAAGCGACCGGTGACGATGGTCACCTCAGCAGGCGATCTCTGGGCAGGGGAGGAGGGTGCGGTCCTGTCTCCGTCTGCGGTGATCGCCTGCTGACGTGTTGAGAGAAGTTAGCCGGCCAAGCTTGAGCGAGGCTTTTTAGCGCGGGCCGAGGAAAACTGTCTGCGGTTTTCCGCCAGCATTAGAAATCGATCACGGACCGATCATCAGCTTGATCGCGAGGCCGACCACGGCGACCGCCGCCACCCCGGCACACCACAGGCCGACGAACCAGAGAAGTTTGCGGCCGGTTCCGGTTTCATCAGTCAATGGTAACCCTCCTCCGGATCGACCTTGCCGCGGAACACCCAATAGGAATAGCCGGTATAGGCGAGGATGACGGGCACCAGGACGAGCGCGCCGGTAAGCAGGAAGGAGAGGCTTTCCTCAGGCGCCGCTGCATCCCAGATCGTCAGCGATGGCGGCACCATATAGGGGTAGAAGCTGATGCCGATGCCGGCATAGCCGAGCACGAAGAGACCGAGGGCTGCGATGAAGGGTCGGCTGTCGTGCCGGTTGCGGATGCCCGTGACCAGTGCATAGAGGCAGCCGAGAACGAGCGCCGGCACGATGACGCTGAAGATCGCCGTCGGGAAGCCGAACCAGCGCTCCAGATATTGCGGTTCTAGGAACGGTGTCCACAGGCTGACGATGCCCATGGCGGCGATGGTGCCGAACGAGCATTTGAGCGCGAGGTCTCGTGCGCGGTCGGCGAGGCGGCCATGGGTCTTCATGACCAGCCAGGTGGCGCCGAGCAGGGCGTAGCCGACGACGACGGCGACGCCGGTCATAATCGAGAACGGCGTCAGCCAGTCCCACCAGCCGCCGACATAGGCGCGGTTCTCGACGGGGATGCCTTGGACGAGCGCGCCGAGCGTGATGCCCTGCGCGAAGGCGGCAAGCATCGAACCGCCTGAGAAAGCCCAGTTCCAGAGATATTCGGCGCGCCTGGTGCGCCAGCGATATTCGAAGGCGACGCCGCGGAAGATGAGGCCGATGACCATGGCTATGATCGGGGCGTAAAGTGCCGGCAGGATTGTCGCATAGGCCAGCGGAAACACCGCCATCAGGCCGCCGCCACCGAGCACCAGCCAGGTTTCGTTGCCGTCCCACACCGGGGCGACGGAATTCATCATCACGTCGCGGTCGTCCTTCTCCGGGAAGAACGGGAAGAGGATGCCGACGCCGAGGTCGAAGCCGTCGAGAATGACATAGGCAAGCACCGCAAAGGCGATGATGGCGGCCCAGATGAACGGCAGATCAAACTCCATGACGACCTCCCTGGATATTGGCGTGCGTGGCGCCATGGGTGGCGAGACCGGGCATGATGCCGGAACTGCGCAACGGCCCTTCGTCGAGATCCGGCATGGGATCACGCGGCAGGCGCGCCATCAGTCTCAGGATGTAGAAGGCGCCGGCGCCGAAGACGAAGAAATAGACGGCGATGAAGGCGATCAGCGAGGCGGCGACCGCGGGTGCCGCGATCGGCGCCACCGAATTCGCCGTCAGCAGGTGACCATAGACCGTGTAGGGTTGTCGCCCGACCTCGGTGGTGACCCAGCCGGCAAGCACGGTGACGAATCCGGCCGGCCCCATGACGATCGCAGCACGATGCAGCCAGACATTGCTGTCCAGCGTGCCGCGATAGCGACACCAGAGCGACCAGAGACCGATGCCGAGCATGGCGAAGCCAAGGCCGACCATCACCCGGAAGGACCAGAACACGACGCTGACCGGCGGGTGAAGCTCCTCCGGGATCGTGTCGAGACCGGCGAGCGGCGCGTTGAGATCGTGCTTCAGGATCAGGCTCGAGAGCTTTGGAACCTCGATTGCATAGTCGACGCGTTTATCCGTCGAATTCGGAATGCCGAAGAGGATCAGCGGCGCGCCATCCGGATGGCTCTGATAGTGGCCTTCCATCGCCATTACCTTGGCCGGCTGATGTTCCAGCGTGTTGAGGCCGTGCATGTCGCCGGCGAAGATCTGAATGGGTGCGACGATCGCCGCCATCCACATCGCCATCGAGAACATTTTTCGTGCGCGGCGCGGCGCCGTCCTGCGGATGAGGTGCCAGGCGCCGCAGGCGCCGACGACGAAGGCGGTCGTGAGGTAAGCGGCGAGCACCATGTGCACGAGGCGATAGGGGAAGGAAGGGTTGAAGACGATCTTCCACCAGTCGACCGGGATGAACTGGCCCGCATCGTTCATCGCGAAACCGGCCGGCGTCTGCATCCAGGAATTCGCCGAAAGGATCCAGGTGGCCGAAATTAGCGTGCCAGCGGCGACCATGAGGGTAGCGAAGAAATGCAGCTTCGGCCCGACGCGGTTGAGCCCGAAGAGCATGACACCGAGGAAGCCGGCTTCGAGGAAGAAGGCCGTCAGCACCTCATAGCCCATCAGCGGCCCGATGATCGGCCCGGCCTTGTCGGAAAAGACGCTCCAATTGGTGCCGAACTGATAGGACATGACGATGCCGGAGACGACACCCATGCCGAAGGCGACGGCAAAGATCGTCTTCCAGAAGTGGAAGAGCTCAAGATAGACCTCGTCCTTCTTCAGGAGCCACAACCCAGTACCGCGAGGTAGCTCGCGAGCCCGATGGAAAAAGCAGGGAAGATGATGTGGAAGGAAACGGTGAAGGCGAACTGAAAACGAGCGAGCAAGGTCGCGTCGAAACTCTCAAACACGGGCGCAATCCTTTCAGACATACGGCAACGCGCGTTACTCGTAACGCGAGGCCTTAGCGCTCTGGCTGCTGCATGATCGTCCTTGATCGGGCTCCGATCAGAGGGCTTTTCCTAGCCTATGGCCGAGGCAAATCCTTGGGTTGCACCGGCTATTCAGCATATGATTGAATCTGAGCCAAATTTGCCAAACGTCAATGACAGCGCGCTCGCCACGTTGTCACACTGCGGCAATGTTGCGCTGCGGCATATTGGCGGAGAACGGGTGCGTCTCAGCGGACCGGGAGATAGGCTTCCGCGAGTTCGGTCCAGAAGGCGGCGCCAATCGGCAGCAGGTCGTCGTTGAAGTTGTAGCCCGGGTGGTGCAGCGGCTTGTCGTCGTCGCTGACCTTCGAGCCGAGGAAGAAATAGCTCCCCGGCCGCTCCTGCAGCATATAGGCGAAATCCTCGCTTCCCATGAAGGGACGGGCGAGATCGATCACCTTGTCGGCCCCGGCAAAACGGACCGCGAGATCGCGCACGAAATCGGTCTCGGCCTTGTGGTTAATCGTCGCGTCGTAACTGCGCTGGTAGTCGACTGTCGCGCGCATGCCGAAGCTGGTGGCCTGCGCTTCGGCGATCATGCGGATGCGCCGTTCGAGTTCATCGCGGACAGTGGGATCGAAGGAGCGGATGCCGACGACGATCTCGGCACGCTCCGGGATGATGTTGCTGGCCGAGCCTGCATGGAAGGCGCCGACGGTGACGACGGAGGGATCCATGGGATGGATGTTGCGCGAGACGATCGACTGCAAGGCCATAACGATCGAGGCACCGCAGACGATGGGATCGGCCGTTTCCTGCGGTTCCGCGCCATGGCCGCCGCGGCCGTGCACGGTGATGCGCGCCTCGTCGACGGCCGCCATGATCGGGCCTTCCCGGAGGGCAAACTGACCGAAGGGCAGGCCCGGCTCGTTGTGAAGCGCGAACACGGCGTCGCAGGGGAATTTCTCAAACAGGCCCTCGTCCATCATGATCTTGGCGCCGCCGAAATTCTCCTCGGCCGGCTGGAAGATCAGATGGATCGTGCCGTCGAAATTGCGCCGTTCCGCAAGTGCTCGCGCCGCGCCGAGCAGCATCGTCGTGTGGCCGTCGTGGCCGCAGGCATGCATCAGCCCTGAGGTCCTGCTGGCATAGTCGAGGCCGGTTTCTTCCAGGATCGGCAGCGCGTCGATATCGGCGCGGATGCCGATGGAGCGGGTGCCCGTGCCGTTGCGGAGCGTGCCGACGACACCGGTTTGCGCGAGACCCGTCGTCACCTCGTAGCCGAGGCTTTCCAGATGTCTGGCGATGAAGGCCGAGGTGCGCTTCTCCTCCAGTCCAAGCTCCGGATGGGCATGGAGATCGTGGCGGATGGCGACCAGTTCCGGCACGGCATTGGTGATCGAGGACGAAAGCTTCATGTCAGGCACCGCGGGTTGGGATGCGATTTTCAAACGTGCGGAAGGCCACCACCAGAATGCCGGTGAGGCACATGTAGATGAGCGCCAGCAGAAGCAGCGGCTCGTAGGTGAGGAAGGTTTCCTGCCTGACCTTGGAGATGACCGCATAGACGTCGACGACGGTTACGGTGGCGACGAGCGGCGTCGATTTGAGCTGCAGCACGGTTTCGCCGTTCAGCGTCGGCAGCGCCCGATGGATGGCGCGCGGCAGCCAGATGCGGCGGAACATCGTCCAGCGGCCCATGCCATAGGCCTTGGCCGCCTCCAGTTCGCCATGCGGAACGCCGCCAAAGGCGCCACGCATGACCTCGCCCTCATAGGCGGCAAACGAGATCGTCAGCGCCGCCACGCCATAGGGCCAGGCCTCGCGCAAATAGGGCCAGAGGAAGGATTGCCGGATCGCCGGAAACTGCGGGAACAACGAGCCGAGCCCGTAATAGAGCAGCCAGAGCTGCAACAGGAGCGGCGTCCCGCGGATCACGGTGCAGAAGGCCTTGGCCGGCAATTTCAGGAACCAGGGGCCGGTCACCTGGACGAGGCCGATCGGCACCGCCAGCAGGAAGCCGAGGATAGCGGTGCTGAACAGCATCACCAGGCTGACGAGAATACCCCAGCCGAGCCGCGGCAGGTAACGCGGCAGCCAGTCCCAGCGCATGAAGACGGCAACGGCGACGACAAAGGCGGCGAAGACCAGCATCATGACGATGCGATGCGGCAGGAAGAAGCTCCTGGCCGTCGGCAGGTCTTCGGGCGTGAAGGCAACGGCGTGGGTGGTTTCGTCGGTCATCGGCTCTCCGCAAAACCGCGTCGGGCATGGCGTTCGATCATGCCGATAAAGACGTTGGAAATGAGCGTCAGCGCCAGATAGAGCGCGCCGGCGGCAAGGAAGAACAGGAGATAGGCCTTGGTCGTGCCGGCCGCCTGGCGTGTGACCAGCGTCAGCTCACTGAAGCCGACGACGGCGAGAAGGGCCGTGTCCTTGGTGGCGATCAGCCAGAGATTGGAAAGGCCGGGAATGGCATAGGGCAGCATCGCGGGCAGCGTGATGCGGCGCAAGACCTTGGTCGGTGACATGCCATAGGCGCGCGCCGCCTCGATCTGCCCGGCGGGCACCGCCTTGATCGCGCCGCGTAGTACCTCGGTCGAATAGGCGCCCTGGACGACGCCGATCACGAAGATGCCGGCCATAAGGCCGCTGATGTCGACCGGGCCGATCGCAAAGAGCGCGAGCACCTGATTGAGAAGGTCGGTGCCGGCATAGTAGAGCAGCAGGATCAGCACCAGTTCCGGCACGGCGCGGACGATCGTGGTGTAGCACTCGAGCAAGTCGCGTAAGACCGGGCCGCCATAGAGCTTGCCGAAGGCGCCGCCCACGCCGAGCGCCAGGCCGAGGGTGAAACCGCCGACGGCGATCTGGATGGAATTGAGGAAGCCTTGCAGCAACACGCCGCCCCAGCCGGGTGCTGAAAGCGAGAGCAGGCCCCAATTGACGAGGGAATCCGCAGCCATACGTCGAGCTCCGATGGCGCCGGCCGGCGGTCGCCGTAGCGCCGCGTGCCCTGTCAGACACGCAAAGCGCTGTAGCTTTTTGATCGCCGGCCGATCGCGCCTTATTCGCCGTAGATATCGAAGTCGAAATACTTCTTCGAGAACGTGTCGTAGGTGCCGTTGTCACGGATCGCCTTGATCGCGGCGTTGACCTTGTCCTTGAGTTCGGTTTCGCCCTTGCGCAGGCCGACGCCCACACCCGGGCCGATCACGGCAACGTCTTCGGCGACGTCGCCCTTGTAGTCGCAGCATTCCTTGCCCTGGTCGGTCGCGAGAAACGCCTTGAGCGCGATGGCGTCCGCCTGGACGGCGTCGAGACGGCCGGCGGCGAGGTCGTTGTTGGCTTCATCCTGCGTCTGGTATTCCTTGACCTCGACGCCTGCCGGCGCGAAGTGCTTGGCGGCATAGGCCTGGTGGACCGTCGAGACCTGGACGCCGAGCGCCTTACCGTTCAGGCCCTCCGAGGTCGGCTTGATGTCTTCGCCTTTGGTGCCGATGATGCCGGTCGGCGTGTTGTAGTACTTGTCCGAGAAATCGATCGTTTTCAGGCGCTCGTCGGTGATCGACATCGAGCTGATGATCATGTCGATCTTCTTCGAGGTCAGCGCCGGGATGATGCCGTCCCACGCGACCGGCGTCAGCACGCATTCGAGCTTCGCTTCGGCGCACATCGCATTCATGAACTCGACTTCCCAGCCTTCCCACTTGCCGCTGGCGTCGGGCGCCGTGAACGGCGGGTAGGGCTCGGCGGCGACGCCGACCTTAAGCGCTTCCGCGGAAGCCGCGACACCGCCGCTGACGGCGATTGCCGCCGCTACGGCCAGGACTTTCAATGCCTTCTTCATGCTGTTCCCCTTTTTGGTTGTTTAGCATTCAGGAATTCAGTGAATGGAACTGATGAACTTCTTGAGCCTTTCCGATCTCGGCGAACCGAAGATGGCCTCTGGCGGGCCCTGTTCTTCGATCACGCCGTTGTGGAGGAAGACGATGTGGTTGGCGACGTCGCGCGCGAACTTCATCTCGTGGGTCACCAGGACCATCGTGCGCTTCTCGCGCGCGAGGTCGCCGATGACCGAAAGCACTTCGCCGACGAGTTCGGGATCGAGCGCCGAGGTTGGTTCGTCGAAGAGCATGACGAGCGGCTGGATCGCGAGCGCGCGGGCGATCGCCGCGCGCTGCTGCTGGCCGCCGGAGAGAAAGGCGGGATAAGCGTCGCGCTTCTCGTAGAGGCCGACGCGCTTGAGCAGCGTTTCGGCAGTGGCGACCGCTTCGGCCTTCGGCGTGCCGAGCACATGGATCGGCGCCTCGATGACGTTTTCGAGGATGGTCATGTGCTGCCAGAGATTGAAGCTTTGGAAGACCATGCCGAGCTGGCTGCGGATGCGCTGGACCTGCTTGCGGTCTTCCGGCACCAGGCCGCCGCGCCCGTCGGACTTCATCCGGATCTTTTCGCCGTGCACGCTGACGCTGCCGGCGGACGGGAGTTCCAGGAGGTTGATACAGCGCAGGAATGTGGATTTGCCGGAGCCGCTGCCGCCGATAATGGCGATCACGTCGCCCTGCTTCGCCGTCAGCGAAACACCCTTCAGCACTTCCAATGGCCCGAAACGCTTGTGCAGGTCAGTGACCGCGATTGCCTGGGCCGCATCCGTCATCGACGCGCCGCTCCAACGGCTCTGCGAGCTTTTTCTGTCAGCATGAGAACAGTTCCCCTGTCGTTTTCCGCGCGGCATCTTCGGCCTGTCACGGGGTCTTTGTTGGCCGGCATGGTTGCACTTGTGCCGCTATTGTTCAAGCGTATAATAACAAGCATCGTCGATTTTTTGACGTCTGCCATCAGTCTCGAATTCCCGAAGGAGCCGCCCATGCCCCCGTTCCGGCCGATGCCATTGCCGTCCGCGCCAGGGCATTTTTTCAGGCGGACCGCGGCATGAACAGGCGCAGTTTTCACCGCGCTCCGGAGGGCGAGCGCCGCCAGGAACTGATCGAGGCGACGCTCGACTGCATCTCCGAATTCGGCCTCAAGGGCGCGACGGTTCGGCAGATCGCGATCCGTGCCGGCGTGACCGCCGGGCTGGTGCGCCACTATTTCGAATCGAAAGATCAGATGGTCGCCGAGGCCTATCGCGCCGTCATTGCCTCGCTGACCGACAAGGCGAGCAAGGTCGAGGGCGATCCGGAAACGAGGCTTCGCGATTTCATCGCCATCAACCTGACCGAGCCGGTGGCCGACAGCCGCAGCATTTCGCTGTGGGCCGCCTTCATCAGTCAGGTGCGCGTCGATCCGGAGCTTGCCGAGATCCACCGCGAAGGCTATCTCGCCTTCCGCAATACGCTGCAGGAACTGCTCGCCGACTTCCTGGCTGCGAAGGGCAAGCCCGCCGATGCAGAAACCTGCCGGGCGCTCGCCATCGCCATCAACGGGCTGGTCGACGGTCTCTGGGTCGAGGGATGCCTTGCCGGCGATCTCTTTCGCGAGGGCGAACTGGTCGCCATCGCCATGTCTTCGGTCGAGGCGCTGCTCGGCACGTCGATCGGAACTGCAAAACCATGAAAACGGGAGAAAGCACCATGCGCTACGCGTCCATCACCGAACGTCTTGCCGATCTTGGTTCGGGAAAATGGTCGCTGCATATTCGTGCCCGCCAGTTGAAGGCGAGTGGTGCCGACATCATCGAACTGACCATCGGCGAGCCGGATCTTCCGCCGAACCGCGCATTGCTCGACGAATGCCAGCGGTCAATGAATGCCGGTCGCTATCGCTATTCCAACGGTCGCGGCGAGTCCGCCGTCGTGGCCGCGCTTGCCGAAAAGTACCGCCGTCGCCGCGCTGACGTTACGGCCGAGAATGTGCTGTGCTTCCCCGGCACCCAGACGGCGCTCTTCGCCGTCATGCTGGGTCTGGCAGAAGCGGGCGACGCCGTGCTCGTCGGCGACCCGCTCTATGCCACCTACGAGGGCGTGATCCGCTCCACGGGCGCCCATCCGGTGCTGGTGCCGCTGAGGCCGGAATTCGGCTTCCACATGCAGGCGGCCGACCTTGAAAAGGCGATCACGCCGGAAAGCCGGGTGCTCTTGCTCAACACGCCGCACAATCCGACCGGTGCCGTGTTGACGGCCGCTGAAATTGCCGCGATCGGCGAAGTCGCGCGCCGTCACGATCTCTGGATCGTCTGCGACGAGGTCTATGAGGAACTGGTGTTCGACGCGGTTTTCGCCTCGCCCTTCGACAATCCGGATTTGGCCGAGCGTACCGTCGTCGTCTCGTCGATCTCCAAGTCCCATGCCGCACCGGGTTTCCGCAGCGGTTGGGCGGTCGGTCCCGTCGAGTTTGCCAACCGGCTGCTGCCGGTTTCGGAAACGATGCTGTTTGGCACCCAGCCCTTCATCGCCGACATGACGGCCTATGCGCTGTCGCATGACATCGATACCGCCCGCCGCATGCGCGAGTCCTATAAAGCCCGTGCCGCACGGATCGTGGCCGGACTCGCCGCGGCGCCCGGCATCGACGTCTTCGCGCCGGAAGCCGGCATGTTCATTTTGATCGACGTTTCCGGAACCGGCCTCGACGGCGACGCGTTTGCCTGGGCGCTGCTCGAACAGGAGGGGGTTGCCGTCATGCCCGGATCATCCTTTGGCGATCAGGCGCAGAACTATCTGCGCGTCAGCCTCACCGTGCCCGATGGCGCTATCGGCGAGGCTTGCCGGCGTATCACCGCGCTCGCCGAGCGTTGCAGCCTGCGCAAGGAGCGCCGTGCATGACCATGGAAAAGACGGTTGGCGAAGTCCTAGTCGATCTGCTCGAGGCCAATGGCGTCGAGGTGGTTTTCGGCATTCCCGGCGTGCACACGGTCGAGCTCTATCGTGGACTGGCGGCATCGAAGATCCGCCACGTGACCCCGCGCCATGAGCAGGGCGCGGGCTTCATGGCCGACGGCTATGCCCGCGTCAGCGGCAAGCCGGGCGTTGCCCTCGTGATCACCGGACCGGGGCTCACGAACACGATCACGGCGATGGCGCAGGCCCGCCAGGATTCGATCCCGATGCTGGTGATCTCCGGCGTCAATCGCCGCGATTCGCTCGGCCACGGTCGCGGGCTGCTGCATGAACTGCCCGACCAGCACGGCATGATGAAGACGCTGGCGCTCTATTCGCACACGCTGCTCAACCCGCAAGACCTGCCCTTCGTCGTCGACCGTGCCTTCTCGGTGCTGGTCTCCGGCCGGCCGGGGCCGGTGCATATCGAAATCCCGACCGACGTGATGGCGGCGAAGATCGCGCCGCAGGCTGTGCGACCTGCAACTGCGACGCGCCCGCGCTCCGACAGCGAGACGCTGCAACGTGCCGCAATCCTCTGTGCCGATGCTTCGCGGCCGGTGATCATCTGCGGCGGCGGTGCGTTGACGGCGGAGGTCGAAGTCAAGGAACTTGCCGAGAAGATCGGGGCGCCCGTCGTCACCACGGTCAACGCCCGTGGCATGCTGGCCGGAAGTCCCTTGCGCGTTCCCGCCAGCCCCAGCCTGAAGGCGGTGCGGGCGCTGCTCAAGGAGGCTGACCTCGTTCTGGCGCTCGGCACCGAAATGGGCCAGACCGACTACGACATGTATGCCGATGGCGGTTTCCCAGCCTTGCGCAATCTCATCCGTACCGACATCGACGCAGCGCAGCTTGCGCGCGGGCCGCATGCGGCCCTCTCCATCCTCTCCGGCGCCAAGGCGGCCACGGCCGGGATCCTCGCCTTCCTGCCCGGCCACACCGCGAAGGATGGCGTGGCGCGCGCCGAAACTGCGCGACGGGCGGCGCTGAAGGAACTGTCGCCGAAGATGCGGGCCGGGATCGCCGTCATCGACGCGGTTTACAGGGCACTGCCCGATTGCACCGTTGTCGGTGACTCGACCCAGGCCGTCTATGCGGGCAATCTTTATTGCGACGCGCCGCGCCAGCGAAGCTGGTTCAATTCCGCGACCGGCTACGGCTCGCTCGGCTACGCCCCGCCGGCGGCGGTGGGCGCTGCGGTCGCCGATCCGTCACGGCCGGTGGTGTGCCTTGTCGGCGACGGCGGCTTCCAGTTCTCGCTAGCCGAGATCGGATCGGCGGTGGATGCAGAGGCGAAGGTGATCTTCCTCGTCTGGAACAATGACGGCTACCAGGAGATCGAGTCCTACATGGTCGATGCCGGCGTTACGCCGGAGGGCGTCAAGCCTTCGGCTCCGGACTTCCTGATGGCGGCCAAGGCCTATGGTGTGGAAGGACAGCGGCTTGGCTCCATCGCCGACCTTTCACAGGCACTCGCCGATGCGGCGAAGCGCCAGGGACCGTCGCTCATCGAGATCCACGAACGGCGAACGACCGGCCTGTCCGTCTGACGGCGCCGTGCTGGCTAATGGGCCGGATTTGACTTTTCCGGCCCGCAATGGTGTTAAGGGCGCCCATGTTCGATTCCGGCCACGTTCTTTCGTTAGGGTTGGATGTTCGGGCTGAATTTTCGTCTCGCTGGCGTTCAGTGGCCAAGGAAAGGGACCGCGTCCTCGATGGACCGCACGGGTGGTGGCAGCAAGAACATGCAGGCCGGCCGGCTTCTCGCCGTGCTGTGGCTGTTTTGTGCTTCCTTCGCCATGCAGGTCATCTCAGTCGGACAGAGCATCCCGTTCCGCTCGTCGTCCGGCGCCCAGGCCGGCAATGTCACCGATACCGGCTCGACCGATCGCCCTGCGGCGCGGCAGATTTCGCGGGCGACACCGCTATCCGACCTTCGCTTTACGGCCGACCGCAAGGACGCCAAGTCCGCGGCGGACGATGGCCTGCCGGCGCTGCTGCCGGCGTTCGCCGAGCTTGCATTTCCGGAGCTTTCGGGCGGCCGATTCCTGCGCCGCACCGCGCTCTCCGTCGGCAGTGCGCCGAGCCATGGCCTCCATATTCGCGCGCCTCCGCGCGCCTGATCCCATCAAGCTATTCCGGCTGGCTGGCGGTTCGACCGCAGCACCGCTTTGATGAAACAAAGTCCTGACGACGCGCCCTGTGCCCGTGCAGGCTCTTCTGGAACCACAACATGCGTACATCGAAATGGGCGATTCTCGTCTATGCCGTCGTGATCATCTTCGGATGTATCGCGGCGCTTCCCAACGTGCTGACGCCGGCACAACGTGAACAGTTCGCCGCCTGGCTGCCGGTCAAGCCGGTGACGCTCGGCCTCGACCTCAAGGGCGGCTCGCATCTCGTCCTCGAAGTCGATTCCGCCGGCCTGCGCAAGGCTCGCCTCGAAACCCTGCTCGACGATACGCGCAGGGCGCTCCGCGCCGAGCGCGTTCCGGCTTCGTCGGCCCGCATCGCCGGCGATACCGTGACGGTGAAGATCGAAGACCCGGCCGACCGCGAGAAGGTTCTGCCGAAGCTTAGGGAATTGGCCGCCCCGGTTGGCACGCTCGGCTTCGGCGGCTCGGCCTCCGATATCGAGGTGACCGAGGACGGCGACACCATCACGGTCGCGATGACCGAGGCCGGCCTCGCCGACCGCACCACCAAGGCAGTCGAGCAGAGCCTGGAAATCATCCGCCAGCGCGTCGACACCGTCGGCGTTGCCGAACCCCTGATCCAGCGCGTCGGCTCCAACCGCATCCTCGTCCAGCTCCCGGGTCTCGAAGATCCGACGGCGTTGCGCCAGCTTCTCGGCTCGACGGCGCAGATGAGCTTCCACATGGTCGATCAGACCGTGGATCCCAACCAGCCGGCGCCCCGCGGCGTCGACATTCTGCCGGGTGCGCACGATGCCAACAAATACGCAGTCGAAAGCCGCGTTGCGATTTCGGGCGAGCGCCTGGCCGACGCCAAGGCCGGTTTCGACCAGCGCACCAACGAGCCGATCGTTTCCTTCACCTTTGATTCGCTCGGCGCGCGCCAGTTCGCGGAAATCACCCAGGCCAATGTCGGTCGGCCCTTCGCAATCGTGCTCGACGGCAAGGTCCTGACGGCGCCGGTCATCCGCGAGCCGATCATTGGCGGCAACGGTCAGATCAGCGGCAACTTCACCGCCCAGGAAGCGACCGTTCTCTCGGCGCTCCTGCGCTCGGGCGCGCTGCCTGCTCCGCTGACCGTCATTGAAGAGCGCTCCGTCGGCCCGAATCTCGGTAGCGATTCCATCCGCATGGGCATCTATACCGGCCTTGCCGGCTTCGCACTCGTCGTCACCCTGATGGTCGTGCTCTACGGCGCCTGGGGCATGATCGCCAATATCGGCCTGGTGCTGCACACGATCCTGACGATCGCCGTCCTGGCGATGCTCGGCTCGACGCTGACGCTGCCCGGTATCGCCGGTATCATTCTCGGCATCGGCATGGCGGTGGACGCCAACATCCTGATCAACGCGCGTATTCGCGAAGAGACGGAAGGTGGCGCCGGCGCCATGAAGGCGCTCGATATCGGCTTCAACAAGGCCTATGCGACCATCATCGACTCGAACGTCACGACGCTTTCCGGCACCGTGCTCCTGTTCGCCTTCGGCTCCGGACCGGTGAAGGGCTTCGCCGTGACGATGATGCTCGGTATCATCATCTCGATGTTCACCTCGATCACCGTCGTCCGTCTGCTGATGCGCGAGGTTGTCGTTCGCCGCAAGATGAAGAAGCTCGAGATTCCGTCGCTCTTTGGACGGGTTCCGCGCCTTCCGACCTTCTCCTTCATGAAGGGGCGTTTTGTCGCCATCGGCATGTCGGCTTTCCTGTCGGTGAGCTCGGTGGTGCTGTTCTTCACGCCGGGCCTCAACTACGGTATCGATTTCATCGGCGGTATTCAGGTCGAAGCGATGTCGAAGGAGAAGATCGATCTACCGACGCTGCGCCACAGCCTCGAAGCTCTCAACCTCGGCGAAGTGGCTCTGCAGGACTTCGGTGGCGGCCAATCCGTATTGATCCGCGTTCAGCGCCAGCCGGGCGGTGAGCAGGAGCAGACAGTGGCCCTGAACCAGATCAAGGATTCCGTGACGAAGGCCGTCCCGGGGGCGACCCTGGAGCGCACCGAGGTCGTCGGTCCGACGGTCAGTAGCGAGCTTGCCCGTTCGGGCTTCCTCGCCGTCGGTCTCGCGATGGTGGCGATCCTGCTCTACATCTGGTTCCGCTTCGAGTGGCACTTTGCTGTTGGCGCGATCGCGGTTCTGCTGCTCGACATCACCAAGACGATCGGCTTCTTTGCGCTCACCGGTATCGACTTCAACCTGACCGCCATTGCCGCCTTGCTGACGATGATCGGCTATTCGGTGAACGACAAGGTCGTGGTCTATGACCGCATGCGCGAGAACCTCCGCAAGTACAAGTCGATGCCGTTCTCCGATCTCATCGACATGAGCATCAACCAGGTGATCGCGCGATGCATCTTCACCTCGATGGCGACGGCGCTGTCGCTGGTGCCGATGGCGATCTGGGGCGGCGACGCGGTCAAGAGCTTCGCCTGGCCGATGATTTTCGGCGTGATCGTTGCGACGACGTCGTCGATCTATATCGGCGGCCCGATCCTGCTCTTCCTCAATCGTTGGTGGAAGGATCGCGAAGGGTCCCGCACCGGCACGACCACGCCACAGCCGGGCGCACCGGCCGCGTGAGCGGCCTGCAAGGCCGGATTGGGATGCGGGCGCAAGCCGCCTGATCCCGAGCCGCAGATATAATACGTGAAGGGGCGGCCCGGCGGGTCGCCCCTTTTTTGTCCGAATGTGCTGTCTTTATCCCACCGTGCCTTGCAGACTGATTCTTCGCTACTACATAGCAGGGGTCTCCGGTTTCGGGGTTGGGGAATGGATTTTGCGTCCGGAACCCATAAAATTTGAAGAGTGAGAATTATTTTTCACTTCTTCATCTTTTTAATTGACGGAATTGGTAGATTATTCTAGTCTGCCAATACGTGACGCGGGGAGTCCGCCTCACGGTTGTTCATCAAACGCACCGGCATACTGATGCCGGGCCAGCCAAAGGAGAGTGACATGTTCGGAAACGTCTCGACCGCCGCCTTCTGCGGCACGCGTCCCCTTTGTCGCGCAACAGAGAAAAAACGTCTCATTCGCAATCTTTGCCGAATGTGATCGTCCAGCCCTCGATTCATCTTTGCCGAAATTGAAGTGTCCGCACCTCCGGGTGTGGAAGGAGCGTTATTTGTATGAGCAAGCAGGTTATCGAATATGGCGGCGAAGCCGTCGGAGTCGTCGTTCCCGATGCGGACCGGTTCAAGTTCCTGGCGGTGAAGTATCACGTCTGGGATCTGGACGCGAAGCGCTTCCGCTCGGCTGACGAAGCGCGCGCCGCCATCCGCCAGTTGCTGGCCCACCAGGCCGTATCGGCGGAACGGCGCGGTCACAGCGCAGCCGCCTGACACGGGTGAGGAAGGCCGTTTTCGGCTTTCCTCCCGCATCCCTCTCCGGGAGCGAACGTTTTTCCTGAAGCATTCCGCATCGTATCAGTCTCGGCGAGAGATGTCGGCAGCGGCGACTTCGGCCAATTCCCCACTATAATTATATGTTGGCAGTACGTTTCTTGTGCTATGCCAACATATATTTGCATTTGCGCGGATGATTCCCGTTCGTGGGAGCCGCAGGGAAAGCGTGCCGGAATGCTGACGAAGAAGGGAAAATACGGACTGAAGGCTTTGGTCGATCTTGCACGGCTGGAGCCGGGGGAGACCGCCTTCATCACCGAGATCGCACAGCGCAACAACATCCCGAAGAAATTCCTGGATACGATCCTGCTCGAACTGCGCAATGCCGGCATGCTTCGCTCGAAGAAAGGTCCGGGCGGCGGTTACTCGCTGTCGCGGCCCGCTTCAGAAATTCGCATCGGGCATGTGATCCGGACGCTCGATGGACCGCTTGCACCGATCCGCTGCGCCAGCCGCACGGCCTATGAGGTCTGCGAGGATTGCAACGATCCTGAGACCTGTCAGGTGCGGGTGTCGATGACCACGGTGCGCGACGCCGTCGCCGCGATCCTCGACTCGATGACGCTCGAGGAATTCGCGGCCGACAAGTCGATGCCTCTCGAAACGCTGGAAGAAAAGCGGGCCGGCTGACGAAAACGTCGCCGATCGCGCCAGTTTTCCCCCGAAGTCTGCTTCCAAGGCTTGGTTTGCCAAGAAAAAGCGCTTATCTGCCGTCAATGGTCTGGCGGGCAGCGTTGCAGCCTGCCGCTTAGGTCTTCGCAGAATCGGGGTCATCATGGGTTTGAGACAAGCATCGGCGCGTGAGCGCACCGCGGTTGCGGCTTTGGAGTCGATCGGCCGGACGCTGACGACCGCGATGACCGGCATCAAGGCGCTGGCAGACCAGTTCGGCACCGACGAAGTCTTTGCCCGCAGCGTCGTCGATGCCGTCGAGCTGATCGGCGAAAGCCAGGGACGCGTCGTCGTTTCCGGCGTCGGCAAGAGCGGCCATATCGGCCGCAAGATCGCCGCGACCCTGGCATCGACCGGCACTTCCGCCTACTTCGTGCATCCGACGGAAGCGAGCCACGGCGACCTCGGCATGGTCACCTCCCAGGATGTGCTGATCCTGCTCTCCTGGTCGGGAGAGACGGCCGAGCTCGCCAACATGCTCACCTACGCCAAGCGCTTCAACGTGCCGATCGTCTCGATCTGTGCGAACCGCGACAGCGTGCTCGCGCGGAACTCCGAAGTGCCGATCGTGCTGCCCAAGGTGCAGGAGGCCTGCCCGCACGGCCTCGCGCCGACGACGTCCGCCATGCTGCAGCTCGCCGTCGGCGATGCCCTGGCGATTGCGCTTCTGGAACGTCGCGGTTTTTCGGCGGAAGACTTCAAGACTTTCCATCCCGGCGGCAAGCTCGGCGCGCAATTGCGGCTGGTCCGCGAGCTGGCGCACGAGGGTGCGCAGATGCCGCTGCTCCAGACGGGGCGCCCGATGAGCGAGGCCCTCATCGAGATGTCGTCGAAGGGTTTTGGCGTCGTCGGCATCGTCGAGGACAGCGGCAAGCTGATCGGGGTGATCACCGATGGCGACCTGCGCCGCCATATGTCGGGCGATCTGCTCTTGCAGCCGGTCGAAGCGGTGATGTCGCGCAATCCGCGCGTGATCCGCGGCGACGTGCTTGCGAGCGGCGCCATGGAGTTCATGCAGCAGCACAAGGTCACGGTGCTGTTCGTCGTCGACGATGGCGGAGCGCCCGTCAGCATCCTGCATATTCACGACCTGCTGCGCGCCGGTGTCGTCTGAGCGCTTGCGGTAGCAAGAGGCTGCGATCGCCGTGCGCCTCGCGGAGGCTGCCTTAGTCTTTCACCACGGCGGGCCAGTCGCTCGTCGTGGCCGGCTGCACCGGTCGCTCCAGATAGGTTGAAAGCACTACGTAGCTTCGCGTCGCCTTGACGCCTGGCGTGTCGTAGAGGCGCGCCAGCAGCCCCTCGAGCGCGTGCGTGTTTTCGGTGCGGACCTTGAGCAGCATGCAGGTGTCGCCGGCGACCGAGTGGATCTCTTCCACCTCCGGGTATTCCTCGATGGCAAGCAGTGCCTGCGTCTTCCCCCAACCGGTCGTGTCGACATGGACGAAGGCGAGCAACGTCTTGCCGACGGCCTCGGGATCGATCAGCGCCGCGACACGGCGGATCGCTCCCGAACGCCTGAGGCGCTTCACGCGTTCATGCGCCGCCGGCGGCGAAAGTCCCACCCGTTCGCCAAGCTCGACGTAGCTCGTCGTCGCGTCCTCGACCAGAACGCCTAATAGCTTTCGGTCCATCGCGTCGAGGTCGCGCTCCAGCGGACGCTTCCGCCGAACGTCATCTGTATTTTGATCCATTCCGATCTTTCCTCTTGCTGCTGAATTTCATTCTGTAAACATGAGGGAATGACGAACATCAATCAATCCATTTCTGATCGATCCATGGACAGGGCGCGTATCTCGCCCTTTGCCTATGTGCTCACCATCTGCATCGGCGTCATCGGTTCCAACTCGCTCGCGCTTGGGCCGATCGCGCCGGAAGTGGCGCGAAGCCTCGGCGCCGACGTTCCCGGCGTCATGACGGCCTCCGCCGCTTTTGGCCTTGGCACGGCCGTAAGTGCGGTCTTTCTTGGCCGCTTCATCGACCGTTACGGCCCGCGCCGCATGTTGGCTGCGGCCCTCCTGCTTCTGGCGACGGGGCTCGGCGGCAGTGCGCTTGCGCCGTCGCTTGCGTTCCTTGTCGCCGCACAGCTCGTCGTCGGTCTCGCCGCAGGCATTGCACTGCCATCGATCTATACGCTGGCCTCGGTCATTGCGCCGGCCGGGCGTGAGAGCGAGACGATCGGCCTGGTGCTGACCGGCTGGACGCTCAGCATGGTGGCAGGCGTGCCGCTATCGGCAGCGATTGCCGATCTTGCCGGTTGGCGCATGGTCTATGTCATTGTCGCCGTCGCGACGATGATCGCCTGCGCCGTCGTCAAGTTTGCGGCCGTGCAGGAGGGCGCCACCGGCAGAGTGACATCGCCGCTGGCAGCGCTAAATGTTCGCGGCGTCGCGCCGCTTCTGGTCGCCTGCGCCGCCTTCATGGCCGCCTTCTACGGCGTCTACGCCTATATCGGCGAGCATCTGCATGCCGCACTCGGCCTGCCTGTCACCGCCAACGGTCTCATCGCCGTTTCCTACGGCTTCGGGTTTGGCGCCGCCGCGTTCCTCGACCGCCTGATCGATCGCTTTGGCGCGGGTCGATTGTTGCCGTTGATCTTCCTGGCAGTGGGGGGCGTTTATGTTGCGATGGCCGTGGCGAGCGGTTCCTATGCCGGCATGCTGGCCGTCGTCTTCCTTTGGGGGCTTGCCAATCATTTCGGATTGAACGTGCTCATCATGCGGCTCACGAGGCTCGATCCAGCCAGGCGCGGCGCGATCATGGGGCTGAACAGCGGGGTCACCTATCTCGCCCTCTTTGTCGGCACGATAGGCTTCGGTGCCATCTATGCCCGGGCAGCTTTCTTCGTGCTGCCTTTGGCCGCCGCCTGCTTGATGCTGTTGGCCGCTTTCGCCGTCGCCACCGCTTTCTTCACAGGGGAGGGGTGATCCTCGGCCGCTTTTCCGGCTTTCGGCGCGGCGGCGGGTCGACGAAAGCGCCTGGCTGATTGAGGCTGTTTTCGTGCAGCCGCTCGGCAATCGCGTCAGCGCCGGCATCGGTTCCCGCGCGCGAATAGAGATTGCCGCGTACCTGGATTGAGGCTGCGAGCAGACGGAACATCGCGTTGGCCAATTCCGCTTGCGGCGTCTGCGGTGCGCGCCAGAAAGCGTCGAGCGGCTGCTGGTCGGTCAGCCCTGCGATGTCGAACACCGCTGTGCCGAGCACCTTCACCGGCCGGCCCTGCTTCAGCGCGTGCAGGCCCGCAGTCGAATTGACCGTGACCATGCCTGCGCTTGCCTCTCCAAGCGTATCGAGATTGCCGCCGTCGAGATAGAAGACGCGGCCGTTCAGGCCGAGGACGGCCGCTCGTTCTTCGACGATCCTGCGCCAGGGGATCAGATCATTGTCGAGCGGATGCACCTTGAAGACGAGGCGCGCGTCATTGGCAGCGAAGGCTGCGAAGGAACCGAGGACCTCGGCAATCGCGTCCTTCTGGCTGAGATACGGCGAATGTGCCCTGAGCTGGAAATCGGTTTCGAGCTGCAGCGGATAGACGAAATAGGGGGCGTCTTCCGAAAGTAGTCTGGCAACGGTCGCCTCGGCTTCGGCGTTGCGTTTCTTTTCGGACAGAAGCCGGCGGATCCAGCCCGCATATTCGGCAAGCGGATGGAAGATCGCGTGGCGCCGATAGTGCGGAAAGAGGAACCAGAGAAAGACGTTTGGCAGATTGTAGAGCAGGTCGTAGCTCGCATCCGCCAGGAACGTCTGGCTGTAATGCTTGCGCCAGTCCGGCTCTGGCACGCCCGCTGCCGCCGCAAGAATCCGTGCGGGGTCGGAGGGGAAATGCGAATTCGAGGACATGCCGTCGCGCTCGAGCGTCAGCCAGTCCGGCCGAAGGTATCCCATTTCGACGATAGCGACTGCGACACCTCTGCGGCGCGCGACCTTGGTTGCCGCCTGGTGGTAGGCGCGTTCCTCGCCGAGCAGCAGCATATCGGTGACGCCATGGCGTGCGATGAACGCCTCGAGATAGGCCGGCCAGTCGGCTGCCGTGCCGCGATAGTTGGAGGCACCCTTGCGGCCCCAGATGATCTGGTCGCCGACATTGAGGTTGATCTTCAGGCAGGTGTGCCCGCGTGCTTCGAGCCGATCGGCGATCTTGCGGAAGATCGGCGAGGACGGGCCCTGCAGGAACAGGAACACCCGTCGCTTTGGCCGATCGATCGCTCCAGCCGATGTCATCGAAGCGTTTTCCATCCGTCCACCACCGCCGCTACCGCAGCGTATCCTTTCTGAGGTTGGCGTGGTTGAGCAGGGCCTCGATCAGATTCCAGGCTTCGACGTTGCTCGGCTCCACCGGCTTGTGGGAGGACGACTTTGCCTTGGCAAGCGGCACGATCAGGTAGTCGGTGCGCGGGTCGGGGAAGGGGTCGGCAAAGGACTTGAGCAGCGGCGCATGGTCGCCGTAGAAGACCAGCCAGACCGGGCGATCCAGCTTGTCGAGGTGCTCGCTCAGCGTGTTCAGCGCCGCGTCGGATTGTTCCAGAATGGCCAGATAGATATCGACGGGTTTGGTAAGATCACCGACGCGACCCGGCTCCCATGGGCCGTGATTGGCCATGGATGCGACGAAGACGAAGCCGCTTTCGTCCTCCGGCAGCTTATCGCATGCGTCGATCACCTTGGCCGCGAGTTTCTCATCGGAGACGTATGGCCCGTCTCTCTCGGGTCGATGGTCGAAACCGTCGAGCATTGTCAGCTTCGAAAAGCCGAGCTGCGGCATTGCCTTGTGCCGGAGGAAGAAGGTGCGGTCATAGGGATGGATGAAATGCGTGTTCCAACCGGCACGCTTCATCTTTCCGGGCCAGACCACGTCGGCATAATGCGAGGCCCTGAGATAGGGGTAGCTGGCGTCGACGTGGATGTCGTCAGGCACGAGGCCGCTGATGACCGCGAACTCCGTGCGCAGCGTATAGCCGCCTTCGAAAACGCTGCTCAGCCGGCCCCATTGCACCGCCTCGCGCCGCAGCCGGTCCAGCGTCGGCATCTTCAAGGTCTCGACGCCGAAGTGCCGCATGTCGATGAAGGATTCGGACTGCCAGACGACGATCAGCGGTGAGCCGTCATCGCCGATGAGGTCGTGCACGGCGGCTCTGACGATCTCCGAAAGTTCCGCGACGATCTTCTCCCGCCGGACGCCGAGCCAGACGATGAAGCGGAAGACGACCGAGCCGAAGGTGCCGAAACGCACCGTGTTCATCTTGACGTCGAGCACCTTCAGCAGCCTTTGCACCAGCGCTGCCGTGGGCCGGTTGACCGGTCCGTAGAACAATAGGAGCCATGGACCGTAGGCGATCCCGAGCATCAGCAGGATCCAGAACAGTTTGCCCCGGTCCGGCAGGATGGCCGGCTCGAAATACATATAGAGGCCGGACACGCCGAAGACATAGAGGAAGGCGACGGTCCAGAAGACGACGTTCAAAGAGCTTGCGTAGAATATCGTCTTGTATTTGAACACGTCGACGACGAGCGCGATATCCGAGAAGATCAGCGGTTCGCGGATAAACTTGAACTTGGCGCGGGAAATGCCGGTGAAGATGATGAAGAAGCTCATCGTGCCGGCTGCGGCATAAAGCGGTCGCCATGAGCCGGCGAAGAAACCGGCAAAGACCAGCGCGATGACCGGCAGGCGCGCGAGCGCGTCGACCACGTCCTGTGTCCGCCCGAAGGGCGAGGGATGGGCGCGCCGCTCCCGCTTCGGAAGCGCAAATCGGTCGGTGAAGAAGATCACTGCACAGGACAGCAGATAACAACTAAGCGTCAGTGTTATGGGGTAGTCGTGCAGTTGAAAGGGAAGCAACGCCAAGCGGAAACCTTCATGTCTTCATGCCGGCCGACGCCGCTTCATGCGGCACAGCATCCGCCCGACACTTAAATCTTATCGCTTGGTCGTACAAGCGCTGTCAGGTCCGTCGCTCCGACACTCCACCATTATGCACCGCGGTGTTGCCGCCACGCGCGATTGCCCTGTCGAACCACCAGTTGAGCAAGGGGCGGATGGCGGGCGCGAAGCGACCGAGCAGAAAGAGCGTGGTGCCGAAATAGACTTCGAACCGCCCACGATCGATCCCCCTGGCGATCGTCTTCGCCACGGCATCCGCCGGCCAGGGACGGACCGTGCCCATGATTTTGGCCGCTTCCGCGGGCCGGCTTGCGAACTCGCGCTGAAACTGCGGTGTCTCCGTATCCGGCGGAAAACACACGGAGACGCCGACGCCGTGGGCATGGGCTTCCGACCGCAGCGCCTGAGCGAAGCCGTGGAGCGCGAACTTCGAGGCGCAATAGGCGGAATAGCCATAGATGCCGATGAGGCCCGCGCCGGATGAGATCATCATGATCCGGCCATGGCCACGTCGCTTCATGCCGTCATAAACCGCACGGACCGCATGCACCGTGCCGGAGAAATTGGTTTCGATCTGGCGCCGGAATGAAGCGCTGTCGAGCTCCTCGAAGCGTCCTGGCTCGACGATGCCGGCCGATGTGATGAGGATGTCGCACGCTCCGAAGGCAGCTTCACATCGCCGGACCGCAGCTGTGAGCTCGTCTTCCGAGGCGACATCCGCAGCCTCGATCCCGATATTGTCGGCGACGCCCCCGCTCAATTGGGCGAGGTCCGCGTGCGCCCGTTCCAAAAGGTCGAGAGAGCGCGCGATCAGCGAGACGCGGGCGCCCCGAGCCGCGTAGATCGATGCAACTGCAAATCCGATCCCGCTCGAGCCACCGGTGATGATCACATGCGTCATGCTGATATCCCGCTCAAGAGCAATTCCAGGAAAGTCCGAAGCGCTTTGCGTTCGGAATTGCGCGAAAACAATGCGGTGGCGATGCTGATCTCGGGTCAGCGCGCCGAGAGTGCCTTCATCATCTGATCGATGTCGATGCCGCCCAGTCCGAAATTGCGCTCGGTGAGGTCCGTCAGCCGTTCCGCCGTCAGCGTTACGGTCCGGCGGATCTGCTCTTCCGTATGGTCGCTGGTGATGAAGAAGCGCAGGCGCGCAAGCCCCTCGGGCACCGCCGGATGGATGATCGGCAGTGCATTGACCCCTTCGGCAAGCAGGTCGTTCGACAGCTGAACGGCCCGCAGGGAATCGCCGACGATAACCGGCACGACGGAGAAGCCGCTGGAGAGGCCGGTGTCGAGGCCCGCTTCCTTGGCAAGCTTCAGGAAGAGAGCGCCATTGCGGCGCAGCGCCGCCGTTCGCGCCGGTTCGCGCTCCAGCACGTCCAGGCTCGCGGTCGCGGCCGCCGCCAGCACGGGCGCAAGCCCGACGCTGTAGACGAAGCCGCCGGCGGATGCCTTCAGCACCTCGACCAGCGCCTCGCTGCCGGCGATGTAGCCGCCGCAGCTCGACGTGGTCTTTGAAAGCGTGCCCATCCAGATGTCGATCTCGTGCGGATCGACGCCGAAATGCTCGGCAAGCCCGCGGCCGGTCTTGCCGAGGACGCCGAGCGAGTGCGCCTCGTCGACCATCAGCCAGAACCCGTACTCGGCCCGCAGCTTCAGAAGAGCCGGCAGGTCGGCGACATCGCCGTCCATCGAATAGATGCCCTCGACGATGACCATGATGCGGCGATAGTCGCCGGCGACGGTGCGCAGCACGTGCTCGAGATCGGCGACATCGTTGTGCTTGAATAGCCGCCGGGTCGCGCCAGAGAGCTTGATGCCGGCAAGAGCGCTGTTGTGGATGAATTCGTCATGGACGACGAGATCCTTCGGGCCCATCAGGCAGCTGATGGCGGCGACGTTGGTCAGATAGCCGCTGACAAAACAGACGGCGGCATCGACGCCGTAGAAGCTTGCGATCTTCTCTTCGAGCGCCACATGCACGGGCCGCTCGCCGGCGACGAGACGGCTCGCCGAGGCGGAGATCCCAAAGGTGCCGATCGTGTCCTTTGCCTTTGCCAGAACCTCCGCATGGCGGTTGAGGCCGAGATAGTCGTAGGAGGCGAAGTTGATCAGCTTGCGGCCGTCGATGACGGTGGTCGCCCCGGCGGCGGTCTGATGCGCGCGATAGAACGGATTGGCGATACCGAGCTGTTCACTGGCGAACTTCTGAGTCATCACCTGCTTGTATTCCGGCAGGTCTTCGAAACGGGCCTGCTGCCGGCGCGCCGGCGGCGGCATCTCCCGCTCCGAGCGCGCCATGCGGTTGCGCTCGGAGGATTGATGCGTGTTTCTCATCCGGTCCAGCAGGTTCTCCTTGAGGCTGCTGGTCATCTTGGATGCGCCTGGGCCGTTTCCGTTCGTGCTCATTGGCTCTGTGCTTTTTCCTTCGCCGTTCCGACATGGCGCTGCGCGAGTTCGCTGACGATCTTGTCGTCGGCGGGCTCGGCATCGTCGCTCTGGTCGCGCTTGCTCACCTTTTCATAGAGCTTGCGGGCGACATCGCCAACTGTCGTGTTGTCCGCGACGCCGCTAAGCGGCATGTCGAAGCCGGTGTTCTGCTGGAAGCTCATGCCGAGTTCGACCGCCATCAGGCTGTCGAGGCCGATTTCCTTCAGCACCTTGGCGCGCGTGACCGTATCCTTCGACACGCGCAGGATCGCAGCGATCTCTCCGGCGACGAGGTCGAAGAGAATGTCCTCGGCTTCCTGCGGCGACTTGCCTTCGATCATCGCCACGAGATCCATCTGGGCGCCTTCGCCGCCGGTGGCGTGCTGGTCGGCGCTGCGAAGGATGACTTCGAAGAGGGCGTTGCGCGCGACCGGCAGGTTGCGCGCGGCCGACCAGTCGATCTCCGAGATCATCACCACCGCCGCATCGACGGTGCCCGGATCGAAGGCCAGGTGGCTCTCGACCATGTCGAGGGCCGTCTGTGCCTTCAGCGCCGTCTTGCCGATGCGCTTGGCAAGCAGATCGTTCACATCCGTGTTCTGGACCAGGTAACCCTTGTCGGCGATCGCACCGAAGCCGACGGCAAGACCCGCAAGGCCGCGGGCGCGACGGGCGCGGGCGAGGCCTTCGAGATAGCCGTTGGCGGCGACGTAGTTGGCCTGACCGGGGTTGCCGACGAGTGTCGTCGCCGACGAGAACAGGATGAAGTTGTCGAGCTTGTCCTCGTTGGTGAGCCGATCGAGGACAGCGGCACCCTTGGCCTTCGTGTCGATGACCGGGCGGTTGCGCTCGCGATTGAGATTGCTGATCAGCGCGTCGTCGAGCACCATCGCGGCGTGGACGATCGAGCGGAGCGGTGCAATCGCGCGCAACTCTTTCAGGAGACGCTCTGTCGCCGCCGGATCGGTGACGTCACAGGCGTGCACGGTGGCTGAGACACCGGCCTTCGCCCAGGCTTCGATCATCGCCGTCGTTTCGGCATCCGCCTGCCCGCGGCGCGAGCAGAGCGCAATCTTCGTCGCTCCCTTTTCGACGAGCCAGTTGGCAGCAGCGAGACCAAAGCCACCGATGCCGCCGACGACGAGATGCATGCCGTTCGGATCGACCTTCACGCCGCCATGCGGGCGCTTGGCGACGCGATGCTTGCCCGCAACCGGAGGCAGCACGACGATCTTGCCGATATGGCCGGCATTCTGCATCAGCCGGAAGGCGTTGCCGATTTCGTCGAAGTCGAAGGCACGGTAGGGAAGCGGCGTCAGCTTGCCCTCTTCGAACAATGCACCGATTTCGGTGAAGATCCGCTTGGTGAGCTTCGGCTGGTTAACCAGTAACTGGTCGGCGTCGATGCCGAAATAGCTGACATTGCGGCGGAAGGGCCTAAGGCCGATCTTGCTGTCGGCATAATAGTCGCGCTTGCCGAGTTCGAGGAAGCGGCCGAAGGGCTTCACCAGCGCCAGGCTCTGTTCCATGGCTTCGGCAAAGAGCGAGTTCAGGACGAGGTCGACACCCTCTCCGTCCGTGACCGCGCGAACGTCGTTGACAAAGCCGAGCGAGCGGGAATCGAAGACATGATCGGCGCCGAGCATCGACAGGAAACGGCGCTTCTCGCGCGTGCCCGCCGTGGCGATGACCTTGGCGCCCTTGAGCTTGGCCACCTGCAGTGCGGCAAGGCCGACACCGCCGGCAGCACCGTGGATGAGGATCGTCTCATCCGGCTGGATGCGGCCAAGTTCGACCATGGCGTAGTAGGCCGTGAGGAACGCGACTGGGACCGTTGCCGCGGCAACCGGACTTAC
Organism: Ensifer sp. VA4; assembly: GCF_055710065.1. Classification (NCBI taxonomy): domain Bacteria; kingdom Pseudomonadati; phylum Pseudomonadota; class Alphaproteobacteria; order Hyphomicrobiales; family Rhizobiaceae; genus Ensifer; species Ensifer sp. VA4. Next base: position 559,054 of record NZ_JBVQPO010000001.1, on the reverse strand, counting down.
CGACTGCGGCAGCCTGGCGACGCCCGCGCGCGAGACGACGGCATGGGTCGAGAAGGCTGAGGATGCGATCGCCATGACGGCGTCGCCGACGACGAGGTCGTCGACGCCTGCACCGACGGCAATCACGTGGCCGGAGAGTTCCATGCCGATCGTCGCGCCTGCGAAACCGTCTTCGAGCGCTTCTTCCGGCAGCAGACCCATCGCCCACATCACATCGCGGAAGTTGAGGCCGGTCGCCGCAACCGCGACGACGACTTCACCCGGACCTGCGGCGGGAATGTCGCTTTCCTCCCAGTCGATGCTCCCCACCTGCGAGTTGACGCGCTGGCGGATCGTTGCAGCCTGGAAGCTATCGATTGCCGCGTGCGCATTGTCGATCGGACCCGGCACGGCGCGGATTTCGGAAAGCGCCGCCTCTTCTCCCTCGAGCAGCCACTCACGGTTGGCGCTGGCGCTGCCGAGCAGCGGAGACGCTGCCGCGATCTGCTCGATCGTGGTCGGAGAACCGTCGATATCGAGCGCGTGCACATCGAGGAACTCGTATTCGTTCTGAAGCACGCGGGCGAAGGCCCAGAGACCGGCATTGACGCCGTCGCTTGCAACCGTTGCGCCCGTTGCCCGGCTCGCGATCGGCGCTCCGCCCGGCGCGACGAGCACGAGCCGCGGGCGGCTATCGCCGGTCGGTTCGGCTCCGCCGACATGCTGGCGCAAGGCTTCGGCGAAGGCGCCGAGAGCAAGGGTCTGCGTCTGCAGCGAAGCGGAATCGTCCGCCCGGGGTTGAGCGGTCGGCGACGCAAGGAAGATTGCCCGCAGCGGCTGTTCGCCAAGGGCCTCGAAGCCGCTGAGGAGTGCTGCCTTGTCGGCTGCGATGTCGCCGCTGAGATCGACCGGAATAGCCGGTGCCGAAGGCGCATTGCCCTTGTCGCCCGCGATCTGCAGCAGCAGATAGGCGCCGGTCACCGGTGCTTCGGCAGTCACGGAAGCCGCGGCGGCACCGCGCGCTTCGAGCAGGATGACATTGCCGCTCGCGCATTCGCGGTCGGCGATATTGACGTCGCGCAGATCGAGATCGGCGAGGCACTTCTGCCAGTGCGGCACGGCCGCAAGATTGCCGATCGGGAATTCCGCAGTCTGGCTGCGGGCGAACCATCCTTCGGAAAGTCCGAGGGCGAAATCGTTGAACAGCGACGGCGCGCTGACGGCCGCTATCAATCCGCCGGTGTCGCGCAGCGCCGAGCGAAGTGCGGTGCGCACTGCCACGTCGTCCTCGATCAGGCTGTAGAGCCCATCGGAAGCGCTGACGACGAGGTCGAAGGACGTCAGCGTCGCGAGTTCGCTCTTCTTGAGAATGCGCACATGGGCATCGTTCTCGAAGGCGAGCTCAAGGCCACGCTGGGCGTTGTCCCGCGCTTCGAAGACAGTGAGGCTTGCGCCGTGCTTTTCGGCGAGCGTCGCCAGGCGGCGGGTGAAGGCGGACGAAACGCTGCCGAGTTCGACGATGCGAAGGCGAGCGCCCGCAGGTTGTGCGGTGAGAGCTTTCTCGAGCGCTTCGAGCACGAATGCCATCCGTTCCCGGCTCGCTTCCGAGTGGACGGCCTGATGATCGAGCGTGGCATCGCTGATGAAGTTGGCGCCAAGGGCAGCCTCGTCGCCGGCCTGGAGAGCATCGAGGCGCGCAAGGGCCTCCGCATAGGCATTGTTGATCAACACCGCCTCGACGGCGCGGTCGGACCGCTCACCGTAGAGTTCGCGCAGGATCTCCGGGACGCCTGGCAAATTGAAGTCTTGAGCAACAGTCCAGATGCCGTCCTTGTGCTCGCAGAGACCGGCGTCTTCCAGCACATAGAGGCAGCTCGTCAGGAAACACTGGAAGGCAAAATCGCCAGGAAGGCTGTTGCCTTGGATGGTCGATCGGCCCTTGGCGAGCTTGAGGGCAATCTCCTGGCAGGCGCGATAGATGGCCGCATTGAAGAGCAACGTCGTGTTGTCGACGCCGGCTTCGCGGGCAGCAGGCATGGCGATCTTGATCGGCGCCGGCGACTTGGTCTGCAGGCCCGGCAGTGCCGCTTCGGATTGCACGGCCTCGTAGTGGAAGGACAGCGCATCGAGCGTCTTGTGCTTGCGCAGATAGGTCCGGCGGAAGCGGCAATCCTCGAAATGCGCGACCGGTGCGCCCGACTTGTCGAAGAAGTGGAATTTCGCCTTGATCGAATTGGCGCTGACGCGCTCGATCTCGATCATCGCGCGCGCGATCGGCTGGCTGCCGTTGACGACCCGCACCGAACCGAAGCGAACGGGGATATAGGGGGCGCCGCTCTTGTCGCCGGTGAAACGATCGAAGAGGGCGACGAGACCGTGGAAGGTCGCATCGACGGAGATCGGGTTCAAGGCGTAGGTGATGAGCGGGTGGCCGGCCGCATCAGGCGACTTCAGCTCGACATCGACCAGCCGATCGCCATAGGCGACCGCCTTGGCCAGCAGCTGGAAGCGCGGGCCGTAGTCGAGGCCGAACTGTTTCGCCGTCTCATAGGCGCGCCCAGGCGCGACCGTTGCGGTCTTCGCCAAGCCGGCGAGCGACGGATAGGCGCGCTCCTCGGCCGGCAATGGCTTGCGGCAGCGGGCAACTGCATGCACGGCCCAATCGTCTTCCGAAAGACGTTCGCGCGAGCGGATCTCGATGTCGCCGGTCTCCGGCGAAAGCACCGTCGACAGTTCCATGATCTTCGTATCGCTGAGCTCCAGCGGACGAACGATCTCCAGATTGGTGATCTCGACCTCGTCGCTACCGTAGAACTGCTGCGCGGCCGCAACGGCGATTTCGATGAAGCCGCTGCCCGGCAGGATCGCCTTGCCGTCGACCACGTGTTCGGCGAGGTCGGGGAAGAGATGGGCGTCGACGTGGTTCTTCCAGCTGCCGCTGTTCGGGTCGCTGCGCCAGCCGGTCAGGCGGTAGGGCTTGGCAGTCCGGCCGAAGAGGTCGGTGGCGTCGGTCGTAGCTGCGGGGCGCAGTTCGACGGGCTCGAACGGCAGGCTGGGCAGCGCGATCGATGCGTTGCGCTTACCGAAGACACGGGCCGTGTCGACGACCGCGCCGTGCGCGACGGCACGCGCCATTGCCGCCGAGATCGGATCCTGGCCGGTTTCGCCGACGTCCCGCAGGAGGGTCGGCACGACCATGCCCGGGGCCGCGGCCTGCTTGATCGTCTCCTTCACATAGGACGACAGGATCGGGCGCGGCGAAATTTCGATGAACAGGCGGCAACCCATCTCGATTGCGGCCTCGGCCGCCGCCTGGAAGCGGACCGGCTCGCGCACGTTCTTCCACCAGTAGTCCGGGTCGAGCTGCGTGCCCTCGAGGGCGGCGCCCGTGACCGTCGACAGATAGGCGAGCTCGGTGCGGCGCGGTGCGATGTCCGGAATGTCGGAGAGGAAGGCGTCCTTCGCCCGATCGATGATCGGGTGGTGGAAGGGATAGTTGATGTCGAGGATCTGGACCGGGATCTTCGCCTTGCGTGCAGCGTCGCGGAAGGTCGAGATCTGGTCTGCTGGTCCCGATATCGTCACGGAGTTATGCGCATTGACCGCGGCGACGCAGAGGTCGTCGAGACCGCGCGCCTCGGCAAAGGCGCGAGCGGCTTCCTCGCCGAGCATAACGGCGGCCATAGTGCCGCTGCCGGCAAGCAGGTCCTGATGCAGCGAGCGCTTCGCCACGATCGAAACGGCGTCGACGAGCGACAGCGCGCCGGCGGCGTAGGCGGCTGCGATTTCACCGACGGAATGGCCGAACACCGCGACCGGCTTGATGCCCATGGCGACAAGCGAATCGGAGAGGGCAGCCTGGACCGCGAAGAGCAGCGGCTGCGCGATCTTCGTGTCGGCAAGCTTCTTGTCGAGATCGGGATCGGTGAGGAGATCGGTCAATGCGATGTCGGAGTGGAATTTGAACAGCGCGCTGACGGACGTGAAACACTGGCGGAAATGCAGGTTTTCACGGAAGGCTTCGACACCCATGCCGGCCCATTGCGAGCCGTTGCCGGAGAAGACGAAGGCGACCTTCGCGTCGCGGACGACGGCTTCGCCGACCTCGCCGATACCGGAACCCGGTTTTTCCAGGTGGCTGGCGATCGCGCGGACGATATCTTCGGGCTGGTCGCTGCGGGCGGCGAAGCGATGGCGCATATGGGTGCGGTTTGCACCCGATGCGGCGATCATTGCGCGCGCCTCACCCTTGGAAGCATGTGCGAAAGCCGTCTTGTAATCGCTGAGAAGCGCTTCCAGGCTCGATGCCGTGTGGGCGCTTGCCAGGAAGACATGGCCGGAAGACGACGGGTTCGACGTCCCTTCGTCGGCGGCCGGTTCCGGATCGCTGATGACGACATGTGCGTTGGCACCGCCGAAGCCGAAGGAATTGATGCCGGCGAGCCGGGCGCGTTTTCCCCGCAGGAGCTCGATCGGGTTTGCCGTGACGCGCACGTTGAGACCGTCGAAGTCGATGTGCTCGTTCGGCGTGTCGAAGTGCAGCGAGGCCGGCAGATAGTTGTTTTCGAGCGCCATCACGGCCTTCAGCATGCCGAAGAGGCCGGAAGCGGGCTCGGTGTGGCCGATGTTCGACTTGATCGACCCAATCGGCACCGGTGCCCGGCGCTTCGCGCCGATGACCGTTCCGATCGACCAGACTTCGGCGGGATCGCCGACCTTGGTGCCGGTGCCGTGGCCTTCGACGAAGGCGACCTGGTTGGCGTCGATGCCGTTGCCTTCGTAGATTGCCCTGAGCAGATTGGCCTGCGCCTCGCGGGAGGGGAGCGAAATGCCGTTGGTGCGGCCGGCCGAATTCACCCCGGTCGCGACGATCCGCGCGTAGCTGCGGTCTTTCTCGCGGCGGGCCCGGTCCGAGCGGCGCAGGATGAAGACAACGCCGCCTTCGGCGCGCACATAGCCGGCGCCGTCGTTGTCGTAGGCGCGGCAGAGCCCTTCCGGCGAAAGCATGCGCGCCTGCGCAAAGCCAACGAAGGGCAGGGGATGGGCGAGAATATTGACGCCACCGACGATCGCCGTGTCGATCTCGCCCAATGTCAATGCCCGCATCGCTTGGTCCAGCGCGACCAGCGAGGAAGAGCAGGCGGTATCGACCGTCATGCTCGGGCCGCTGAGCCCGAAGATGTGCGAGATGCGGTTCGATACGATCGACAGCGTGTTGCCGGTCATGAAGTAAGGGCCGGCGGCCGCCGGATCTTCGACCGTCAGGTTGGCGTGGTCGAGGCTCGATGCGCCGATGTAGACGCCGACATTCTCACCCTGCAGCGAGGTGGTCGAAATGTTGGCATCTTCGAGCGCGCGCCAGGCGAGTTGCAGCAATACGCGCTGCTGCGGATCCATATACATGGCTTCGCGCTGCGACATGCCGAACACGGCAGGGTCGAAATCATAGAGCTGGTCCAGGACGCCGGCGGCGAAGGAATAGGTCTTGCCCTGCGTGCCCATGACCGGATGCCAGAATCGCGCAACGTCCCAGCGATCCGATGGAATGCTGGTGACGGTGCACTTGCCCTGACGAAGAAGTTTGAACAACGCCGAAGGCGATTCTGCTCCAGGGGCGAGGCATGCACGCCCAATAATCTCAACAGCCATATATGATCGAACGCTCTAAACTGCCGTTAAAGTTGCATCTGCGATTGCGTGTCGAGGGACGAAATGCAATCGCCAATCGTCATGCTGCGGGGCTTTCCCCAGCTATATTCGTTCCGCCTCATTAGTCAGCTTTTAACTTAAAGTCCCTAGCTTTCAACCCTAAAGACTGAAGATATACACGCTGTCAACGCCAGTCCAAGGCGGATAGGGCGATAAACCACGCTCAAGGTAGAGAAGGTATGACCAGAAAGACGCGGCCCCAAATATTTTGGCCGTCTTGGTCTTCGGGTGACTTGTTGTGGGACGGCGATTGTGCTTTTCAGAGACCGGCGAATTCCCGGTCGGGAGATGATGCGGCGCGGAACTGTGAGTAAAATCATGGCTGTGTCGAATTTGGAGTGTCGTAGTTGAAACGAGTCAGTGCCCTTCTGCTTTGTACCGCCCTCGTGGGATGCCAGGCTGTTCCGGGTGAAGGGCCGCTGGCCGGAGCGATCGTCAAGGATGCCGGCCATTCGGGCGCCGAGATCGGCCGCCAGAATGCGACCGTCTTCGATATCGTCGATGTGGACGGCCGCTCCGCGCGCCTCGTTTCCGACTATGTTTCTTCGACGCTTAACCGCCGCTTCGGCATTGGCGGCGGCGTCGGCCGAGTCGTGATCGGCGTCGGCGACCAACTCAGGGTCTCGATCTTCGAAGCCGGCAGCGATGGGCTCTTCTCAACGTCGGAGTCCAAGCAGACAAGCATCGATCTCGTCGTCCAGCCGGACGGCAAGGCCGCGATCCCCTATGTCGGTCCGGTCAGCTTCGCCGGCCTGACGCTGGAGCAGGCGCGCCAGGAGATCCTGGAGGCGCTGAAGCAGAAGGCGGTCGAGCCGGACGTCATCGTCACCAGCATGAGCACCGCATCGCGCAACGTCACGGTTTCCGGGGCCGTCGGCAAATCGTCGGTTGTACCACTCAGCCTCGTCGACGAGACGATCAACGAGGTCATCGCCAAGGCGGGCGGTCCCGTCGCGCAACCCTATGAGACCTATGTCACGCTGGTGCGCGGCAAGAAGACCGGTACGGTCCTCCTGAAGTCCATCATCGAACATCCGTCGGAAAACATCCACGTCAAGCCGGGCGACCAGATCTTCGTCACGCGGGATCCGCGTCGCTTCACCATCCTCGGTGCGGTCAAGGCCAACCAGCGCGTCGAGTTTGGCGCCAACGACCTGAACCTGCTCGAGGCGATGGGTCTTGCTGGCGGCGGCGCGGACTATACGCTCGATATGAAGGGCTATTTCATCTTCCGTTACGAAGAGCCTGACGTCGTCATGAGCCTGCTCGGCCAGCAACGCTTCAATGAGATGCTGCGCAAGGGCATGAAGACCGACAGCATGGGCCGCTATCCAATCGTCTACCGCTTCGACATGAGCAAGCCGGATAGCCTGATCGTCGGCCAGACCTTCCCGATCAAGAACCGCGACGTCATTTATGCCTCGCGCCATCCGTCGGTCGACTTCTCGAAGTTCCTCAACTTCATTGCGCAGCCGGTCGGCATTGCCAATTCCGGTTTCGCGATCGCCGACAACATCAACGGCAATTGATCCCGGTCAATGGCTTTATCCGGGGCGTCGGCCGCAAGGTCGGCGCCCCTTTGCTTATCTATCGCCCTGATTTCCAAACCCTACGGAAGCGACTTGTCGTCGCTCAAATTCTGTGATTGATCTTGGACTTAAATCGATTTTGGTGATCGATGGGCATAGGCAGGCAGGGATGAATTATGGCGGATAACGCGTTGATCGTCGTGGACATGCAGAACGATTTCTGCCCGGGGGGAGCGCTTCCCGTCGCAGGCGGCGATGAGATCGTGCCTATGGTCAATGGCCTGATTGGCCGTTTCGAGCATGTGGTGCTGACCCAGGACTGGCATCCCGCCGGCCATTCGAGTTTTGCCTCCAGCCATCCCGGCAAGGCACCCTTCGAGATGATCGCCATGCCCTACGGAGCGCAGACGCTCTGGCCGGATCACTGCATCCAGAGAAGCGCCGGTGCCGATTTCCACCCGATGCTCGAATGGACTCGGGCCGAACTCCTGATCCGCAAGGGCTTCCGGCCTCAGATCGACAGCTATTCGGCCTTTTTCGAAAACGACCGCCGGACGCCGACGGGTCTTGCGGGTTATCTCAGGGATCGCGGCATCAAGAAGGTGACGCTGTGCGGGCTGGCGACGGATTTCTGCGTGGCCTTTTCTGCGCTCGATGCGGTTGCGCAGGGTTTCTCGACGTCTGTCATTCTCGACGCCTGTCGAGGCATCGACCTCAACGGTTCGCTTCAAGCAATGGTCACGCGCATGCGCGATGCCGGTGTCGAGCTGGACTAGTGTCGAGCCTCGCCTTGATGAAGGAGCGATTTCACCAATGACGAAGACCGATATCGCCAGGCGTGTCTACAATCATGCCTGGAAGCTCGACCCGATCGTGCGCAGCCTGCTGGACACGGACTTCTACAAGCTGCTGATGCTGCAGATGATCTGGCAGCTTTATCCGGATGTCGATGCGACCTTCTCGCTGATCAATCGCACGAAGACGGTGCGGCTTGCCGACGAGATCGACGAGCAGGAACTGCGCGACCAGCTTGATCATGCGCGCGAACTGCGCTTCTCCAAGAAGGAGATGATCTGGCTCGCCGGTAACACGTTCTACGGTCGCAAGCAGATCTTCTCGCCGGAATTTCTTGCCTGGCTTGCCAACTTCCGCCTGCCGGAATACGAGCTGAAACGCAGCGATGGCCAGTTCGAGCTGACGTTCAGCGGCCGCTGGGCCGAGACCACCATGTGGGAGATCCCGGCGCTTGCGATCATCAACGAGTTGCGTTCGCGCTCGGCGATGAAGGGCCTCGGGCCCTTTACGCTCGATGTGCTCTATGCCCGCGCCAAGGCGAAAATGTGGTCCAAGGTCGAGCGCCTTCGGCAATATCCGAACTTGCGCATTTCCGATTTCGGCACGCGGCGCCGGCACAGTTTTCTTTGGCAACGGTGGTGCGTCGAGGCGCTGAAGGAAGGGATCGGAAGCTCCTTTTCGGGTTCCAGCAACGTGCTGCTTGCCATGGATACGGATCTGGAAGCGCTCGGCACCAACGCGCATGAACTGCCGATGGTGGCGGCAGCCCTTGCCCGCAACGACAAGGAACTGGCCGCCGCACCCTACAAGGTGCTGCAGGACTGGAATCAGCTTTATGGCGGTAACCTTTTGATCGTGCTGCCGGATGCCTTCGGAACGGCGGCATTCCTGCGCAATGCGCCCAAATGGGTCGCGGACTGGACGGGCTTCCGACCGGACAGCGCGCCGCCGATCGAGGGTGGTGAGAAGATTCTCGCCTGGTGGAAGAAGATGGGCAAGGACCCACGTGAGAAGCTCCTGATCTTCTCCGATGGCCTGGACGTCGACACGATCATCGAGACCTATCGCCATTTCGAGGGACGCGTGCGCATGAGCTTCGGCTGGGGCACCAATCTCACCAACGATTTCGCCGGTTGTGCCCCGACGGAAATCAGCGGCCTCAATCCGATCTCGATCGTCTGCAAGGTCAGCGAGGCCGACGGCCGCCCGGCGGTCAAGCTCTCCGACAATCCGCGCAAGGCCACCGGCGACCCGGCCGAGGTTAAGCGCTACCTCAAGTTCTTCGGCTCGGAAGATTTCGTCGAACAGGCCGTCAGGGTCTAGCCGCGAAGCGATTCCGTGTGAGCGGCTTTCCGGCTTTCCATCGCTCAAAAAGAAACCGGCAAACGCCGGTTTCAAAAGGGGATCAAAGATGTTGCGACTGTCCATCATCGCGATGTCAAATCTGGCAGTGGAATCTTAAGGTTGCGTTAAGGCGCCAACCTGCCGTTGCGTTTCATCTCTCTAAAACACGAAGATGTAGAGAAGAATGATGACGATCAGCGGCACGCCCATGAGCCAGAGAATGATGCCCTTCATTTGAAAGTCTCCGCGTGACTGCCTTTGAAACGGTAACGCGGTGTCGGGAGATACGTTCCCGGCGTCAGCTGGGCGGGATGGCGCCTCAGTTCATGGCCTGGACCCGGCCTCTCCCTTGCTCGCACAGTATCATCTAACCTCCCGATGCGCCCGAGCAGCCGGTTCAATCGTGAAGACCGATTTAGGCTTTGCAGTGGACGTACAGGAGTTAAGCGTTTGAATGTCTTGAGAGAAAACTGGTGCTGCTAGAGAGATTTGAACTCTCGGCCTCTCCCTTACCAAGGGAGTGCTCTACCCCTGAGCTATAGCAGCATCTGGCGGCCGGTTCGTGTGTCAGCCGCATCAAGCGAGGGGGCTATTGCCATAGCTGAGCGGGGAGTGCAAGCCGGTTTTCAAAGTTTTTCGTGAAGACCTGTGAGAAAAGTCCCCGCCGCTTCCGAAGGCCCTGGTTTTGCGCTAATGCATGACCATGCAGATAGACGACAAAGATGGCGAAAAAAGCCGACCGGCGCGCGATGCGTTGCAGGCCGAAGGCAAGACGCGCCAGAAGAAGAAAAAGGATACGACCGAGGCGGACCTGAAAAAGGCGCGTCTTGCCAGGAACTTGCGCGACAATCTCCAGCGCCGCAAGCAGCAGATGCGGGCGCGCCGTTCCGGCGCCGCCGATGAGGCAAGCGGCCTTCCTGCCGCAAAAACGGACGAATCCCAAGATTAGTACGAAGGAGGGGCGGCATTCGCCGGCTCCTTCCCGTTTGCGGGCGGCTCAGCCGTCTGGCGTCCAATTGCATAAATGTCCTCGGTCGGGTTGGCCGAGGGTAGCGACTTCACGGTTATGGCGACCTTCGCGTCCGAATGGGCGCGCGGCGTTCAAGGCACTTCTAATTTCGCGGCGTCTCCACTAAAGAGGCGCCTTCAGACAACACAGTAAATTTTTGGAAAGGCGGGCCAAGCCCGTTCGAGAGGCCTCATGGATCGCATCAGGATTGTAGGCGGCAACCAGCTTAACGGCGTCATCCCGATTTCCGGCGCCAAGAATGCGGCCCTGCCGCTGATGATCGCGTCGCTTCTGACCGACGACACGCTGACGCTCGAAAACGTGCCGCATCTTGCCGATGTCGAGCAACTGATCCGCATCCTCGGCAACCATGGCGTCGACATCTCCGTCAATGGCCGCCGCGAACGCCAGAGCGAGAGCTATGCCCGCACCATCCATTTCACCTGCCGCAACATCGTCGATACGACCGCCCCTTACGAACTGGTCTCGAAGATGCGTGCAAGCTTCTGGGTGATCGGCCCGCTGCTCGCCCGTGAAGGCAAGGCACGCGTTTCGCTGCCGGGCGGCTGCGCCATCGGCACGCGCCCGGTCGATCTGTTTATCGAGGGGCTGACGGCGCTCAGCGCCAACATCGAGATCGACGGCGGCTATGTCAACGCGACGGCGCCGGAAGGCGGCCTGATCGGCGCGCGCTACACTTTCCCGAAGGTATCGGTCGGCGCCACCCACGTGCTGATGATGGCCGCGACGCTTGCAAACGGCACGACGGTGCTCGGCAACGCCGCGCGCGAGCCGGAAGTCGTCGACCTCGCCAACTGCTTGAACGCCATGGGCGCCAAGATCACCGGCCAGGGCACACCGACGATCACCATCGAAGGTGTGCGTTCGCTTTCCGGCGCCCGCCACCGCGTGCTGCCGGACCGGATCGAGACCGGAACCTATGCCATGGCCGTTGCCATGACTGGCGGTGACGTCATCCTCGAAGACACCAATATGGCGCTGCTCGACACTGCATTGGAAGCGATCCGTCGGGCCGGTGCCGAGATCACCGAGACCAACAGCGGCATCCGCGTCGTGCGCAACGGCGCCGGCATCAAGCCGGTCGATATCGTCACCGATCCCTTCCCGGGTTTCCCGACCGACTTGCAGGCGCAGTTCATGGGCCTGATGACCAAGGCGAATGGCACCTCGCATATCACTGAAACGATCTTCGAAAACCGCTTCATGCACGTGCAGGAACTGGCCCGCCTCGGCGCCAAGATCTCGCTCTCCGGCCAGACGGCCAAGATCGAGGGCGTCAGCCGGCTGAAGGGCGCGCCGGTCATGGCGACAGACCTTCGTGCATCGGTCTCGCTCGTCATCGCCGGTCTTGCTGCCGAAGGCGAAACCATGGTCTCGCGTGTCTATCATCTCGATCGCGGCTTTGAACGGCTCGAGGAAAAGCTCACCCGTTGCGGCGCGCATGTCGAGCGCGTTAGCGACTGATTTGATCGGTTGCGCCTGATACCGTTGCGGTTTCAGGCGCAACATCCTATGTCCATTTCAATTGTGGCACGGAAGATGTGCGGCGAAACGAAAGGAATGGACGGCATGAATGGTCTGAAGCTGCTGGCGCTCGACGAGGAAGATCTCGCTGTCGTCTCCGCCCATGTCCAGGACGCCGTGTTCAAGGTATCGGGTCTCGAATACGACGCCCGCCGCAAGCAGTTCTCGCTCGTCGTCAACCGCTTCGTCTGGGAGACGGCCGACGGCAAGCGGCGCTCTTTCGAGCGTCGGCGCGCGCTGCTCCTGTTCAAGCGGGTGAATGCGGTCCGCTCGGTCGGCTTTGACCGGCGCGACGATGAAACGGTGCTCGACCTGCTGGCGCTCAAGTTCACGGTCAGCGGCGAGGGGCCGGAAGGCACGCTCGAACTGGTTCTTGCCGGCGATGCGTCGATCGCGCTTGACGTCGAATGCATCGAAACGCAGCTTGCGGATACCGGCGGGGCGTGGGAAACCGCTTTCAAGCCCAAGCATCCCGAAGGTGCTTGAGCCCGCTACTGCATAATTCCTTAAATCGGCATCGATTTAAGGGCAAAATTATGCAGCAGCTTTAAAGTGTTACAGCGACCCTAGCGCGCCTTACAAAGACGCGCGGCGCTGTAGACCCGAACGACACTGGCATACAAGGACGTCCCCTTTGGCAATCAGGCTCAATTTTCTCGATGATGACTTCGAACAAAAGTTCGCGTCATTCCTGACGACCAAGCGTGAGGTGTCCGAGGACGTCAATGCGGTGGTCAAGGCGATCATCGACGACGTGCGCGCGCGCGGTAACGCGGCGCTTGCCGAATACTCCAAGCGTTTCGACGGCGTCGATTTCGCCGTAACGCCGATGGCCGTCAGCGCCGCCGAGATCGATGCGGCGATCCAGGCGGTCGAGCCGGAGGTTCTGGGCGCGCTCAAGGTCGCAGCCACCCGTATCGAGGCGCACCATGCCCGCCAGCGCCCGAAGGATGATATCTACGAGGACGCCATGGGCGTCGGCCTCGGTTCGCGCTGGACGGCGGTCGATGCCGTCGGCCTCTATGTGCCTGGCGGTACGGCGAGCTATCCGAGCTCGGTGCTGATGAATGCGCTGCCGGCGAAGGTGGCGGGCGTTCCCCGCATCGTCATGGTGGTGCCGGCAACCGGCGGTGAGATCAACCCGGCGGTGCTTGCCGCAGCGAGGCTTGCCGGCGTTGAGGAAATCTACCGTATTGGTGGCGCGCAGGCCGTTGCCGCCCTTGCCTATGGCACCGAGACGATCGCGCCGGTCGCCAAGATCGTCGGCCCGGGCAATGCCTATGTGGCCGCCGCCAAGCGCCAGGTCTTCGGCACAGTCGGCATCGACATGATCGCCGGCCCGTCCGAAGTGCTCGTGATCGCCGACGGCGACAACGATCCCGACTGGATCGCCGCCGATCTCCTCGCCCAGGCCGAGCACGATGTCGGCGCCCAGTCGATCCTGATTACCGACGATCCGGCCTTCGGCCAGGCGGTCGAGGATGCGGTCGAGCGGCAACTGAAGACGCTGCCGCGCGCCGATACCGCATCTGCGAGCTGGCGCGACTTCGGCGCCGTCATTCTCGTTCCCGATCTCGAAAAGGCCGTGCCGCTGGCCAACCGCATCGCCGCCGAACATCTCGAACTGGCGCTCGCGGATCCCGAGCCGATGATCGCCAAGATCCGCAATGCCGGCGCGATCTTCGTCGGCCGTCACACGCCGGAGGTCATCGGCGATTACGTCGGCGGCTCCAACCATGTGTTGCCGACGGCGCGCTCGGCGCGCTTTTCCTCCGGCCTCGGCGTGCTCGACTACATGAAGCGCACGTCGATCCTGCGGCTTGATCCGGAGCAGTTGCGGATCCTGGGGCCGGCGGCGATCGTGCTTGCCAAATCCGAGGGCCTTGAGGCCCATGCGCGCTCCGTCGCCATCCGCCTCAATCTCGGGGACGCTGGATGAAGGCGGACCGCAACCTGCGCCTCTGCGATGTCGTTCTGGACGAGACCATCGGCCGCTCGACGCCTGACGTGGAGCACGAGCGCGCGGTTGCGATCTTCGATCTGCTCGAAGAGAACCTGTTCGAACCCGTCGGCCATCCTGGCGGACCCTACAGGCTCAATCTCTCGCTCGTCGATGCGAAGCTGGTCTTCGCGATCTCGACCGAAAAAGGTGGCGACGTCGCCACCCACATCCTGTCGCTGACGCCGTTCCGCCGGATCGTGAAGGACTACTTCATGATCTGCGAGAGTTATTATGAGGCGATCCGCTCGGCGACGCCAAGTCAGATCGAGGCGATCGACATGGGGCGCCGCGGCATCCACAACGAGGGTTCGCAGACCCTGATGGATCGCCTGTCCGGCAAGATCCGGCTGGACTTCGACACCGCCCGCCGCCTGTTCACGCTCGTCTGCGTGCTCTATTGGCGCGGGTAGAGGCGGGAACCGGCATGACGGGAACCGAGGCACCGCAGTTGAAAACGCCCCGCTCGGTCCTCTTCATGTGCGGCATGAATGCTATCCGCTCCCCGATGGCCGAGGCGCTTGCCAAGGCGGCGCTGCCAGCGGGCACCTATGTCGCCTCCGCCGGTGTCCGGCACGGCGAACGCGATCCCTTTGTCGACGTGGTCATGGCCGAGGTCGGCCTGAGCCTTGGCCGTCACCAGCCCCACACGCTCGACGAACTCGAAGACGATTACTTCGACCTCATCGTCACCTTGGCGCCCGAGGCGCACCACAAGGCGCTCGAATTGACTCGCTCGATGGCCGTCGACGTGGTCTACTGGCCGACGCCGGACCCGACGGTGGCCGTCGGCACCCGCGAGCAGATCGTCGATGCGTACCGTGCCGTACGCGATCACCTGTCGACGCTGATCAAGCATCGGCTGGTCGGCTCGCACAGACGAGGGAAAACTTAGGAGCTTTATCGAAATCCGTAGCTGGTTTCCGACGACGGCTCTTTTACATGTCTTCTTAGATCCCAACCGATTTAAGGCTAAAGACATGCAGCGGTTCAAAGTGCTATAGCGACCTCCGCGCCTCTGATAGGACGCGCGGCGCCGTAGCCGTCACAAAAGCGCAAAAGCCGGTGTTAGACGGTTCACAAATCCTCGTCGATTGTGTAGTTTCCGGCGAATTTTTCGGGATGCCTGACGTATCCCTAAGCAAAGATGGAAAGAACAGTCCTACATGGCGAAAGAAGAAGTCCTTGAATTTCCGGGCGTGGTCACGGAATTGCTTCCCAATGCGACCTTCCGTGTGAAGCTCGAAAACGAGCATGAGATCATTGCTCACACGGCGGGCCGTATGCGCAAAAACCGTATCCGCGTGCTGGCCGGCGACAAGGTTCTCGTTGAAATGACCCCGTACGACCTCACCAAGGGCCGTATCACCTACCGCTTCAAGTAAGCCGCTCCGGCTCTACGCAATTCCTGGAGCATTTCCGCTTTCTTCTTCGAATCGCGAAAACGCTCTAACCTTCGGTTGGATTGCAATTCCAGACGCAAAACCGCCTAACGCATTTTTGCTGGAATTGCTCTGGAGTGACGGCTCGTTCCGATGACAGTGGCCAAGAAACTGATACTGGCGTCCGGCTCGCCGCGTCGCGTCGAAATTCTGGCGCAGGCGGGCATCGAGCCCGCGCGCCTGATGCCGATGGATCTCGACGAGACGCCGAAGCGTGCCGAACATCCGCGTTCGCTCGCAAGGCGCCTGTCGGCTGAGAAGGCGCGGGCGGCACTTGCGGCGATCAAGGGCGAGCCCGGCTGGGACGGAAGTTATATCCTGGCGGCCGATACGGTCGTCTGCGTCGGTCGGCGTATCCTGCCGAAGCCGGAACTCGTCAGCGAAGCCTCCAGCGCCCTGCACCTTCTCTCCGGCCGCAGCCATCGCGTCTATACCGGCGTGTGCCTGATCACCCCGGACAAGACGCTCAGGCAGAAGGTGGTCGACACCAAGGTGCGCTTCAAGCGCCTGTCCGGTTTCGACATCGAAAGCTATCTCGCCTCAGGCCAATGGCGCGGCAAGGCGGGCGGCTACGGCATCCAGGGCATTGCCGGCAGCTTCGTGGTAAAACTCGTCGGTTCCTACAGCAACGTCGTCGGCCTGCCGCTTTACGAAACCGTCAGTCTGCTTGTCGGCGAAGGCTATGACGTGCACAATCGTTGGCTGGAAGGCTGAAACCGGTGACCGAGGAAACGAAGAAGAGCGGTTCGAACGTCGCACCCCTGCGGGCGCCTCGACCCTGTCCGGAATGCGGGCGGCCGTCGCATCGGGAGCACTATCCCTTCTGCTCCGATCGCTGCCGCAACGTCGACCTCAACCGCTGGCTCTCGGGCTCCTATGCCATTCCGGTTGCCGACGACGAGTCGAAGGCCGACGACGGCGACGATCGCTAGGGCGTAGCGCTGTGGCCGGGGCTTAGGCCCGGCCTTCCCCTCCGCACACCTCTTTGCCGTGAAGGACGCCCGGAAGATCCTGCGCGCCGGCAGGTGAATTCGGCCGCCATTTTCGGTCTCCGAAGACCGCTTCTCTCACGGAGCGTACGAGGGGAGCGAACACGATCTGCCTGAATCTCTTTGTCTTTTTGGTTTTTTCAGCTGTCCACAGGATTTCGGTCAAAAAACTTTCATTTGGCGCTGGACACCGCCGAACAAGATGCTATAACCCCGCTCGCTTCCGGGGCAAACAGAAGCGCCCCGATGGTTCCGCAAGGGACCGCTGCCAGAAACGGCAGGATGCCCGGATAGCTCAGTTGGTAGAGCAGCGGATTGAAAATCCGCGTGTCGGTGGTTCAAATCCGCCTCCGGGCACCATTTTTCTTCTCGAAAATCTGGTTTCCATGGACGCTTGAAGCGTCAATGACGCGGTCCGTCCAGGAGATTTTCAAGGAAGCCAGAGATTGGTTCAGGACAAGAGATGGCCGCGTGCGCTGGAACCCGTTCGTTGCCACCTCGTTTCCCAAATCGGCCTGGAAGCGAATGTTCGTAGCAATCGACTTTCGACGCTGATGGCCACCATCGAAGTGGCGTCGGAGCATCCTGCAACTGTTTCCGTTGAGTGGTCGCGTCTGCGCGAAGGGAGCGCGATGACGAGAGCATGCCAGCCGAGCGTTGAGTAGGCTTGCGAAATGGGTCCGGCCGTTCGCTGAACCTGGCATCGATCCTCCTTTTTACCGCAGACGAGAATGGGCGGCTGTTACCTGCGTTACACGTCCGTCGCAGCTTCCGCCTATTCTCACGCCCGGGAGGACCTGAGCGGCGAATGTCTTCGCCGCGTCATCGATGCCACGAAACCGCAATAAAAACAGGGTCGTGGCAGGGTCAACCGAGGATTAGAAATGCGTAAATTTGCCAGGCTCTCTTTAGTAACGCTCGTCGCAGCAACGATCGCCACCGGCGCGCCTGTTCCCGCTCTCGCAGGAGGCAGCTACTACAAGGGCGTGTCACCGACGCCGGTCAATGAAGGCCACCAGAGCGAGAAGTACAATCCGCCTGGAAAAACGGTAAACCGCCCGCCGCCGAGAAACGGTTCCTACTACAAGGGCATCATGCGCAAGTAGGAAGGGCACGTGAGAGGATGCCGATGGGCCGAATTGCCGTTAGGCTATCGACCGCCGGTCAGCCTCTCAGGCGGTGACATCCATGAAAACAGGAAAGGGCGCCGTGGCGCCCTTTCGTTTCAGATCAGAACATGACTGAGGATATCGCCTTCGCTGACCACCAGGTTCGGCGGATGACCGTTGCGCAGGTAATGCTTGCGGTCGCTGTCGGCAGTAATGAACACGGCGGTGCGGGCAATCTCGTCCGCTGTCATTTGTGGCGTTGGCGGAACGACGGCGATATCGGAGCGCAGGCCAAGCTCGCGCAACAGTGCCTCGATCGCGCTATGGTCGTCCACGCCGTGAAGGACGAGCCGATCGATTTCCGCGATCGCGTTCGTGTGCCACGTGACGGTTTGAAGAGCGACCAGGAGGGGCAGCGCCCCTCGTACCTGCTGCACGTCGGGATGGTGCTCGAAACCGCCCAGCATCAGCCGCGTGTAGAGTTCATAGGCGCGAACGTAGTCCTTCTTCATCATCCACATGCGCAAGGCGACGCTCATGCGGACCATGGTGAAGTCCTTGATCTGCGCGTCGAGGTAGGCGCGGCGATCGGCAGTCAGCTTCACAGCGCCGCGTTTGGCGCCGCTATAGAGGAAGTATTCAAGGCCGCCGCGATAGGTGTCCCAGCCGGTCAGCGTTTCAGCGTGGCCAGCCTGCGGCCGATCGCGGATGATCTTGGACCGTACCACCTGACGATAGAACGGCTTCTTCAGGAAGGCGACGGCGCCCAGTTCCAGAAAATGCGCGAGATAGGCGAAGGCCCAATAGGCGAAGTGCCGGGGTGCCCAAGCGGAGCGCAGAGCCGAGGTCCGGTAAATGCCGATCTCGGGAAAGACGTGTCGGTCGATGAGAAAATCGAAAACCGGCTCGAATTCCCGTTTCTTGAATTTCGTATCCCTGTCGACCGAGTAGAATGGTGCTCCGTCACGTCCGTCGATCTCGTCATGCGTGTACCAGGGCGCAAAGCAGGCGGTCACTTCGGGATTGAGGTCCAGATAGCGGATCGCCTCGCGCAAGCCATCGTTGATGAGCACGTCGTCGTCAGCGAGGTAGAGGGCGTACTCACCGACCGCGCGGCTGACGGCGCTGATGACGTTGGAAATCGCGCCGAAATTCTCCGACTGGCGGAAATAGCGGATTGGCAGCCCCTTGGCGATAAAGCGATCGACGATCTCCCGGGTGCTGTCGGTCGAGGCATTGTCGGAGATGACGATCTCGTACTTGCAGGAGAATTGGTAGAGTTCGACGAAGTAGTCGAGCGCCTTTTCGAGGAAGGGCGCGCGGTTATAGGTGGGAATGCAGATGCTCAGCTTAACCTGGCTCACTCGCCTCTCCATTGTCAGTGACATGCGACATCGGGCTCTCGGCAGACCGTTCGCATCGCGTTTGCTTGCGCCGCCGGCACGAATACAGCAGTGGCTGGCGAT
This sequence comes from Ensifer sp. VA4, assembly GCF_055710065.1. Taxonomy (NCBI): domain Bacteria; kingdom Pseudomonadati; phylum Pseudomonadota; class Alphaproteobacteria; order Hyphomicrobiales; family Rhizobiaceae; genus Ensifer; species Ensifer sp. VA4. Next base: position 540,139 of record NZ_JBVQPO010000001.1, on the reverse strand, counting down.
GCATCGGCAGGAGCTGGACACCTCCAGGCGCAAGGGGCAATGCGTGGAGGGCCCACCGACGTTCCCTTATTCCGCTTCGATCTTGCGTGAGCCTTATCTTGAATGGAGGTCGGGCAGCGGACGACGGTTACAGAGGGCGAGCAGAACCCCTGTTAGCGATTTGTTAACCATGCTGGGGCAGTCTCGATGGCTGTACAACGACGCTCGAACCCCGTGTCATCGAGCGCCCCCCAAAGCAGACGCATTCGTTCATTCCTGAGGGAGCAGAGACGAGGATGTACGAAATGGCAGCGCATATGATGAAGATGCTGATGAGCATCATGGCCGCGCTGTCGCTCGGCTCGCTGCTGTTTCTGATGGCCGTTCTCTAACAACGGCCGGAAGTTCGGGCGGCGCGCCCGTCAGGGGAAGAAGTGGAACTGGTCCCAGCTCTCGTGCGGTACATTAAGATGCGCGGCGCTGTAGGTGCTCCGCGTCGGTACGGCACCTGAACTTCAGTTTGTACCACTCCCCCTTGCTGCGGAAGATCGCGGCGATGACCTTGTCCGGTTTGAAGGTTGACTTGTCGGCGTTGATGCGTGGACCCGGCAAATCACTCCCGGACGCGCCTGCGGTTTCAGCTAAGCATTGTGGCCATTCCAATGGGCGGGGATCACGCTTCGGAAACGTCGATCCACTCGGCGCCCGTCAGTTCGACGATCCGGGCGGGGCTGATATGCACGGCCGCATTGGTGGCGCCGGCCGCCGGCACGACGATGTCGTAGGCCTTCAGGGACTCATCGCAATAGATGCTGTGCGGCTTGGCAAGGCCGAAGGGGCAGACGCCGCCGACCGGATGCCCGGTCTCCGCTTCCACTTCGTCGAAGCCGAGCATGCGGGCCTTGGTGCCGAAGCGGGCCTTGTACTTCTTGTTGTCGAGGCGGGCGTCGCCGCGCGTGACGATCAGGATCACGTCGTCGCCGACACGCAGCGCCAGCGTCTTTGCGATCTGCGCCGGCTCGACACCGTGGCCCTCAGCCGCAAGCGCAACCGTGGCGGTGCTCTGTTGCAGCTCGATGACGTCGATGTCGGGGGCGTGCTGGGAAAAGAAGTCTTTGACGGAGGCAAGGCTCATGGCGAACGGTTCACGTTATCAAAAAAAATCTAGCGCGATCGGCCGCGGGGCGAAGATCATGTTCTGCGCCGGGCGCGCAAATCTCTCAATCGTCGTTGGAGGCGTCAAGGTCTTCCGGGCGAAGACCTTCCTGCTGCGGCGGAAGGTAGCCGTGGCTGGTGAACCAGTTCTCGAGGATTGCGATGATCGCCTGGTCTCGCGTCTGCATGCCTGGATGATCTGCGATGAAAGACTTGAGCGCCGTTTCGATCTTGTCGGTGTAAAGCGCGTTCATGCTTGCCTCCCTCTGGCAATATGCGATTTCCGTCCGGTGACCCGTCCAGCAGATTACAGTGCTACAGCCCCCTTCGCGCGTCCAGATGGAACGCAGGCGCAAAAGGATGACCGCGCCGGTCTGGATCACGCCTGTTTGACAATGCGGATCAGCACAAGGAGAATGATCGCGCCGATCGTCGCGTGCAGGATTGCGGAGAGAATGCCGCTACCGAGGCTGATGCCGATCGCCGGAAAGAGGAAGCCGGCGATGAAAGCGCCGATGATGCCGACGACCATATTGCCGATGAGGCCGAACCCGCCGCCCTTGACGATGAGGCCGGCGAGCCAGCCGGCCACTGCGCCGACGATCAGGAAGACGAGAATGCTTTCAATGCCCATGAATTGTCCCCTTTCCATTGGATCTCGATTGGAAAGATAGATCAGGAATCGAAATCAGATAGGGGGCAATTTCATCGCACGGCGATTTTTTGAGCGGTCGGGCCCAGGCGGCAGCGCCGGTCCCCGCGGGCACGGCGCCGCTCGATGGTATCAGACGATGCCGCCACCGCCGCCGGCAACGGCCGGGCGCTCAGCCGCGACTTTCGCGCGGTAGCCGCTGTGGCGATAGGCCGCGACGGGCGCCACCGCCCCGCCATTCTCAAGTCGCGCCATTGCAAGGATCGGCTCGACGTCGGTGCGGAAGGCGGTCTTCAGCGTTTCGCTCGCCATCAGGGCGTCGTTGTCTTCCTGGCAGCCTTCGAGCGCCTTGCGGTCGACGATCAGCGCCTGCGCATAGGCGCGGCAGACCTCGGTCGCGCTCGTCATCAGGCTCTCGATCGGATCGGTGACATTGTGGCTCTGGTCGAGCATATGCGCGGGCCTGAAGCCCTTGGCGCCGCGCGTTTCCGCATCCACCAGCTCGTTGAAGACGAGGAACAGGCGGTAGGGATCGATCACGCCCGTGTCGAGATCGTCGTCGCCGTACTTCGAATCGTTGAAATGGAAGCCGCCGAGCTTGCCGAACTGGATGAGGCGGGCAACGATCATTTCGATATTGACGTTGGGCGCATGGTGGCCGAGGTCGACGAGGCAGAAGGCCTTGGGGCCGAGCTCCTGGGCGATCAGGTAATTGGTGCCCCAGTCCTGGACGACGGTCGAATAGAAGGCCGGCTCGAACATCTTGTGTTCGGTAAAGACGCGCCAGTCATCAGGCAATGCCGCATAGACCGATTTCATCGCATCGAGATAACGCTCGAAGGCGCGGGTGAAATTGCTCTGGCCGGGAAAGTTCGAGCCGTCGCCGACCCAGACGGTCAGCGCCTTCGAACCGAGCTGCCGGCCAATCTCGATGCATTCGAGATTGTGTTCCACCGCCTGGCGGCGCGTGGCGGCGTCCGTATGCGACAGCGAACCGAACTTGTAGGAATATTCCTGGCCAGGGGCGTCGGAGAAGGTATTGGAGTTCATCGCGTCGAAGCCGAGGCCGAGTGACGTGCCTTTCTGCTTCAGTTCCGAGATGTCGCTGACCTTGTCCCAGGGGATATGCAGCGAGACAGTCGGCGTCGCCTTGGTCAATTGCTGGATGACCGCGCAATCCTCGAGCTTGTCGAAGATGTTGCGCGGCTCGCCCTTGCCGGGGAAGCGGGCAAAGCGCGTGCCGCCGGTGCCGACGCCCCAGGAGGGGACGGCGACGCCATAGGCGGCGACCTTGCGCTTGATCTCGTCGATCGCGATACCGCGCCGGTCGAGCCGCTCGCCGAGGCTCTCATAGTCCCGGCGAAGTGCCGCAAGACGGCTGTCGTTCTCCGCCTCGACCGTTGCCTGGCTGATCATGGTGGTTGTCATGGCGCTCTCCTCGATCAGCGCGTGAACGACTGGGCGTTGCCCGCGTCGACATTGATGATGTTGCCGGTCGATTTCGCCGACATGTCGGAGGCAAGGAAATAGATCGCCTCGGCGATGTCCTCCGGGAAGACGCTGAGTTTCAGCATCGAACGCTCGCGATAATGCGCCTCGAGATCGTCGACATCCATCTTGTAGGCGGCGGCGCGCTGCTCCTTCCATTCGCCCGTCCAGATCTTCGAGCCGCGCAGCACCGCGTCCGGATTGACGACATTGACGCGGATCTGCGCTGCCGCGCCCTCGAGCGCCAGGCATCGGGCGAGATGGATCTCGGCCGCTTTGGCGGTGCAATAGGCCGAGGCTCCGGGCGAGGCGGCAAGGCCGTTCTTGGAGGCGACGAAGACGACGTTGCCGCCGGCCTTCTGCTGGCGGAAGATGCGGAAGGCCTCGCGCGAGACGAGGAAATAGCCGGTTGTCAGGATCTCGATGTTCTTGTTCCAGAGCGCCAGTGTCGTGTCCTCGACTGCGGCGGAGGAAGCAAGGCCGGCATTGGAAACGAGGATGTCGAGGCCGCCGAAGGCGAGCAGCGTGTCGCGGAAGCCGTTCTCGACGGCTTCTTCGCTGGTGACGTTCACGCTGACGGAGCGCACGAAATCCGTGCCGTAGCGTGCGGAAAGCTCGCTCGTCGCGCCGGCGAGCGCAGCCTCGTCGATATCGGCCAGCACCACGCAGGCGCCTTCCTGCATCAGCCGGTTGGCTGTGGCCTTGCCGATGCCGCCGGCGCCGCCGGTGACGAGCGCGATGCGGCCCGCAAGGCTCTTCGGTTTCGGCATGCGCTGGAGCTTGGCTTCTTCGAGCAGCCAGTATTCGATGTCGAAGGCCTCCTGTTCCGGCAGGCCGACATAGGTGGAGACGCCGGAGGCGCCGCGCATGACGTTGATGGCGTTGACGTAGAATTCGCCGGAGATGCGGGCGGTTGCCTTGTCCTTGGCAAAGGTGATCATGCCGACGCCGGGCACGAGGTAGACGACCGCGTTCGGGTCACGCATGGCAGGGCTGTCGGCATGCTTGCAGCGCTCGTAATAGGCCGCATAGTCGGCGCGATAGGCGGCGATCGCCTCAGGCAGCGCGGAAAGCGTCCTGTCGATATCGGGATTGGCCGGATCGAAATCGATCACCAGCGGCCGGATCTTGGTGCGCAGGAAATGGTCGGGGCAGCTCGTACCCAGCGCCGCGAGCGGCCTCAGGTCGCGCGCGGTAACGAAGTCGAGCACCGCCTGGCTGTCGTCGAAATGGCCAACCTTGCGCTCGTCGGCGCTGATCAGCCCGCGGATGACAGGCAGCAGCTTGCGGGCGACATCGGCGCGGGCGTCGTCGTCGAGCACCGGCTTCACCGCGCCGCCGAAGGCGGGCTTGGTGTTTTCGGCTTCGAACCAGGCGATCGCCTTGTTGATGATCTCGATCGTCGTCTCATAGGCTTCCTTGGCCGTGTCGCCCCAGGTGAAGAGGCCGTGGCTTTCGAGCACCACGCCGCGTGCCTTGGGGTTTTCCAGGCAGAACTTCTCCAGCCACAGGCCGAGCTCGTAACCCGGACGCTTCCAGGGCAGCCAGCCGATGTCGTCACCGAAGATCTTCGCGGTCAGCTCGCGGCTGTTCTGCGATGCGGCGATCGCGATGATCGCGTCGGGATGCATGTGATCAACATGCTTCTTCGGCACATAGGCGTGCAGCGGGGTATCGATGGAGGCGGCGCGCGGATTGAGATTGAAGGTGCAGTGCGGCAGGTAGCCGACCATATCGTCTTCGAACGCGATGCCACGATAGATCGACTTCAGCGCGTTGAGCTTGTCCATGTAGAGCGTCGCGAAGCCGTCGAGCTTGATCGTGCCGACGTCGCCGCCCGAACCTTTGACCCAGAGAACTTCGACCGTGCCGCCGCCGAGCGGATCCTTCTCCATCACCTTGGCCGAGGTGTTGCCGCCGCCGTAATTGGTGATGCGCTTGTCGGAACCGAGCAGGTTGGAGCGGTAGAGCAAACGCTCGGATTCGCTCATTTCGGCAGCCTTTGCCTCGTCCCAAAGGTTTGCAAGTCGTGCGCCCTGCTGCTTGTCGAGCATCTCGAATTCCTCCCGGTCTGATGCCGCGCGGCTTGGCGGCCGCGCAGAGATGTGGTTGGCATCAGATCATAGGACTTGAGCGTTAAAGTCAATCAAAAACGATCAAGTCCGCGCATAGTGCACTGCACAATGAAAAAATATGATTAATTGTGATTGACAATGGTCGATCGTGATGGAAGCATTGCTGGTATCGGAGGAGCGCATGCACGAAAAAGAAAGACACCGGATCATTCTGTCGGCGGTTCAGGAAAAACCCGTCGTCACCGTCCAGGAACTGGTCGATCTGACCGATAGTTCCGAGGCGACGATCCGGCGCGACATCGCGGCGCTTCACGTGCAGAAGAAGCTGCGCCGCGTGCGCGGCGGCGCCGAGGCGATCAATCCGCCGCAGTTCGTCGGGCTTGCCGGCCGTCCGTTCAAGGTCAACGAGGGGCTGCATGCCCGCGAGAAGCAGGCGATTGCCAAGGAGGCGGTGGCGCTCTGCGAGGATGGCGAGCCGATCATCATCAATGGCGGAACCACCACCTTCCAGATGGTGCATTTCCTCAGCAATCGCCGCATGCAGGTGTTCACCAATTCCTTCCCGATCGCCGAGCATCTGCTGAAGCACTCGAAGAACACGGTGATGCTGTCGGGCGGCACGATCTACCGCGAACAGAACATCATCCTCAGTCCCTTCGATAACGACGTGACGCGCAACTTCTATGCGCGCCGCATGTTCATGGGCGCTCAAGGGCTGGGGCCGCTCGGCCTGATGGAGGCCGATCCGCTTCTGATCCAGGCGGAACAGAAGCTCATCGACCAGGCCGACGAACTCGTCGTGCTGGTCGACTCGTCGAAATTTCACAAGCGCTCCAGCCTCATCCTCTGCGGGCTGAAGCGGATCGCCACGGTGATCACGGATTCGGGCATCGAGGACAGGCATGCCGCGATGCTTGAAAATGCCGGCGTGAGGCTGATCGTTGCCAGCAGCAGGGCCGGCATGGATGCGGAGAACATGTCCTCGTCCGCCTGAGGCGGGCGAGGTGAGGGGAAGGTGACGGTCACGGTCAATGAGGGGCCGGGTCGTTGCCGAACGGAGGAAGTCGCGCCGGATGCGTGTTTCGCGCACCGGTCAATGGGAGGAAATGAGCATGAAGATTCTGAAATCACTGATGGTCACGGCCGCTGTTTCGCTGGCGCTGATGGCCAATGCCGCACATGCGGAAAACAAGAAGATCGCCCTTGTCGTCAAGGCGCTGGGCATCGGCTTCTTCGAGGCTGCCAACAAGGGCGCCCAGGAAGCGGCCAAGGAATTGGGCGATGTCGAGGTGATCTACACCGGCCCGACCTCGACGACGGCGGAAGGCCAGATCGAAGTGATCAATTCGCTGATCGCCCAGAAGGTTGATGCGATCGCCGTCTCCGCCAACGACACCGACGCTCTGGTGCCGGCGCTGAAGAAGGCGATGGACCGCGGCATCAAGGTGATCTCCTGGGATTCCGGCGTCGCCAAGGAAGGCCGGATGATGCATCTCAACCCGTCCTCGAATGCGCTGATCGGCAACATGATCATCAAGCTTGCCGCCGACAACCTGCCTGAGGGCGGCGACGTCGCCGTGCTGTCTGCTTCGGCGACCGCGACCAACCAGAACACCTGGATCGCGGAGATGAAGAAGGTCCAGGGCAACTACAAGGGCATCAACGTCGTTGCCACCGTCTATGGCGACGACCTTGCCGACAAGTCCTATCGCGAGACGCAAGGGCTTATCCAGTCCTATCCGAACCTGAAGGCGATCATCGCGCCGACCTCCGTCGGCATCGTCGCAGCGGCGCAGGCCGTCACCGACGCCGGCAAGATCGGCCAGATCAACGTCACCGGCCTCGGCCTTCCCTCGGAAATGGCCGGCCACGTGAAGTCGGGCGCCTCCAAGTCGTTTGCGATCTGGAACCCGATCGACCTCGGCTATTCCGCGACGATGCTTTCCTACGACCTGATCAACGGTGCGGAGGCCAAGCCCGGTGCCGAGTTGAAGATGGGCCGCATGGGCACGGTCAAGCTCGATGACAACAATGAAGGCGCCATGGCCGATCCGTTCGTCTACGACGCCAAGAATGTCGAGGAATTCGCCAAGATCTTCTGATCTGGCGAACGATCAAAGCGACGCTGCCCCTCATCCGCGCGGTGAGGGCTGCCCCTCATCCGCCTGCCGGCACCTTCTCCCCGCTGGCGGGGAGAAGGGACAAGCGGCAACCGCTCGCTCCCGTTCAAATCGGGAGTTGATGGCCGCGGTGTTCTCGTCCCCTCTCCCCGCCTGCGGGGAGAGGGTTAGGGTGAGGGGCAGCCCAAACTGCCGCAGCCCTTGCGTTATCGAAACGACTGGATTGGTGGACTGACTCTTGCTCCAGGATACGCTCACATCGCGGATAAAGCCCGCCATCGCGCTCAAGGGGATCTCGAAGTCCTTCCCTGGCGTCAAGGCGCTCTCCGACGTTTCGCTGTCGCTCTATCCGGGATCGGTGACCGCGCTGGTCGGTGAAAACGGCGCCGGCAAATCGACGCTGGTGAAGATCCTGACCGGTATCTATCAGCCGGACCAAGGCATGATCTCCGTCGGCGATCAGGAGGTGCATTTCCCGACGGCGCTTGCCGCGGCCCGCGCCGGCGTCACCGCGATCCACCAGGAAACCGTGCTCTTCGACGAGCTTTCGGTTGCCGAGAACATCTTCCTCGGCCACGCCCCGCGCAACCGTTTCGGGCTGATCGACTGGAAGAAGCTCAATGCCGATGCGCGCGCGCTTCTCGCGCGAGCCGGTGCCGATTTCGATCCGACGATCCGGCTCCGTGATCTCGGCATTGCCAGGAAACACCTCGTCGCGATCGCCCGCGCCCTTTCCGTCGACGCACAGGTCGTCATCATGGACGAGCCGACGGCCGCGCTGTCGCACAAGGAAATCCATGAGCTCTATGCTCTCGTCGAGCGGCTGAAGGCCGACGGCAAGGCGATCCTCTTCATCAGCCACAAGTTCGACGAGATCTTCCGCATTGCCGATCGCTACACCGTCTTCCGCGACGGAACCATGGTGGACGAGGGGCTAATCGCCGATGTCAACCAGGACAAGCTGGTGCGCCTCATGGTCGGCCGCGCGGTCGGCTCGGTCTACCCGAAGAAGGAAGTGGCGATCGGCGAGCCGATCCTGACCGTCTCTGGCTACCGCCACCCGACCGAATTCGAGGACATCAACTTCGAGCTTCGCCGTGGCGAAATCCTCGGATTCTACGGCCTCGTCGGCGCCGGCCGCTCGGAGTTCATGCAGTCGCTGATCGGCGTCACCCGGCCTTCCGCCGGTGCCGTTCGGCTCGACGGCGAGGTGCTGGTGATCCGCAGCCCGTCCGAAGCGATCCGCAGCGGCATCGTCTATGTGCCCGAAGAGCGCGGCCGGCAGGGTGCGATCATTGGATTGCCGATCTTCCAGAACGTCACATTGCCGTCGCTGTCGCGCACCTCGCGCTCGGGTTTCCTGAAACTTGCCAACGAGTTCGCGCTTGCCCGCGAATACACCTCGCGTCTCGATCTGCGCGCCGCTTCGCTCGACCAGGATGTCGGGACGCTGTCAGGCGGCAACCAGCAGAAGGTCGTCATCGCCAAGTGGCTGGCGACGAGGCCGAAGGTGATCATTCTCGACGAGCCGACCAAGGGCATCGATATCGGTTCCAAGGCGGCGGTCCATGCCTTCATGAGCGAACTGGCGTCCGAGGGCCTCAGCGTCATCATGGTTTCCTCGGAAATCCCCGAGATCATGGGCATGTCCGACCGCGTCATCGTCATGCGCGAGGGCCGGATCGCCGGGCGGTTTGAGCGCGCCGAACTGACGGCGGAAAAGCTGGTGCGCGCTGCCGCCGGCATTCGGGAGGCCGCGTGATGGCGAAGTTTCTCAAGAATCGTGAGCTCCTGCTCGTCGGCGCGATCACCGTTCTGCTCGCGCTGATCACCTTGCGCTTTCCCCCCTTCGTGGCGCCCGCCAATCTCGCGCGCGTGTACAACGACACGTCGATCCTGATCATTCTGGCGCTTGGCCAGATGGCCGTGATCCTGACGCGATGCATCGACCTTTCGATGGCCGCCAACCTGGCGCTTTCGGGCATGGTGGCAGCGATGCTGAACGCCGCCTTTCCGGGCCTGCCGATCCCGCTGATCATCCTTGCAGCGATCACGCTCGGCACCGCGCTCGGCATGATCAACGGAGCGCTCGTCTGGAAGCTCGACATTCCGCCGATCGTCGTCACGCTTGGCACCCTCACCATCTATCGCGGCCTGATCTTCCTCTTGAGCGGCGGCAAGTGGATCAATGCCCATCAGATGAGCGACGCGTTCAAGGCGCTGCCGCGTGACGAGCTTGTCGGATTTCCGGTTCTCTCCTGGCTATCGCTGGTCATGATCGGGCTCATCTTCCTGCTGATGAGCCGGACGGCGCTCGGGCGCGCCTTCTATGCCGTCGGCGGTAATCCGCATGCGGCCGTCTATACCGGCATCGACGTCGGCCGAACCCGCTTCTCGGCCTATTGCCTTTCGGGTGCGCTCGCCGGGCTTTCCGGTTACCTCTGGGTGTCGCGCTACGCCGTCGCCTATGTCGACATCGCTGCCGGCTTCGAGCTCGACATAATCGCGGCCTGCGTCATCGGCGGCATATCGATCGCCGGCGGTATCGGCTCTGTCGCGGGCGCCGTGCTCGGCGCGCTGTTTCTTGGCGTGATCAAGAATGCCCTGCCGGTCATCAACATCTCGCCCTTCGCACAGATGGCGATTTCGGGCATGGTCATCATCATTGCCGTCGCCGTCAACGCTCGCGCCGAACGGCGCAAGGGACGTGTCATCTTGAGAAAGGCGGAGGCTGTCTGATGGCCGAGACCCACCTTACCCCCCGCAACATCCCCGATCGGCTGGAAGGCCGCGGCGCGCGCCTGTTGAAGAGCTGGGAAAGCCTGCTGTTCGTCGTCGCCTGCCTGATCTTCCTCGGCAACTCGCTGGCATCGCCCTATTTCCTCGATCCCTGGAACCTTTCGGACGCGACCTTCAACTTCACCGAAAAGGCGATGATCGCCTTTGCCATGGCTCTGGTGATCATCGCTGGCGAGATCGATCTCTCGGTGGCCTCGGTCATCGCGCTCGCCTCGACGGCGATGGGCTATGCCGTCCAGCTCGGTTTCGATACGCCGGCGCTGGTGGCGATCGGCCTCTCCGTCGGCCTCCTTTGCGGCGCCATCAACGGCCTTTTGATCACCGGTCTCGGGCTGCCGTCCATCGTCGTGACCATCGGCACCATGAGCCTTTTCCGCGGGCTCTCCTTCATCATCCTGGGAGATCAGGCTTTTACCGGCTATCCCGACAGCTTCTCCTGGTTCGGCCAGGGATATGTCTGGTGGGTGTTCTCCTTCGAGTTCACGCTCTTCGTGGTCCTTGCTGTCGTCTACGGCGTCGTGCTGCACAAGACCAATTTCGGCCGTGCGGTCTATGCCATCGGCAACAACCAGACGGCGGCGCTCTTCTCCGGCATCCGGGTCGGGCGCATCAAGTTCATCCTATTCCTGTTGACCGGGCTGATGGCGGGGCTCGCCTCGATCTGCCTGACCTCGCGCCTCGGCTCCACCCGCCCGTCGATTGCGCTCGGCTGGGAGCTCGAAGTGGTGACGATGGTCGTGCTCGGCGGCGTCAACATTCTCGGCGGCTCCGGAACCATTCCCGGCGTCGTGCTCGCGGCGCTGATCATGGGCATGGTGACCTTCGGCTTCGGCCTGCTCAACGTGCCTGGCATTGTCATGTCGATCTTCATCGGCCTGCTGCTGATCTCGGTGATCGCACTTCCGATCCTCTGGCGGCGCGCCCGCCACCGTCTTGCGCATTGAGGTTACAATGGAAAAATATGCGTTCCGCATGCGGCTGAACCCGGGCATGGCGGCCGAATATAAGGCGCGGCACGACGCCATCTGGCCGGAGCTGGCGGCACTCTTGAAGGAGGCCGGCGTCTCCGATTATTCCATCCATCTGGACGAGGAGACGAACCTGCTCTTCGGCGTGCTCTGGCGGACCGACGATCACCGCATGGCCGACCTGCCGTCCCATCCGATCATGCGGAAATGGTGGGCCTACATGGCCGATATCATGGAAACCAAAGCCGACAACGAGCCGGTGGCCGTACCGCTCAAGACCGTCTTTCATATGGATTGATGTGATGCGGGTCGTTGGCGTCATCGATATCGGCAAGACCAATGCCAAGGTCGCGGCTGTCGATCTCGACCGTTTCGAGGAGATCGCCGTCCGCAAGACGGCGAATGCGGTGCTCACCGACGGTCCCTATCCGCATTTCGATATCGAGCATCTCTGGGCCTTCGTGCTCGACAGTCTGGCGGCACTGAATGCCGAGCACGCCTTCGAGGCAATCTCGATCACCACCCATGGCGCGACGGCTGTCGTGCTCGATGTGGCCGGCGATCTGGCGCTGCCGGTGCTGGACTATGAATATGCCGGTCCCGACGGCCTTGCCGCTGAATATGATGCGGTGCGGCCGCCGTTTTCCGAGACCGGTTCCGCGCGCCTGCCGATGGGCCTCAATGTCGGTGCGCAGCTCTTCTGGCAGCAGAAGACCTTTCCCGACGCCTTCGCCAGGGTCGCCTCGATCCTCACCTATGCGCAATACTGGACCTATCGACTGACGGGCGTGCTCTGCAACGAACTGACCTCGCTCGGCTGCCATACGGATCTCTGGAACCCGCGAGCCGGGACCTTCTCGTCCCTGGTCGAGCGCCAGGGCTGGCGGCCGCTTTTCGCGCCGGTGCTGAAGGCAAGCGATATCGCTGGCACCTTGCGGCCGGAACTCTGCGCCGCGACCGGGATTGCGACCGAGACATCAGTCTATTGCGGGATCCATGACTCCAACGCCTCGCTGCTCCCGCATCTGCTGACGCGCGCCTCGCCCTTCACGGTGGTCTCCACTGGCACCTGGGTCGTCATGCTGGCGGTCGGCGCGGAGCCGAAGCCACTCGACGAACATCGCGACACGCTCATCAACGTCAATGCGCTTGGCGATCCCGTGCCCTCGGCCCGCTTCATGGGCGGCCGGGCGTTCCAGCTTCTATTGGGGGAAGGGGCAGTTCCCGCATCGCCGGAGGTGGAGGCGGCCGTCGCCAAAGGCGGCCATATGCTGCTGCCGTCGATACCCGAGGGCTCCGGTCCCTTTCCGGCTTCGAAGGCGATCTGGACGACCGGCGAGAAGGCGCTTGGCCCCGCCGAGCGTTTTGCCGTCGTGTCGTTTCACCTGGCGTTGATGACGGCCACCTGCCTCGATCTGATCGGAGCGCGCGGAGAGATCGTCGTCGAGGGACCGTTTGCGGTCAATACGGCCTATCTGCGCATGCTGGCAGCGGCGACCGGTCGGCCGGTCTTCGCCGATCCCCAGAATGTTACGGGTACGAGCCTTGGCGCGGCAAGCCTGGTCGCGGGGTCCAAGGTCAGGACCGGCGTTCAGCCACTCGCGGGCGAGGTTCCCGAGAGTTTCGCAAATTATGCAAGGGCGTGGCGAAAGGCGGCACTGGACCATGCAGGCAAAGAAAAGCGGCTGTAGAGCAGCGCCCTCGGCCATAGACATGCTTGGTTGTGCCAGTAAGAGACGGACCTTGGTCCTATCAGAACACGGAACTGCGCTTTGCCGATCGGTTGTGTTCGATGTTGAGCACGATCGATACTGCCGTCATTGTCAGGATTGCGGTGAGAGCGGCGCCGATTCCAAGAACAATCATTGTTCGTTTCCCGTAAGCGCATCGTCATGATGTCGCTTTGCTTGGTGCGAAGGTTTCCTCGCGCATGCAGCGCCCACTCCACTTTCGCTTCGATACGCGAGCGCAAGTGCAAGTGCAATTCTAAACTCTTGTGATTGAGAACCTGTTGTAGTTCGGCGGCTATATTACAGTTTTGTTGCAGCGCAAGAACGACCCGCTAAAACACCCCTGCGAACTTTAGTGAATCCGATTTGAGGCGAGGGACCGTTAACCTTCAAGCAAGGAATTAACCATAAACATGGTCCCACACGTCGGAATGGGATAATTCACAAGTCTCCTCAAGGCATGATGCCGCCCCGCCGTACCGGTTCCGGTCCGGTATCCAATCTTCACCGAATTTACTTGCGGGATGAACGATGGCAGACGCCGCCGGCGGGGGCTGATCTCATCAATGTGGCGTGCACGTCCGGTGGACCGTAGCTCCCCTTGATCCTCCCAGGCAAATTCCGAACGCGCAAATACCCGGGGATCAGCGTTGAGGCAGGAAGCGTCGTCAGAACAGGCAAGGAAAGGCCAGGCAGGCAGCCTGCTGGAGCGCCTGCGTTTTGCCGGGCTCGACGACGAGAGCTGCAACCGCGTCCGGGACCACAGACAGAAGCTTTCCCCCCGCATCGACCAGGCGCTTCGTGACCTTTTCCAGCGCCTGCAGACCTATGCCGATGCTGCCCGCCATTTCGACAGCGATCGCCAGATCGATCGTCTTCAAGACCTGCAATCGTCGCACTGGAATGTGCTGACAGACGCGCGTTTCGATGGTCTCTATGCCGAGCGCGTCAAGGTGCTCGCCGATACGGCCAGCCGCATGGGTCTCGATCCGCGCTGGCAGATGGCAAGCCATGCGGTCGTGCTCGAACATCTCCTCGTCGGCCTCATCGAAGAGGCCTGGCCGAGATCCTTCCTGCCGATGGGCAAGGCACGTCGTCGTGAGCTCTGCGACCTCGTCGCCGCGCTCGTGCGTACCGTCTTCGTCGACACAGAGATCGGCGTTTCGCTCCGTTTCAATGCCCTTCGCCAGCAGCACCAGCGGCAATTGACCGAGCAGCGCAGCGCCGACGAACAGGAAGTCAAGGCGCTCTTCGGCGACTTTGCCGAGAGTTTGAGTCAGGGCGATCTCGGCGCGCGGCTGCCGGAAGCGGCAGCGGAGGCCTACCAGCCGATCGTTGCCAGCCTCAATACGGCACTGGAACAGATTCAGCAGAGCCTGCAGGCATCCGATCGCCACAATCGTTCTGCCGAGGCCCTGGTCGATCGCATGCGTGGAAACGCAGCCGCTTTCTCGGACAAGGCGGGCGCCGAAGCCGATGCGCTGTCAGGGCAACTTGCAGCGCTCTCGGACATGGCGGGCCGCATGGCATCCGGCTCCGGCCGCATCAGCGCGACGGAAACGAAGGCCAACGAAACTCGTATCGCCGTCGAGCGCAGCGGCGAGATCGCCGGCCAGGCGATCACCGCCATGGCCGATATCGAAGCTTCGGCCGAAAAGATCGGCCAGATCATCGGCGTCATCGACGAGATCGCCTTCCAGACCAACCTGCTGGCGCTCAATGCCGGCATCGAAGCGGCGCGGGCCGGCGACAGCGGTCGCGGCTTTGCCGTCGTCGCCCAGGAAGTGCGTGCCCTGGCGCAGCGCTCCGGTGAGGCGGCCCGTGAAATCAAGCAGCTCGTCTCCGGCACCAAGGCCCAGGTCGAGACCGGCGTCGAGATCGTCGGCCGAACCCAGGACGCGATCAGCAGCATCGTCGAGCAGGTCACGTCGATTAATTCGGCGGTTTCCGGCATCGCCCGCGAAGCGGAGCAGCAGGTCGGTGATCTCAGGGGCGTCGCTGCCGAGATCGGCACGATCTCCGAGCGCGTGCAAGCAAGCGCCGCCCTGGCCAGCGAAGCCACCCGTTCGTCGGACGATCTCCACACCGTCATCGTCGAACTTGGCGAAACGATCCGCCGGTTCCGCCTGGAGCGGCGTCATCCCGTTTCGTCAGCCGCCGGTCGCGAGCCGCACCAGCCGGCTCCGGGCGTGATTGCCGAGGAGCCGACGGTTGCGCTGTTCGACGACGGACCGCAGCGGCAGCTCGCCGGATGGCAGCGCTGATTTCGAGAACAGCACAGGGTTAGCAGTCGAGGAAGACAGTAATGGCCAGCAACAAGACCGCTCAAAAGACGCTCAGCCTCGCTCCGGTGTTGGATCTTAACGAGGCGACGACGCTGCATGAGAAGCTGCTCGCTCTCAAGGGCAGCGACGTCGCGATCGACGCTTCGGCGGTCGAGCGGGTGGGGACGCTTTGCGTTCAGGTGCTGATGGCCGGCGCCAAGACCTGGGAAGAGGATCATTTGTCTTTCACCTTCAGCAAGGTGTCGGACGCTTTCGAGAAAACGACACAGCTCATCGGGGTCGAGATCGACCATCTGGTGGCCAAGGAGATTTGAGAAATGAAGAAGCGAGTTCTGACGGTCGACGACTCCCGGACGATCCGAAACATGCTGCTGGTCACGTTGAACAATGCCGGGTTCGAAACGATCCAGGCCGAGGACGGCGTCGAGGGCCTCGAGGTTCTCGAGGAAGCCAATCCCGATGTGATCGTCACCGACATCAACATGCCGCGTTTGGACGGCTTCGGCTTCATCGAAGGCGTGCGCAAGAACGATCGTTACCGCGCCATTCCGATCCTGGTGCTGACCACCGAAAGTGATGCCGAAAAGAAGAACCGTGCGCGTCAGGCGGGCGCAACCGGCTGGATCGTCAAGCCGTTCGACCCGACGAAACTCATCGACGCAATCGAGCGCGTAACGGCCTGAAGTCCGGGGATAGCCTCCAATGGATATGAACGAAATCAAAGAGATCTTCTTCCAGGAATGCGAGGAGCAACTCGCCGAGCTGGAATCGGGTCTGCTGAAGCTCAATGACGGCGACCGCGACCCGGAAACGGTCAATGCGGTGTTCCGCGCGGTGCACTCGATCAAGGGTGGTGCCGGTGCCTTTGGGCTCGACGACCTCGTCTCCTTCGCGCATGTGTTCGAGACGACCCTTGATTGCGTTCGTTCCAACCGGCTGGATCCCGGGCCGGAAGTTCTGAAGGTCATGCTGAAGTCGGCCGACGTGCTGGCCGATCTCACCAATGCCGCTCGCGATGGCGGCAGCGTCGACGAGGCGCGCAGCCGACAGCTCATCAAGGAACTCGAAGCTCTGGCGAACGGCGAAGTGCCGCAAGCATCCGCAGCGCCGGTCGAAGTGGTCGCCAAACCCGTTGCCGCCGTGGCCGCGCCGCCGGTCAACGAGGAAGGCTTCCAGCCGGTCGCTTTCTCCTTCGACGACTTCGAAGCGGCCGAAGAACCGCCGCTGATGGAAACGCCGACCTACGAGATCGTCTTCAGGCCGAAGTCCGATCTCTATGCCAAGGGCAATGAGGCAACGCTGCTTCTGCGCGACCTCTCCCGCCTTGGCGATATGAGCATCCATTGCGACATGGAAGCGCTGCCGACACTCGATCGGCTGAGTCCGGAGAGCGCCTACTTCTTCTGGAAGATCCAACTCGCGACCGACAAGGGCGAGGACGCGATCCGTGCCGTCTTCGAATTCGCCGAGTGGGATTGCGACCTGGAGATTTCCCTCGCGTCGGACGAAGCCGCGTCGTCCGACGAAGAGCTGCCGATGCAGCCAGTGCCCTTCGATCTGTCGATCCTCGATGACGAGCCGGCGGTATCGGTCGGTGTCGTCGAGGAGGAAGAACAGCTCGCGTCCCAGCAGCTCGGCAACGCCGCGGTTTCGGCCGCGGGGACTGCCAGCAACGTGCTGCAGATGGCGCAATCCGCAGCCCGCGCCCCGGCCGAGAAGGCAGCACCCGCCGCCAGTGCCGCTGCTCAGGGCGCTGCCGGCCAACAGGCCGCCGCATCGGCCGCCACGCCGACGATCCGCGTCGATCTCGACCGTGTCGATCGGCTGATCAACCTCGTCGGCGAGCTCGTCATCAACCAGGCGATGCTCTCGCAAAGCGTCGTCGAGAACGACACCAACGGCACGTCCTCGATCAACATGGGCCTCGAAGAGCTGCAGCAGCTCACCCGCGAGATCCAGGACTCGGTGATGGCGATCCGTGCGCAGCCGGTGAAGCCGGTGTTCCAGCGCATGTCGCGCATCGTCCGCGAAATCGCCGACATGACCGGCAAGTCGGTCCGCCTCATCACCGAGGGTGAAAACACCGAAGTCGACAAGACGGTTATCGACAAGCTTGCCGAGCCGCTGACCCACATGATCCGCAACGCGGTCGACCACGGCCTCGAAACGCCGGAGAAGCGCCTTGCCGCCGGCAAGAGCGCCGAAGGTACGGTCCGCCTGACGGCGAAGCACCGCTCCGGCCGCATCGTCATCGAACTTGCCGACGACGGCGCCGGCATCAACCGCGAGAAGGTGCGCCAGAAGGCGATCGACAACGATCTGATCGCCGCCGATGCCAATCTTTCGGACGAAGAGATCGACAACCTGATCTTCCACGCCGGCTTCTCGACGGCGGACAAGATCTCCGACATCTCCGGCCGCGGCGTCGGCATGGACGTGGTCAAGCGTTCGATCCAGGCGCTTGGCGGCCGCATCAACATTTCGTCGAAACCGGGCCACGGCTCGGTCTTCACCATGAGCCTGCCGCTGACGCTCGCCGTACTCGACGGCATGGTGGTCACCGTCGCCAACCAGACGCTCGTCGTGCCGCTGACCGCGATCGTCGAGACCCTGCAGCCGGAAGCGTCGGCGATCCACTCCTTCGGCGCCAACCAGCGGCTGATCTCGATCCGCAACTCCTTCTGCCCCCTCGTCGACGTCGGCCGCATCCTCAACTTCCGCGCCATCCAGGCGAACCCGGTCGAAGGCGTCGCACTTCTGGTGGAATCGGAAGGCGGCGGCCAGCGCGCCCTGATGGTCGATGCGATCCAGGGGCAGCGCCAGGTGGTGATCAAGAGCCTCGAAGCCAACTACACCCACGTGCCGGGCATCGCGGCCGCAACCATTCTCGGCGACGGCCGCGTGGCGCTCATCCTCGATGTCGATGCGATCGTCGCCGCCTCGCGCGGGCAGTCGCTGAAGCCTGAAATGTCACTTGCTGCAGTCGGATAATGACAATGACCTATGCCGCAAAAAATCTGACGACGGACGGACGGGAGCTGATCGCTTTCCGCGTCGGCGCTCAGGAATTCTGCGTGAACATCATGTCGGTGCGCGAGATCCGTGGCTGGACACCCGCGACGCCGATGCCGCATGCGCCATCCTATGTGCTCGGCGTGATCAATCTGCGTGGCGCCGTGCTGCCGATCGTCGATCTTTCGGCCCGTCTCGGCATGACGCCGGCCGATCCGACGGTCCGCCACGTCATCATTGTCGCGCAGGTGAAGAGCCAGGTCGTCGGCCTTCTGGTGGACGCCGTCTCCGACATCTTGACGATCACCGACGACAAGATCCAGCCGACGCCGGATGTCGTGTCCTCGGAGTTCGAGAAGAGCTTCGCCCGCGGCGTGCTCGCGATCGAAGGCCGGATGATCTGCCTCATCGAGCTGGAAGCCATCTTCCCACAGGAAGAAAGGGAAGCGGCATGAGGAACCAGGTCGCATTCGAACAGAAGCTGTCGCCGGACGAGTGCCTGGCAAGCGGCGAGTATCCGTTGACCCGTCGTGACCTCAACGAGATCGCCGCGATGATCTATGCGGATGCCGGTATCTATCTCAACGAGAGCAAGGCGTCGCTGGTCTATTCGCGGCTGTCGAAGCATATCCGCAATCTCGGGCTCAGGGGCTTCCGTGATTATTGCCAACTGGTTGCTTCACCTGCCGGTGCCG
Organism: Ensifer sp. VA4; assembly: GCF_055710065.1. Lineage (NCBI taxonomy): Bacteria > Pseudomonadati > Pseudomonadota > Alphaproteobacteria > Hyphomicrobiales > Rhizobiaceae > Ensifer > Ensifer sp. VA4. The sequence continues at coordinate 521,181 of NZ_JBVQPO010000001.1, read as the reverse complement.
CCGCGCGCCGCGACATGCTTTCGCATCTGACCACCAACTTCACGCGGTTCTTTCGCGAGAACCACCACTTCGAGCACCTGAAGACCGAGGTGTTGCCGGAACTGATCGCACGCGCCAAGGCCGGCGGTCGCGTGCGCATCTGGTCGGCCGCCTGCTCCGACGGGCAGGAGCCCTATTCGATCGCGCTGACCGTTCTGTCGCTGCTACCGAACGCGGCCGACTACGACTTCCGCATCCTCGCGACCGACATCGATCCGAAGATCCTGGCGCTCGCCCGCGCCGGCGCCTACGACGCGACGGCGCTCGAAACGGTCAACCCGGCGATGCGCAAGCAATGGTTCTCCGAGGTCAATGTCGGCGGCCGCCTCAAGTGGCAGATCGATGACCGCGTCAAGCGGCTGATCACCTTCAACGAGTTGAACCTGATGGCGCAGTGGCCGTTCAAGGGTCCGTTCGACGTCATCTTCTGCCGCAACGTCGTCATCTATTTCGACGAGCCGACGCAGATGAAGATCTGGTCGCGCTTCGCCGGCATGCTGAACACTGCCGGTCATCTTTATATCGGCCATTCCGAGCGGGTGTCGGGTGACGCCAAGTCGCACTTCGACAACATCGGCATCACCACCTACCGCCATACCGGCAAGTTTCATGGAGGACGGGCATGACAGCTCCCGCTCGTGTTCTCGTCGTCGACGACTCGGCCACCATGCGTGGCCTGATTACCGCTGTCCTGAATGCCGACCCCGACGTGACCGTCGTCGGCCAGGCGGCCGATGCCATGGAAGCGCGTCAGGCGATCAAGCAGCTCGACCCCGACGTCGTCACGCTCGACATCGAAATGCCGAACATGAACGGCCTCGAATTCCTCGACAAGATCATGCGGCTGAGGCCAATGCCGGTCATCATGGTCTCGACGCTGACGCACAAGGGCGCGGAAGCGACGATCGCCGCGCTCGAAATCGGCGCCTTCGATTGCGTCGGCAAGCCGCATCCGGGCGACCCGCATCCCTTCGCCGGCCTAGTCGACAAGGTAAAGGCGGCCGCTCGTTCGCAGCGCAAGTTCATCATCACCGGTAACAAGATCGCGGGCTCGCCTGCTGCCGCCAATGCGAACACGGCTTCGGAATACCGGGCCGGTCGCAAGGTCATCGCCATCGGTGCTTCGACCGGCGGCGTGGAGGCGTTGATCACGGTGTTGCAGAAGTTCCCGGCCAATTGCCCGCCGACCGTCATCACGCAGCACATGCCGCACACCTTCACCAGGAGCTTTGCCGAGCGGCTGAACCGCCTGTGCGCGCCGACGGTGCAGGAGGCGACGGATGGCGCGCGGCTCGAAATCGGCAAGGTTTACCTGGCGCCCGGCGGCGAGCGCCATCTGCAGGTCGCGAATGCGACGGCACCTTGCTGCCGCCTGGTCGAACGCGAACCGGTCAACGGCCATCGCCCGTCGGTGGATGTGCTGTTCGATTCCGTTGCTGAACTCGCCGGCCGCAACGCGATCGGCGTCATTCTGACCGGCATGGGGCGCGATGGCGCCTCCGGTCTCCTGAAAATGCGGCATGCCGGAGCAAAGACCTTCGGACAAAACGAAAAGACATGCGTCGTCTACGGCATGCCGAGAGTCGCCTATGAATTGGGCGCCGTTGAAACCCAGCTTCCCCTCGGTTCCATCGGGGAGGAGGTCCTGAAAGCAGCGGCGCTCCGCAAGGAAGGAAGCGAATAATGTCCATCGCCGAAAAAATCAAAGTTCTGATCGTCGACGATCAGGTGACGAGCCGCCTGCTGCTGGGTGATGCCCTGCAGCAGCTCGGTTTCAAGCAGATCACCGCTGCCGGTGACGGGGAGCAGGGCATGAAGATCATGGCCCAGAACCCGCATCATCTGGTGATCTCCGACTTCAACATGCCGAAGATGGACGGTCTTGGCCTCTTGCAGGCGGTCCGTTCCAACCCGACGACCAAGAAGGCGGCCTTCATCATCCTGACGGCCCAGGGCGATCGCGCGCTGGTCCAGAAGGCGGCGGCCCTCGGTGCCAACAACGTACTCGCCAAGCCCTTCACCATCGAAAAGATGAAGGCTGCGATCGAGGCGGTATTCGGGGCGCTCAAATGAACATGGAAGCCGCCGGCAAGCGCGTGCATGTCATCCAGGGCGAGTACAAGGTCTTCAACGATCCGAATATCGTACTGTCGACCATTCTCGGCTCCTGCGTGGCTGCATGCATGCGCGATCCCGTGGTCGGCGTCGGCGGCATGAACCATTTCCTGCTGCCTGGTTCCGCGACGTCGCCCGCTTCCGGCGGTGACGCCACGCGCTACGGGGTGCATCTCATGGAACTCCTGATCAACGGACTGCTGAAGCAGGGCGCGCGTCGAGATCGTCTCGAAGCCAAGATCTTTGGCGGCGCCAAGACGATTGCGCGTTTCTCCAATGTCGGCGAACAGAATGCCGCCTTCGCACGGCAATTCCTGCTCGACGAAGGCATCCGCATCGTTGGCGAGAGCACCGGCGGCGAGCACGGCCGCAAGCTCGAATATTGGCCGTCCAGCGGCCGGGCCCGGCAATATGCCCTGACCGGCGTCGAGACGCAGCGCACCGTACAGATGGAGGAACGCCCGATCGTCGCGCCGAAGCCGGCCGAAAGCTCGATTGAATTCTTCTGATCCCGCGAGGCAGGCGCCTCGCAGTCCGCAAATACGACCTTCTACCGAAGCCCCGAGCCACGTGAGACATACCGATGCAGACTGACTACCAGGGCCACATGCCGCACGTGGAAGAAGCACTGCCCGAAGTGCTGATGCGAATCGTCACCGAACTGCACGACGTCGCCTATCTGATCGAACGGGTCGAACCGCAGCTTCTGGGTGACGAGGGCGTTGATGCGCTCGCAAACCCGGACAAGATGATGGTGCTCCAGGGCATCGACCTCGCCGTGCAGAAGACGCGTGGCCTCGCGGAATTCATCGACACCATAACGGCGTCGATCCCTGACAACTGGTTGGTCGACGTGACCACCGCGGTCAGCCTCGTCAAGCTTGCCGATATGAAGAAGGCACTTGGCAACGGCATGTTGCGCCACGGCCACTCCCAGCCATTGACCAAGGCAGCCGGTGATTTCGAGGCGTTCTGACGCTCGTCGGGAGCCCTGCTGACGCCGCGCCAGGACGATAAGTCTTTAGAATCAGGCATTTAATGGCACGATAACTCGTGGCCTGGCAAGGCTGCTCGTCCCGGATATCCGTCGCCGTGGGCTCTTGTTAGGCCGGTGGACAACTCCGCCGGCGCCGCCATCCGATCGGCCATCAGGCCGGATCAAGCCAAGTTCGCGCAAGTTTCATTTCCTACGGTCCCGACCGGGGCTGGTAGATTCGCGCGCATTGGAAGTCGATACGAAGCATGTCGATACCCAGCAAACCCGAATGTTGGAACTGCGCAGGGCGCTCGGCCGATGACCGGTCCGAATGTCCTGCGATACTGGGTGCGGAAACAGAATGAGTCTGTTGGATCAACTCTCCACGGTCACGAAGAACCTGAGCAATCTCGGGCAGGGCAAGCTGATCGCGCTGGCGGCAGCCGGCGTTGTCGCGGTCGGCCTGGTGCTCGGGGCGGGCATTTACGTCAACAGACCCTCGTTCGAAACGCTTTATGTCGGGCTCGAACGCAGCGATGTCACCCAGATCAGCATTGCGCTGGCCGAGGCCAACATCGACTTCAATGTCGGCTCCGACGGCGCCAGCCTCCAGGTTCCCGTCGGCATGACGAGCAAGGCGCGCCTGCTGCTTGCCGAGCGCGGCCTGCCGAGCAGCGCCAATGCCGGTTACGAACTCTTCGACAATGTCGGCTCGCTCGGCCTCACCTCCTTCATGCAGGAAGTGACGCGGGTACGTGCCCTCGAAGGCGAAATCGGCCGCACGATCCAGCAGATCTCGGGCATCGCCGCCGCCCGCGTCCACATCGTGATGCCGGAGCGCGGCAGTTTCCGCAAGGCTGACCAGAACCCCACTGCCTCGGTCATGATCCGTGCCAGCGCAACCGTCGGCCGCAGCGCCGCCGCCTCGATCCGCCATCTCGTCGCCTCTTCCGTGCCCGGGCTCGACGTCGATGACGTGACGGTGCTCGATTCGACGGGACAGTTGCTCGCCTCCGGTGACGACCCGGCCAACAGCGCTCTCAACCAGTCGCTCGGCGTTGTCCAGAACGTCCAGACCGAACTTGAGAAGAAGATCGACAATGCGCTGGCGCCCTTCCTCGGAATGGACAATTTCCGCTCGAGCGTTACTGCGCGGCTGAACACCGATACGCAGCAGATCCAGGAAACGGTCTTCGATCCGGAATCGCGGGTTGAGCGCTCCACGCGCGTGACCAAGGAAGAACAGAAGTCCAGCCAGCAGCAGCCGGACAATGCCGCGACCGTCCAGCAGAACATTCCGCAGGCTGCTCCCAGCGGCGGCGCCGGCCCGAAGTCCAGCGACGAGGCCGAGAAGAAGGAAGAGCAGACCAACTACGAGATCAACAGCAAGACGATCGCCACCGTCAAGAACAGCTACACGATCGAACGCCTCTCCGTCGCGGTCGTCGTCAACCGGGGCCGTCTGGCCGCGATGGTTGGCGAGCCGGCCGATCAGGCGAAGATCGACGCCTATCTGCAGGACATGCAGAAGATCGTTGCGTCCGCCGCCGGCCTCGATACGAGCCGCGGTGACGTCGTTACCCTGACGGCCATGGACTTCGTCGAAACGCAGTTGCTCGACCAGGCCGTCGCCGGCCCCGGCGTGATGGAAACGCTGACCCGCAATCTCGGCGGCATCATCAATGCCCTTGCCTTTATCGTGGTGGCCGCTCTGGTTGTCTGGGGCATGCGGCCGCTCGCCCGCCAACTCGGGTTCGGCAGCACCGCCGGCCAGCTCGAAGGCGAAGCCGCCGGTCTCGAATTGCCCGACTTCTCTCCGGCCAATGCCGGTGCCGGCGGGGCGCTCATGGAAGGCTTCGGGTCGGACTTCGGCTTCGACAGCACCGACGACCTGCTCAACATGGGCGAGGACGGTGGCTTCAACCGCCGCGTCAAGGAAGGGCCGGAAAGGCGCCTGGCCCGGATGGTCGAGATCAGCGAAGAACGCGCGGCGAAGATCCTGCGCAAATGGGCCCTCGACAAGGCCGCCTGATCCCGCCGCAGCCATGGCCGCCGCAATCAAACACGAATCCCGCCCTGGTGGCGGGATTTGTGTTTGTGGGCGCCACCACGGCATCCTTCGCGGCGGCTTCATGTTCGGGCCAAATATTATGAGAGTCCGGGCGCCTCCGTCGTCATCGTCGCGAAATTTGCTTCAAGTTTCGAAGCGAGGTCGCTGAGTCCCGCCGGATGCCGCGAATGGTAATATTTTAACGATATCTTAATTTATAGATTCGGCGCGGGCCCATGGCGTGCATCAGCTGCGGTCATGTACTGTACCGGATTCCCTCTATACATAGTCAAATCGAAATATAACTTTATCGAAATCAGGATTTATTCTGACAATTTCACAATTTATATATCGGTAAAATGAGAAGAATCCGAAAATCTCCTGGTGCATTTCAGCAACAGCCGTGAAAACAAAGTATAATTTCTCGCGGTTCTAATTTTCGGATATCGGCAACAAACGCCTGTTTTCCGGGCACAATGACGCCGGTAGGTCCTATCCGGAATTGCGGCAATCGCGGCGGAAAGCCAAGTTTTCGAACGGAAATGCGTTTTCTGTCAATTGGTTGCGCTTTGACGCCGGCAATGAACGTAGCTGGCCCGAACGTGCGAGGCGTGCTTGGCCCGAGCGCCGGACGTGAAGTAAATAGCCAGGACGGGGCGGTGGTATTTTTCTCGTGGCCATGTACATTTTTAGCAGTTGATTCGCGTCCTGATCTGCGACTGGTGGTAATAATCGGCTTCGGCCGGCTGTTGGCGGCGACAGTGCAAGTGCAGTTCCGGGATGTGAATCCGGTACGGGGGCTGAATTCATGGACATTTCGCAAGCAGACATCGCTGTCTGGCCTTTGCCGACGGCACCGACACGTGCGCGCGGCGGCGGGTTCTCGCGCGAGCAGCTTTTGCGAAGGCTGGGGGAAGTCGCCGGGCGGGGCGGCCTCGGCAGCGGTCTCTCGGCGCTGACGGAGTATGTCGGCGCGAGCCACTATATGCTGGCGCGTTACGACATCTCGCAGGACAACGGGCTCGATTTCGTGGTCTGCTCCGATTGGCCCTTTGATGTCGTCCGACGCCTCTCCGGCGTCGTCACGTCGCTCCACGCCAAGACGACCGAGCTGGAGAAATGTCTGGCGGTGCTGCAGCCGTGCTTCTACGCATTGCCCGATGATATCGACCTGCCGCGCGGCATCAGCCGCGAATACTGCGCGATCACCTTCAATGTAGGACGCCTGCGCTTCTCGCTGATGCTACTCGTACCGGAAGACGTGATCCTGTCGCAGGAGAGCCTGCGCGACGTCACGCTGCTTGCGGGCTACCTCGCAAGCTTCACCACGCGCGCAGAGGTCCGGCACGACCGGGATTTCGAGTTGACCGAACGCGAGCTCGAATGCCTCTTCTGGATCGCCGAGGGCAAGACCAGCGAAGAGATCGCGGTGATCCTCGGAATTTCGCGCAACACCATCAACAACTACATCACCAGTGTCATGCGCAAGACCGCGACCAGGACGCGATCGGAGGCGATCGCCTACGCGGTGCGCAACAATCTTGTGTAAGGAACGGGCGCGATGACGCATTTTCTCGGTGGTGGGCGGATTGACGACGACCACAAGCTCGCCAGACAGGGCAACCGCGCCGCCCGTGCCGCAACCCTGGTCACGCGTCTTCAAGCCATGCAGCGGCAGATCAATGCCAAGCACTTCGCCGTGCTGCGCCTCAACGGCAAGGGCACCGCCCGAAAGCTGACCTGCGTGCTCGACAATTGGGGCATTTCGGCCGAAGCGAACGCGCATGATCTCATCACCGCCTATGGCGAGGAACTGGTTACCCATCTCGATCAGTCGCTGCTGCCGGTGCTCTGGAATGGGGCAGGGGAACACCAGGCGGTCGAGGTCTCGGAACTCGCGCCCTTTGCGTACCGCTTGAAAGCGCGCAAGCTCGCCTATTCGGGCATCGCCTTTCCCGTCAGGCTCGGCGCCCAGGGCAACGGCTACGTGATATTTGCTGGCAGCTACGTCGATGCCTCGACGGAACAGGTGGTGGATCTGCACGGCCGCAGTTGCATGATCATGACCGACCTGCTGGCTGCCGACGAAAAGCGCATGGCACCGGCCGAAACCCTGAGCGACCGCGAGATCGCCTGCCTGCAGATGGCAGGCGACGGCCATATCAGCGAAGAGATCGCCGAGCGCATGGGCCTCTCCGTCCACACGGTCAACGCCTATCTGGGGGCGGCGACCACGAAGCTCGACTCGGTCAATCGCATCCAGGCGATCGCCAAGGCCATTCGCCTTGGTTACATCAGCTAAGAGCGCTCGGCGGGATCGGGCGCTGCGCCTCCCACAAGGGCATTAAGCGCTGGCGCCCTCGGCAAGTTGAGGGGGCTCTGGCGCGGTTCTCTCAGCTTGCGAGCGGCAATTCGTAGGACTTGATGAACTTTGCGTCCGCCAGGCTTCGGGCCAGGAATGCCGTGTTCTCGTCCGGGTCGGCAGACGGGTTCTGGAAGCTGATATGGCTGATCTCGATACCGGCCGTCTCGTTGCCGAGCGACAGGCGCGCATAGATGGTGACGCCGCGGGGCTTGAGCTCCAGGTCGAGGACGATTTCCGGCTCGCAATCCCAATCCAGATTGTAGTTGCCGCCGAGGCCGAAGTTGACCGTGCCGGGCAGAAAGTAAAGTTCTGCCGCCGATTCGACGAGATCGGCGAGGCTTGCGTAGGATTCGAACCGCAAGAGTGCGATGAAATCGGCGGCGTCGATGAGCCGCAGTTCGGTCGCCACGGGGCGGATTGCTTCAGCGACGATCTGTTCCCGTTTCTCGGAGAATTCGCACTTTTTCATCGGAGTTATGTCATCCGTTTTGGTTGCGACGCATGCACCCTGTGAATGAGCTCGGCAACAGCCTTGTAAAACACGGGTGGAATCACACTATCGACCGAGACTTGTGCAAACATGGAGCGTGCGAGTGGCGGGTCCTCGAAGACGGGCACGCCATTTTTCTCCGCAATTTCACGGATTTTCAGGGCAACCAGATCCTGGCCCATCGCCACGACGACGGGCGCGTCGTTTTCCTCGCGGACATAGCGCAAGGCAACGGCGTAGTGGGTCGGGTTGGCGATGACCAGCGTGGCGCGTGGTACGGACGAGATCATCCGCTTGCGCGCCCGATCACGCTGCATCGAGCGCAGGCGCGATTTGACGATTGGATCGCCCTGGGCCTGCTTCATTTCCTCCTTCACTTCCTGCTTGGTCATCATCAGTTCGGTGTACCAATGATGGCGCGACCAGAAGAGGTCGGCGATCGCCAGAACTGCGGTGGCAAACAGGATGACGATCATGATCTCGTTGAGGTCGCTCGTCATCGTCGAAAATATCGTGACCGGATCGGAGAACATCAGGTCGAGCGTCGCAAAGTAGTCGTTCCACAGCACCAGCACGACGACGACGGAGACGATGATGATCTTGAACAGGGACTTGCCGAACTCGACCAGTCCCTGCACGCCGAAGATGCGCTTGAACCCAGCCATCGGTGAAATGCGATTGAGCTTCGGCTGGATGCGGTCCAGGACCGGCCGCGGCAGGTTCTGGAAGATCGAGGAACCGACGCCGAAGATGATGAGCAGCACGAAGGCCGGGACGAGCAGCGCGGTCGATTTCCATGCGAGATGGGTGATGAGCGCCACCACGTCGGTCGAATTTTCCAGCCGCCACGCTTCGGGCTGCTCGAAGATGTCCTTGAGCGCCTCCGCCATGGTGCTGACGCCGTCGGCGAGGAAGAAGACGAAGAAGATGTAGATCGCCAGCGTCGAGGCGAACATTGTCGCCTCGCGAGAGAAAGGCACATTACCCTTCTCGGCGGCGTCGGAGATCTTCTTCTCGGACGGGGCCTCTGTTTTGCTGTCTTTATCCTGATCATCAGACATGAAGCAGGAAGGCTCCGGTTACACCAGCGCAGCCTCGTTCGCGTTTTCCATCAGCGCCGCGCGCCTGTTCAGGCGCAAGAAGCCTGCTGCACCACGTTGAGCTGCCGCATCATTATCCCGCAATCGATTCCGATCTCGGAAGCCATGCAGTAGTGAACCCGAAACGCAGGGCAGACAAGCGTTGAGCCCCGGCATATGCAGGGGCTCAACAGGAAATACCGTGGCGAAAGGGGGGTCAGGCCGTCTGCGCGCTGTGCGATCAGGCTGCTTGCGCGTCCTTCTCCTTGAGCTCGAGCTGGCCGCTGGCTGCCAGGCGGATGGCCTCCTGGGTGATCGAACGCCGTGCGATCGCGATGTCGCGCGGGTTGATGCCGGCATCGCCCATGGCGAGATCGGATTCGATCATGCGGCGCTGGCGTGCGCCGATCGAGGCGAGTACCGATTCGCGCAATTCGGCCGTCGAACCGCGCAGCGCCATCGTGATGATGTCGGTCGACACGTCGTTGAAGAGCTGTACGCGGCTGCGCTGCGGCATGTGGAGCACGTCGTCGAACAGGAAGATCTTCGGACGCACCTTGTTGGCGGAAGCGGTGCTGAGCGATTCGAGCGACGCGAGCAGGGTGTCCACCTGCGGCTTGTCGAGTTCGTTCATCACCTCGGCGATCTTGGCCGGGCCGGCCGAATTGCGTTCCGCTTCCATCTCGCCGATCATTTCCATGACGCGCTTCTCGATGATCGCGGCTGCCTTCGGGTTGACGTCCTTCATGTTGACGGCGCGCTTGAGGATGTCTGGGCGCTGTTCTTCGGAAAGCTGCAGCAGCACCTTGGCGCCGAAGCCCGAAGGCATCATCGACAGAACGTAGGCGATCGTCTGCGGATGTTCCTTGGCAAGCTGGACCGAGACGGCGACCGGGTCGCATTCCTGCAGGCGGTCCCAGATGCTGGCCTCGTAGGACTGGAACGTGGCGCGGCGGCCGAGCAGGCCGTCGACCTCGTCCGGGGTCAGGCCTTCTTCGAGGATGCTTTCGATCGCCTTGGCATTGTCCATCAGCCCGGCGCCCTCGGTGAAGAGGTCTTCGAATTCGTTGACGAGCGCTTCGAGCTCATGCGGCGGAATGGCGCGCAGCGACTGCGCCGCGGCGATGATCGACTGCAACTCGCTCTGGGTGAAGAACTTCAAGAGCTTGCTTGCGACGCCCTTGCCCATGGCAAGCAGGACGGCCGCTGCCTTGTCCGTCTGGCTCAGCGGCCTTGATAGCGCCTGAGCCTCGAAACTTTCGAAATCCATCATGGATTCATCCTTCGCCCGGTCACAAGATCACGATGATTTTGGGTCGGATCGACCCAAAATCATAAACGTGATCGATTCTCATAAGTTAGAGCGGGATGCGGGCGGAAAACCGTAAACACTTTTCCTCATCCCGCTCTTGGCTCTATGACTTCTTGCTGCCCTTGATCTCGATGAGCTTGACGCCGAAGCGCGTATCGTCGCCTTCGAGAACGGTAATTTCACCGCGGCCGATCACCCGGCCGTTGACCATGATCTCGACAGGCTCGCCAATCCGGCGATCCAGCGCGATCGTTGCACCTTCGCTCAAGCCCATGAGACCGGAAACCTGCATGCGGCTCGTGCCGAGCACGATCTGGACATCGATCGGGATATCCATGATCAGGTCGAGATTGGCCGTCATGCCGCTGCCGGGCGGCGTGTCGATCGCCGCTTCAGCGCCATCGAAGGACGTCGTGCCGAAATCCGCGCCGCCGAAGTCGCCCGAAACGGAACCGCCGCTGAGATCGGCGCCGAAGTCGCTGGAGCCGAAGTTGCCGCCGAACGCGTCGAGGCCGCCGGCCGGGGTGCCGAATTCGCTGCCGAAATCGGTTGCCGCGCCCGTGGGTTCGCTGCCGAAATCCGAGCCGAAGGCTGCCGGCGCATCCGAATCCTGCTTGAGGACACCGCGCAGGTCATTGATCGCCTGGTCGAGTTCCATGTCTCCGACCGCGACGTCTGCCTCGTTGATGGGTGCTTTCTTGGGTGCCATGTGAGAACTATTCCAGTTGAAGCTTGCCTCAGGCATGCTGCGAGCGCGCGGCAGGCCGATTTAACTCATGATGTGGCGAAGGATGTCCTGTTCCGAGCCGTGGGTGTCCTTGACCCTGACCGTGTATTTCGATCCCGACCGTCCGAATTCGCAGACATAGAGGTCGCGGCCGTTGGCGTTGACGTCGACGCGAACATCCTGGGCGTCGTGGAAGGGAATGACGTCGCCCGCCTGCAGCCGGCTGATCGTTTCGAGCGTCAGGCTTTCGAGCCGGATCCGCGCCTCGATCGTGACGGCGGAGCGGCGCACCTGTTCCTCGAGCTGCTCGGTCCATTCGGCCTTTGCGTTGCGCTGCTGACCGCTGCCCTTCGGGAAGACGATGGTGGTCTTCAGGAGCACGCTCTGTGGAACGATGACGGAGAAGGTGGACATGACCGGGCCGAAGCCGATCGTCATGTCGATGGCGCCCGCATGGATGTCCTCGATCATCGGATCGGGCTTGGGACGCGAAGCGCTGTTGAGCGGACGTTCGACGATCGGTTCGAAACCACCCGGCGCATTGACGGCGGTGCGCAGCACGTCGGCGATCTTTTCGAAAAGCGGCACCGCGACATCGATCTCGATCTGCGAGAGCGCACGCGGCTGCGGCTCCTCGATCCCGGCTGGCTCGGCGCCGAGCAGCGCCTCGACGAGAGTGATGATGATCGGGCTGTCGCAGCCGATCTGGAAATCCGCGCACCAGTTGCGCAACGACACGTCACTGATCACCACGCCGGTGCCGAGGCCGGCGATCAACTCCTGCCGGAGTCCCGTCCGGAAACCGGCATAGCCGATCGTGATGTCGAGGCCCGTTTCCGCCCGGCAGATGTCGGGCAGGAATTCGCCGAAGACCTGGCCGAGTTCGAGCGCCAGCCGGCCGATCACCCGGTCGTCACCGAGCGCGCCGGTCATGCGCGCCAGGAGTTTCCGGTCGAATGCGTGAACGTTGGAACTCATGGGATCAGGCCGCCTTGCTTTCGCTGCCACCGCCGGGGTTCATCATTTCCTGCTCGACCGCGTCGATCGACGGACGCTCATAGGCCGAGATGGTCTTGCGGCCGTATTCGAGAGCGACCTGCGGTACCGAGCCATTCATGTAGGCAAGCAGCGTCTGCTTGACGATGACATAGAGCCGGTTCTGCTTTTCGCGCACCGATTTGATGTTGGCGACAACCGGCGCCACGATCGAATAGGACAGGAACACGCCGAGCAGCGTGCCGACGAGTGCGGCTGCGATCTTGGCGCCGAGAACTTCCGGCGCCTCGCTGATCGCGCCCATGGCCTTGATGACGCCGAGAACCGCGGCGACGATGCCGATGGCCGGGAAGGCATCGCCCATCGTCGTCAGCGCGTGGTAGCACTTCATCTTGTCGTGGGTGATGGTCTGGATTTCCTCGTCCATCAGCGCTTCGATCTCGTGCGAACGGGCGTTGCCGATGATGATCAGGCGCACATAGTCGCAGATGAAGGCCGTCAGTTCCTTGTTCTTCAGAACCGTCGGCGCCGACTGGAAGATCGAGGATTCTTCCGGGTTGTCGATGTGGCTTTCGATCTCGTTGCGCGACTTGGTGCGCAGGTCCCGCATCAGCGAATAGAGAACGCCGAGCGTGTCGAGATATTCGCGCTCCTTCGGTACCCTGTGGCGAAAGGCTTCGCCGAGTGCCTTGCCGGTATCCTTCACCACCTTCATCGAATTGGCCATGATGAAGCCGCCGACGCCGGCCCCGCCGATGATCAACAGTTCGAAGGGCTGGTTGAGGACCTCCATGTGGCCGCCCATGGCCAGATAGCCGCCGAGAATGCAGCCGAACGTCACAAGAAGCCCGATGATGATGTTCATTTTCGATACCTGTCGCGATCCTATTTTCCGCTAACGGGATACGGTTTCATCCTTGCGTGAGGCTGGCCGGTACGGGCGGCGAAGCCTTTCACTGGAACAGGTTCGCGCAAGGCTATCCGGTCAGGATTTGCCAAGGCAGGGCGCATGCTCTGTCTCAGTCATTCCGGCAGGGGCGAACCGATCGTGACCACGACCTATACGAGCTACAAGCTGATAACGGCCGACTTGACGAAGTCGCTGGCCCGCGTCGCCGAACAGCCGGATGTGGCGCGCGAGACGGAATACTACCTGTCGAAGATCGGTGACGTGAAAACGATCGACGATTTCTTTGCCGATACCAGGCTCTATAACTACGCCATGAAGGCCCACGGTCTCGAAGACATGGCCTATGCCAAGGCTTTCATGCGCAAGGTGCTGACCGAAGGCATCGACAATGACGACGCCTTTGCCAACAAGCTGACCGACAACCGCTACAAGCAACTCGTCGAATCGCTGAATTTTGCCGCCCAGGGTGCGGCCGCCACATCCTTCGACCGCGCGCAGAAGGGCGTTGCCGACAAATATGCCCGCCAGACGCTGGAGCAGAATGCCGGTGAGGAGAATGCCGGCGTACGGCTCGCCCTTTACTTTGCGCGCATGGCGCCGACGATCAGCAGTGGTTATGCCATCATCGCCGACGAGGCGCTGGCCCAGGTAGTGCGCACCGCCCTGCAACTGCCCGACGAATTCGCCGCGACCGATGTCGATCGGCAGGCCGAGGCCTATGAAGAGGCGATCGATTTCAAGGATTTCCAGAACCCGAGCAAGGTGACCGAGTTTCTCGACCGGTTCACGGCGCTCTGGGAAACCAAAAATTCAACGGACGGTTATGATCCGCTCGCAGTCTTCGGTTCTTCGAGCGGCTACGGCATCTCTTCCGATCTTCTCCTGTCCATCAACAGCCTGAAACTCGGGGGACGCTGAACGTGCAGACCGGTCTTTACGTCGCGATTTCGTCGCAGATGGCGCTCGAAAAGCGCCTCAACACGCTCGCCGACAACATCGCGAATGCCAGCACCGTCGGCTTCCGCGGTACCGAGGTGAAGTTCAACCAGATGCTCGGCGATACGAAGCCGACCAAGGTTGCCTATGTCAGCAAGGGCGAGGAGTTCCTGAACACCAGCAACGGCTCGCTGACGCGGACCGGCTCGGCGCTCGACTTCGCCGTCAAGGGCGACGCCTGGTTTCAGATCGAGACGCCGGCCGGCCCGGCGCTCACGCGCGACGGGCGCTTCACGCTGACGGACGCCGGAGAACTCGTGACGATCCGCGGCTATCCGGTACTCGACGCCGGTGGTGCGCCGATCCAGCTCAACGGCAATAGCGGGGAAATCACGGTTGGCGCCGATGGTGCGCTTCACCAGAACGGCGTCGCGGTCGCCTCGCTCGGCCTCTACCAGGCCGATTTCAGCAACGGCTTCGTCCGTCTCGACAACAGCGCCGTGCAGCCGGCGATGCAGCCGGAGCCGGTGGTCGACCGCTTCGATGTCGGCGTGATGCAGGGTTTCGTCGAGGAGTCCAACGTCAATGCCGTCCAGGAAATGTCGCAGCTGATCATGGTCACGCGCGCCTTCGACAACATCACCGCCCTGTTGCGTGATAGCGAAGGATCGCTCGAGGAAGCGGTCAAGACGCTCGGCGGCAGTCGCTAATTTCTGACGGGTACCGGCATGCAACGCGAAGGCCTGAAGACAAGCGCGGGATCGACCTCTCTGGCAGCACTTGCCGGCCTCGTCGAGCGCTATGCAAAGCCCGAATTCTCGATCGCTCCCGGCGGTCACGTGCAGACGATCTCGCCCGGTCACTACACGGTAACCGGCCTGTCGCGGCATGTGCGGCTCGGTGATTTCGTCGCCCACAAGAGCGTCACCGGAACCCATCTCGGCGAAGTGGTGCGGGTCGAGCCCGAGCGGGTGGTCGTCTGCCCGATCGAGCCGGGTGATCCCATCGGTATCCACGACACCGTGATCCGCAAGGGCGCTTTCCGCGTCGCGCCGACAGACCAATGGTGCGGCCGCACCATCAATGCGCTCGGCGAGCCGATCGACGGTCTCGGGCCGCTGCTGCAGGGCGAGGTGCGCCGCTCGATCTCCAACACCGCGCCGCCGTCGATGAGCCGCAAGCGGGTGGAGAAGGGCTTTGTCACCGGCGTCAGGGCGATCGACATCTTTTCGCCCCTCTGCCTCGGCCAGCGTCTCGGCATCTTCGCCGGTTCCGGCGTCGGCAAGTCGACGCTGCTGTCCATGCTGGCGCGAGCAGACGCCTTCGACAAGGTGGTGATCGCGCTGGTCGGCGAGCGCGGCCGTGAAGTGCGCGAATTCATCGAAGATACGCTCGGCGACAATCTCGCAAAGTCGGTCGCGGTGGTGGCGACCAGCGACGAAAGCCCGATGCTGCGCAAGATGGCGCCGCTGACCGCCGTCACCATCGCCGAGCACTACCGCGACAATGGCGACAACGTGCTGCTGATCGTCGACAGCGTGACGCGTTTCGCACATGCGATCCGCGAAGTGGCGACGGCTTCCGGCGAGCCCCCGATCGCCCGCGGCTACCCGGCCTCCGTCTTCACCGAACTGCCGCGCCTGCTGGAGCGTGCCGGACCCGGCACGGAAGGCACGGGCACGATCACGGCGATCATCTCCATCCTCGTCGATGGCGACAACCACAACGACCCGGTCGCCGACTCGACACGTGGCATTCTCGACGGTCACATCGTTCTCGAACGCAGCCTTGCGGAAGAGGGGCGTTATCCCCCGATCAATCCGCTCGCCTCGATCTCGCGTCTGGCGCGCAAGGCCTGGACGCCGGATCAGGAAAAGCTGGTGGCGCGTCTGAAGGCGCTGATCCACCGCTTCGAGGAAACCCGCGACCTTCGCCTGATCGGCGGTTACCGCCCCGGTGGCGATCCCGACCTCGACATGGCGATCAAGCAGGTGCCGGTCATCTATGAGGTGCTGACGCAGACCGCCGGTGAGCGCCCGGCGCAGGACGCTTTTGCCGATCTTGCGAATGCATTGAAGGCGGCGGCGATGGGCAATCAACCGGGCGCGAGGGCGAGGTGATGGCGGTGACCGATTACGATGCGGATGAAAAGGTGCATCAGCGCAAGCGAAGCAGCCGCATGCCGATGACCGACAAGTTCCTGGCCGCGACCGGCGTCGCGCTTGCCGCTTTCGCGACCTTCTTTCCCTGGTACGCCTTCTTCCATCAGGACAAGTTCACCATGCCGCCGCTCTGGCAGGGTTCCACCCGCGATCTGCCGGAGCGCGCCGCCCGCAACGTCGTCTCGGTCTCGCCGCTGGCGATGCCCGATGCCGACGGTGAGGCGCTTGCCGCGATCGATCAGCTGACGACGGCGACGGTGCCGGGCATCGGCGCTGGTCCGGCTCCCGAAGGGTCGGCTGCGGAAGAGGGGCTGTCGCAGCCCTTTCCCGGCAAGTCTGGTTTCAAGCTGATGCATGTCGCCAATGGCCGGGCGCTGATCGAGGATGCGAGCGGCATGTACATCGTGCGCATCGGCTCGGTTCTGCCCGACAATACCCGGCTCGCCACGCTCGAGCAGCGCGACGGCCATTGGGTGATGATCACCTCGTCAGGCGAAGTCTACCAAGCCGACTGATTTGCCAGCGCATCGTCAGGATGATGGTCGCGCATCTCCTCGGATGCGCGACGTGCTGCCGTTCGCCCGCCGGCCGCCCGTGGGATGCAGGCATCCCGATCGCAGCCGCTTCCGACGAAAGTCCCACGCAAGATTACCGGCCTAGGTTCGCATCACCAAGCATGGAGCTTCTGATGCAAATTCAGCTTTTCGACCTCGCGTCCCGGCAGGCCCAGTGGCTGACCGTTCGCCAGAACGTGGTGGCCGGCAACATCGCCAATGCGAACACGCCGCACTACAAGGCGAAGGACGTCAAGCCGTTCGAAAGCGTGCTGCAGGATACCGGCATGCAGATGGCCGCGACCCACAAGGCGCATTTCACCGATGGCCTCGAAGCCTCGCAGGTGGCCGAAGTCGGCATGGTCGACGGCGTGCAGATCCAGCAATCCGGCAACAGCGTCGCGATCGAGCAGGAAATGATGAAGACCGGCGAGATCAAGCGCGACTACGAGCTCAGCGCCGGGCTTGTGAAGGCGTTTCACCGCATGATGCTGATGACGGTACGGAAGTAAGAACCATGGATCCATTGACCTCGGCCCTCAAGGTATCGGCCTCCGGCCTCCAGGCGGAATCGACCCGTCTGCGCATCGTCTCCGAGAATATCGCCAACGCCCGCTCGACCGGCGACACCCCGGGTTCGGAGCCCTACCGCCGCAAGACCATCAGCTTCGCAGCCGAAGTGGATCGCGCAAGCGGCGCCTCGCTGGTCGAGATCGAGCGGCAGGGCACGGATGATTCGGATTTCAACATCGAGTTCGATCCGGGCAATCCGGCCGCCGACGACAAGGGCATGGTCAAGATGCCGAACGTGAACATCCTGGTCGAGATGGCCGACATGCGCGAAGCCAACCGCGCCTATGAGGCCAACCTCCAGACCATCAAGCAGTCCCGTGACCTGATTTCACAGACAATCGACCTGTTGAGAGCCTCGCAATAATGATCGATGCAGTCAAATCCCTCGGCGCATTCTCGGTCACCAAAGAGACCGACGGCACCCGTTCCACATCTTCCTCGTCGTCGATCTTCAGCATGCCGGCGGCCACGCCGGGCGTGCCGCAGGGGCAAAGCTTCGCCTCGGTCCTCGGGGATATGGCAACCGATACCATCAACGCGATGAAAAAGGCCGAGGGCGCATCGCTCGATGGCATTCGCGGTCAGGCAAACACCCGTGAAGTTGTCGATGCCGTCATGAATGCCGAGCAGTCGCTCCAGACGGCGATCGCCATCCGCGACAAGGTGGTCACCGCCTATCTCGAAATCGCGCGCATGCAGATCTGAAGGAACGAGACATGAAGGCCCTTTCCATTGCCGCCACCGGCATGAACGCCCAGCAGCTGAACCTCGAGGTAATCGCGAACAACATCGCGAACATCAACACGACCGGTTACAAGCGTGCGCGCGCCGAATTCTCCGATCTGCTTTATCAGACCGAGCGTGCCCAGGGCGTGCCGAACCGCTCCAACCAGGCAATCGTTCCGGAAGGCGCGATCATCGGTCTCGGCGTCCAGACGGCGGCCGTGCGCAACCTGCATATCCAGGGCAGCCTGGTCAACACCGGCAATGACTATGACCTGGCACTGATGGGTCGCGGCTGGTTCCAGGTCGAAACGCCTGATGGCGAGACGGTCTATACGCGCTCGGGCGCGTTCAACAAGAATGCCCAGGGCCAACTCGTGACTATCGACGGCTACACGGTCGTTCCCGGCATCACGGTTCCGCAGGACGCGACGGAAATCGCCTTCACCAGTTCCGGCCAGGTGATGGTGCGTATCGGCAACGATCCCGCAATGCAGGAAATCGGTCAGTTGACGATCGCCAACTTCGTCAACGAGGCCGGCCTCGAGCCGCAGGGCGACAACCTCTTCAAGGAGACTCCGGCTTCCGGCGACGCGATCGTCGGCACCCCGGCGGACCCGGGCTTCGCCCAGATCAAGCAGAAATACCTCGAAGCGTCCAACGTCGATCCGGTCAAGGAAATTACCGACCTGATCTCGGCGCAGCGCGCTTACGAGATGAACTCCAAGATCATTCAGGCGGCTGATGAAATGGCGGCCACGGTGAGCAAGAACCTCAGGTAACGAAAGAGGGGGCAAACATGATGTTTCGCCGATCCGAAGACATCAAGGTTTCGAAAGACGGCAGCGCATCGATGGCGCTTCGTCTGGCGGCTGGCACCTTGCTTGCCGCCGCTTTCCTGATGCCTTCGGCGAGCGTCGCAGAACGGTTGACTGCAGTGATCCCGACGCGGACCATTTATCCGGGCGAAACGCTCGACCGCAGCCGCGTCGAGGTTGTCGACGTCACCAACCCCGATCTCGCGGACGGCTACGTCAGGACCCTCAGCGAAATCGAGGGCAAGGTCACCAAGCGCACGCTCCTGCCCGGCCGGGTGATCCTCGCAAACGCGCTGCGTGAGCAATATGCCGTCGCGCGCGGTTCCACCGTGCGCCTCGTCTTCAGCAATGGCAGCCTGACCATCAGCGCCGCCGGATCGCCGCTCCAGGATGCCGCGGTCGGTGAACTGATCCGGGCGCGCAACATCGATACCGGCGTCATCGTTTCCGGAACGGTGATGGCTGACGGCACTGTCCATGTGGTGGCGAAATGAAAATGCTTGCCTGCAAATGGTTCCTGACGCTGGCCGTCGCGATCTCCGCGGCACTGACGCCGGCTTTCGGCGCGTCCAGGATCAAGGACGTCGCGTCGCTTCAGGCGGGGCGCGACAACCAGCTCATCGGTTACGGTCTCGTCGTCGGCCTCCAGGGGACCGGTGACACCCTGCGAGCCTCGCCGTTCACCGATCAGTCGATCCGCGCGATGCTGCAGAACCTCGGCATCTCCACCCAGGGCGGCGATTCCCGCACGCGCAACGTTGCCGCGGTTCTGGTGACGGCGACGCTGCCGCCGTTTGCAAGCCCCGGCAGCCGCGTCGACGTGACTGTCGGCTCGCTCGGCGATTCCACCTCGCTTCGCGGCGGTACCCTGGTGATGACCTCGCTGTCCGGCGCGGACGGTCAGATCTACGCGGTCGCGCAAGGCTCCGTCGTCGTAACGGGCTTCTCCGCGCAGGGTGATGCGGCAACCCTCAACCAGGGTGTGACGACGGCCGGGCGCGTGCCCAACGGCGCGATCATCGAGCGCGAGCTGCCGTCCAAGTTCAAGGATGGCTTCAACCTCGTCCTGCAACTGCGCAACCCGGATTTCTCGACGGCCGTCGGCATGGCGGCGGCGATCAACAAATATGCCGCCCAGCGATATGGCGGCCGCATTGCCGAGGCGCGTGATTCCCAGGCCGTGCTCGTCGAAAAGCCGAAGATGGCGGACCTCGCCCGGCTGATGGCCGATATCGAAAACATCGTGATCGAGACGGACGTCCCGGCCCGCGTTGTCATCAACGAACGCACCGGCACAATCGTGATCGGCCAGGACGTTCGCATCAATGAGGTAGCCGTGAGCTACGGCACCCTGACCGTCGAGGTCAGCGAGACGCCGACTGTCGTCCAGCCGCTGCCATTCTCGCGCGGGCGAACGGAGGTGGAACCGAACACGACCATCAACGCGCAGTCCGACGGCGGCACGGTGGCGATCCTCAACGGATCGAGCCTCCGCTCCCTCGTCGCCGGTCTCAACAACATCGGTGTCAAGCCGGATGGCATCATCGCCATCCTGCAAAGCATCAAAACGGCCGGGGCCCTCCAGGCGGAGCTAGTGCTGCAATGACGGCAAACATTAACCCAACTCTCGGCAAGGTCCGCAACCTGTTGCTCGCCGGCGCGGCCGCAGCCTCGATGCTGACGATGCCCGGCGCCTTCGCCCAGGACGTCACCGCGCCTCCGCCGGCCGACGGGACGCAGAACGAGATTCAGCAGTTCTGCACCAACATTGCCGATGCCGCCCGCGACCAGCGCTACGTGCTGCAGCGCAAGGATCTCGAGACCCTGCAGGCAAGCATCGACGAACGCATCGCGACGCTGGAGAAGCGGCGCGACGAATACGAGGACTGGCTGAAACGCCGCAATGATTTTCTGAAACAGGCCCAACTCGGCCTTGTCGACATCTACAAGACGATGAAGCCGGATGCGGCTGCCGGCAAGCTGGAAATGGTCAATCCGGAGATTGCGGCGGCGATCGTCATGCAACTGCCGGCACGCCAGTCGTCGCTGATCCTCAGCGAAATGACGGACGAAAAGGCGGCAACCCTTACCAACATCATCTCGAGCGCCAGCGATCCGAACACCTCGAAGGAACCATCATGAAAATGCGTCTAACGGCCGTGCTGACGGCGGGTCTCCTTGCCGGGTGTCAGAACCAGGCGCTCAACGAGATCGGTCGGGCGCCTTCGATGAGCCCGATCGGCAGCGGCCTGCAATACTCCCAGACCCCGCAGCTCGCCATGTATCCGAAGCAGCCGCGCCAGGTGGTGAACGGCTATTCGCTGTGGAACGACCAGCAGGCGGCCCTGTTCAAGGACGCGCGCGCCATCAATGTCGGCGACATTCTGACGGTCGATATCAAGATCAACGAAGGGGCCACTTTCGACAACAAGACCGATCGTAGCCGCAAGAACAGCAGTGGTTTCAACGTCGGCGCAAACGGCCAGTCGGAGGCCAGCGATTTTGGTTGGGAGGGCGAGCTGAAGTATGGCTCGAATACGAAGACCGAGGGCGACGGCACGACCGAGCGTTCGGAAAAGCTGAGGGTGCTCGTCGCAGCAGTCGTGACCGGGGTTCTCGAAAACGGCAACCTCTTGATCAGCGGTTCGCAGGAGGTCCGCGTCAACCACGAACTGCGTATCCTCAACGTCGCCGGTATCGTCCGGCCGCGGGATGTCGATGCCGACAACGTCATCTCCTACGACCGCATCGCCGAGGCGCGCATTTCCTATGGCGGCCGCGGTCGCCTGACCGAGGTGCAGCAGCCGCCCTACGGCCAGCAGTTCATGGATCTATTTTCGCCGATCTGATCGGCAGGGAACGGCAAGATGGAAGAATTCGATTCCGCCAGCGCTCCGAAGCCGTCGTCGAAGGTGATGACCATCGCGATCGTTGCCGTGCTGACACTCGTCGCCGGCGGCGGCGGTTGGCTGGTCGGCGGCCTGCTCGCTCCGCCTCCGCCGAAGGCAGAGGTGGAGGCGACCAGGGAACCGGCCGCCAATGCCACCGGCGAAGAGGGGCTGCCGAAGGTTGCGACCGAAGCGAACGGCGTCGTCCAGCTCGAGCCGATCACCACCAACCTTGCCTATCCCTCGGAAAACTGGGTACGGCTCGAGGTGGCGCTGCAGTTCGACGGCGTGCCCGATCCCAAGCTGGCCGAGCAGATCCACCAGGATATCGCCGCCTATCTGAAGACGGTTTCCCTGCAGCAGATCCAGGGGCCGCGCGGCTTTCAATATCTCCGGGATGACATCCAGGAGCGGGTTGACCTGCGCTCCGATGGGCGCGTAACCAATGTGATGTTCAGAACCTTCGTCATCCAATGATTCGGTAAATGGTCCGGCTTGTCGCCTTCATAGTCGCCATGACGGCGATGTCCGGTATTGCCGGCGCCCAGAGTTTTCCCTCTGATATCCTGAATACGCCGATCGAAGGGTCGGCAGCCTCGTGGATCATCCGCACCTTTGGTCTTCTGACCGTACTGTCGGTGGCCCCGGGCATCCTGATCATGGTCACCAGCTTTCCGCGCTTCGTGATCGCGTTTGCGATCCTGCGCACGGGCATGGGTCTCGCGACCACGCCATCGAACATGATCATGGTTTCGCTGGCACTGTTCATGACCTTCTATGTCATGGGGCCGACCTTCGATCGCGCATGGCGCGACGGCATCGATCCGCTGATGAAGAACCAGATCACCGAGAGCGAGGCGATCCCACGGATCAGCGAGCCGTTCCGCGAGTTCATGCTCGCCAACACCCGCGACAAGGATCTGCAGCTCTTCATCGATATCGCCAAGGAAAAGGGCCAGACGGTCGTCGTCGACGACAAGGTCGACCTCAGGGCGGTCGTGCCGGCCTTCATGATCTCGGAAATCCGTCGCGGCTTCGAGATCGGCTTCCTGATCATGCTGCCGTTTCTGGTGATCGACCTGATCGTTGCCACCATCACCATGGCCATGGGCATGATGATGCTGCCGCCAACGGCGATCTCCTTGCCCTTCAAGATCCTGTTCTTCGTGCTGATCGACGGATGGAACCTGCTCGTCGGCAGCCTGGTGCGCTCCTTCAGCTAAATTAAAGATCCGTCATCGAACGTTTGGCGCGCTTGGAAAAGGCGCAAACAAAAAGGCAGCGCCTTGGCACTGCCTTTCCTCGTCCGGATAAGTGTCGGACTGCTTAGCGCTCGAACGAACCGGTCCGCGCCGGCAGGGCCGGAACGTCGATATGACCGGGCGCCAGACCTTTTCTCGCGCGATCAGCCATCATTTCGTAGCCCTGTTCCAGGTGGCGGCAGAAGCGTTCGGAATCGAACAGCGGCATGCGGAACCGGTTTTCCTCCAGTGTTCTGCGGTAGTCGGCGATCTTGCCGCGGTTGTTGTAGAGCGCGACCGCCTCGCGAACATAGTCTTCCGGTCCCGCGGCGACGAGTTCCGGCACGCCGATGGCGTTGAGCAGGCTCTCGCTCACGCGTGAGGCGAAGTTGGTACCCTTGAAGGTCAAGACCGGAAGGCCGGCCCAGAGCTGCTCTGACGTTGTCGTGTGGCCGTTGTAGGGATAGGTGTCGAGGCCGATGTCCGCGACGGGGATGCGGCTGATATGGTCCTGATAGACGACCTTGGGGCATATGATGATGCGCTTGGGGTTGATGCCGGCGCTCTTGAATTTTGCGATGATGTTTGCGCGCGCGTCCGGGCGGCTGCACATCAGCCACAGCACGCTGTCCGGCGTCTGCCGAAGGATCTCGATCCATAGGTTGATCGTCTGCAACGAGATCTTGCGGTTGGCGTTGAACGAGGCGAAGACGAACGCGTCTTCGGGAAGGCCGAGCTGGCGACGCGACATAGGCTGCGGAAGCGGACGGTTGATCGGATCGTTCGGCTGGTAGGTGTCTGGAAGCCTGCAGTATTTCTCGTAGTAATGCGGTTCGCTGCCGTCCGGCAGCACGTGCGGGTCGCCGATGATATAGTCGAGGTCGACGTTGACCGTCGTCCCGGGAAAGCCGAGCCAGCTCACCTGGACGGGAGCCGTCTGCCGGTTGAAGATGTTCACCCGGCTTTCGAGCGTGTGTCCCTTCAGGTCGACGAGAATGTCGATGTTCTCGGCACGGATGACCTCCGCCGCCTGGTCGTCGCTAAGCTCGTTGATGGAAATGATCTTGCCCCACTTTTCGCGGGACCCGTTATCGCGCGCGACGTTGTCGGGCGATGTGTGGCAGAAGAGAGTGATATCGAAACGCGAGCGATCATGTGCCATCAGCACGGCCGCGAGGAGCTTCATGGTCGCGTGGTCGTGCCAGAAGTCGGACGAGACATAGCCGATACGGATGCGCTCACCCCAGCTATGCGGCCGGCTCCGGCGTGCCTTTGCCAGTTCCTCCGGAAGGGCGCGCTGCATGGCTCCGGCGATGTAATTGAGCTTTTCGTCGCCGCACCAGGTGACGTGATAGTAGGGCGCTTCTGCGGCGAGAATGTCGTACTGGCCGAGTTTGAGTGACCGCTGGATATCGCGATCATGCTTCTCGACCTCCGCGTAGTCATTGGCTTCGCGGGCATAGACGAGATAGGCGGAACGCAGCGTCGTGTTCTTGGGATGCGTCTTGAAGAGATTGGCGACTGCCTCGCGGTCCTGCAGGTCGCCGACGTCGGCGGTCAGCAGCTTGAAGGCCAGCGCCTGATGATGACGGTTGCTGCTGGTCGACAGCGGCGCCTTGAACAGGCCGAGTATCTCCTTCTGGTCGCGCTTGAGGAAGATCGAAGCAATGATGAATGCGATCTCCGGATCCGTCTTGGCTTTCTCTAGCAGCGGAAGGCCGATGGCCAGCGCTTCGTCCTCGTGCCCGTTGACGAAATAGAGCTTCATCGCCTCGGTCAGATAGTCCTGCGACCGCGAACCGCCGGCCTCTCCGGCGAGCTGGTAGGCGCGCGCCGCCTCGGGCTTGAAACCGAGTTTCAGGAGCACCTTGGCAAGCAGCACATAGGTCTTCGTATCCCGGTTGATGTTCATCAGGATGTTGAGCTGGTCGAGCGCGTCCGTGTACTGGCCTTTCTGGTATTGCCGGGAAGCGGTCGAGAAGATGGCTTGGGCGTTCACTAGGAGCTCCGTCGAGTGTACAGGCCGGCTCGGGGCGAGACACCCCGATGTCGCAAAGCAGGTCTTACGGGTATCGTAGAGGCGAAACCTTGCCTCAGGCATGACGCCGACGGCCCCTATGAAGCCGTTGTGTCTGTCTCAGGGAGAGCCATCGCGCAGGCTCTGGCCTCAGCCCGGTAAGCTGACTTAAAGCGTTGTTAAGTATAAACTATCTCTCGCCGACCCGGCTCGGTCATTTAAGGAATTCGCAAGCATTGGACTCGATATTCGGCCTCACATGACGGGTTTGGTTTCTTCCGAGATTGTCGTTGGAACCGAGAGGCATGAAGCCGATCCGCCATCACCGGTAGTGTAAACAGTCCGGTATGTCCCCCAATCGTCTTAAGTAAAAAAGGGACACTCTAATGACGAGCATCATGACCAATTCCGCTGCAATGGGCGCTCTTGCTACCCTGCGTTCGATCAACTCGCAGATGGAAACCACCCAGGACCGCATTTCGTCGGGCCTGCGCGTCGGTAGCGCCGCGGACAACGCCGCTTACTGGTCGATCGCAACCACCATGCGTTCGGACAACAAGGCTCTCTCGACCGTTCAGGACGCCCTCGGCCTCGGCGCTGCCAAGACCGACGTTGCCTACACGGCCATGGAAAACTCCAAGGACGTTGTCGACGAGATCAAGAAGAAGCTGGTTGCCGCCAGCGAGCCGGGCGTCGACAAGAGCAAGATCCAGAAGGAAATCAAGGAGCTGCAGAACCAGCTCGTGAGCGTTGCCAAGTCGGCTTCGTTCTCCGGCGAAAACTGGGTCTATAACGACGCCAACAACACCGCTGCCACCAAGTCGATCGTCGGTTCGTTCAACCGTGACAACCAGGGCAACGTCAGCCTCACACAGCTCCAGTTCGACACGAACAAGAGCTCGCTGATCGAAGTCAACGCTTCCGGCTCCTACGTCACGAACGGCACGGGTCTGCTGTCCAGCAACATGGAGTACAAGGACGCAACCGGCTCGACGGTGACGGCTACCTACAGCGTCCTGACCATGGACATCACCAACATGACGACCGGTGATCTGGCCGGAGCTATCTCGGGTGTTGACGCAACGCTGCTGCAGATGACCGACGCCGCTTCCGACCTCGGTGCGCTCAACAGCCGCGTCGAACTGCAGAAGAACTTCGTTCAGGACCTCTCGGACTCGATCGAGAAGGGCATCGGCAAGCTCGTCGACGCCGACATGAACGAAGAGTCGACCCGCCTGAAGGCTCTGCAGACACAGCAGCAGCTCGGCATCCAGGCGCTGTCGATCGCCAACTCGAACTCGCAGAACATCCTGTCGCTGTTCCGTTAATCAAGGCCAGACGGCGCGGGTTTCGGCCCGCACCCGACTGCAGAAAATCGAAACCGCGCTTCCAAAGAGGCGCGGTTTTTTGTCGTGCATCTATCGGATGCTGGAACGTTGGGAAAATAATCGCGGCGTCTTAGGCCGACGTTAACCACAATGGTGTTTGCTGTGTCCATCGAAGGAGCGGGTTAACCAACGATATTAACCGGTTAACAGGCATGAAGCTGACCGCTGCTTCCCGGTAGCTCCCGGAATGTCCCTTTTCACGAGTATTGCCAACAAGGGGCACTCAGCCAATGACCAGCATCATGACGAACACCGCCGCAATGGCGGCTCTCTCCACTCTGCGTTCGATCAACTCGCAGATGGAAACCACCCAGGACCGCATTTCGTCGGGCCTGCGCGTCGGTAGCGCTGCCGACAACGCCGCTTACTGGTCGATCGCAACCACCATGCGTTCGGACAACAAGGCTCTCGGCACGGTTCAGGATGCTCTCGGCCTCGGCGCTGCCAAGACCGATGTTGCCTACACGGCCATGGAAAACTCCAAGGACGTCGTCGACGAGATCAAGAAGAAGCTGGTTGCCGCCAGCGAGCCGGGCGTCGACAAGAGCAAGATCCAGAAGGAAATCAAGGAGCTGCAGAACCAGCTCATCAGCATTTCCAAGTCGGCTTCGTTCTCCGGCGAAAACTGGGTCTACAACGACGCCAACAACACCGCTGCCACCAAGTCGATCGTCGGTTCGTTCAACCGTGACGCCCAGGGCAATGTCAGCCTGACGACGCTGCAGTTCGACACGAACAAGAGCTCGCTGATCGAAGTCAACGCTTCCGGCTCCTACGTCACGAACGGCACGGGTCTGCTGTCCAGCAACATGGAGTACAAGGACGCAACCGGCTCGACGGTGACGGCTACCTACAGCGTCCTGACCATGGACATCACCAACATGACGACCGGTGATCTTGCCGGAGCCATCTCGGGCGTTGACGCAACGCTCTTGCAGATGACCGACGCTGCCGCCGACCTCGGTGCGCTCAACAGCCGCGTCGAACTGCAGAAGAATTTCGTTGAGGACCTCTCGGACTCGATCGAGAAGGGCATCGGCAAGCTCGTCGACGCCGACATGAACGAAGAGTCGACCCGTCTGAAGGCTCTGCAGACGCAGCAGCAGCTCGGCATCCAGGCGCTCACGATCGCCAACTCGAACTCGCAGAACATCCTGTCGCTGTTCCGTTAATCAAGGCCAGGCGGCGCGGGTTTCGGCCCGCGCCCGACCGCAGCAAATCGAAACCGCGCTTCGCAGGAGGCGCG
This sequence comes from Ensifer sp. VA4, assembly GCF_055710065.1. Taxonomy (NCBI): domain Bacteria; kingdom Pseudomonadati; phylum Pseudomonadota; class Alphaproteobacteria; order Hyphomicrobiales; family Rhizobiaceae; genus Ensifer; species Ensifer sp. VA4. The sequence continues at coordinate 493,576 of NZ_JBVQPO010000001.1, read as the reverse complement.
GTTTCCTTTTGGTCGAATCCGGCAGCTTCTATCGAAATATCGGCTCCGCTTCAGTCTTTGTTAACCACGATGGTGTTTTCTGTGGCCAACGAAACGGCGGGTTAATGAACGTTAACAGGCATGAGGCTGACCGCTGCTTCCCGGTAGCTCCCGGAATGTCCCTTCCATTCCAAATCAGCCAACAAGGGGCACTCAGCCAATGACCAGCATCATGACGAACACCGCCGCAATGGGCGCGCTTCAGACCCTGCGTTCGATCAACTCGCAGATGGAAACCACCCAGGACCGCATTTCGTCGGGCCTGCGCGTCGGTACCGCTGCCGACAATGCCGCTTACTGGTCGATCGCAACCACCATGCGTTCGGACAACAAGGCTCTTTCGACCGTTGAAGACGCGCTCGGCCTCGGCGCCGCCAAGACCGACGTTGCCTACACGGCCATGGAAAACTCCAAGGACGTCGTCGACGAAATCAAGAAGAAGCTGGTTGCCGCCAGCGAGCCGGGCGTCGACAAGAGCAAGATCCAGAAGGAAATCAAGGAGCTGCAGAACCAGCTCATCAGCATTGCTAAGTCGGCTTCGTTCTCCGGCGAAAACTGGGTCTACAACGACGCCAACAACACCGCTGCCACCAAGTCGATCGTCGGCTCGTTCAACCGCGACGCCCAGGGCAACGTCAGCCTGACGACGCTGCAGTTCGACACGAACAAGAGCTCGCTGATCGAAGTCAACGCTTCCGGCTCCTACGTCACGACCGGCACGGGTCTGCTGTCCAGCTACATGGAGTACAAGGACGCAACCGGCTCGACGGTCACGGCTGCCTACAGCGTCCTGACGATGGACATCACCAACATGACCATGGGCGCTCTTGCCGAAGCCATCTCCGGCGTCGACGCAACGCTCCTGCAGATGACCGACGCTGCCGCCGACCTCGGTGCGCTTAACAGCCGTGTCGAGTTGCAGCAGAACTTCGTTCAGGACCTCTCGGACTCGATCGAGAAGGGCGTGGGCCGCCTCGTCGACGCCGACATGAACGAAGAGTCGACCCGCCTGAAGGCTCTGCAGACGCAGCAGCAGCTCGGCATCCAGGCGCTCACGATCGCCAACACCAACTCGCAGAACATCCTGTCGCTGTTCCGCTAAGCGAACGCCAGGGAAAGTCGGGCGACCTTCGCCCCTCTCCTCGCACACAGCGCAAAAGGCCGCACACCCATCGGGGCTGTGCGGCTTTTTCGTTTCGCGTTCCCGCTTTCCAGGCGCATTTGCGGATGGTGCGATCCGCTTTAACTCTTCATCCGTATTTCCTTATTTTCGTTCACCTTCGTTACCAAGTCACTAACGGCGTTAACCATTTGTTAACCATGCAATCATTACATATTGGTTAAGAGCGAAGGGTCGCCTCCAGGGCAAAACAGGGGCGATTCGCATGATGCCAGTCCCATCGCTGCCGGTTCTGCACTCCGGAATGTCTTCAGAAATTCATTCCGGGCAGGTGACCAATGACCAGCATCATGACCAATACCGCCGCCATGGCGGCGCTTCAGACCTTGCGTTCCATCAATACCGATATGGCCGAGGTCCAGGACCGGATTTCCTCCGGCTACCGCGTGCAGACCGCCGCGGACAATGCCGCCTACTGGTCGATCGCCACCACCATGCGGTCCGACAATGCCGCGCTGTCGACCGTCGAAGACGCACTCGGCCTCGGTGCAGCCAAGATCGATACGGCCTACGCGGCGATGAATTCGTCGATCGACGTCGTCAGCGAGATCAAGCGCAAGCTGGTTGCCGCGCGCGAGCCGGGCGTTGACAAGCTTAAGATCGATAAGGAAATCACCGAACTCAAGAACCAGCTCCTGGCTGCGGCTCAGTCCGCATCCTTCTCGAGCGAGAACTGGCTCTACAACGCGAATGCCGCCTCCGTCGGCACCAAGTCGATCGTTGCGTCGTTCAACCGTGATGCGAACGGCAACGTGTCCGTCACGACCCTCGACTTCGACACCGCACAATCCATGCTGATCGACACGGCCAATGCCAGCCGTGGCCTCCTGACCAGAAGCTATGATGCTGCCCTGCTGACCTCTCCGACCGGAACAACGGGCGTCAGAATCTTCCATCTGATTGGCCCAACCACGGGAACGTCGGATGAAATCAAGCTGACGTCGTCGACCACCGATGCCGAGATGGACGACATGATCCGCGTCGTCGACCACATTCTCGGTCAGCTGACGGATGCCGGCTCCACGCTCGGTGCCATCACCAAGCGCATCGACATGCAGGAAAGCTTCATCGCCAACCTCATGGATACGATCGACAAGGGTGTCGGCCGTCTGGTCGACGCGGACATGAACGAGGAATCGACGCGGTTGAAGGCCCTGCAGACGCAGCAACAGCTCGGCATCCAGGCGCTGTCGATCGCCAACACGAATTCCGAGAACATCCTGCGCCTGTTCCAGCAGTAAGGCGCATCCGTGGACCGGCTGCGACTGACGGATCCACCAAACTGCTTCTGTCACCCGAAGCTTGGTGACGGCAAAAATTGAGTTCTGCCACGTCGTCGGTCACGGCACCCGGTGGAAACGGTTGGACCGCGCTAATTGCCCTGGCGCGGTCCAACACATTCATTTTCGCACAAGTTTGACCGAATAGCCTTCTCTCGCAGTCCTGTCGGATGACTGCCGGCCAAAATGAATCTTGCGCCGCCGCCTGTGTCGGATCGCTCCGGGGACCATGTGTCCGGAACTCGCCGATGTACGTCAAGAATGTTGGGTTTTCCGTATCCGCGGCCGGACCCGAGGGAGACATGTCAGCAGTGCCAGCAGCAATGGAAGTCCGCGCCAGTAGGTGCCGCCTCGCGATCAGACGGGCATTGTCGCATCGCTGTGCTGCCGCGAGTGATCGGTCATGAGTGCGATGCTCTCCCGTTACCTCAAGGATTTCAGCGCGCCGAAGGTCGAGCTGTCGCTGATGCCTCCGAAGTATTTTCCTGACCTGGATAGCGACTATGCCGATGGCGATCGCCCCGGCGCGAGGCCAGCCATGCCGGAGATCGACATTGACGCGGAGCGCCGACGGGCCTTCGCAGAGGGCCGCGCCGAGGCGACGGCCGAACTTGTGTTCGAACATGAGCGCCAGATTGCCGACCTGCAGGCGGCCCATGCGGCTGAACTCGCGGCATTGACCCAGCGCCTCGAAGTGGAAACGGCCAGTCGCCTCGCCGAGCGTTTTGCCGACATGGCCGACAGTCTGGTCACGGCGCTCGGAGATCAGACCGCCCGGGTCCTGGCGCCGGTCATGGAGGACGCCCTCCTGCAGCGCGCCGTCGCCGACATGGCACAGATGATGAAGCAGGGCCTAGAGGCCGGCGAAGGTTGCACCCTCGTCGTCAAGGGCCCGACCCCACTCTTCGAGGCGCTGAAGCGCCAGCTCGGGGAGGACATGCCGTTGTTCCGCCACGTCGAAACCGATGACATCGATCTCGCTGTCGAAATGGACGGTACGATCCTGGTGACGCGCATGGCCGCCTGGGCCGATACTGTCCGGAAAGTTCTCGCATGAGCGACGAAAACCATCACAACGGCAAGCATGAGATCATCATCGTCAAGCGTCACAACGGCGGCCATGAAGGGCATCACGGCGGCGCGTGGAAGATTGCCTATGCCGACTTCATGACGGCAATGATGGCCTTCTTCCTCGTCATGTGGCTGATCAACGCGGCCAATGAGGAAACGAAGGCGGCGATCGCCTCCTATTTCAATCCGGTGCAATTGACCGACCAGAAGCCTGCCGAGCGCGGCCTGAAGGATCCGGCGAAGGACGCGCAGGGCGAGGAGACGCAGCAGCGCTCCAAGGTCGATGGCGAGCAGGAAAAGTCCGGCGGGTCGGCCAAGACCGGCGACCAGTTGACGGCGACCTCGGGCGAAGAAACCAAGTATTCCGACGCCGACTTCTTCGAGAACCCCTATTCGGTGCTCTCCGAAATCGCCCGCGAGGTCGGCCAGCAGGCCAATATCAGCGTCAAGGGCGAGGGCGGCGCGGCGCAATCCGGGCCGGCAACCGGAGCCGACGGCGGCGAAGCCTATCGTGATCCGTTCGATCCGGACTTCTGGACCAAGCAGGTCGAGGTGTCGGACGCGGGCAATACGACCAAGAGCGACGTCGAACTCGCCGCTGCGAAGGCGATGCAGGCGGGTGGCGCGCCGGCGGTCGACAAGACCGAGAGTGAAAAACAGGCCGAGCAGGCGAAGGCTGGCGGCACCGGCAAAACGGCCGAGAGCGATGCCGGCGACAAGCCGAAGACCGAGACCGCCGAGGCGAACGCTGAGAAGCAGGCCGAAGAACTTCAGGCTGAGCTCAAGAAAGAGCTTGCTGGCGAGGCCGGGCAACTGGCGGAAGGCCTGGTCGTAACCCCGGCCGAGGGCGGCCTCATGGTTACGATCAGCGAGCGCACGGATGCGCAGATGTTCGCCGTCGGTTCGGCCGTGCCGCAGAAGGAACTGGTGCTGGCGATGGAAAAGATCGGCCATCTGCTCGCCGAGCGCCCGGGTGCCGTCGCGATCCGCGGCCACACCGACGGTCGCCCGTTCAAGGACGGCACCTATGACAACTGGCGGCTCTCCGCTGCGCGCGCCCAAAGTGCCTATTACATGCTCGTTCGCGGCGGTCTGAAGGAAGACCGCGTCAGCCAGATCAGCGGCTTTGCCGACCGGCGGCTGCAGATCCCCGGTGACCCTTATGCCCCGGGCAACCGGCGCATCGAGATCCTGCTGCAATCGGCTCCGGGTTAAACACGATGCTGAGACGCCTGCGATCGATCCTGATGACCTGCTGCGTGCTGGCGACCCCGTTTGCAATTGGGACCGCACGCGCGAACGATATCGAGGAACTCGCGCCCTTCAAGATGATCCGGTCGCTGCAATATGTGCAGGACTCCGTGGTGCTCGGCGATCACTCCGCGATCGAGATGCAGCGTTTCATGCTCGGCGCGATCGACAAGCGGCTGCGCGCCGCCGACCCGTCGGTATTTCGTGATCCGCGCAACGTCGATGCGGCTCTTGTCTATGCGATGAGCGGCGGTAATCCGGAGACGCTGAAATACCTTTCGGATCATGACGTGGCCGGCAATTTCGATTCCCGCGTCACCGATGCGCTGCGGCAATATCTGAACGGCAAAGGCGGGCTGATCGTCGAGAACCTGTCAAAGGCCGCTCCTGAATATCGAAGCGCCCGCATCGGTCCGTATCTCTATCTCATTCTTGGCAATGCGACGTCGCAGCAGGATCCGATTGCGGCGATGAAATATTACGACTGGGCGCGCTTGACGGCTCCGGGCACGATCATCGAGGAGGCGGCCCTGCGCCGCTCCGTGTTCCTTGCGGTGCAGGCCAACGCGCCGGACAAGGGCTTCCACTACGCGCTGACCTATGCGCGCCGCTACCTGACGTCTCCCTATGCCAGCCAGTTCGCCGACGTCTTCGTCGAGCTTGCCGTCGCGCATTTCGACGGCGAGGCCCAGGGACGGATTTCCGAGATCCTCGACTTCATGGACGCGCCGCGCCAGCGCGAGGTCTATCTGCGTGTCGCCCGTCGCGCGGCGATCGCCGGCAAGCAGGCCCTGGCGAAGCTGGCTTCCGAGCGGGCCGAAGCGCTCGGGGCGGACGGGGCAGCGCAACCGAAAGTGCTTGCCGGTTTTTATGCCGGACTGGCGTCCGTTCCCTCGAATGATGTTTTTGCCGCAACGGCAAGCATAGCGGCAATACCGGACGCGGAGCTTTCGCCACGCGACCGCGCGCTGCGTGACGCTGCAAAGGCGATTGCAGATGCGGTGGTGCGGCCACCGGATGCTGAAAGCCTCGCGCAAGCGTTTGCGTCTAAACCCGATAGACCGATCGAAGCCGATGGCTCGGAAACGGGCGAGGAGACCGGCAGCGGCCTGAGCCCCTTCGGCAATGCGCCGCTCCCGGTGGCGGCAACCGAAAGGGCGGCGGAAATCGACGCCGGTGCGGCCGGCGATCCCGAACACGACGGGTTCGTGGCGAAGGGGAGGTCAAAGATCGAAGAGATCGATGCCCTTCTGAAGGGAGAAGGGAAATGAGGGCTCTGGACGATAGCCTGCGCGGTCTGCCCCCGGCCCCGGCCGGCAAGGGCAATGGGCGTGCCGGCGGCAAGGAGCAGGTGGGTGGCGCCTTGGGCAGGGCCTTCGAGGATGCCGTGGCGAACGCTGGACGGCAGAAGGCGAATGATCAGGCCAGCGCGGGCAACGGCTTCGGCGACACCGCCGCCGGCGATGACGCGGAGACCGAAGGCTTGATCGACAAGGACAACATTGCCAAGACCACCGGCCGGCACGGTGCAGCCACGCGCAGCATTGCCATCGGTCGCGACGAGCAGGCACTTGGCGAACACACGCCCCATGGTCGTTTTCCAACCGCTGAACGTGACGTCAGCGCAAGGCGCGTGGCGGGCAAGGCCGATCCGGCCAAGGCGAATGCTGATCCGATTGGTATGAGCAACGCGACCGTCCCGGACGAGCTCGCAGCGCGTATCGCGGACCTTGCGGACCGGCTGGCAAAGGCGCAGGCAAACGGCGAGGCGACGGCTGGGGCCGACGCAGACACGACAGACGGCGAGGCCGGGGAAACCACGTCGACGCCGAAGACGGATATGGACGACCTGTTGACGCTGCTTGGCGGCGGCCAGGCAATCGGGCAGGCGCCCGGCGAAACGGGCAGGACCGGCCGTCAGGCAGCGGGTGGTGCGGGAGAAGCTGCCGGCACGCATGTCGCGGGAACTGGCGAGCACGGCGCGAAGCCCGAAGCTGCGGCAGGCGAGGGCGAGCCGGATCGGCTCTTCCGTTTCGCCCGGGCCGACGGCAAGGGGCAGGCGGTAACCATGAGCCTTTCGAAGGATGGAGAGGCGGCGTTCGACGGCACCCGTTCGCAGGCTGCCAAGGCTGAGAACGTCACGGTGCTCGAGGCTCGACGCTATCTGGGCATCTCGATGAATCCGAACACGAGCGCCGTGGCGGACGCAATCGCAGGCGAAGCCGGCACCAGCGCCTTGCAGACGAGCGCGGCACTCGGCCAGCCGGGCGCATGGACCCAGGCGGGCAAGACGCTGAACACGTTGAAGATCCAGCTTCATCCGATCGAACTCGGTCTCGTCACCGCCACGCTGAAGCTCAAGGACGACGAATTGCAGGTCGAGCTGAAGGTCGAGACCGGCGAAGCGTTCAGACAGTTGCGCGACGACCAGAGCGAGATGGTGAAGGCCCTGCGCGCCCAGGGCTTCTCGGTCGATCAGGTCAATATCGTGTTCAATTCGGGCGGCGACACGTCGTCGGGCGGCGGCTCGCAGACCCAGGCCCAGGCCCAACCCGGGCAGCAGGGACGCGAGCGGGCCGACGGGAACGGTCAGGGGCGCCAGCAGCGACAGGAAGACGGCCAGGCTTCGATGGCGGAAAGGTGGGTTGGCAATGGCGGGACGGACGATGCGGCTGCCGGCACTGAGCGCTCTCGCGCTGGTCACGTCTACATGTAGTGCCTTCGCCAACGCCGGCATCTGTGAACGCGAGATCGTCAGCGCGGCGGCGAAGTACGGCATCCCTGCCGGAATCCTCTACTCCGTCGGGTTGACCGAAACGGGCCGCAAAGGCTCCCTGCAGCCCTATGCTATGAACATCGAAGGCAAGGCCTATTTCGGCACCAGCGAACAGGATGTTCTCACGCAGTTCGGCAATGCCCGTGCGCAGGGCGCCAAGCTCATCGATCTTGGCTGCATGCAGATCAACTACTACTTCCATGGCGAGCACTTCAGCTCGCCGCAGGAGATGCTTGACCCGCACAAGAATGTCGAATATGCCGCGCGCTTCCTGGCCAACCTGCACGCCAAGCATGAGACTTGGACCATGGCTGTTGCTCGCTACCATGCGGGTCCGAACAACGATCCGGCGCAGAAGAAATACGTCTGTCGGGTGATCGCGAATCTCGTCGCGACGGGCTACGGAAAGTGGACGCCGAACGCCACTCAGTTCTGCCAATAAGCAACCTTTGATTGTATTCTTGATGCCAATGCCGCATTGTGGCGACAATGCGTGGACAATGTGGCGGCAAGTGGATTTGTCGTGGTCCGTTAACTTTTCCACATTATTTTAGTGCCAACATTGGCGGGGTGCTACTAGATATAGATCAAATCGGCAAAACATGGTTAATCAATTATTAATTCCACCCAGTAACTTCCTCTAGTTGTTCATGAATCCCTCGATTCGTACCTCTCGATCAGTGCGGTGCCATACTGATTCGGAGGCGGACGAATGATCGTAGTGGTTGATGAAAGAGAGCTCGTTAAGGACGGCTATACGTCGCTCTTCGGGCGTGAAGGAATTCCCTCGACGGGTTTCGACCCCAGGGAGTTTGGCGAGTGGGTAAATGCGGCGGCTGATTCGGATATCGATGCCGTCGAGGCGTTCCTCATCGGTCAGGGCGACGCCACCTTCACCTTGCCTCGCGCCATCCGCGATCGCTCCATGGCTCCGGTCATCGCCGTCAGCGACACCCCCTCGCTCGAAAACACGCTTGCGCTCTTCGATTGCGGCGTCGATGACGTCGTGCGCAAGCCGGTTCACCCCCGTGAAATTCTTGCTCGCGTCGCTGCGATCCGCCGGCGCCTGAAGGCAATCACCAACTACACCGACATCGGTCCGATCCGTGTTTTTGCCGACGGCCGTGATCCGGAGATCAACGGTGAAGTCTTCGCTTTGCCCCGCCGCGAACGGCGCATTCTCGAATATTTGGTCGCGAACCGCGGCCGCCGCGTATCCAAATCGCAGATCTTCAACGCGATCTACGGGATCTTCGACGAGGACGTGGAAGAGAACGTCGTCGAGAGTCACATCAGCAAGCTGCGCAAGAAACTGCGCAAGAAGCTCGGTTTCGACCCGATCGATTCCAAGCGTTTCCTTGGCTACTGCATCGATTGGAATTGAGCGCCGTGCCGGAGAGCGGGCGCCGAGCCAAGACAGGTTCACGCAAGGCCCGCTTCCTAGTGTCGCCGCAACGAGGAAATGAGGATCCGATATGAGTCTCTATGGCAGCATGAGAACGGGCGTGTCCGGTATGAACGCCCAGTCCAACCGTCTGGGCACCGTTGCCGAAAACATCGCGAATGCGAACACGACGGGCTACAAGCGCGCCTCCACCGAGTTTTCGTCGATGATCCTGCCTTCGGGCGGCGGCAACTACAATTCCGGCGGCGTCGAGACGCAGGTGCGCTACAGCATCTCGCAGCAGGGCGGCACGAGCTACACGACCTCGGCAAGTGACCTCGCCATCAATGGCGGCGGCTTTTTCATCGTCCAGGGCAGTGGCGGCCAGAATTTCCTCACGCGTGCCGGCTCCTTCGTGCCGGACAAGGACGGCAACCTCGTCAACACCGCCGGCTACAAGCTGATGGGTTACGAATACAAGGCCGGCGCCGACCCGACGGTCGTCGTCAACGGCTTCGATGGCTTGACCGAAGTCAAGCTCAAGGACGAAGGCCTAGTCGCCTCCGGCTCGACCAAGGGCGCGATGGAAGCAAACCTTCCGTCGGGCGCGGCGGTCGGCGATGAATCGAAAACGTCGCTCGTCGTCTATGACAGTCAGGGCAACACCCGCATCCTCGATTTCGTCTACAAGAAGACCGGTGTGAACGCCTGGTCGCTCGAAGTCCGTGACCGCGACACCTATTCGGCAGGTCCTCCGGTAGCCGGTGTGCTCGGCACGCAGACCATGACCTTCGATGCGGCCGGCAAGCGCATTTCGGCGACGCCTGCGACGCTGACGACAACAGCGATCACGGGTCTTCCTGGCACGGGCGCCGACCTGAACGCCCTGACGATCGACACGACGAAGACGACCCAGCTCGGCGGCGACTTCACCAGCAGCGGCGGCGGCATCGACGGCAGCAAGCCGAGCAAGATGTCGGGCTTCGAGATCGACAAGGACGGCATCGTCTACGTCAAGTACGGCGACGGCAACCTGATTCCGAAGTTCCGTATCGCGCTTGCGACCGTGCAGAGCCCGGACAAACTCCTGCCGGAGTCGGGCAACGTCTACTCGCAGGGCACCGATTCCGGCGTCATCGTCACCGGTTTTGCCGGCTCCGGCGCCTTCGGCAGCATCCAGTCCAAGGCGCTCGAAAACTCCAACGTCGACATCGCCAACGAACTGACCTCGATGATCGAGGCGCAGCGCAACTACACGGCAAACTCCAAGGTATTCCAGACCGCCTCGGACCTGCTTGACGTGCTGGTCAACCTGAAACGGTAATTGAAAGAGATACGGTCCGCGTCATGTCGCTGTCCTCCGCAATATCCATCGCACAGCAGGCCTTCAGCAACACGGCGCAGCAGACCGCGATCGTGTCGAAGAACATCGCGAATGCGGGCAATGCGGATTACTCGCGTCGTCTCGCCCTCTTGGGCAGCACGCCGAACGGGGCGCAGGTCGTATCCATTTACCGGGCCCAGAACGAGGCCCTGCTCAAGCAGAGCATCGCCAGCATTGGCGAAGCCTCGGGCCAGGCCCGGCTTCGCGATGGGCTGGAACTCCTGAAGTCGGCGCTCGGCGGCAACGACTACGAGACTGCGCCGTCCAAGCTGCTCTCCGATTTCCGCAACAGTCTGCAGACCTTTGCCGCGACGCCGGGGAACAAGACGATCGCCGCCACGGCGGTCTCCGACGCGCAGGATCTCGCCGACTCGCTCAACAAGACCTCCACCACGGTGCAGGATCTGCGCAAGGACGCCGACAAGGAGATCGCGATTGAAGTCGACAAGCTGAACAGTTTGCTGGCGGATTTCGAGAAGGCCAACAACGCCGTCAAGTCGGCGACGGCCCAAGGCGGTGACGCCAGCGACGCGCTCGACCAGCGCGACAAGATCCTGAAGCAGGTGTCGGAGATCATCGGTATCTCCACCGTCACGCGCGGCAACAACGACACGGTGATCTTCACCACCGACGGCACGGTGCTTTTCGAGAACATTCCGCGTCAGGTCACGTTCGCTCCGACCACGACCTATGACGCCACCGTCACCGGAAACAAGATTTTCGTCGACGGGGTGCCGATCGCAGCCGGAAGCGGCGCCGATACCACCGCCAAAGGCAAGCTCGCAAGCTTGGTGCAGTTGCGCGACGACATCGCGCCGAAGTTTCAGTCGCAGCTGGACGAAATCGCGCGCGGCCTGGTGGAGCTCTTCAAGGAAGGCAATCCGCCGGCGATAGCCTATCAGCCCGGCCTGTTCACCTGGGGAAGCGCCGGCATTCCGGCCGCGGGCTCCGTCGTCCCCGGACTGGCGTCGAAGATCACCGTCAACGCCATGGCCAAGGCGAACCCGCTGCTGCTGCGTGACGGCGGCTTCAACGGTGTGGTCTCGAACCCAGGGGGCGCCGCAAACCCGAGCCCCGGCTATACCGATCTGCTCGATGGGTTCATCAACAAGATGGGCGAGAACATGTCGTTCGACCCGTCGACGGGTCTCGACAGCAACAGCAGCCTTTTGAACTTCGCGACCGGTTCGGTCGGCTGGCTCGAACAGACGCGCAAGACGGCCTCGACGGCGGACGACAACAAGCAGGCAATGCTGGCCCGCACCCAGGGAGCACTCAGCAAAGAGACGGGGGTCAGCATCGACGAAGAGCTGTCGCTGCTGCTCGATCTCGAACAGTCATACAAAGCATCGGCCAAGCTGGTCAGCACAGTGGATGCCATGATGGCAGCCCTTATGGAAGCCGTGAGGTAATCATGAAGACGTCCTACGTTTCTAATCTGGCGATCCAGAGCGCTATGCGCCTGACGATCCAGCAGAATCAGTCGGAGCTGCTCAAACTCACCCAGGAGCAGACCACCGGACGCCATTATGACGTTGGCCTGGCGCTTGGCGCGACGGCGTCGCGCTCGCTCAACCTACAGCGCGAACTGGACCGGCTGAACTCGATGAAGACCACGAACTCGGTGGTGACCCAGCGCCTCTCCGGTTCGCAGGGTGCGCTCGAGACCATGGCGAAGGCCGCGGAAAAGGTGCGCGACACGCTCGTCACCTACAAGGGCAACGATGCTGCCAGCCAGTTGAAGATCCAGAAGACCGAGATCATGGGCGCGCTGCAGACCTTTACCGCTGCCGCCAATACGTCCTTCAACGGCGAGTTCCTGTTCTCGGGCATCAACACCGATGCCAAGCCGGTTGCCGACTACAGCACGACACCGCCGTCGGCCGCCAAGACGGCTTTCGACAACGCCCTCTCGAGCTTCATGGCCGCCCAGGTTCCGCCCCTGACCGGCATGGACCAGTTCTCCGTCACGCAGATGCAGGACTTCATCAAGAACACGGTCGAACCGATGTTTACCGGACCGGGCTGGGATGCCAACTGGTCCGGCGCTTCGAACCAGAACATGACGAGCCGGATCAGCGCCAGCGAAGTCGTCGAAAGCTCGACCAACGCCAATACCAGCGGCTTCCGGATGTTCGCGCTGGCAAGCGTGATCTCCGCCGAACTGATGGACCAGAATGTAACGCCCGAGGTGCGCGCGGCCATCGGCGTCGCCGCGCTCGACTATGCGGAGCAGGGCATCGCCGGCCTGAACGCCGAGCGTAGCTCGCTTGGTATCTCCGAGGCGCGCGTCAAGAAGGCGAACACCTCCATCGAAGCGCAGCTCAAGCTCGTCAACACGCATGTCGCCGACATCGAGGGCGTCGATCCGATCGAGACGTCGACCCGGATCAACACGCTGAAGGTGCAGTTGGAAACGTCCTATACACTAACGTCGCGACTGCAGCAGATGAGCTTGCTTAATTTCCTCTAATATGGGGAACCGGACAAACATGAAGGATGTCTGAATGTACCAGTTTTCCTATGCCGAGATCATGGAGGACGGCGTTGCCGACTCCAAAAATCGAGAACGGCAGGTACTCGATCGCTCGATCGCGCTCATGGAAGCAGCGAAACAGCAGAAAGGGTATTCGAGAGAGGCCATCGAGGCCATCTACTTCACCCGGCGCCTGTGGATCCGTTTCATCGAGGACCTGCGCGCTCCGGAAAACCAGCTCAACGAAGAGCTGCGCGCCAATCTGATTTCGATCGCCATCTGGATACTCAACGAGACGGAGAAGATCCGCAAACGCGAATCCTCCAACTTCCAGGGCATAATTGACATTACCACCATCATCAGGGATGGACTGAAATGAAGAGCACACTGCGTATTTCGCTGAAGTCGGGCGAACGGATCTTTGTTAACGGCGCGGTGCTTCGCGTGGATCGCAAGGTTGCGGTCGAATTCCTGAATGATGTGACCTTCCTGCTCGAAAACCACGTGCTGCAGCCGGAAGATGCAACCACGCCGCTGAAGCAGCTCTATTTCATCGCGCAGATGATCCTCATCAATCCGGAAGGCGCGGAACAGTCGACCGCCATGTTCCGCAAGTCGATCGTCATGCTGCTCAACTGCTTCAAGAACGAAGAGGTCCTGGCCGAACTGAAGCGTGTCGACGGTCTCGTCACCAACGGCCGCGCCTTCGAGGCGCTGAAGGCGATCCGCGGCCTGTACCCGATCGAAGACCGCATCCTCAACACGCAGGAAATCACGCCGGCGACGGTCGAGCAGATTCGCAAGGAAATCGCACCATGGCGGTAAGCGGCGTCAACAACAACAGCTACACGCCGATCGTTTCCGGCCAGGATTCGGGCGGCGACGCCGCCAAGGCATCGCTCAACTATGAGAGCTTCCTGAAGCTGCTCGTCGCCCAGATGAAGAATCAGGATCCGACGCAGCCGATGGATGCGACACAGCAGATCGCCCAGCTTGCGACCTTCTCGCAGGTGGAGCAGACGATCAAGACGAACAAGAACCTCGAAAGTCTTCTGCAGCGCACCTCGCTCAGTGAAGCGGATGCCGTCATCGGCCGTACCGTCACCAGCGAGGATGGCAAGACCACTGGCGTGGTTAAGGAAGTGAAACTATACTCCGACGGAATCATTGCGGTGCTCGATAGTGGCAAGGAGCTCATTATCGGCCCGGGCGTCAAGGTGAAGTGACACAACCATGAATGAGGCGGATGCCCTCGATATCGTACAGGCCGCGATCTGGACCGTGATCGTGGCCTCGGGCCCCGCCGTTCTCGCCGCCATGATCGTCGGCGTCGTCATCGCCTTCATTCAGGCGCTGACCCAGGTCCAGGAAATGACCCTTACCTTCGTCCCGAAGATCCTTGCGGTCATGATTACCGTTGCGGTGTCCGCCCCCTTCATCGGCGCCCAGATCTCCATCTTCACCGACATCATCTTCTCCCGCATCCAGTCCGGCTTCTGACCGCGCACGGCGCGACGCGATCCCAACGTCTCGCCCCCGTGAAACCCTCGCGCAAGCTTGGGCCGTTATCTCCGTTTCTATAGTGGGGCAGCGCGTGTGAATGCTGCCTAGTTCTCATGATGAGACGGAAGAGACATGGCACAACAGGCAGCGCTGATCATCCCGAAAGTGGCACCGAAGGGCCGGGACGTCGGCTTCGCGCTCGGGATCGTGGCGATCCTGTCGATCCTCTTCCTGCCGATCCCGACTTTCATGATCGACCTGGGGCTGGCCTTCTCGATTGCCTTTTCCGTGCTGATCCTGATGGTGGCACTGTGGATTCAGCGCCCGCTCGAATTCTCGTCCTTCCCGACGATCCTGCTGATCTCGACCATGGTGCGGCTGGCGCTGAACATCGCCACGACCCGCGTGATTCTTTCGCACGGTCATGAAGGGCACGGTGCTGCCGGCGGCGTCATTTCCGGCTTTGCCAGCCTCGTCATGTCCGGCGATTTCGTCATCGGTCTGATCGTCTTCCTGATCCTCATCACCGTGAACTTCATCGTCATCACCAAGGGTGCGACGCGCATCGCCGAAGTCGGCGCGCGCTTCACCCTCGATGCGATCCCCGGCAAGCAGATGTCGATCGACGCCGACCTCTCGGCAGGCCTGATCGACGAGAAGGAAGCGCAGCGCCGCCGCCGCGAGCTGGAAGAGGAGAGCTCCTTCTACGGCGCGATGGACGGTGCCTCGAAATTCGTGCGCGGCGACGCGATTGCCGGCCTCATCATCACGGCGATCAACATCTTCGGCGGCATCATCATCGGTTATCTCCGCCACGGCATGCCGATCGGCGAAGCGGCCGACGTCTTCGTCAAACTGTCGGTCGGTGACGGTCTCGTCTCGCAGATCCCCGCCCTGATCGTATCGCTCGCCGCCGGCCTGCTCGTTTCGCGCGGCGGCACGGCCGGCTCGACCGATCAGGCGGTCGTCGGCCAGCTCGGCGGTTATCCGCGCGCGCTGATGGTTGCCTCCGGCCTCATCATTCTCCTGTCCGTCGTTCCCGGCCTGCCTTTCCTGCCTTTCGCCGTGCTCGGCGGCGGCATGGCGTTCCTGAGCTGGCTCGTACCGCGCCAGATGGAAGCGGCGAACGCTGCCCGCCGTGCCGAGGAGGCCGCCAAAGCGCAGCAGACCAAGCAAGGTGAGGCGGATTCCGTCAAATCGGTGCTGAAGACCGCCGAGATCGAACTTCTTCTCGGCAAGCAGGTCTCGACCCGCCTGCTCGGCGCGCACCAGGAGCTGGCCTTCCGCGTCGGCAAGATGCGTCGCAAATTCGCCGGGCAGTACGGCCTCGTCATTCCGGAGATCAAGGTTTCCGACGACATCAGCATTCCGGACAAGGCTTACCATATCCGTATCCACGGCACGACGATCGCGTCGAATACCGTGCGCGTCGGCGAAGTGCTTGTCGTGACCGGCGGCGGCCGCCGGCCGAGCGTGCCGGGCGACGAGATCCGCGAACCCGCCTTCGGCATGCCGGCGGTCTCGATCCTCGAAACCTTCACCGAAGACTTGAAGCGCGAGGGCTTCCATCCGATCGACAACGTCTCGGTGGTGCTGACGCATTTGAGCGAAGTCATCCGCAACAACCTGCCGCACCTGCTTTCCTACAAGGACGTAAAGGTGCTGATCGAGCGTCTCGATCCGGAATACCGCAAGCTTGCCGACGAAATCTGCACTTCGCACATGTCCTATTCCGGTCTTCAGGCCGTGTTGAAGCTGCTGCTTGCCGAGCGCGTCTCGATCCGCAACCTGCACCTGATCCTCGAAGCCGTCGCCGAACTTGCGCCGCATGTGCGCAAGACCGAGCAGATCGTCGAGCACGTGCGCGTGCGCATGTCGCAGCAGCTCTGCGGCGATCTTGCCGACAACGGCGTGCTGCGCGTGCTCAGGCTCGGCAACAAGTGGGACATGGTCTTCCACCAGGCACTGAAGCGCGACGCCAAAGGCGAAGTCGTCGAGTTCGACATCGACCCGCGCCATCTGGAAGAGTTCAGCGAACAGGCGACCAAAGTTATCCGTGAACATCTCGATCGCGGCATGCCCTTCGTGCTGGTAAGTTCGCCCGAATCCCGCTCTTATGTTCGCATGATCATCGAGCGTCTCTTTGCCACTTTGCCCGTGCTCTCGCATGTCGAGCTTGCCAAGGGCCTCGAGATCAAGATCATCGGCTCGATTTCATGATCACCGACCCTGAGGGCACGGTGCTGGCGCTGTTTGCGGCCTTCTGCCGGATCGGCGGCTGCATCATGATCATGCCCGGGTTTTCTTCTGCCCGTATTGCGATGCAGGTCCGGCTGTTCATCGCGGTTGCCGTGTCCATGGCGATCCTTCCGGTCATGTGGACGGACATCTATCCGCAGGTGACCGGCAAGGGACACACCTATATCTACCTGATCGCCGCGGAGACGGCCGTCGGCGCCGTCATGGGGCTCGTTGCGCGCTATTACGTGCTCGGGCTGCAGTTCGCCGGCACGGCGATCACCATGTTGATGGGTTTCAGTCCGCCGCCCTCGTCGGACGTGATCGAGGACACGCCCGAGAACCAGTTGACCAGCCTCATCAGTTTCGCCGGGCTGATGGTGCTCTTCATGCTCGATTTCCATCACGTGATGATCGAAGCGATCGTGCAATCCTATCGCGCCATGCCGATCGGCACCGCCTTCGATCCGCAGGGCGTGCTGATCACGCTCACGGATTCTCTGGCGCAGACCTTCATGATCATGTTGAGGCTCGCGAGCCCCTTCGTCATCTACGGTCTGCTGTTCAACGTGGCGATCGGCATGGTGAACAAGCTTGCGCCGCAGATCCCGATCTACTTCATCTCGCAGCCCTATCTGATCATGGGCGGCCTGTTCCTGCTCTACCTCGGCATCGCTGCGATGCTGCGCCTGTTCGGCGACGGTTTCGCGCCGGTGATGCAGGGAGGATAGCGAATGAAGACGCGTTCGCAGAAGCTCAAACGCCTGGTCGCCGTCCAGCGCCATCTCGAACAGATGGCCGAGGCCGACTATGTCGAGATGGTGCGGCAGCGCGAAGTGCTGGCCGAGACGATCGACGTGGTCGTCGACGCCATGGGCTCGGCCCACCCGATGCACCGAATGTTTTCCGGCCACTATTCCTCGCAGGTCGGGCGCCTCGTGCAGAAGGACCAGATGCTGCTCGGCATCCAGCAGACGCACGAGGCGCGAATGCTGAGGGAGCGGGCAAAGGCCGACCGGCTGGAGGAAAACATGAAGGATGCGCGGCAGTCCGAGGAGCGCGAAGAGGCCGACAACTCCATCTATGACCTGATCGATCAACACCTTACAGGACAGGCGCCAGCTTCCGGTAAGGTTGACGGGCGATAGTACGCCATCCGGGGATGCTCCGACGGTGGAGCAATGCCGGTCCGACTATTGCCTTTGTGCATCGCCGTCGGTCGATGCAGGCTCGATTTTGAGAGGATTCGTCATGGCCATCTCTCCGCCCAGCGACCTGGTGATGGATGTCGTGCGCGCCGCCGACCCGACCGAAGTGCAGGAAGCGCAGGCGCGGTTGAAGGCTAATCGCGCCGCGTTCAAGGCGACGAGCCTTGCGGAGAATGGCAACGGGTTTGCCGCCGCCGTCAATATCCTCAATTCTTCCGAAGGGTCGACCGGGCTCGGCGACATCAACAATCGTGTCGAGCAGAAGAAGATTCCCGAAACCTATCGCAAGTTCGAGGCCATGGTGCTGCAGAACTTCGTGAAATCGATGTTGCCGACGGACAGCGAAAACGTCTTCGGCAAGGGGACGGCCGGCGACATCTGGAAAAGCATGATGGCCGAACAGATCGGTGACGTCCTGTCGAAGAACGGCGGGATCGGCATCGCCGATCAGTTGGCGAGCGGCAGCGCGACAGACCGGGTCCAGGCCTCGCTCGACGGCAACAGCCGGAACCTCGCCGCAAGCCTCGTGCAGGAATACGAGCGCAAGACGCTGACCGGCTTTGCGACCGACGACAAGAACAAGCGGGCCTAGAGCGGAATGAGGAAAAGTGTATGCAGCTTTCCGCCCGCATCCCGCTCTAATTCATAGGAATCGATCATGTTTATGATTTGGGCCGATCCGACCCAAATCATCGTGATCCAATTGGGAGTTGATTGATGGAAGCTGTGGCATCCAATGACGTCCGGATCCAGAACGTGCTCGGGCGACTGGAAATGATCCTCGACAACGAGAACAGCCGCATCGGCATCGACCCGGAATTCGACATCAAGACGTCGAACGCGCACAAGAGCCGTTGCCTCTACGAACTGACGATGTTGCATCGCGACATGCAGCCGGGAGAGACGTCGTCGACTTTCGCCTCGCACGCCCGTCATCTTCGCGACAAGCTGGCGATCAACTCGCAGAAGGTGGAAGCGCATCTCGAAGCGGTGCGTTCCGTCGTCGATCTCCTGAAGACCGCCGCACAGGATGCCGATGCGGACGGCATCTATTCCGAAGCGCAGTTCCGCTATAGCGATTTCTGATGCTGAAGCTCATTCTCACCGGGGTCTGGGTCTGCGCGGTCACGCTCGGATCGGTTTATTTCTCGATGCAGAGCGCCTCGGCGCCCGCCGTCCCGGACGGCGAGGCCGCCCGGCGCGCATCAGAGCAATATGTTCCCGGTGAGATGATCACCATTCCGGTCATCAGAGAAGGCTCCGTCCAGGGCTATTTCCTCACCAAGCTTTCCTTCTCGGCGACCAAGGCGGGGATCAACAATGTTCGTGCCCCGCTCCGGCAGATGGTCACCGACGAGCTCTACGATCTGCTCGTCGGCTCGAAGTTCATCGACGTTGCCGATACCGGCACCTTCGATCTGCCGACTTTCAAGACCACGGTGAAGGATGGCCTGAACAAGAAGCTCGGCGAAGAGGTCATTACCGAGGTGCTCGTCGAGCAGCTCGAATACCTCACCAAGGACGACGTCAAGCGCGTCGCCAACAGCCAGAACGTGCCGCGGCAGAAGCCGGTTCCGATCGTCGACAAGAACGGCAATGTTGCCAGCGACAAGCTGCCGGAAGGCGCCGTCAAGGCGAGCAGCACGCATTGACCGGAGAAAGGCGGGGTTTGGCCGCTCGCTTTCCGATCTCGATCATTTCATTTTGACGTTACGACATTCTGGAGGGAAAGCCGTTCCGGGCTTTCTCGGAAACGCTGTTCGGAACCCTGCTTCCGTCAGTTTTTCTCAGGGTTGCGGTACTGTTCGTTGACGAGGCCGAACTCTGCCATCAACCGGCCGAGTGCCACATAGAAGTGGTAGAGCCCGGCGCCTGCCAAGCCGCTCTTGCTCCAAAGCTCGAGGCCGCGCGGGACCGATGCACCGAGCAGTGCCAAGGATTTGCCGAAGGTTTTCATTCGCCCGCGGAAGCTCGGGTCGCGTCGATGTTCGAGCATCGTCGAGATCGCGCCGTTGCGCAGGCTGCGCGCGCGAATCCAGGATGCGCTGGTTCGGCGTGCCGGCACGGTCTCGGCGACCCAGGCATCGGCAGCCCAGGCGAAGCAGAATCCCTGTTCCTTGCTCCGGCTGTAGAAATCCGCGTCGCCGCCGCCGATGAAGTTGAATGCCGGGTCCAGGAACGGCCGCGGCATGGTGTCGAGCACGGGCCGGGTAATGAGCACGTTGCCGGAGGAATAGAGGATCGGCACCGGCCCGGTCGTATCATAGTGGGGCGTGAAAACCGGATGGCGCTTCCATTTCTGCCCCCCGTCACCCTCGAAGACCGGGAGTTGCGGCCCCCCGACCATGTCCGCCCCCGTCGTTTCCTGTACCGTGATGAGGCAATCGAGCCACTCGGGTGCCGCAATCTCGTCGTCATCGATGATCGCGATCGCCTTGAGATTCGGATAGGTCTCGAGCGCCATCGACCAGCCGGCATTGTAGGCATGGCAGTTGCCGCGCTGGTGCGCGACGATGACGATCGATTCGGATGGATGGCCCAGGAAAAAGTCCTTGGCGGCCTGAGCGCCGGCCAAGCCTTCATCGTCGTTCTCCACCACGACGGTGGCAAAGGAGACGTCAGGCCTCTGGGAAACAATGGTTTTCAGCGTCTTGACGACGTGTTCGGGCCGGCGGAACGTCGGCAGCACGACGACGATTTCGATGTCGCCGGCATCTTCCAGTTCTGTCCGGAAATAGACGGAAATGTCCTGGCCGGTCGACGTCATGGCGAAACCTGTGCAAGCAAAATTGACGGTCAATACAACAAATCTTCCTAAACAGATGCTGAACCCGTCCGGCGGATTTTGAAAGGGGGCTTTAAGTGCTCTTTCACCTCATGCTGCTAAGGAAGTGCCCAGCTCCATTCATGACGTGTGGCAAAATGCATCTTGTCCTGGTTTCTTCGCTCGTTCCCGTCGCCAATCCGGCGTCCGGATTCGACATCGCCAACCGGGCCGTGCTTGACGGTCTGCGTGCGCTCGGTCACCGGGTCACCGTCATTGGTTTTCTCCAGCCGGGACGCACGCCCGCGCACGATTGCGAGATGCATCTCCTCGGCGAGCTCGAGGTCACCAATGCCCGGGTCGGCACGCTTCAGAAGCTGCGCTGGCTCGCGACCGCCTTCCTCAACCGCACGTCGGTTTCATCCGGCAAGATGCTCACGGTATCGGCAAACCGGATTCAGTCGATCCTCGACAGCCTCGCCCCGTTCGATGGGCTGGTGCTCAACTCGGTGCAATTGCCGGCTGCATTCGCGCAGGTCTTCCGACCCTATCCGTCGATCTATGTCGCGCACAATGTCGAGGCGGATTCCGCTTTCGAGAACGCCGAGCGGGCAAAGGGAACCATCGAGCGCTTTCTCTTCCGGCGCGAAGCGCAATATCTCGAACACTACGAGCAGCACCTGGCGCACAATGCGGTCGCCGTCTGGACTTTTGCCGAGGCGGATCGTTTCGGCTTCGGCCGCGCCGTCAGTGAGCGGGCCTTCGTTCTGCCGCTGGTAACGGGTTGGGGCACGCCGATGGCCCCGGCCGGCGAACCGGATCAACACCCCGGTCACGATCTCGGCCTGATCGGCACGTGGAGCTGGCGGCCGAACAGGCTGGGCCTCGACTGGTTCCTCACCGAGGTTGTACCGCATCTGCCGGAGGACATGTCGATCGCGATCGCCGGTCAGTTGGATGGCGTGCCTTCGGTCTCTCACCCGGGCGTCCGTTTCGTCGGGCGGGTGCCGGAGGCGCGAGCCTTCATCACCGAAAGCGCGGTCATCCCGCTCATCAGCCGCGGCGGCACCGGCGTGCAGCTGAAGAGCCTCGAGACCTTTGAACTCGGCATGCCCTGCGTGGCAACGCAGGCGTCGTTGCGTGGCATCGATGCGGTTCCCGACAATTGCTCCGCGGCCGACGATCCCTCGGAATTCGCGCGGCTTCTGGTCGACAAGGTCGCAAGAGCGCGTGCCGGCGACCGTCAACGTCTCGACGGCTCGGCCTTCCATCGTGCCCAGAAAGTGAGACTGATGCGGGTGATGCGCAATGTGCTGGTGGGCTTTGCGCCTGCGAGCGCCGCGGAGGGGCCGTCGCCACCGCCGGACTTGACGGTCCATGAAGGGGGGCGGTCGTGACGAAGACCGTTGCCGCAAACAACGTTTCTCTGTCGCGGCGTCTGATCCTCGGAATGCCGGTCGTCGATCTCGGTTGGGCGAAGGCGTTCGCCTTCGCTGCCGAAGCGCTTTCGCGGCCGAGCGGGCAAACGGTCCTCGCCTTCCTCAATGCGAACAATGCCAACCTGATGATGCGTGACGCGGAGTACCGGGCGGCGCTGGCGCGCCAAGTGGTCTTTCCGGATGGGCACGGTGTCGATATCGCTTCCTATCTTTTTTACGGCCGCATGTTTCCTGCCAATCTGAATGGCACGGACTTCGTGCCGGCATTGCTGACCTATGTCGAGAGGCCGCTGCGCATCGCGATGATCGGTGCGCGGCCGAAAGTGCTCGCGCGCGCCGCCGAGAACTTTCGCGCGCATGCGCCGTGGCACGAGTTCGTGCCGGTTTCGGATGGCTTCTTCGACCGCGAACGGTCGCGGGAGATTCTCGCTGAAGTCCGCGCGTCGAAGGCCGATATCCTGTTGGTCGCGATGGGCAGTCCGGGCCAGGAGAAATGGGTCGATGCCCATGTCGGCCCCCAGGATGCCCGGCTCGTCATCACCGTCGGTGCGCTTTTTGATTTCGTTGCGCAGGAGTTTCCGCGGGCGCCGAAATTCCTGCGCCGGCTGCGGCTGGAATGGTTCTTTCGCCTGGCGATGGAACCGCGGCGCATGTGGCGCCGCTACGTTCTCGGAAACCCGCTTTTCCTGTGCCATGTCCTCTGGCACAAATTATCGGGACGTTCGCGCGATACGATCGCCGACACCAGCCTTCGAACGGGAACATCGTGAACGGTCAGACCATGCGCACTGCGGTTGTCACAGCGTCCTATGCGAACGATTTCGAGCGGTGCCGGCTCATGTGCGAAAGCATGGACCGCAAGCTCCAGGGCGACTGGAAGCACTATCTGCTGGTCGCCGACTTCGACGTCGCGCTCTTCCGGCAACTGGAAGGGGCGCGGCGGGTGGTCGTCAGCGAGCGCGATCTGTTGCCCTGGTGGTTGCATCCGGTCACGGATCCCTTGTCCGCCGGCCGCAGGAAAGTGTGGCTTAGTCCTTTCGGCCTGCCGCTGCGTGGCTGGCACGCACAACAGCTTCGTCGTCTGGCGCTCGCGCGCCATATCGACGAGGCAATGATGTTTGCGGTCGACTCCGATGTCGTCTTCCTGCGTCCCTTCGATCCCGCCAGCCTCTGGCACGCGGATCGGTTGACGCTCTACCGCAAGGATGGAGCGATCGACGCACATATGCGTTCCAACCATCTCGCGTGGCTCGCCCATTCCGACCGCCTTCTCGGCATTGGTCCCTATCGGCTGCCGGCCAACGACTACATCAACACGCTGATCGGCTGGCGCACGGACACGTGCCGGAAACTGCTGGACCATATCGAGGCGCGGCACGGGCGGAACTGGGTGCGGGCGATGACACGCACGCGTGCCTTCTCCGAATGCACGATCTATGGCCGCTTCGTCGACGAGGTGCTCGCCGGGGAGGGGCATGTGCCCTCCGATGCCGCGCTCTGCCACGTGCTCTGGTTCGAGGACAGTTACCGGCAGGACCTTGCCGGCCTCAGGGATTTCCTGAAGGACATGGCGCCCCACCAGATCGGCATCGGCGTTCAATCCTTCGTCGGGCACGACCTCGACGACATCCGCCGGGCGGTCGTCGAACTCGCCGCCTGAAGTTCGGCGGCGTCAGATGACGCGTTCGGCCGGTTTCCTGAGTGCCGTGTAGGTCAGCGCGAAAGACAGGGCGTAGAGCGCCAAGAAGATCGCGTTGAGCGTCGGCGCCCATGCGGCAACGTCCGTCGTTGTCCGCAGCAGCAGCACCAGCAGGGCCACCTTGACCACACCGGCGATCAGCAGGTTGAGCATGCGCCGCACCGTCCGGCCCGTCGCATAGAGCAGTTCGGAGTGATATTCGATCAGGTTGCGGAACGAGGGAACGAGAAGGACCATCGCGACGATCGGAGCGGCGGCAGAGACGTTGTGGCCGAGGCCGTTCGGGAAGATCCATAGATAGAGAGCCATGATCGCGATTGCCGCGAGCGAAGCCAAGGCCACCAGAAGTTCGATCGACAATCTGGTCCGCCAGCGCGCGATCGCCTCGGGCGTGCGCATGATGCGCTGGACGAGCAGGGTATTGAACGACCTGACCGGCAGCGCCGTCAGGTCGGCAAGCCGCATCAGGATGGCATAAAGGCCGGAGACTGCCGGACCGCCGATGGCAAGCACGGCGATCTTGTCGAATTCCGACTGGATGTAGAACAGCACCTCGGCACCGGCGACCGAGACGGAATCCGCCCAGCGCCGAAAATAGAGCCTGGGCTTCCAGCGCAGCCGGACGCGAGGGTAGAACCACAAAAGCGCCACGGCGAGGCCAAGCGCATTGGCGGCCAGGTAGAAATAGGACCATGCCTCAAGCGTCTTCCAGGATAGGAGAGCGAAGAGCGATGCGGCGCCGGTGCGGATCGCCGTGCCGATCACTACGAGCAACGCCCCACGGCCGAAGCGGCCGAGGCCGTTCAGCACGATGACGGCGGTTTCCAATCCGCGCCAGCAGATGATTTCGGCCAGCATGAAGGCAGAAAAGGCGCTCGCCGTCATGTCCCGGGAAAACAGGGCGACAAAGGTAACCGCACAAATGGCGGCAATCAGCGGCAGCGAGATCACCGCGCCGACGAGGAAGCCGGCGCTGTAGGTTCCGACCAGCAGGGGCTTTACAGTCGCGACCCGATAGACCGGCGACATGAAGCCGAAGGCCAGCACGCGCGAGATCATGATGCCGGCTGCCGATGCCGTGGCAAAAAGACCAAAATCGGCGATGGCAAGCGTGTTCGCGACGGCGATGAAGTAGACGAGCGACAGCACGAGCCGCCCGGCCGAACCTCCGGTCATGGAGAGGTAGGCGTGGATCAGCGCCCGGTGGCGGAGGTAAAGCGCTTTGACGCGATGAGGCACGGCCGACGTTCCAATAGCGCGTTTTCCTCGGGGGCGATGGACGCGCTCTATCTCTTTGTTTTTACGCAGTTCCGATGCAGGGCCTGCAGTGCCTTCTACTGGAACGGCTCTCCGTCGACGGTCATAGCCGGGAAAGCTTAATAAGGCGTGAGATCGGCCTGGTTGCACCCGCTGATCTGCCGAAATTAACCATTTGTTTTCCATGTTTGCTTAGCTTGGCTTCACTATTCGGAATTCGCCGTCTCGGCAGCCGCGGGATCAGTCATGTTCGACATCGACGACGAGAAACGCCCGGTTCCGCGTGCATCGTTGCTCGACTTCGTAGCCGAGGACACGCGCGGTTCCCCGCGCGCGCAAAAGCCCCGTGCGGCCGGCGCATCCGCGGCCAATTCTTCTTTGCGCAGTCGCCTGCCCTCAGCCGATGGCCCGAGCGGCCGGGCCGGCGCGCGGGACACGAACCGTTCCGCGGCGCAGCCGACCAGCGGCGGGAAAGCTCTGAAGGGAAGCAAGGGATCGGCCAAGCATCGCCGCGCCTTGAGCGGCATGGGTGACAGGCTGGTACGATGGTTGGTCGACAGCCGATCGGACGATACCCAGGCGACGGCCGCGCCCGCCGCTGACGCACGGGGTGACCGTCCTCTCGTCGACATCGGGACGGTCCTGCGCTCCGTCTGGCAGCTTCGCAAGATCATCATTGCAACGACTGCGCTCGGTGCCGTGGGCGGCATACTGCTCGCGCTTTCGACGCCCAGCGTCTACGTCTCCGAAAGCAAGCTCTACATCGATCCGCGCGAGGTGCGGCTCACCGATTCCGATCTGTCGAAACAATCATTGGCGACCGAAGGCATTCTCGCGCTCGTCGACAGCCAACTGGAAGTGCTGCGCTCACGCACCGTCATGGAGAAGGTCGCAGCCGGCCTCGACCTCGAGAAGGATGCGGAATTTGCAGGCAAGAGCGGCGGCGACGCATCCGCCCGTATGCTGAAGAAGCTGAGCGAAGCGATCCAGGTCTGGCGCGACCCGAAGACCTTCATCGTCACGGTCGAGGCACAGACGCGTGATCCCGAGAAGTCGGCGCTGATCACCAACCGGCTGGTCGAAACCTTCCTTGGCGAGGAAACCGCAGCGCAATCCGGCTTCTTCCAGAAGACGACGGTGGCGCTGGACGCCCGCATCAAGGAATTGAAGGCCGAGCTCGATGCGGCCGAGAAGGCGGTCGAGGACTATAAGGCGACCAACGACATCGTCGGCGCCGGCGGCGAGTTGATCGCCGACAAGCAGCTCCTGAGCCTCAGCGACCAGGTGGCCGCCGCTCGCAACCGCATCGCCGAAGCAAAAGCGAAAGCGGAAGCCTCCGGCAAGGTGCAGCTGAACGATGTTCTGACCGGCGCCTATCCGGAGGAAATCAGCTCGCTGGCGCTGTCCGAACTGCGCAAGCAATATGCCGCGACCAGGGCGCAGCTGAGCGCGCTTGACGCCAGCCTCGGGCCACGCCACCCGCAACGGATCGCAACCCAGCAGGCGCTCGAAGCCTCGCGCTCCGAAATCGCCAACGAACTGCGCCGCATTGCGGCCGCGGCCGGAACCGAACTCGATCGCGCCCAGCGCACCGAACAGGACCTGATGCGGCAGCTTGCCGTGCAGAAGGCGCGGCAGATCGATTCCTCCGCGGAATTCGTCGAACTGCGTGAGCTGCAGCGGAAAGCCGCGGCAACCCGCGAAATTTACGAATCCTTCCTGAAGCGCGCCGGCGAAACGCGCGAAGAGGAAAAGCTGACGGCGAAGAACATCCGGGTGATCTCCAGGGCCGAGCCGGCGTTGCAGGCAAAAGGCCCCTCGCGCAAGATCATCGTGATTGCCGCCACGATGGCTGGCTTCTTCGCCGGCTTCGGCCTCGGCGTGCTGCTCGGCATCTACCGCAGCATGCGCGGTTTGTTTGCCCACCCTGGTGCAGGGCCGCAGCGCGATCAGGACCCAGAACCACCGGAGCCGGAGGATGATCCCAAACCCTCGCAACGCGCGCAGCCGCGGTCCGAGCCGGCGCCTGCCAAGTCCGATCTTCCGCCGCAGTTCAACCCCGCGGCGCACCATGCGCAATCGCTGACGGCCGCTTACGCCGCCGTCCGTCGTGGCGAAACAGGGAGCTCCACGCTGCGCTCATTGTCGTACGCAGAAGCCGAGAGCGATATTGCCAAGGTGCAGGAAGACCTTCGCGCGCTGAGGTCCCGCGTCGAGCATTACTCCCGCCAGAAACAGGCGCGTGGCTAGGCGTCCCCGAGCGTGGGCTCATTCACTTGGCAATCGTACAGACATCGCGCCCTCATGCCTTTGAGCGAAACGAAGCTCGCCTCTCACCTGTGAAAGGAAATGCCGCCGGAGGGAGCGAAACGAACGCCAAGCGCTCCATCGCCTCTTGCATTTATGCGTTTGGGACAGCATAGGGCGCTTTGAGGCCATCGCCTTTTCCCGGGCGAACTAGAGTGTGCCCCGTGAACAGGAAGCCAGGAGGAACATGCTGTGACGACCGTGATTGATGGCAAAAAAGTCGCCGCTTCGGTCATCGAGACTGTGAAGGCCGCGACCAAGGCGCTCGAGACGGATGCCGGTGTTCGCACGGGTCTTGCCGTCGTGATCGTCGGCGACGATCCGGCAAGCCACGCCTATGTTTCATCGAAGAGCAAGATGGCCAAGGAGTGCGGATTTCTGTCGATCCAGCACACCCTGCCGGAGGCAACCACGCAGGAAGAGCTCGCCGCCCTGGTTGCGGAGCTCAATGCGGATCCTTCCATTCACGGCATTCTCGTGCAGTTGCCGCTGCCGAAGCACCTGAAGTCCGAGCCGATCATCCAGTCGATCCTGCCGGAGAAGGATGTCGACGGCCTCCACGTCGTCAACGCCGGCAAACTCGCGACCGGCGATCTCGAAGGCGGTCTCGTCTCCTGTACGCCGGCCGGTGCCATGGTCTTCGTGCGCCAGACCCACGGCGAGGACCTCTCGGGGTTAAATGCCGTCGTCATCGGTCGTTCGAACCTCTTCGGCAAGCCGATGTCAGCCTTGCTTCTCGCTGCCAATGCGACCGTGACGACGGCCCATTCGCGCACCAAGGACCTGGCGGCCGTCTGCCGCAATGCCGATATCCTCGTTGCCGCCGTCGGGCGTCCCGAAATGGTGAAGGCCGACTGGGTGAAGCCCGGCGCGACGGTCATCGATGTCGGCATCAACCGGGTGCCTGCGCCGGAAAGGGGCGAGGGCAAATCCAAGCTGGTTGGCGACGTGGCCTTCGCCGAGGCCGCCGAGGTGGCGAGCGTGATCACGCCGGTTCCGGGCGGTGTCGGCCCGATGACGATTGCCATGCTGATGGCGAATACGGTGATTGCCGCCTATCGCAAGGCTGGCCGCAAGCCGCCACGCTTCTGATTCTGCTTTACAGAGAAAATCGAGGCGCGTCGCGATTGCGGCGCGTTTTCATTTTTGCGGGGCCGGCCCGGTCGACGCGCGCACGATGAGCTCGGCGCGCCAGAGTTCCTGTTCCGGATACTCGCCACGCTTCAGGATGCCGCCGATCAGCCGTGTGGCGATCCGGGCTCCGGCGGCCCGGAGCGACGAGCGCGTCGTCGTCAGCGGTACGCTGAAATTCTCGGGCTTCAACATCGGCAACACGTCGTCATGCGCGATCAGCGAAATGTCCTCGCCGATCTTCAATCCCGCCTGATTGATCGCCCGGACGGCGCCGAGGGCCAATACCGTACTTGAACACAGAACTGCCGTTGGCGGCTGTGAATGCTGCAGAAAGCGCTGCATGCTGCGATAGCCGTGTTCGTCCGTCATCAAAGAATGCTGGACCAGCGCTTCGTCGAGCGTGAGGCCGTGTTCGGAGAGTGCCCTGAGCATTCCTTTCTGACGGCGGATGGAGAAGGTCAGATATTCCGGGCCGTTGATGAGCGCGATGCGCTGATGCCCGAGCTGGATGAGCAGCCGCGCCGCGTCGTAGAAGGCGGCCGTATTGTCGATGTCGAGGAAGGGATAGTCCCGGCTTTCGCCGATCGAGCGGCCATGGACGAGAAAGGGGATCGACAGCGATTTCAGCATGGCGATCCGCGGGTCGTTGGCGCGCATATAGGCAAGGAACAGGGCATCGACATTGCCGCTTGCCGCCAGTCGCCGGAACGTCACTTCTTCGTCTTCCGGCGCGCTCGGATTGAGCACGAAGTGGAAGTCGTGCTTGACCGCCTCTTCCGCAAGGCCCGCCAGGAACTCGCCGAAATGCACGTCGGAATCGATGCCGGGTGCGATCGGCATGACCATGCCGATGGAATAGGCCCTGCCTGTGGCCAGCCGCTGGGCGGCGCGGTTAGGCCTGTACCCCGTCTCGCGCACGGCCTGGAGCACGCGCCGGCGGGTCTCGGCATTGACCTCCGGATAGCCGTTCAGTGCCCGGCTGACCGTCGTCTGCGACAGGCCGAGCAGTTCCGCAAGTTGCTTGAGATTGACCGCCATGGCCAGGATTTCCTCCCAAAGCGCTTTGGATATCCGTATGATTTTTGGTGTTTGGTCCCAGCGCCGAGGCTTGGTGTAGCATCCGTTTTTCGAGCGACAAAGCGGAATTCAACCATTGCGCGGTGCAAAATGTTACCGCAAAGCACAAATTCGTCGCATCGGGGACAGGGATGGGAAAGCTCTTGACTCCTGGAGTGTCGCAATGGTTTGTTAGCGAACTCAAAGCGCTTTGAATTTTTGCGCATTGTCGTCTGCCCGGCGGGATCCGGGTTCATCTTGGGAGGAGAAGGACGTGAAGAGATCATTGCTATTGGGCGTGGCGGCGTTTGCCCTGTTTGCAGGAACCGCCGGCGCCGCGGACCTCAAGTTCAAGCCGGGTGAAGATAACAAGTTCAACTGGGCAAGCTTCGAGGAATTCAAGAAGGGCCACGACCTCAAGGGTCAGACATTGACCATCTTCGGTCCGTGGCGCGGCGAGGACGAGGCTCTGTTCAAGAGCGTCTACGCCTATTTCACCGAGGCGACCGGCGCAGAAATCAAGTATTCGTCCTCGGAAAACTATGAGCAACAGATCGTCATCGACACACAGGCCGGCAGCCCCTCCGAAATCTCGATCCTCCCGCAGCCGGGTCTGATTGCCGATCTCGCCTCCAAGGGCTACCTGACGCCGCTTGGCGACGACACCCAGAAGTGGCTGCTCGACAACTACGCCGCCGGCCAGTCCTGGGTCGATCTCTCGACCTACAAGGGCAAGGACGGCAACGCCGCGCTCTATGGGTTTCCCTACAAGATCGACGTGAAGTCGCTCGTCTGGTACGTGCCGGAAAACTTCGAGGACGCCGGCTACGAAGTGCCGAAGACCATGGAAGAGCTGAAGGCGCTGACCGAGAAGATCGCCGCCGACGGCGGCAAGCCCTGGTGCATCGGCCTCGGTTCCGGCGGCGCGACCGGCTGGCCGGCGACCGACTGGGTGGAAGACCTGATGCTGCGCACGCAGCCGGCCGACGTCTATGACAAGTGGGTCAAGAACGAGATCCCGTTCACCGACCCCGCCATCGTCGGTGCGCTCGATGAATTCGGCTGGTTCGCCAAGAACGACAAGTTCGTCGATGGCGGTGCCGCAGCCGTTGCCTCCACCGACTTCCGCGACAGCCCGAAAGGTCTCTTCGCCTCGCCGCCGAAGTGCTACCTGCACCACCAGGCATCGTTCATTCCGTCCTTCTTCCCGGAGGGAACGGTGATCGGCGAAGACGCCGACTTCTTCTACATGCCGCCATATGAGAGCAAGAAGGACCTCGGCAATCCGGTGCTCGGCGCCGGCACGCTGGCGATGATCACCAAGGATTCGCCGGCCGCACGGGCCTTCATCGACTTCCTGAAGACGCCGATCGCGCATGAAGTCTGGATGGCACAGACGAGCTTCCTGACGCCTTACAAGAGCGTCAACGTCGAGACTTACGGCAACCCGCCGCTGAAGAAGCAGGGCGAGATCCTCTTGAACGCCACCACCTTCCGCTTCGACGGTTCCGACCTGATGCCGGGCAAGATCGGCGCAGGCGCGTTCTGGACCGGCATGGTCGATTTCGTCGGCGGCAAGTCGTCCGCCGACGTCGCCGACGGCGTCCAGAAGGCTTGGGACGCCATCAAGTAACACAACCGATGACGGGCGGCAGAAATGCCGCCCGTTGCCGACCCGGGCACGCCAGTGCGGGACGAGGAAAATGTATGCCGTTTTCCGTTCGCCTCCCGCTCTCAACTATGAGAAGTGGCGGGCCCCAATGAGAACGGCGACAATCGCCAGCCCTGCACGTGATCGTGCACCGAGGGGGAGGGACATGTCATGTTGTTTCAGCTTGTGAAGGCTGCAGGGTTCATGCTGGGCGGGGTCATCGGCTGTGCCGCCTATTTCTGGGGAACCAGTTTCATTCTCGACCTGATCTTCCCGTCGAAAGGGAAATCCGGCGCGATTGCGTCACGAAACCTGCGCATCACCAACGCCATCCGCCCGTGGCTGTTCCTGGGGCCGGCGCTCCTTGCGCTGACAGTGTATCTTATCTATCCCGTCTTCATGTCGCTCTGGTACAGCGTTCATGATCGCGCGGGACAGAACTTCGTCGGCGCCAGCAATTATGCCTGGATGATCAACGACGGCGAGTTCCGCCAGTCGATCTACAACAACTTCCTCTGGCTGCTGGTGGTCCCCGCGCTCGCAACCTTTTTCGGTCTTATCATCGCTGCGCTGACCGATCGTATCTGGTGGGGCAATATCGCCAAGACACTGATCTTCATGCCGATGGCGATCTCCTTCGTCGGCGCCGCGGTCATCTGGAAATTCATCTACGATTTTCGCCCGGAGGGTGCCGAGCAGATCGGTCTTCTGAACGCCATCGTCGTCGCCTTCGGCGGTGCCCCGCAGGCCTGGATCACGTTGCCCTTCTGGAACAATTTCTTCCTGATGGCGATCCTCGTCTGGATCCAGACCGGTTTCGCCATGGTGATCCTGTCCGCGGCGCTTCGCGGCATTCCCGAAGAAACGATCGAAGCGGCCGTCATCGACGGCGCCAATGGCTGGCAGATTTTCTTCAAGATCATGGTGCCGCAGATCTGGGGCACGATCGCCGTCGTCTGGACGACCATCACCATTCTGGTTTTGAAGGTCTTCGATATCGTTCTCGCCATGACCAATGGCCAATGGCAGAGCCAGGTGCTCGCCAACCTCATGTTCGACTGGATGTTCCGCGGGGGCGGTGACTTCGGTCGCGGCGCGGCGATCGCCGTCGTCATCATGATCCTCGTTATCCCGATCATGGTCTGGAACATCCGCAACGCGGCCAAGGAAATGAAGGGGCATTGAGATGAATCCAGCGACACGCTCCCCCCTCATGTGGGTCGTCCACCTCTCGGTGCTGCTGATCGTTGCGCTCTGGACGCTGCCGACCGCCGGCCTGTTGATCTCGTCGCTGCGCGACAAGGATCAGCTTGCCGTGTCCGGCTGGTGGACGGCGCTTTCGACATCGTCGCAGAACATCGTCGTCCGGGCGCCCGGCCCGGACACCCAGGTGGAGCGCGACGGCAAGTTCGTGATTTCCGGTAACCTGCTCGACGGACAGACCGGTCAGATCTCCGCTTTCGGTTTTTCGAGCCGCGAGCCGACCGCCTTCAAGGCCGGCGAAACCGCCGAACTCAACGACGGCGAAAAGCTGACCGTTCAGGCTGACGGCAGTTTCGAGATCGTCTCCGACAAGAAAATAGAGGGTTCACGCGGCCAGCGTATCTTCGTGACCGCGTCGTCGCCGCCACGTTTCACCTTCGACAATTATGCCGAGGTGCTGGGCGCCGAAAACATCGGCCGGTCCTTCATCAACTCGCTGACCGTTGCCGTTCCCGCGACGATCATCCCGATCATGATCGCTGCCTTCGCCGCTTATGCGCTCGCCTGGATGCCGTTTCCCGGCCGGGCGATCCTGATCGCCGTCGTCGTCGGCCTGCTGGTCGTGCCGCTGCAGATGTCGCTGATTCCGCTGCTGAAGCTCTACAACGGCGTGGGTGCGTTTTTCGGTGTGCCGGCCAAGACCTATGTCGGCATCTGGCTTGCGCATACCGGCTTCGGTCTGCCGCTCGCGATCTATCTGCTTCGCAACTACATGGCCGGCCTGCCGCGCGAAATCATGGAATCCGCCCGCGTCGACGGCGCCAGCGATTTCGATATCTTCGTCAAGATCATCCTGCCGCTGTCCTTCCCGGCGCTCGCCTCCTTTGCGATCTTCCAGTTCCTGTGGACCTGGAACGACCTCTTGGTCGCGATCGTGTTCCTGGGCGCGGGGCCTGACGAACTGGTTCTGACCGGTCGGCTCGTCAACTTGCTCGGTTCACGCGGCGGCAATTGGGAAATCCTGACGGCTTCCGCCTTCATCACCATCGTCGTTCCGCTGATCGTCTTCTTCAGCCTGCAGCGCTATCTCGTGCGCGGTCTGCTGGCGGGATCGGTCAAGGGCGGCTGACAAAAGGGACTTTCGACCAAAATGAGCATGACCGAAATGAGCCAATCCACTTTGCAGCCTGACCGGGACTGGTGGCGCGGCGCGGTGATCTACCAGATCTATCCGCGCTCCTACCAGGACTCGAACGGCGACGGCATCGGTGACCTCAAGGGTATCGTTGCCCGGCTGCCGCACATCGCAGCACTCGGTGCCGATGCCATATGGATTTCTCCGTTCTTCACCTCGCCGATGAAGGACTTCGGTTACGACGTCTCCAACTATACGGACATCGATCCGATCTTCGGCAGCCTTGCCGATTTCGACGCCGTGATATCGGAGGCACACCGCCTCGGCATCCGGGTGATGATCGATCTCGTGCTGTCGCACACCTCCGACCAGCATCCCTGGTTCGTCGAAAGCCGGTCGAGCCGGACGAACGCCAAGGCCGACTGGTACGTCTGGGCGGATTCGAAGCCGGATGGCACCCCGCCCAACAATTGGCTGTCGATCTTCGGCGGTTCGGCCTGGGCCTGGGATCCGACCCGCCTGCAATACTACCTGCACAACTTCCTGACCTCGCAGCCGGACCTCAACCTGCACAATCCGGAAGTTCAGGAGGCGCTGCTCGGCGTCGAGCGTTTCTGGCTGGAGCGCGGCGTCGACGGTTTCCGCCTCGACACCATCAACTTCTACTTCCACGACAAGAAGCTGCGCGACAATCCGGCGCTGGCGCCCGAGCGCCGCAATGCCCAGACTGCCCCGGCCGTGAACCCCTACAACTATCAGGAACATCTCTACGACAAGAACCAGCCGGAGAACCTGGAATTCCTGAAGCGCTTCCGCGCGGTCATGGACGAGTTTCCGGCGATTGCGGCGGTCGGCGAAGTCGGCGACAGCCAGCGCGGCCTCGAGATTGCCGGAGAATACACCTCCGGC
Organism: Ensifer sp. VA4; assembly: GCF_055710065.1. Taxonomy (NCBI): domain Bacteria; kingdom Pseudomonadati; phylum Pseudomonadota; class Alphaproteobacteria; order Hyphomicrobiales; family Rhizobiaceae; genus Ensifer; species Ensifer sp. VA4. Next base: position 459,232 of record NZ_JBVQPO010000001.1, on the reverse strand, counting down.
GGCGACAAGATGCATATGTGCTACGCCTTCGAGTTCCTGGCGCCGGATCCGCTGACGCCGGCCACCGTTGCCGAGGTTCTCCGCAATTTCGAGAAGGCAGCACCCGAGGGCTGGGCCTGCTGGGCCTTCTCCAACCACGATGTCGTGCGCCATGTCAGCCGCTGGGGCGATGGTGTTGCCGATCGCGACGCCCATGCGAAGCTGCTCGCGAGCCTGCTGATGTCGCTCCGGGGATCGGTCTGCATCTATCAGGGCGAGGAACTCGCGCTGACGGAAGCCGAACTTGCCTATGAGGATCTGAAGGATCCCTATGGCATCCAGTTCTGGCCCGATTTCAAGGGCCGCGACGGCTGCCGTACGCCGATGGTCTGGGACGGTGCGAAGGTCAACGGCGGCTTCGGCAGCGCAAAACCCTGGCTGCCGGTGCCGGCGGAACATCTCGCCCGCGCCGTATCGGTGCAGCAGGGAGACCAGGCGTCCGTTCTCGAACATTACCGCCGGTTCTTGCAGTTCAGAAGAGCCCATCCGGCTTTCGCCAAGGGCGAGATCGCGTTCCTCAGCACCGATGGAGAGGTTCTCGCCTTCGTGCGCAGCTACGGCAACGAGAAGCTCTTCTGCCTGTTCAACATGAGCGGCGCACCGGCGACGGCCGCCCTGCCGAACGAGCCGGTTGCCGCGTTGGAAGGACACGGCTTCGTCGCGGAGGTCCAGGACAAAACTGTGAAACTGCCGGCCTGGGGCGCGTTTTTCGCGCGGCTGGTCTGAGGACCGAATTATGAGAGCAAGGATAGACGGGAAGAACCGAAGGGGAGGGTGTGATGACAGGTCTGCTGCTTAAAGATATCCGCAAGTCCTACGGCGCGGTCGATGTCATTCATGGCATCAATCTCGACATCAAGCAGGGCGAGTTCATCGTCTTCGTCGGCCCCTCCGGATGTGGAAAGTCGACGCTGTTGCGCATGATCGCCGGTCTCGAAGAGATTACCGGCGGTGACATGTTCATCGACGGCGAGCGCGTCAACACCGTGCCGCCGTCGAAGCGCGGCATCGCCATGGTGTTCCAGTCCTACGCGCTCTACCCGCACATGACGGTCTACGACAACATGGCTTTCGGCATGCGGATTGCCAAGGAGACGAAGGAGGAGATCGACCGCCGCGTGCGCAACGCCGCCGAAATCCTGCAGCTCACCAAATATCTCGACCGGTTGCCGAAGGCACTGTCCGGCGGCCAGCGCCAGCGCGTCGCCATCGGCCGCGCGATCTGCCGCAACCCCAAGGTCTTCCTGTTCGACGAGCCGCTCTCGAACCTGGACGCGGCGCTTCGCGTCGCCACCCGCATCGAGATCGCCAAGCTCAGCGAGCAGATGTCGGATACGACGATGATCTACGTCACCCACGATCAGGTCGAGGCGATGACGCTCGCCGATCGCATCGTGGTGCTGTCACAGGGCCACATCGAGCAGGTCGGCGCACCGCTGGAGCTCTATGAGCGTCCGGCCAATCTCTTCGTTGCCCGCTTCATCGGCTCGCCGGCGATGAACATCATTCCATCAACCGTTACCGCCACCGGCGCGCAAACGACGGTGAAGCTGACCGGCGGCAAGAGCGTGACGCTGGATATCCCGACGGACTCGTTGCAAAACGGCAAGACGGCGAGCTTCGGCGTACGGCCGGAAGACCTGCAGGTCACGACTGGCGAGGACTTCCTGTTTGAAGGCACGGTCTCCATCGTCGAGGCGCTCGGCGAAGTGACGCTGCTCTACATCGAAGGGCTCGTGGACAAGGAGCCGATCATCGCCAAGATCCCCGGCATCCTGCCGGTTCATCGCGGCGACAAGGTGCGCTTCACCGCCGACAAGGCCAAGCTGCACCTCTTCGATGCCGAAGGCCGCAGCTATCGCGCCTGAGTGACGATACCGACCTCGGGCTTTTCGACCCGCCCGGGAAATCGGGCGGGTTTTTTCAATGCAACCTGCAGATCAAACCCTCTGTTAAATCTCTGCCGCTACCCTGTCTCAAAAGGGGATAAGAAAGGCATATCGATGAGAGGCGCGGCGCCTGTAATGCAGCGGCACTTCCTGAACAAGGAAGAGTCGTTCATGTACGATCGGGAAGCGAACTTTCCCATGGAGGACACACGGAACGAGGCGCGCATCGAGTATACCGAGAAGGGCATGACGCAGTTGAGCTCGCGGCGCTGCGAAATCATCAAGCTGTCGAAGAGCGGTGCCGTCCTCAGTATTCTGACGCAGTATCAACTGCCGCAGAACTTTTATCTCGATATCCCGAGTGCCCGCATCCAGATGGTCGGCTGCTTGTTGAAGCGCGTGCATGCCAACAATCTCATCGAAGCGCGGTTTCTCCGGCTGCTGACCGACCGCGATCTCAATCGCATCTTCGTCTACAGCACGCATCCGAACCATCGCAACCGGACGCTCGACATCTACCGTTAACCAGTGACCTCGGGCTTGACTGTCCCGCAGAACTCAATGGATGGTTGTGTTCCTCGCCACCGGATCGGACCATAGCCATGCAGCGACCCTATCGGCTTTCCTGAAAAGCACCGCCCCGGATCAGGAGGCGGCGCTCCTTACGCCTCAGTTGAAGAGAACGCTGGCGCCCTGGTCGGCAGCACCTGCAATCGCCCGGAACGGCGCGAAAAGCTCGCGACCCATGCCGAACTCGTTGTCCGAGAGATCGACATGCGCGGGCACGCGCGTCTTCAGCGCGATGTCCTCGACCAGGACCTCGATCGTTCCGGTGACGGCGTCGATGCGGACGATATCGCCTTCCTGGATGCGGGCGATCGGGCCGCCATCCTTGGCTTCCGGTGTCACGTGGATTGCTGCAGGCACCTTGCCGGAGGCGCCGGACATGCGCCCGTCGGTGAGGATGGCGACGCGCTGGCCGCGATCCTGCAGGATGCCGAGCACGGTCGTCAGTTTGTGCAGTTCCGGCATGCCATTGGCCTTCGGGCCCTGGAAGCGCACCACGGCGACGAAATCGCCCTCGAGCTTGCCGGCCTTGAAGGCGGCGTTGAGTTCGGCCTGATCGTGGAAGATTTTCGCCGGGGCCTCGATGACATGGCGATCCGGCTTGACGGCGGAGATCTTGATGACCGCCTTGCCGAGATTGCCGGTCAGCATCTTCAGGCCGCCGGTGTGCTGGAAAGGCTGGTCGATGGTCGCCAGCACCTTCGGATCGGCACTTTCCTTCGGTGTCGGCACGCGTACGACGCCACCATTGGGGCCGAGCCGGACGTCGATCTTGTAGGCGTCGAGCCCCTGGCCGAAAACGGTGCGTACGTCGTCGTGCAGCAGGCCGGCGCTCAGCAACTGGCTGATCAGGAAACCCATGCCGCCGGCGGCATGGAAGTGGTTCACGTCGGCAAGCCCGTTCGGATAGACGCGCGCCAGAAGCGGCACGATGTCGGAGAGCTCGGAGATATCCTGCCAGGTAAGCACGATGCCGGCGGCACGCGCCATGGCGACGAGATGCATCGTATGATTGGTCGAGCCGCCGGTCGCATGCAGGCCGACGACGCCGTTGACGATCGAGCGCTCGTCGATCATTTCGCCGGCGGGCGTGAACTCGTTGCCCATGGCGGTGATCGCCAGCGCCCGCTTGGCCGCTTCCTTCGTCAGCGCGTCGCGCAGCGGCGTGCCGGGATTGATGAAGGAGGCGCCCGGCAGATGGAAGCCCATGATCTCCATCAGCATCTGGTTGGAATTGGCCGTGCCGTAGAAGGTGCAGGTGCCTGGTCCGTGATAGGACTTTGATTCCGCTTCGAGAAGCTCGTCACGGCCGACCTTGCCTTCGGCAAAGAGCTGGCGTACGCGCGCCTTCTCGTCGTTCGGCAGGCCCGAAGTCATCGGACCGGCGGGCACGAAGACGGCCGGCAGGTGGCCGAAGGTCAGCGCCGCGATGACGAGGCCCGGTACGATCTTGTCGCAGACGCCGAGATAGACGGTGGAATCGAACATGTTGTGCGACAGGCCGACGCCGGCGGCCATGGCAATGAGATCGCGCGAGAAGAGCGACAGCTCCATGCCCGGCTGCCCCTGCGTGACGCCGTCGCACATGGCCGGCACGCCGCCGGCAACCTGGGCGACGCCACCCGCCTCGCGGGCGGCTTCGCGGATCAGCGCCGGATAGGTCTCGAACGGCTGGTGCGCCGAGAGCATGTCATTATAGGAGGTGATGATGCCGAGATTGGGCACGCGGTCGCCCGCAAGCGCTACCTTCTCGGCGGGGGAACAGACGGCAAATCCGTGCGCAAGGTTACCGCAGCCGAGGACGCTGCGGTGCGGGCCGCTCGACCCTGCAAGGCGGATGCGGTCCAGATAGGGTTCGCGGTGCGGTTTCGAACGCTCGACGATGCGAGCGGTGATCGAGGCAATGCGGGAATCGGCGGACATGGCAAATCCTGTTCCGGAGTCTTGGGACTCCTCATCTTCATCCAGTCATCGGTCCGGAGCGTGGCGGGCTTGGGAGAGCGCACGTCGCGTCCCGGCAGTTCTCAGAAACACGTGTCCGTTCCGGTGGGGCGCACCACAGGCTGAACGTGTCTCCACTTTGATATTGGGCCTGTTCGACCCAACAGCATTCGATCTACGGCGCCCAGTAAATCTGCACCGGCGATGCGGCACGGCGCAGCATCGCGCGGATCGGCATATCTTTCTCGTCGCCGGCTTCTTCCGCCTTGGCGAGAACGGTCTTCTTGCCTTCGCCCTCGATGTGCAGCACCAGCAGCCGCGCATCCTGGAGGCTGGCAAAGGTGAAGGTCAGGCGGGGTTCGCCGGCGCCTTCTGCCTCCATCGTGATCACCCCGCGCGGCGTTGCCGGATCGATGGCACGCGCGAGTTGCGACCCACCGGGGAAGAACGACGCCGTATGCCCGTCCGTTCCCATCCCGAGAATGGCCACGTCGAACGGTGCGCCGATTGCGGCCGTTTCCCGGCTTGCAAGTTCCGCGGCAGCTTCAGCGGTCGGAGCCGCGTGGTAAAGGGGCAGGAACTTGGCCTTGGCTGCCTTGCCCTGAAGCAGGTTGGTGGCAACCAGGCCGTGGTTCGAACGGTCACTTTCCGGCGGCACGAAACGTTCGTCAACGAGCGTTACCGTTACCTTGTCCCAGGCGATGTCCTTCCTGGACAGCGCCTGGAAGAAAGCCTTGGGCGTCGAGCCGCCGGAAACCGCGATGCTCGCGGCGCCGCGCGTCGCGATGCCGGCAGAAAGTGCACTGCTTACGGCTTCAGCCAGGCCTTCCGCCAGTGCCGTGCCGTTCTCGAAGGTATGAAGCTGCGTCGTCATCGGGCACCTATATCGCATCGTTCCAGGTGCGGCCGTCACGCTCTATCAGCGCGATCGACTGGCTCGGACCCCAAGTGCCGGCGGTGTAGCCCTGGACCTGCTGCCCGGTTTCCTCCCAGGCCTTCAGGATCGGGTCGACCCACTTCCACGCAGCCTCGACTTCGTCGCGGCGCACGAACAGTGTCTGGTTGTTGCGGATGACGTCGAAGAGCAACCGCTCATAGGCGTCAGCGTTGCGCACGGCAAACGCCTCGGCGAAGCTCATGTCGAGCGAAACGTTGCGCAGGCGCATGCCGCCCGGGCCAGGGTCCTTGATCATCAGCGACTGCTTCACGCCTTCGTTCGGCTGCAGGCGGATGACCAATTGGTTGGCCGAGATGCGGCCGGCATTGTTGTCGAAGATCGAGTGCGGGATCTGCTTGAAGGTGATGACGATCTCCGACATGCGGCCGGCGAGACGCTTGCCGGTGCGGATGTAGAAGGGTACGCCGGCCCAGCGCCAGTTGCTGACCTCGGCCTTGATCGCCACGAAGGTCTCGGTGTTCGAGATGCCGCCTTCGAGCTCCTCGAGGTAGCCCTTGACCGGACCGCCGGCCGAAGCACCGGCGCGGTACTGGCCGCGCACCGTCACCTGCTCGACATTCGCCGAGGTGATCGGCTTCAGCGCGCGGAGAACCTTGAGCTTTTCGTCGCGGACCGCTTCCGCGTCCATCGAGGTCGGCGCTTCCATGGCGACGAAGCAGACGAGTTGCAGGATGTGGTTCTGCACCATGTCGCGCAGCGCGCCCGCCTTGTCGTAGTAGCCGGCGCGGTTTTCGAGGCCGACGGCTTCCGACACGGTGATCTGCACATGGTCGATATGGGCGGAGTTCCACAGCGGCTCGTAGAGCGCATTGGCGAAGCGCAGCGCCATCAGGTTCTGCACCGTCTCCTTGCCGAGATAGTGGTCGATGCGGAAGATCTGCTCTTCGCGGAAGACCTTGCCGATCGTGTCGTTGAGTTCGGTCGCCGAGGCGAGGTCGCGGCCGATCGGCTTTTCGACGACGATGCGGGTGTTTTTGGTGATCAGCTTGTGATCGCGGATGCGTTCGGAAATGTCGCCGAAGATCGCCGGGCCGACTGCGAGGTAGAAGGCGCGGATGCGCTCCTTGCCCTCTTCGAGGATCTTCTTCAGCGCATCCCAGCCCTGGTCCGACTTGGCGTCGACGGACACGTAGAACACGCGGGCAGCGAACTTCGCGACTTCCTCTTCCTTGTATTCGTCCGCCTTCAGGTGCTCCTTCAGCGCATCGACGGCAAACTTGCGATAATCCTCATGGCTGAGCGCTGCGCGCGAGGCGCCGATGATACGGGTCGGCTCGGTGATCTGGCCTTCCAACTGGCGATGATAGAGCGCCGGCAACAGCTTGCGCTCCGCAAGATCGCCGGTGCCCCCGAACACCACATAATCAAATGGTTCGACGGGAATGATCTGGCTGCTCATGGGATATCTCGATCTGTTCAGGTCACGGGCACATATAATCTAATCGATTTAAAAGCGCTAGAGTGCGGTGCAATAAAATGCCACGGAAGCGCTTTTCAGAACCTGTCGCGTAATGCGTACCAGCTTAACGCGAGGAAGAGAAGGGAGGAGCGGAACCGCCCACCACCGGGAAAAGCCGGGATTTTCAGGGCTTTCAAGAGATCGAGCTCGGTGTCCTTGCCGAGCGCGAGATCCGCATAGAGCTTGCCGCAATAGTTGGAAAGCATCACGCCGTGGCCGGAATAGCCGCCGATCGAGGTGACGCCGGGCATGACCTCGCGGCAGAAGGGCGTGCGCGGCATGGTGATGCCGACGGAGCCGCCCCAGGCATGGCTGATCTCGATATTGGCCAGTTCCGGATAGATCTCGCTGATCTGTCGGCGGATGTGGGTCGAGATGTCGCGCGGGTTATCGGCGGTGTAGGCCTCGCGGCCGCCGAAAAGCAGCCGCCCGTCCCGCGACTTGCGGAAATAGCGCACGACGAAGCGCGAATCATCGACCGATTCACCGCCGGGAATGACAGTCGGGTGGTCGGAAAGCACCGTCGTTGCGCCGATGAAGGAGCGGATCGGCATGACGTGGCTGGCGCTCACCGGCTCCAGGTTGCCGATATAGGCGTTGCAGGCGACGAGCACGCGATCGGCGGTGATTGTGCCACGGTCCGTGGTGATGACGATCGCACCGCGGCTGCGATCGATCCTCAGGGCTTTCGTCTGCTCGAAGAGATTGGCGCCGGCAAGGGCGGCCTGTCTTGCGAGACCCACCAGCAGCTTCATCGGGTGGATGTGGCCGGTCCCGGCGTCGCGGATGCCGAAATGGTAATGGCTCGATCCGAGCCGGCTTGCGGTTTCCTCGCGGCCCATGAAGGACAGGTGCGGATAGCCGAAGCGCGTTGCCATGGCTTCCGCATGGTCGCGGTAGTCCTTTTCGAGACCTTTCTTGTGACCCACCGAGAGCTGGCCTGGCACGAATTCGATGTCGATTTCGTGCGCGCTGGCGAAGTCGAGCACATAGCGCTTGGCATTCTCGGCCATGTCGAACAGCGCCTGTGCCCGCTCATGACCGAGGCTTTCCTCGGTCTCGTCCGCCCAGGCGCGTTGCCCGGTGCCTAACTGGCCGCCATTGCGACCAGAGGCACCGTCGCCGAAGCGGCAGGCGTCGACCACGGTCACGTCGACGCCCTGACGCACCAGGTTGTAGGCCGCCTGCAGCCCGGTATAACCGCCGCCGACGATCGCGACGTCGGCCTTTCGCGATCCCGGCATGACGGGATACTCAGGTCGGTCCGGAACGGTTGCCTCATACCAGGAATAACCGGGCGAGATGGGGCTTTGCCAGGGCATGGAGAACCTCTGAGGTCAGACGTTGAGAAGCAGGAATTCGCGTTCCCAGGGGCTGATGACCTGCATGAAGGTCTCGAACTCGCCGCGTTTGACGCCGGCATAGATGGCGATGAACTCGGGGCTCAGCACCTCCGCAAGCGATGGTGCCGATTCCAGCAGGGCGACCGCTTCGAGCAGGCCGCGCGGCAGGAGGATCTCACCCTCGTTTGCCGTGTCCTCGGTCGGTGCCGTCGGCTCGCGCTGTTCGATGATGCCGAGATAACCGCAGGCGAGCGAGGCGGCGAGCGCCAGGTAGGGATTGGCATCCGAGCTCGGCAGCCGGTTCTCGATGCGCCGGGCGATCGGTTCCGACACCGGAATGCGGAAAGCCGTCGTGCGGTTGTCGTAGCCCCAGGCGGTGTTGACCGGCGCCGACATGTCGGGCGTCAGTCGGCGATAGGAATTCACGTAGGGCGCCATCATGACCAGTGTGCGCGGCACGTAGTGCTGCATGCCGCCGATGAAGTGGAAGAACTCCTTCGATGCCGAACCGTCCGGGTTCGAGAACAGGTTCCGGCCGGTGTTGATCTCGACCACCGACTGGTGGATGTGCATCGCCGAACCCGGCTGGCCCTGCATCGGCTTGGCCATGAAGGTCGCATAGATGCCGTGCTTCAGCGCCGCCTCGCGGATCGTGCGCTTGAACAGGAAGACCTGGTCGGCGAGCTCGATCGGGTCGCCATGGCGAAGGTTGATCTCGAGCTGGGCCGGACCCTCCTCGTGGATCAGCGTGTCGATCTCGAGGCCCTGCTTCTCGGAGAAGTGGTAGATGTCGTCGATCAGTTCGTCGAACTCGTTGATGCCGGCGATCGAATAGCCCTGGCCGCCAAGGATGGAGCGGCCCGAGCGGCCTTTCGGCGGATGCAGCGGATAGTCCGGGTCGTCGTTCTGGGCGACGAGATAGAACTCGATTTCCGGTGCCACCACCGGCTTCCAACCCTTCTGCCTGTAGAGATCGACCACGCGCTTCAGCACGGCGCGCGGTGTGTAGCTGATCTGTTCGCCCTGCGAGCCGACGATGTCGCAGATCACCTGCGCCGTCGGGTCGGTTTCCCAGGGCACGACCGAAAGGGTCGAGAGGTCGGGCACGAGCTTGATGTCGCTATCGCGGGAATCGTAGCGGAACTGCCCGGTTTCATCAGGATATTCGCCCGAAATCGTGTGGCGGTAGATTGCCGAGGGCAGCGCCAGCGAGGTGTTGGAAGTGAATTTCGAGGTCGGCATCATCTTGCCGCGCGGCACGCCGGCGAGGTCGGGCGTGATGCATTCGATGTCTTCGATGCCGCGGATCTTGAGCCAGTCCGTGGCTTCCTTCCAGGTCTTCACGCCGCGGAGGGAATGCAGGGCGGGGGGAATTTTCGAGGTCTTGCTGATTTTCGTTGTTTGTTGGGCAGCACTTCTCTTGGAGGGCATAAATCACCGGTTTTGGCTTCGGATAGCGCATCATAACCGCAGATTGGCAATTGGCTAGATGGGCTTCGTCATTGACTTTCGTCTCCGCCATCGGGAAGGAAAGACAAAAGAGCTGGGGTGTTTCGTGGCTGAAAAGAAGGACGTGGTCATCATCGGCGCCGGTGCCGCGGGCATGATGTGCGCCATCGAGGCGGGCAAGCGCGGGCGCCGCGTGCTCGTGCTCGACCATGCCAGGGCGCCCGGCGAGAAGATCCGCATCTCCGGCGGTGGTCGCTGCAATTTTACCAACATCCATGCGGGGCCGAAGAACTTCCTTTCGGCAAATCCCCATTTCTCGAAGTCGGCACTGGCGCGATACACGCCGCGCGATTTCCTTGCACTGGTCGAAAGGCACGGCATCGCCTGGCACGAAAAGACGCTTGGCCAGCTCTTCTGTGACCATTCGGCCAAGGACATCATCAGGATGCTGCTCGCAGAAATGCGCGACGTGCACGCCGAGTTGCGGCTGGAGACAACGATCGAAAGCGTCGAACGCCATGGCGCGGGCTTCCGCGTCATGACGGATGAGGGGCCCATCGATGCGCAATCGCTCGTCATCGCCAGTGGCGGCAAGTCGATCCCGAAGATGGGAGCGACCGGGTTCGCCTACCGGATCGCCGAGCAGTTCGGGCTTGGCATCGTCGAAACGCGGCCGGGCCTCGTGCCCCTGACCCTCGATCCGGCGCAGCTCGAAACGATCGGCGAGCTGTCGGGCGTCGCTGCCGACGCCGAAGCCCGGTGCGGCAAGACAGCCTTTCGCGAGGCAGTGCTGATTACCCATCGCGGCCTGAGCGGCCCCGCGATCCTGCAGATCTCGTCCTATTGGCGCGAAGGACTGGAAATCGTGCTGCGGCTGATGCCCGACATCGACATCGCTTCAATCCTCAAGGAAATCCGGCGCACCCACGGCAAGCAGGCGGTGCAGACGGCGCTCGGTGATATCCTGCCGCGCCGGCTTGCGCAGTTTTTCGTCGAGGGCGCGAAGCTGACCGGGCGCCAGTTGGCCGACCTCTCGGACAAGACGATCGAGCAGCTTTCGTCCTCGATCCAGGCCTGGACGATCAAGCCCGCCGGTTCGGAAGGCTATCGTACCGCCGAAGTCACGCTCGGCGGCGTCGATACCAATGGGCTCGATTCCAAGACGATGCAGGCGAAGGCGGTGCCGGGTCTCTACTTCATCGGCGAATGCGTCGATGTGACCGGCTGGCTCGGCGGCTACAATTTCCAATGGGCCTGGGCATCGGGCTTTGCCGCCGGGCAGGATGTGTAATCTCCCCGCTTTTGGCCGGTTGGGCTTCAACGATTGTTAACGGGTCTGATCGAACCTCTGTTTTTGTCGGCACAGCCGGCGGTTGGTGAGATCGGATTGTCACATAAACGGAAATAACACTGTTTCCCATTTTTTGACTTTCCTCCGCCACGGCATGGCTGCAATATATGTGTGACTGGCAAGCCGGTTCATCCGGGTCGATGGTTGCCGGTCGATGTGACAAGGACAGGATGCCATGAACCAACCAAGCCGCCGTCCCCGTGCCATAGCGATCGCCCGCACCGACGAAAGCCGTCAGCAGAAGGCCGCAATCACGCGCCTCGCACTGATCGCTTTTTTCGCCGTTGCCGCCCTCGCAGCTCTTCCGGCCCTTTGGTTCTGATCTCAGGCGACCGGCTTTAGACGGCCGGTTCCTCGGGCGCAGTTGAGGCGCCCCGCGCTCCTTCGGATTTTCTGCCGCAGGCGATCGCGCTTATACAAATTTTAATCGTTCAAATTAAATAGTACGACGAAGTGAGTTTCGTCAGGTTCGCGTTGCCTACTGCATGTCTCCTTAAATCGACCTCGATTTAAGGAGACATGCAGCAAATCAAAGTCCTACAGCGACCTTTGCGCGTCTTAAAAGACGCGCGGCGCTGTAGGGGCGGCGACGTGGATCCGCAATGATTGCCGACGGACTGACGGCGTGCGCCGTATGATTTTCCGAAAAACATCAGCCTGTTTGCGCATCGGGTGGCTCTCGATCGTCTACGCCTTCACGCCCAGTCGTTGAATGCGAAGACGTCTCGAGCCGCCGGGGGAGGCGAATGCGAGCTGCGAGCCAAGGTGTTTTCCATGTTCATTGATAGAATTCTTGCCCGTTTCAAGATCCAGACGAAGGTGCTCTTTTTCATCCTGCCCTTCGTCGTCAGCATCTGTGCCGTCGGTATCACCGGCCTTTATGCGTCGGGCCTGCTTCAGGGGCGCATGGAGATTTCGAACAGCGTGCTGCAGACATTGAGCGGTTTCAAGGATGTCTATGCGGGCATGAACGCCTTCCTGCATTCCACGACCGAGGAAACCAGGGAAGCCGTCCAGTCGAAGATTTCGGCCCAGAAGGACGTGCTTGCGGCGACGGCCGCCCAGGTCGCCGGTCAGAGCGGCCAGGACGAACTGACCGCCGCAATCGCCGCGACAAACGACATCGAGGCGCGCATCGACGGTCTCTGGAAGCTGCATGTCGGTGAGCAGGAACTGCGCGCGGCGATGGCGGCGAACCTCGACGCGTTGCTGATCGAGCGCTCCAAGATCAACGAGGAGTCGAACCGGCTGCAATATGCCGTGCGGAAAAGCGAAAACGCCGCCAAGACCATGCTGCGCGAAGCCGAGAAGCTGATGCGCGCCAGCCGCTTCTTCAACGAATTCGGCACCGAAGTCAGCAAGGCGATCTCCGTCGAGGACAAGCTGAAGGCGGTCAAGGAGCGCTTCCCGATGATCGGCCGCACCGAGCGCGACATTTTCCGCCTGCTGCCGAAGGACGAGAAGTCGCTGATGGAAACGATCACCTCGGCCTCGAGCGAGATCGGCGCGCTGCTGAAGGCGCCGGCCGCCCCGGAGACGCTCGCCGGCATCTCCAAATATGTCGACCGTTTCCGCACCGCGAGCTTCCGGCTGGAGGCGGCATCGGTCGGCAAGATGCGGGACGCGACGCGGATCTTCGCCGAACTCGACGAGCAGATCGTCGCGACGGAATCGGTGCTGACCGCGACCCGCCGGCTCGCCGGGTCGATCACGGACATCCAGATTTCCGCCGCCACCTTCATGGGCCAGACCAACGAAGAAAACCGCCAGAAGCTGCTCGATAAGTCGCTTGCCGTCCAGCAGAACATGGCAACGCTGCGTGGCGTTGCCAGCGACGGTGCTTCCTTCGACAAGATCGCCGATACGCTGATGCCGATCTTGACGGCGGTGAAGAAGGATGCCGCAGCGCTTGTCGAGATCACCGTCAAGCGGACCGCCGATTTCGACGCCGCTGGCCAGTCGATCGACCAGATCTGGGGCGATCTCACCAGCTTTGCCGAGCGGCAGAAGGTCGCCGCCGGAACGGAACGCCAGGAGGCAAACCAGATCTCGGTGGCGGCAACCGTCGCCGGCGTGGTGATCGCGTTGCTTGCCGGCATTGCGCTGACGCTGACGCTGAAGAAGCCGATCGGCCAGATCACTGCTGCCATGCGTCGCCTCGCAGACGGCCGTCTCGACACAGCGATCGACGGCGATGCGCGCCGCGACGAAATCGGCGACATGGCGCGGGCGCTTGGCGTGTTCAAGGAGAACGCGCTTTCCAAGGTCCGCATCGAGGCCGAGAGCGAAGAGCAGCGCGCCCGTGCCGAAATCGAGCGCAGCCGTAACGACCAGGAGAAGCGCGAACTCGATCGCCAGATCGATCTGGCCGTCAGCGAACTTGCCGCCGGCCTCGGCCGCCTGGCGCAGGGCGATCTCTCGCGCCAGATCGAGGTTCCCTTCCATGGTCGCCTCGAACAGTTGCGCAAGGACTTCAATGGCTCGTTGATCCGCCTACAGGACACGCTGTCGCAGATCCGCGCCAATGCGCAGGCGATCCAGGAAAGCGGCTCCAGCATGCACCATGCCGCGGACTCGCTGTCGAAGCGGACGGAAGCCCAGGCCGCATCGCTCGAAGAAACGGCTGCCGCCGTCGACCAGATCACCGCGACCGTTCGCTCCTCGGCCGAGCGTGCCGGGGAAGCCAACCATGCCGTGATCCAGACGAAGCGGAGCGCCGACAGCTCGGCGACCGTCGTCACCAACGCGATTGCCGCCATGGGGCGCATCGAAGAAGCCTCGCGCCAGATCGAACAGATCATCGAGGTGATCGACGACATCGCCTTCCAGACCAATCTCTTGGCGCTGAACGCCGGTATCGAGGCGGCGCGTGCGGGTGAAGCGGGCAAGGGCTTTGCCGTTGTTGCCCAGGAAGTGCGTGAACTGGCGCAGCGCTCGGCGGGAGCCGCGCGCGAGATCAAGGGTCTCATCAACAAGTCGACCAACGAGGTCAATGCCGGCTCGCACCTGGTCAAGCAAACGGGCGAAGTGCTGGCATCGATCAGCGCGCAGATCGTCACCGTCAGCCAGCATGTCGAGATGATCGCGACCGCAAGCCGCGATCAGGCCGTAGCGCTCAACGAGGTCAACGGCTCGGTTAACCAGATGGACCAGATGACGCAGCAGAACGCTTCGATGGTCGAGGAGGCGACGGCGACGAGCCGGTCGCTCGCGCACCAGGCGGACACATTGATGATGCTCGTCGAGCAGTTCCGGCTGGAGCCGGAGGCGGACGACTACGGCTACCGGGCCGCCTGAGGCGGCCGGCAATCGAATTCGCCGACGGCGGTCGTCCGCCTTCGGACGGACGCACGGCAATCGGTATTGCCGTGCGACATAACAAGGGCAGGGGCTAACATTGCACCGCGTGGCCGCAAGGCTCTGCGGTGCTCTTTTTTTCGGCGCCGAGGCGTCTCCTGCGCCGCTCGGCAATCTTGGCGGCCAAGGCGTCAAACATGCGCCGAAGAAGTCCCGGCGGCTTCGGATCGAAGTCTTCGTCCCAACGCCGGTTTTTCAGGGCCATGTCGGCGATATAGACCATTGCCATCATTTCCATGGTGATGCTCCTCGTTTGATGGGCATCACTTCTTTTATGCATCCAAAGCAGTTTTACATACAGCGGAAATCGGCCTATGTTTTTCAGCAATGAAAAACCTGGATTGGGACATCTATCGCTGTTTCATGAGCGTGGCGCGCACCGGTGGCCTTACCGGCGCCGCACAGGCGCTCGGTTCGAGCCCTGCCACGGTCGGACGGCGGATGCTGGAGCTCGAGGAGCGGACGGGCCGCTCCCTGTTCCTGCGCAGCCAGACCGGTTACCAGCTCACCGGCGACGGCGAGCTCCTTTTCGAGCAGCTTCAGGAGATGGAGGCGGCGGCGCGCCGGGTCGAGAGCTGGCGGCGCGAGGGTGAAGGCGCGACCGTCCGCATCACCGTCGGCACCTGGATTGCCTGGCTGCTCGCGGAGAATTTCCCGGCGCTTTGCAGCGAGAGGGATGGTTTCAGCCTGGCGATGACCGTCGGCGAGACCCGCGCCAGCCTCGCCTATCGCGAGACCGACATCGGCATCCGGGCCTTCGAGCCCGAGGAAACCTATCTGGCGGCGAGCCCGGTCGGTGACGTCGCCTATGCCGCCTATCGCCAGAAGAACGCACCGGCGGCTGCCAACACCCGGTGGGTGGCAGTGGGTGAGGAGGAGGCAATCTCGGCCTATCTTCGCTGGCCCCACCAACAGGCAGAAGGCAGGATTGTCGCGACCATCACACGGCCGCGTTCGCTCTTGGATCTCGCCCGGGCAGGCGCCGGTTGCGCTGTCCTGCCCTGCTTCGTCGGTGACCTCGATCCGATGCTGGAGCGGGCAGGCGAGGAGATTCCCGCGCTGAGGCACCGCCAATGGATCGTGATGAACAACGAGGACCGGCACCGAAAGGAAATCCGCACTGTGGTCGACCGCATGACGAAGCTGTTGCGCAGCCATGCCGACGTCTTTGCCGGAAAGAGGCCGCGACGCGGCTGAGCGCGTGGGGCCGGCTTGCGTCCTGCCGGCGCTGCAGGATTGCCAAATTGGATGACGGCGCCTTTGGTCAGCGCATCAGGAGCTTGACGAGGGCGGCCTGCGAATTGACCCGGGTCTTGGCATAGATGCTCTTGAGCTGCGTGCGGATCGTCTCGTAGCTGACGCCGTTGGCCCGCGACATTTCCTTCAGCGTCAGACCGGCAGCGACGCCGGAAGCGATGCGGAGTTCGGCCGGCGTAAGGCCATAGCTGTCTCTCAGGTGGCTGAGGCGCTGGTCGAAAACGAGCGAGGTCGCCGGCTCGATCAGCACGGCGACCGTGGGTCCGTCGAGGAGCTCGGTGAAGATGCTGGCGCTCCGCCGGACCAGCGTGATCCGAAAGGCGCCATCCTCCGCGGCCCTGACGAGACGAACCTGCGGCTGAGCCGGAGTGCCGACCGGCGAGGCCAGAAGCTCGAGTGCTGCATTGGTTTCCGGTTCGTCCATGACCAGGCGCCCGTTGATCGTCACGCGAAACGGAGAGCCCTTCGCCGCCATCCGTTCGGCGTTGTCGTTCATCGATCGGATGCGCAGATTGTCGCCGACATAGATGACGCCGATGCCGATCGTATCGAGCAGCGTCCGGCCTTCATGCTGTTCGGCCATCATCAGGTCGCGCCGGCGCAGGAAGTCGAAGGCGCGCTTCAGGTGGGGCGCAAGAAGGGTGTATTGATCGGCCGCCCGCCGGTTGAGCTCTTCGTCCGTCGATGAGGTGCAGGTCGATACGAGCAATGTGCGTGTCGGACTGCGTACGATGGTCACGCCCACGGTGGTTTCGCAGCCGGTCTGGCCCTTCAGCCAGTCATTGTAGAACTCCGATTTCACCAGGTCCGCGCGCGAGACGATATGTTCGCCGGCAAGACCGCGCCCTACCGGCACCAGCACCGACTTCGGTATCCAGGGATTGATCGCCGCGAAGTGGTTGTTGAATTGATCGATGGCATCCGGCGTAAAGCCGGAGACATAGGGCACGCATGTCGTTGGCGACGTGAGATCGTGATAATGGAGCGCCGAGCGCCCGTCCGGCATTGTCGTCGTCAGCCGGTCAAGAAGGTCCTGCCAGCCACAGTCACCAAAGGCGGCGCCGTAGATGAGCTCCGTCAATTCGGCCGTATCGGCAGCTTTCGTCGATCGATACATGCTCGCCCCAACCTAAGATAGGCTGGGCTAATATAAGCCGCAGCGCACCGCGATCAACTTGAAATGGCATAACGAAGAAGTTGTTGGAACACGATTCAGCGCCGCAACGCCGAATGGCCGGCATTCCCGCCGGCCATTCCGATCTCTGGCGCCATCGCATCTTCGCCATGATATTGCGGCTATCAACCTTGGATTGCTTTCGCCGCTCTGATTGCCGCCGCCGGCTGAAATGAAGCCGACGAAAGCAGGGCCATCGCAAGCGTCATCGCAATGAGTGTCATGGCTTGCCCTGGGTTACGATGACAGGGATCAGGAGATCGCCCCAGTTGCCTTCGCCGCCGTGGTGGCGAGCCGAGCGAACGAGCTCGACAGATACGCCGGCATCGACGGCCTTCATGACGGACTGGTTGAGGCGGTGCAGGTCGTTGGCAACCATGCGGATCGCTGCCTGCTGGTCCGGGGTCATCGCCGAAGACTGTTCCTCGGCCCGTTCCTTGACGCGTGTCTGGACTGTCATTGAACTTCTCCTTGAGGTTCGAGGCTATGGTTCTGGCGGCAGGAGCGCGGCGGGCAGGGATTGCCACGCTCCCGCCGGTCTTTCACTCTGCGGCCGGGCGGAACTGGTCGTGCTCGGTCGATTCCTTCATGGCGGTTGTCGAGGACTGGCCGCCGGTGATCGCCAGCGAGACGGCGTCGAAATAGCCGGTGCCCACCTCACGCTGGTGCTTCGTCGCGGTGTAGCCATTGGCTTCTGCCGCGAATTCCGCTTCCTGCAGCTCGGAATAGGCGGCCATCTGCCTCGCCTTGTAGCCGCGCGCCAGCTCGAACATGCCGAAGTTCAACTGATGGAAGCCGGCGAGCGTGATAAACTGGAACTTGTAGCCCATCGCGCCGAGTTCGCGCTGGAACTTGGCGATCGTCGCGTCGTCGAGGTTCTTCTTCCAATTGAACGACGGCGAGCAATTGTAGGCGAGCAGCTTCCCCGGATGCGCCTTGTGCACACCCTCGGCGAACTTGCGGGCCTGCTCCAGATCCGGCTTCGAGGTTTCGCACCAGATCAGGTCGCAATGCGGCGCATAGGCGACCGCGCGGGCGATGCAGGGCTCGAGGCCGTTCTTCACCTGGTAGAAGCCCTCGACCGTGCGGCCGGCGTCATAATCGACGAAGGGCCGATCGCGCTCGTCGATATCCGAGGTGAGCAGCTTTGCCGCTTCCGCATCGGTACGGGCGATGACGAGCGTCGGCGTACCCATGACGTCGGCGGCAAGCCGCGCGGCGTTCAGGTTGCGGATATGGGCCGCCGTCGGGATCAGCACCTTGCCGCCCAAGTGACCGCACTTCTTTTCGGAAGCGAGCTGGTCCTCATAGTGGACGCCGGCAGCACCGGCCTCGATGAAGGCCTTCATGATCTCGAAGGCGTTGAGCGGGCCGCCGAAGCCGGCTTCGGCGTCGGCGACGATCGGTGCGAACCAGGTATCGACCGAAAGGCCCTTGCCTTCGGAGGTTTCGATCTGGTCGGCGCGCTGCAGCGTGCGGTTGATGCGCTTGGCGAGTTCCGGCGCCGCATTGGCCGGATAGAGCGACTGGTCGGGATACATGGCCGAGGCGGTGTTGGCGTCGGCGGCGACCTGCCAGCCGGAGAGGTAGATCGCCTTCAGGCCGGCGCGGACCATCTGCATGGCCTGATTGCCGGAGAGCGCCC
This sequence comes from Ensifer sp. VA4, assembly GCF_055710065.1. Taxonomy (NCBI): domain Bacteria; kingdom Pseudomonadati; phylum Pseudomonadota; class Alphaproteobacteria; order Hyphomicrobiales; family Rhizobiaceae; genus Ensifer; species Ensifer sp. VA4. The sequence continues at coordinate 440,803 of NZ_JBVQPO010000001.1, read as the reverse complement.
CAAGCGCATTGACGAAGTCTTCCTCGTGAATGAGTTTCCACAAGCGGTTCGCGCCCATTTCGGCCAGCGAATAACGGATCTCGACCGACCCGCGCAGCCGCTTCACGGTCTCTGCGCTATAGGGGCGGTCGACGCCATCGAAGCGGCCTTGCGGTGCGCTCGGAACAAGCTTGTAAAATTCAGTCATTACATCCTCCTGTCAAAATTTCACATCCATTCGACTTTCGTCGTACGGTGCTTCATGTTTCGAGTTCATGTGACAGTTTTTACATTGCGCTGCGGCATTCGGCTATTGGAAACATTGAAATGGCGAGGCCAAAAGGGTTATCTTGTCTTGCCTTTGACAGAAGCGCGAAGTAAACTTGTAAAAGATGTAAAATGTTATGTGCTTCGCGATTGTAAAGGTAGTTACAAATGGCCGAGAACAAGATCTTCGCCGGTCCGCGGGTCAGGCGTATTCGCAATGGCCTGTCGCTGACGCAGACGGCCATGGCCGAGGCGCTCGGCATCTCGCCGTCCTACCTCAATCTGATCGAGCGCAATCAGCGGCCGCTGACGGTGCAACTGCTCCTGAAACTCGCCTCGGTCTACAAGGTCGATCTCGACGAACTGCAGGGAGAAACCGGCGGCAGTCTCGCACAGTTGCGCGAAGTCTTCGCCGATCCGCTGCTATCAGCCGAGCTGCCGGGGGAGCAGGAGCTGATCGAGGTGGCGGAGGCCGCTCCCAATGCCGCGGGCGGTGTCGTCAAGCTCTATCGCGCCTATCGCGAGCAGGCCGCGCGCCTCAAGGATCTTGCCGATCTGCTGGCGGGGCAGGGGCATATGGAGGCCCTTTCGGGTACGCGGCTGCCGATGGACGAGGTTCGGGAAACCTTCGAGGCCAGGCCCAACCATTTTGCTGCGATAGAGGCGGCGGCGGAAACCTTTCACGCGGCGCTGTCGCCCGGTGATGATCTCATGGGCGCGCTCAAGAACTGGCTGAAGAAGGAACATGGCTTGGTCGTTCGCAGCCTGCCGGTACATGCGATGCCCAATCTGCGCCGCCGTTTCGATCGGCATTCCATGCGCCTCTTCATCTCCGAGCGGCTGTCGCCCTATGACCAACTGCGCGAGATCGCCATGGAGGCGGTGTCGATCGCCTGCCACGAAGCGATCATCGCCGAGCTCGAGCCCTTGCGTTTCTCGACTGCAGAGGCGCGCCGCATCGCCCGCTTCGAGCTTGCGCGCTACGGCGCGCATGCGCTGATGATGCCCTATGCCGCCTTCTTCGCCGCCGCCCAGCGCGCGAAATATGATGTCGATGTGTTGCGTGCCCGCTTCCAGGTCTCCTTCGAGCAGGTCGCCAATCGGCTGACCATGCTGCAGCGGCCCGGAGCGCAAGGCGTGCCGTTCTTCCTGATGGAGATCGACAATGCCGGCCACCGCCTGCGGCGGGCCGGCGCAGCCGGCTTCCCGCAGGCGAAGTTTGGTGGAGGCTGTCCGAAGCTCAATATTCATGCCGCCTTTTCGGTGCCGGGGCAGGTTCTGGTCGACCGGGTCGAAATGCCGGATGGCGCTGCGTTTCTGACGGTGGCGCGCACGCTGGACGGCCCGCAGGCGGCGTTCCAGGAGCGGGTCAGGCGCACGGCCCTGCTTCTCGGTTGCGAGGCATCCTTCGCCGACGAGGTCGTCTACGCTTCGGCGCTGCCGCCGGCGGTCGCGGTTGGTGCCGCCTGCCGGCTCTGCGAGCGGCAGGGCTGTCTCGCACGCGCCGAACCGCCGGTCACGCGACCGCTTGGGCTCGATGAGATGGCAACAGGGCTCAGCGTCTTCGATTTTCAGTAGCTGACGGGATGCCGGTTCGGCAGCAGCGGTGCGTTCGGCGCGAAGCATTCCACTGGCAGTCCGGTGGTGTAGCCGCGCGTAATGTGCGCCTTGTCCGCATAGGCCTTGTTGCGCATCAGGATCGCGTGCAGTTCCGGCAGATTGTAGAAGGGCACGCCCGGATAGAGATGGTGTTCGAGGTGATAGTTGATGTTGTGGGGGGCGAAGAACAGCTTCTCCCAGGCATGCGGATAGACGGTCCGTGAACTCGTCAATTCGTCGCCATAGTCCATGCTGCCGAAATGCTCCGCGACGCTGCGTATGTAGAGGAACAGGCAGAAGAAGGTAAGGAACGGAACCACCCAATAGAGCGCCACTTCCCGCCAGATGCCGAGCAGCGTGAAGACCGCCGTAGCGGCCACATAGAAGCCGATGCGTAGCAGCTTGTACCGGAGCGTCGAGCGGTCGTTCTTTCCCATCCGCTTGGCCATATGCAGCATGTCACGCAGCGAATTGACCGCGATGAGGTAGCCGAGCAACTGAACGATGCCGCGGGCAGCCTTCTGCGGGAAGGTGAATTGTGGCATGCCGAGCTTCGCGGTCCAATCCGGATCCTCGTCGGTATTGGCATGCTGGTGGTGGGCGAGATGGTTCTGGCGATAGCCGTCGACGGTTGCGAGCACGGGCCAGGCGAGCAGCAGGTCGCTCATCCCGTCGCTGAGTTTTCGGTTGGGGATGATGCGGTAATGCGCCGCCTCGTGGATCATGCAACCGAGCGCATGCATGCGTCCCGCAATCAGCACCACGGCGATCAGATAGACGAGAGGATTGCCGGCATATTCGCTGACGGCGATCGCCGCTGCGATCATCGCCCAATCGAAAGCGATGGCGCCCAACGCCTTTCGCGGCTCGAGCACCGACAGGCGTTTCAACTCCCTGGGATCGATCCTGCGGCTTCGCCCGTCCGGGGTGCTCTCGCCAATGATCTTCTCGCCCATCGCAATACCCACCGCTTGATGCACAACCGGCGGAAAATTCGCACGGCGATCATGGTTAATCAATTGTAAACCTCGGCTCGTCCATGTCGAGCATCCGACATGGTTAACTGTGGCAGGCGGTACCGGCAGGTTTGAGCTGCGGCACGGCGGTTCGGCATAAGTGCCCGATTTTCCTCGACTTGTGAAAAATGCCGACTGGCGCGGCGCGCTCTTTTATCGCCACGAAAGCGCTTGAGGTTATCGAGAAACATGCCTAACCTCGCCGCCTGAGCGAAACGGATTGGACGGTGCCTCCGCATGCCGGGGCCCCGAAATGAAAACCAAGAGGGGAGTTGTATGTCCAAGCTCATCGTCACAACCCTGGCGGCAGTCGTGCTGGCCGGTTCGACCATGCTGGCCTCGGCGCAGGAGCGCGTGGTCAACGTCTACAACTGGTCGGATTACATCGACAGCAGCATTCTGGAAGACTTCACCAAGGAGACCGGCATTAAGGTCGTCTATGACGTCTTCGATTCCAACGAGATCCTGGAGACGAAGCTGCTGGCGGGCGGCTCGGGCTACGACGTCGTCGTGCCGACGGCAACCTTCCTGCAGCGGCAGATCGCCGCCGGCGTGTTCCAGAAGCTCGACAAGTCGAAGCTGCCGAACCTTTCCAACATGTGGGACGTGATCATGGAGCGTACGGCGAAGTACGATCCGGGCAACGAATACGCCGTCGACTACATGTGGGGCACGACCGGCATCGGCTACAATGTCGACAAGATGAAGGCGATCCTGGGCACGGACGCGAAGCCCAATTGGGACGTCATCTTCAATCCGGAACTGGCAGCGAAGTTCAAGGATTGCGGCATCCACATCCTCGATTCCCCGACCGACGTCATGCCTTCGGCGCTCGCCTATCTCGGCCTCAATCCGGACAGCCATGAGGCCGCCGATCTGGAAAAGGCGGCCGATCTCCTGGCAAGCATCCGCCCCTATGTGCGCAAGTTCCACTCCTCGGAATACATCAACGCGCTCGCCAACGGCGACATCTGCCTCGCAGTTGGCTTCTCCGGTGACGTCTTCCAGGCCCGTGACCGTGCGGCGGAGGCGAAGGCCGGCGTGACCGTCGACTACGCGATCCCGTCGCAGGGCGCGCAGATGTGGTTCGACATGTTCGCGATCCCCGCCGATGCGCAGCACGTCGAGGAAGCCCACGCCTTCCTCAACTACATGATGAAGCCGGAAGTGGTCGCCAAAGCATCGAATTATGTCTTCTACGCCAACGGCAACAAGGCCTCGCAGCAGTTCCTCGACAAGGCCGTTTTGGAAGACACCGCCATCTATCCGTCGGATGAGGTGATGCAGAAACTGTTCACGGTGACGCCCTTCGAGGCGAAAGAACAGAGGGTATTGACCCGACTCTGGACAAAGGTCGTAACCGGCCAGTAAGAGCGGAAAACGAATTGCCCGGACCTCAAGATCCGGGCAATTTTCTTAATGGGCGCCGGGGAGAAACAAGAGCGCCCGATCGGCTGTATCATTCGGGGATTGATGATGAAGTCTCTCGGCAGTATCCGGCGGTCCTTTGCCCCCTGGGCGGATCCCGCTTCCAAGCCATTCATTTCCGTCAAGAACGTGACAAAGCGGTTCGGCGACTTCACCGCCGTCGACGACCTCTCGCTGGACATCTACACACGCGAGTTCTTTGCGCTCCTCGGCGCTTCCGGCTGCGGAAAGTCAACCCTCTTGCGCATGCTCGCCGGTTTCGAACAGCCGACCTCAGGCGAGATCATTCTCGACGGGCAGAGCCTCGCCGGCATTCCGCCTTACCGTCGCCCGGTCAACATGATGTTCCAGTCCTATGCGCTCTTTCCGCACATGACGGTCGAGAACAATATCGCTTTCGGCCTGAAGCAGGACGGCATGCCGAAGGCGGATATCGCCGCGCGCGTGGCGCAGATGCTGAAGCTGGTGAAGCTCGAAAAGTTCTCCCAGCGCAAACCACATCAGCTTTCCGGCGGTCAGCGTCAGCGCGTCGCGCTCGCCCGCTCGCTCGCCAAGCGGCCGAAAGTGCTTTTGCTCGACGAGCCGCTCGGCGCGCTCGACAAGAAGCTGCGCGAGGAAACCCAGTTCGAACTGATGGATCTGCAGCAGGAACTCGGCCTCACCTTCGTCGTCGTGACGCACGACCAGGAGGAGGCGATGACCATGGCTGACCGCATCGCGGTCATGAGCCACGGCAAGGTCATCCAGGTCGCGACCCCGGCCGAGATTTACGAGGCGCCGAATTCCCGCTTCGTTGCGGACTTCATCGGCGACGTCAACATTTTCGAGGGAGCGGTTTCTGGAGCCGAGGGCGGCTATGTGCGGCTCGAAGGCGCCAATGGCTTCCCCATCCGCATGGCGTCTCCCGAAAGACCGGCTGCCGGCGCCAGGTCCGCGGTCGCCGTCCGTCCGGAAAAGATCCGCGTCAGCCGGCAGCCGCCGGCAAATGCGCCCGTCAACGCCGTCCAGGGTGAGATCTGGGATATCGGCTATCTTGGCGACATGACCGTCTTTCATGTGCGCCTGAAGGACGGACGGGTGATCAAGGCATCGTCGTTGAACGCGGTGCGTGCCGTCGAGGACCCGCTCGGTTACGATCAGGAAGTCTGGGTTTCCTTCGGCGAAGACGCCGGCGTCGTTCTGAAGGATTGAGACCATGACGCGCGTCGCATCCGCTCTCTTCAGCCGCCTCGTCATCATCATCCCCTATGCCTGGCTGCTGTTCTTCTTCCTGATCCCCTTCTTCATCGTCTTCCGCATCTCGCTGTCGCAGACGGCAGTGGCGATGCCGCCCTATACGCCGGTTTTCGACCTCTTCGGCGGCCTGTCGGGCATTGTCGAGAAGGCGCGGGAGTTCAGTTTCGACAACTACGTCTGGCTCACCGAAGACGTTCTCTACTTCAACGCCTATGTGTCGAGCGTCATCATCGCGGCGATTTCGACGGTCATGACGCTGCTGATCGCCTATCCGATCGCCTATGGCATGGCGAAGGCGCCGAAGACCGTCCGCCCGACGCTCTTGATGCTGGTGATCCTGCCGTTCTGGACGAGCTTCCTGATCCGCGTTTATGCGTGGATCGCGATCCTGAAGCCCGAGGGCCTGCTCAACCAGTTCCTCCTGGCGACCGGCGTGATCGACCAGCCCTTGATCATTCTCAACACCAACTGGGCGATCTACATCGGCATCGTCTATTCCTATCTGCCCTTCATGGTGCTGCCGATCTATTCTTCGCTGGAGAAGATGGACCACACGCTGACGGAGGCCGCGCTCGACCTTGGCTGCACGCCGTTCACCGCTTTCTGGCGCGTGACTTTCCCACTGTCGCTGGCGGGTGTGGTCGCCGGCTGCCTGCTCGTCTTCATTCCGGCGGTTGGCGAATTCGTCATCCCCGACCTGCTCGGCGGCTCGGAAACGCTGATGATCGGCAAGACGCTCTGGAACGAGTTCAACGCCAACCGCGACTGGCCGGTATCCTCCGCCGTGGCGACGATCCTGCTTCTGATCCTGGTGCTGCCGATCGTCTACTTCCAGAACGCGCAGGCGAAAGCCGACAGCGAAGGGAGGTAGGACATGGGCACCTGGTCACGCTTCAACATCGCCTCGATCGTGCTCGGCTTCGGGTTCCTGTACCTGCCGATCGTGCTTCTGGTGATCTTCTCCTTCAACGAGTCGAAACTCGTCACGGTGTGGGCCGGCTTTTCGACCAAATGGTATGCGCAGCTCTTGCACAATCAGGCGCTGCTCGATGCCGCCTGGGTGACGATCCGCGTCGCATTGATCTCTGCGACCTGTGCAACGGTGCTCGGAACGCTCGCGGCGCTGGCGCTCGTCCGCTACACCCGGTTTCGCGGCCGCATGCTGTTCTCCGGCATGGTCTATGCGCCGCTCGTCATGCCCGAGGTGATCACCGGCCTGTCGCTCCTGCTGCTCTTCGTCGCCATCGGCCTCGATCGCGGCTTCTGGACGATCACGCTGGCGCATATCACCTTCACCATGTGCTTCGTCGCCGTCGTCGTGCAGTCGCGGTTGCTCAGCTTCGATCGGTCGATCGAAGAGGCCGCACTCGATCTCGGCGCTACCCCGGTCCGGACCTTCTTTGCGATCACGCTGCCGGTCATTGCACCGGCGGTGTTTTCCGGCTGGGTGCTGGCCTTCACGCTGTCGCTCGATGATCTCGTGATTTCGAGCTTCACCACGGGACCGGGTGCCACGACGCTGCCGATGAAGATCTACAGCCAGGTGCGGCTCGGCGTGACGCCGGAAATCAATGCGATCTGCACCATCCTCATCGGCGTCGTCGCGATCGGGGTCGTCGTTGCTTCCATCGTTACCAAGCAGCGTGAGGCGCAGCGCGAGCGAGACGAGCGCGCCGCCTTTGCCCAATCCTGAGCGGGAGTGGTCCCGCGCCTAGCGTGAGCGGCTTTATTGTTGTGAACTGCACGCCAACGGCCGGTGTCCCTGACACCGGCCGTTTTCAATTGGGTTCGCCAAGGACCGACAAGGGCGAGATAACTGCATTTGGCCAGGATCCGCCGACGAAGAAGCGCAGCCTTTGTCCAGCGTTGAGCGTGTCGATGAAGGTGCCGGCGAGCGCCAGGCTGCCGGTGCGGTAGGGAATGACGCCATTGACCGAGAGACTGCCGGCGTGGCCGGTGAAGAGCGCCTGGTTCAGCCGCGCCGACCCCTCGCCGAAACTGGCTTCGATATCGGCGGTCTGGAAGGCGAAGCTGCCGTCGCTCGCCTGAGCCAGCGAGAAGAACTCTCCCGCCCTGACCAAGTCTGCGAAGGCGTTTGCGTCGAAGCCGGAGAGGCTGCCGTTGGCGAGCGAGAGCCTGATGCGGCCCGAGGCTTCCGCCGCCTCCTCGGTCCAGAACGGATGCTCGGTCTCCAGGTCGAAGTTGACGTTGCCTCGGCCGGTCGGGATCGGGCCTGTAAACCCGAAGTCCGCAAGCGCTGCGGCGAGGTCGGCGTTCTTCAGGACCAGTTCGAGCTTGCCGCCCTTTGCCAATCCTGCTTCCGAGATCGCGATCCGGCCGCTGAGCCGACCATTGGCATAGGTGCTGTCAGCGATGTCGATGGAAGCGTGCCCATGATCGATGATGACGCCGGCGGCGACATCCATCAGCCGGAGAGGGCCGATCGATGCCTCCTGCGCCGATAGGCGGAGGTCGGCGCGCCAGGTCCGCACGAAAGCGTCACGGAGCTGCTTGGTGACGTCGTCAGGCTCTACCGGCAATTGATCGATGAGTGGCTGCAGGCCGTTGAGGCCGATACGATCGAAGGCGAGCGTGCCTTCTATCCGGGGCGTATCGTTGGCCGGTGTGGAAACGTCGAGAACACCGGTCGCATTGGCGCCGCCCAGAGCAAGCTGCAGATCGTCGAACTTCAGGGAGCGATCGCCTGTCGTGACATTGGCGGTGAGGTTAAGGCTGCTGTCGGGCAGGGCGCGGCCAGCCTTGCCCTGATACCAGGCCGCCAGCGTTTGCAGGGATGCTGTTGAAAGCTGGAGCCGCCCCGAACTGATCGGTGCCTGCGAGAGGCTGCCGATGCCTTCGAAAGAGAGGTTCAATGGAGTTGAGCTCAGCGATGTCCTGAGCGTCGTGTTGCGGCCGGCGAGCAGGGCCAGCGGCTCGTTGCAGTCGAGCGTCCAGGTCACCAGCTGTCCGCCAAGGCTGCCCGAGAACTCGGCGCCCAGAGGCTCGGTGAAGGAGGGCCACTTGACCGTTCCGGCGATGCCGGAAAATTCCCGGGTCTGGTTGGTGATGAGGTCGATGACCTGCAGGCGCCCGTTTTCGACCGTGACGTCACCGAAAGGCGTATCATCGCTGGAGGTCGGCCTTTCCGGCGCAGCCAACCAGTGTGGGCGTTGCCAGTTGAGCGTGCCATCCGTCCGTCTTTCCAGCGTGATGACCGGCTCGATCAGGCGGATGTCCTCGAGTTCCGGATCGCCGTCGATGGCCGAAAGCAGGCTGAAGGAAGCGGTTATCCTGCCGATATTCGCGAGCTTGCGCGATGTGCCATCTGCCGTCTCGATCGTCGCCGAGCGGAGCGTAAGGGTCGGTTCCGGCCAGAAGCTGATCTCGGGATTGCCTGTTATCCGGCTTTTCCCACCTGACCAGGCGTCGAGCATGTGCTCCACCCTTGGGCGCACGTCGGCGGTGGAAATCAGCAGAGGCAGCGCGGCGTTGTAGGCGGCAGCAAGCCCCACTCCGATCGCCGCTGCCCAGAGGAAGTGGCGACGGCGGAGCCGCGACCACAGGCGTGCGTCGCGCATCATATGCAGGAATTTCCGTGTCATGTCCGCCTGGTCGCCGTCGCTTGGGTCACGCATGTTGGATAGGCCTTCGGCCCTCAGAAATCAAATGCGGCGGACAGGAAACAGACAGGTAAATGTCGCCGGCTCGATGCCGAGGCGACTGCGGGTACTGTTTATTTTGCGATGCAGCATGGTATAGAGAGCATGGAGCAGGAGTGGAGGAAAAGCATGCAAGCAGAGCAGCCGTTGTGGGTTCCCAGTCTCGAGATCCGTGAGCATAGTCCCATGGCCGAATTTATCGCCTGGTGCAGCGAACGTTTCGGCAGGACCTTTGCGGATTATGACGCGTTCCATGCATGGTCGGTGGCCGAGCGTGGTGATTTCTGGACCGCAGTATGGGAGCATTGCAACGTCATCGGCGAGCGTGGCGCGACCGCCCTCGTCAATGGCGACCGGATGCTCGACGCTCGTTTTTTCCCTGAAGCGAAGCTGAACTTCGCCGAGAACCTGCTTCGTGAAACCGGCGATGGCGATGCGCTTGTGTTCCGCGGCGAGGACAAGGTCGATTACCGCCTGTCGTGGAACGAGCTGCGCGCTTTGGTGTCGCGACTGCAGCAGGCGCTGAAAGCGCAAGGGATTGGCCCGGGTGACCGCGTCGCGGCGATGATGCCGAACATGCCGGAAACCGTCGCGCTGATGCTGGCGACCGCCTCGATCGGGGCGATCTGGTCCTCCTGCTCTCCCGATTTCGGCGAGCAGGGCGTTCTCGATCGATTCGGCCAGATCGCGCCGAAGCTGTTCATCGCCTGCGACGGCTATTGGTATAACGGCAAGCGCCAGGACGTCGACGCGAAGGTGCGCGCGGTCTCGGCCAGCCTTGCCGTGCCGGCGTTGATCGTACCCTACGCCGGCGACAGCGCGGCGCTTGCCGCCTCGATCGCAGGCGGTACGACTCTCGGAGACTTCATCGCGCCCTTCGAGGCGAAGGTCCTGACGTTCGAGCGGCTTCCCTTCAGCCATCCGCTCTATGTGCTGTTTTCGTCAGGCACGACGGGTGTACCGAAGTGCATCGTGCATTCGGCCGGCGGCACCTTGCTGCAGCATCTGAAGGAACACCGTTTCCACTGCGGCCTTCGCCGCGGCGAAAAGCTCTTCTACTTCACCACCTGTGGCTGGATGATGTGGAACTGGCTGGCCTCGGGCTTGGCGGTCGGCGCCACGCTTTGTCTCTTCGACGGCTCGCCCTTCTACCCCGACGGCAACGTGCTCTTCGACTATGCCGCGGCCGAGAAGTTCGCGGTGTTCGGCACCTCGGCCAAGTATATCGATGCGGTCCGCAAGGGCGGCTTCGTGCCGGCCAAGACCCATGACCTCTCGACCCTGAGGCTGCTCACCTCCACCGGTTCGCCCTTGTCGCCGGAAGGCTTCTCCTTCGTCTACGAAGGGATTAAGTCGGACGTGCAGCTCGCTTCGATATCCGGAGGCACGGATATCGTCTCCTGCTTCGTGCTCGGCAATCCCCTGAAGCCGGTCTGGCGCGGCGAGATCCAGGGGCCAGGCCTCGGATTGGCCGTCGACGTCTGGAACGACGAGGGGCAGTCCGTGCGCGGTGAAAAGGGCGAGCTCGTCTGCACCAAGGCGTTCCCGTCGATGCCGGTGATGTTTTGGAACGACCCGGAAGGCGCCAAGTATCGCGCCGCCTATTTCGAGCGCTTCGACAACGTCTGGTGCCATGGCGACTTTGCCGAATGGACCGAACACGGCGGTATCATTATTCACGGCCGCTCCGACGCGACTTTGAACCCGGGCGGCGTGCGCATCGGCACCGCGGAGATCTACAATCAGGTCGAGCAGATGGAGGAGGTCGTCGAGGCCCTCTGCATCGGGCAGGATTGGGAAGACGACGTCCGCGTCGTTCTGTTCGTCCGCCTCGCATCCGGGATCACGCTAACCGAGGATCTGATCAAGGCGATCAAGAACCGTATCCGCGTCGGCGCGTCGCCGCGCCACGTGCCGGCGAAGGTGATCGCGGTCACCGACATCCCCCGCACCAAGTCGGGCAAGATCGTCGAGCTTGCCGTCCGTGATGTCGTGCATGGCCGTCCGGTGAAGAACAAGGAGGCGCTCGCCAACCCCGAGGCGCTCGACCTTTTTGCCGGTCTCGAGGCCCTTAAGAATTGAGGGTGCGTTAACTTGTTGGCGCTCCCCGAGTTAACCAAGCCTTCAGACTTGCTGAAAAATCACTAAAATTGCGCAGTCGCCTGGTAAGGTCTTGTTAAGAATTCGGGGCGCATTGTCATGTTAACTTGGGCCCGGTCGATGTAGGTCGGCGTTCGGCAGCGATGCCGCCGCAGACATGATGTCATCCCTTTTCGAGCACTTGTTGGTTTAGCATTCGACTATCGAGGTGGCCTCCCAGCCACCTTTTTTTTATGCCGCTTCGGCCGTCAGAAACGAGTGGAGCCAATGCCCCCGGTCGATCAGGATCGGCCTTCGAGCGACCGCGACACCGCGATGACCGGGATCATGCCGGCGATGACGATGATCATGGCGGCAACCGAGGCATCCTCGACCTTCGCCCGCGAGGCGTCCTCGTAGACGAGCGTGGCCAGCGTGTTGAAATTGAAGGGCCGCAGCATGATCGTGGCCGATAGCTCCTTCATCGTTTCGATGAAGACGAGCAGGGCTGCAGTCAGAACGGCCGGACGCATCATCGGCAGCAGCACGGTGCGCAGGGTCTGTCCGCCCGTGCGTCCGAGTGCGCGCGCGGCCATGTCGAGATGCGGAGAGAGCTTATGGAAGCCGGCTTCGAGTGTGCCTTCCGCCATTGTCAGAAAGCGCACGCTGCAGGCATAGATGATGGCAAAGCCGGTGCCGGTCATCATCAGTCCGGTGGAGATGCCGAAGGTTTCCCGCATGCCGGCATCGATCGCATTGTCGAGAGCGGCGAGCGGAAAGAGCACGCCGATCGCCAGCACCGTGCCGGGCACACCGTAGCCGAAGGAGGCAAGCCGCCCCGCCGTGTCGGAGACCCGGGAGTGCCCGGTGCGCGCCGCATAGGCCAGTACGAAGCCGAGCAGCACCGTGGCGATCGCCGTCGCGCCCGAAACCAGGATGCTGTGGAAGAGCGCGTTCAGCAGACGAGGCTCCACAAACTGGTCGATCCGCTTCAGGGCAAAGTTGCCGAGGATGAAGAACGGCACGGCGAAACCGGAGAGAACTGGCAGCAGGCAGGCAAGCATCGCCGACCATTTCTTCCAGCCGGTCAAAGACAGCCGGACGGCATCGTGGACGGCCGAGGTGGTCTTCTGGCTGGAGAAGCGCTGGCGGCGCCGTGCGGCCCGTTCGATCATCATCAACCCGATGACGAAGACCAGCATGATGCAGGCGATCTGTGCGGCGCCCGCAAGGCTGCCGCGGTTCAGCCAGGTATCGAAGATCGAGAAGGTCAGCGTCTGCACGCCGAGGAATTCGACGGCACCGATATCGTTCAAGGTCTCCATCGCCACCAGCGTCAGGCCGATCATGATCGCCGGGCGGGCCATCGGGATCTGGATGCGGAAGAACACCTTGAGCGGACCGGCGCCGAGGGTGCGCGCGACGTCCGCAGCCGCCCGTCCCTGCATCAGGAACATCGAGCGGCAAGCGAGATAGATGTATGGATAGAGCACCGAACTCAACACCAGCACCGCGCCGCCGAGCGAGCGGATATCCGGAAACCAATAGTCGCGGCTCGTCTTGAAGCCGAAGATGAAGCGGACCAGGCTTTGCACCGGCCCGGTGAAGGTGAGGAGTTCACCGAAGGCATAGGCAGCCAGATAGGCTGGGATGGCGAGTGGCAGCACGAGGGCTGCGGAGAGAAACCGGCGGAGCGGAAACTCGCAACTTGCCACCAGCCACGCTGTCAGGATGCCGATGACCGCAGTGGTGGCACCCGTCAGCGAAACGAGGAGCAGCGTTCGCCCGGTCGCGCGTGGAATGACGTTTTCCATGAGGTGCGGCCAGTTGCTGCCGCCACCCGATACGGCAAGCCACGCGATCGCGATGATCGGCATCAGCACGATCACCGACGTCAGGCCGGCCCAGGTCGCCAGGAGAGGATGGGAAAGACCGGTTCCTGCACGTGCAAGACGCCGCTTTGTGCTGTGAGAGGTGGACTGCAATCGATCGATTCCGAAGCGAGACGGCAGGAATAGCTAACCAGCGGCCAGCAAACTGGCCGCCGCAAGTCAACATTTCCTTATAACATCCGGTCTCAGTTCGCCAAGACGCGTTGTGACGGGAAGGAGATTTCCACCAGCGTGCCATCGTTCGGCGCGGAGGTGATCGAGAAATGCGCCCGGTTCGCTTCCGCCATGGCCTTCGTCAGTGGCAGGCCGAGCCCGGTGCCGTCGCCGCGCTTGCGTCCGCCCGTCGTTACCTGCCGGAACGGTTTCATCGCCTGGTCCAGTTCGCTGCGCGTCATGCCGACGCCGGTATCGCGGATCCGCAGGATGACGCTGCCATTCGCCTCGTAGGAGGTCGATACGACGATCTGACCGCCCGACGGCGTGAAGCGGATGGCATTCGCCAGGATGTTGAGCGCGATCTGCTTGATCGAGCGGCCGTCGGCGACGACGTTCGGCACGGCTGCCGAAAGCGAGGTACGGATGATGACGCGCTGGCTGTTGGCCTGGGGCTGGACGAGAGACACGGCCTCGGAAATCGCCTCGTTGATCTCGACGGCGCCGAAGTCGAGTTCCATCTCTCCGGCTTCGATTTTCGAGATATCCAGGAGATCGTTGACGATATCGAGCACGTGCCGGCCCGACCGGCCGATATCGCCGGCATATTCGATATAGCGCGGATGGCCGACCGGGCCGAAATGCTCGCTTGCCATCATGTCGGAGAAGCCGATGATCGCGTTGAGCGGCGTGCGGATCTCGTGGCTGACGCGGGCAAGGAACTCGGTCTTGTGGGCGTTTGCCGTTTCCGCCGCGCGCTTGGCGTTCCGGAGCTCTTCTTCCGTCCGCTTCCACTGGGTGATGTCGCGGATCACGGCGCAGAAGCCGTTGGAAGCCGAAAGCCTGCCGATGGTCATGAACAGCGGGATGAAGCCGCCATTGGCCTCCCGCCCGATCACTTCGCGACCGTCATTCAGCACACTCGCCACGCCATGACCGGAAAGACCGTGCAGATAGTCGATGACCGCCTTCTGGCTCTCATGGGCGAAAAGCGCCGCGAAGGGTTTGCCGCGGATCTCGCCCTCGTCATAGTTGAAGAGGGCGCTGGCCGAACGGTTCACCGAGCGGATATCGCCGTCATGGCCGAGAACGACCACGCCATCGGTGGCTGTTTCCAGAATGGACTTGAGCTCGTCGATTTCCGTCTTCAGGCTCTCGATCTGCTCGCCCCCTGCGACCGCCTCGTCACCCTTGGCCGCTTCGGTGCTCGGCGCGCTCGCCGGTGTCAGTGCCAGCATCAGGGCGCCCTTGCCGTCCCAGCGGATCGAGTGCAGGCGGGCGGTGACCGGCCGCAATTGGCCGTCCTTGCGGATCAGCGTCATGGTGCCGTCGGGCTCGCCGTCGATTGCCTCTTCGCCATTGGCAAACAGCGCGTCTATGCCGCCTTCCTGCGCGAACGCGTCGAGGTCGTCATAGGCGGTGAGGCGCAGGAACTCCGGATTGGCGTGCAGCAATTGGTCGCCGCGATGGACGAGCATGCCGATCGGCAGGCTGTCGAGGATCTCGCCGCTGAGACCGATATCGGCCGTCTGCTGCTGGACTTCGATTTCGCCGGCCGCGTCGTCGGGTGTCTTCGCGTCGAGCGCGGTTTCGCTTCCGTCCGCCTCGACGGGTACAGCGTCTTCGATCTCCGGCTCGCCTGACGGCCGCATTGAAGCCGTGTTGTCGTCCTCGCTCGGGGGCAGGGGCTCGGCTGTTGTCGCGCGGACTGCTTCGCCGTTTTCCGGCGCCACTTCTGCCTCTTCGGCCGGCTTGCCGAAATTCTCGCCCAGTTGGCGGGCGATTTCGCGAAAGGCCGCCTGTTCGCCGCGCGTCAGCCCGCTCGCCGCCCGGTGCTGCTCGAGTTCGACGATCTTGTCGGAGGTCCGGCGGCCCGGTGTCTCCACGATGCGCAGCGCCGGGCGCTCGCCTTGGGAAGGACCCGGGGGCGACGCAGGCTCGTCAATAGGGCTTTCCTCTTCAGGCGGAAGATCCGCTGCTGCCGGCGCGACCGAGAAAAGCGGCAGGCCTTCGGGTTCGGCAGCGCCGCCCTCATCCGTGGCATGCTCTGCGGCAACCTGGCTTTCGGCCTCGATCTCGCCGGTTGGTCCTTCGCTCCCGGCCTCTTCCGGCAGAGATGAGGCCACGGGCCCGTCCACCCTTACCTCGGGGCCGAGCGCCAGGCCGTTGGCGTTCTCGTCCTCGACGGCATCGGCAAGGCGTACGATGCCGAACCCGCGGAAGCCGTCGAATTCGCGCGAGCGGGAATAGGTGGGCAAAGCGGCAAGATCGACCGGAACCTTGAGGCTCGTGCCTTGAACGGGCCAGAAGATCGTCTTGCCGGACCAGGTGTCGCGGCGCTGCAGCAGCGTGCCGATCTTGTGGTCGCGATCGAGATCGTAACGCACCGCAACATCGGTGAAGCTCATGCCGATCACGTCGGCCGCGCGCGGCCCCACCGCGGTCGCGAATTCCTCGGAAATTTCGCTGAAGCGACCTTCGGCATCGATTTTCCAGACGAAACGCACCGCACGGCCGCCAGGCGTAAAGACGAAGTCCGCCTGTTCCGTCGGAGCGATTTCCACCTCGCCGATTTCGCCCGTTTCGCCTTCGGCGCGGCGTTCCTCAGCTCCGTCGGCAGAAATCTCGGGGGGCTCGACACTTCGTTCCTCGGCATCGCTCTCGTCACCGGGCTGTGCCGCCTTAGCCTCGTCGCCGGTGCTGGACGGTTCCGGTTCGATGACGTCGTCCGCTGGAATGCCAGCTTCGTCCGTGACTTGGGCACCGTCGTCGACCTGCGCTTCAACGTCCGATGCCTTGGGTTCGTAGGCCGGTTCCAATGGCGCGACAGGCGCAAGACTTGCAGCCGGTTCGTCGACCATTTCATCGGTTGCCGGTTCGGCGCCGGATGCAATCTCGCTTGCGCCCGGATCCTGATCCTGGACTGGGGGCAGCACGGACGCCGGCTCGGCTGCGGGCGAAACGTCCTCGGGGTCGAGGGTGCCGAGGATGGTCTCGACAGCAAAGAGCAGATGCAGCGGCGGATCGTCGGCAATCTTGCCCACGGCCGCCGGCAAATGCCCCTTCCGGGTGGCCACCGGGCGTTTGATCAGCCAGTCATTGTCGCGCGAAACGGCGACGACGAGTTGCCTGCGCGTCTCGTCCGACATGCCGAGATCGGGAAAACCCAGGGAGTGCGCGACAATGGCGCCTTCACCATCGAGCACCGCCATGTGGGTATCGGGGCCGTCCAGGCCGGCGATCATTCGGGCGGCCCGATCCTCGATCGAAAGCGGCGCGCCCGTATGCGGTGCGGTAAAGAGCACGGCATCCTCGTCCGGCCGAACGCGGATCATCTCGACGGCGACATTGAGCGGCGTACCGCGAAAGCCCGAGAACTTCCGTATCGAAAGCTGGCGGCGATCGCCGACGCGTACGAGCTGCGCGGCCGCGGCGCGCAGCTGGCGCAGCGAAAGATCGTTCTGGTCCGGCCCCGCATCGATGAAATCATAGATCGATCCGGCGCCGAAGAACGCGGCGCCCTGGTCGTTTGCCCAGAGGATGCGTTCGAAATCCCGCGAAAACAGGATCGCCGCATCGCCGCGGGCGAAATGCTCTCGCACCCGCGCATGCACGGCGATGTCGATGAAGGGATACTGTCTCGCGGGCATGGACTGGCCTATTGACGGATCGCTTACGGGTTAACACTCTATTAATACCCGGCCCGCCCGCGAGGGTCCAGCGAGGCCCCGACCTTCGTCCCGGCTTTCACGGCGAAAGGTTAATGCCTCGGATTTTGTGCGCTGCACAATTTTATTGCAATGCACAAGGAGATCGATTATATAGTGCGCATCAAGCAACGGCGCCTCAAAAGAGGGCCTGACACCAAGGAGCGCTTTCATGGCTACCAAGAAGACCGACGACGTATTTTCCCTTTCCTCGTTCGACCCGGCGAAGTTCACCGACAGCTTCCGCGATTTCGCGGAAAAGGGTGCCGCCCAGTCGAAGGAAGCCTATGCCAAGATGAAGACGGCCGCCGAAGAAGCGACGAAGACCGTCGAAGCCACGCTTGAAAGCGCTCAGACCGGCACCGTCGAACTCGGCCTCAAGGCGATCGATGCGCTGCGCACCAATGCCGAAAACTCGCTTTCGCACATGGAAGCGCTGCTCGGCGTGAAGTCGCTCTCCGAACTCGTCGAACTGCAGACGAGCTTCATCCGCAAGCAGGCCGAACTCGCCGTCGAGCAGGCGAAGACCATGCAGGAAGCGACCAAGAAGGTCGCCGAGAACGTCGCAAAGCCGGGCAAGGAAGCTGCCGAAAAGGCAATGTCCTCCTTCAAGAAGGCCTGAGCCGACCGATTGCGTTGCCTGGCCGGTGGCGACAGGCCGCTGTTGCCCCCTGGATCTACGGGTGCGCCGAAATTCAAAAAGACCGGATGGGTTGCCATCCGGTCTTTTTGCAGGATAATCTCAAGTTAAGGCTTGCAAATCGACGGAAGTCTCCGTATGTGAGCCGCCAAGCGACACGACGTCGCCAGCCGTGCGGTTGTAGCTCAGTTGGTTAGAGCGCAGGTTTGTGGCACCTGAGGTCAGTGGTTCGACCCCACTCAACCGTACCATTTCTTCCCTATCTCACGGATGTTGAAGCATTTTGTCGAAGCCGCCGGCGCGAGCATCGCGCGCTCAGAACAGCTTGGCCATCGCTCTCAACGCCGTCACGTCATCGACGCCATTCTGGTAGAGCTCGATCAGTCGGGCGGCCAGTGCAGTGGCCTCGGCTGAGCGGCGCGGGAGATTTCTTTCCCGTATCGCATCGCTGAAGACGTCGTCGATCTTGATGAATTCACCGGGCAGGATTGGCCTGCCCGTTACAGCGACAAGCATCGTTCCATCCTCCTTGCTCGACTCCACGTACGAATCGCTTCCGCGCGATCCCGCGCGCTCGTGGGCAATTGCCCCGAACCATCGCACGGGAGTCTCCCATTGAGCAGAAACGCTGGGAGACGGCGCTCTGTTCCTGCGCTGCGATACCCAAAACGGGTCGATCGGTGACGCTACCGCAGTCAGCCGGAGATGAAAGCCGGTCCGGTTGCGCGAATTGCCCGTCGCGTACAGAGGCGATGGCGACTGTCTTCCTCAGGCGTGAAATCAGCGGCCGCTGACGCCTTCCGTCCGAATAGACATTGGCGCCATCCGTCGGTAAAATTTCGACAACGGATTCTCGGAAGGCGCTGCAATCCATGGCCAACGAATCCATCACACGCAGGCTCGCTGCGATCCTGGCTGCTGACGTCGTCGGTTATAGCCGGCTGATGGAGCGTGACGAGAAAAACACCTACACACAGCTCATGGCGCGCTGGAAGGAGGTTCTGGAGCCACTTGTCGCCACCCATCAAGGCCGTGTCTTCAAGACGACGGGCGACGGTGTGCTCGTCGAATTCTCCAGTGCCGTCAATGCCGTCGAATGCGCCGCAGCACTTCAGCAAGCGATGACGGCGGCAAACCGGGACGTACCGGCGGATCAGGCAATCGTGCTGCGCGTCGGGGTCAACATGGGCGATATCATGGTCGCCGACAGCGACCTCTATGGCGATGGCGTCAACGTCGCGGCCCGGATAGAAGCGCTCGCCAAACCGGGCGGCGTGGCGATCTCGGATGGGGTGCACGAATATGTGCATGGCCGCATCGACCTCGATTTCGTCGACAGTGGCCAGCACGAGGTCAAGAACATCGAGCGCCCCGTGCACATCTGGAGCTGGTCGCCGGACGAATATGACGCGCCGGTGAAGGTTGTCCCCGAAGCGCCGCCGCAGCTCCCGAGCCGGCCATCGATCGCCGTACTGCCGTTCGACAACATGTCCGGCGATCCGGAACAGGGCTATTTCGCCGACGGCATCACCGAGGACATCATCACCGATCTTTCCAAGGTTTCAGGCCTCTTCGTCATCGCCCGCAATTCCTCCTTCGCCTATAAGGGCAAGTCACCGGATATCCGTCAGGTCAGCCGCGATCTCGGCGTTCGCTACGTGCTTGAAGGCAGCGTTCGCCGTGCCGCCAATCGGATCCGGATCAACGCCCAGATGATCGACGGAACGACAGGCGGTCATCTCTGGGCCGAACGCTACGACCGCGGAATGGAAGACATCTTCGAGGTTCAGGACGAAGTGACCCGCACCATCGTCACTGCGCTCAAGGTAAAGCTGACGGCCGGCGAAGAGGAGCGGCGCGAGACTCGCAGCAAGGTCGACCCGGAAGCCTATGACCTGCTCGTCCGATCCCGCCAGGCCATCCTGCGGTTCGACGTGCAATCTTCCGCCGAGGCGCGCAGCATGCTCGAGCGCGCCATCTCCATCGATCCGGGCCTTGCCGCTGCCTATGCGTCGCTCTCGATCGTCGCCTTGACCGACTACATCAACCGGTGGAACGGCGGGACATTCGACAATATTTCGCGTGCCCTCGAGCTCGCCGAAAAGGCTGTCGAAACCGACGAGAACGAGGCGCATGGCCATCATGCCCTGTCGCTCGCGCTCTGCTGGGCACGGCGTTACGACGAGGCGGAAGTCGCGGCGCAGCGCATGCTCAAGCTCGACCCCAATTCCGCCGGTGGTCACACGGCTCTCGGCTCGATCCGGGATTTCCAGAGCCGGTTCGAGGACGCGCTGCCCTATTACACGCGGGCCCACCGGCTCGATCCGCAATTCGACCTTTCGCTGCACTTCCTTGGGCGGACCCTGCTCAATCTCGGCCGCTTCGACGAGGCCGAGATTGCCTTCAAGCGTCGACTGGCACTGGCTCCTCGTTCGGACATGACGCGTTTCTATCTCGCCTGTCTCTACGGCCGCACCGGGCGCCATGAGGAGGCGCGGCGTTATTGGCATGAGGTGTTCGAGGTCAATCCGAATTTCTCGATAGATCACCTCAGGCGTGCCATGCCCTACAAGGATCCGGGCGTTCTGGGCCGGTTGGTGGACGGACTACGGGAAGCCGGGATTTCGCTTTAGATGCGACGCGGGACGACCTGCATTCTGGGACGCTCTGTCCATCGCTCCTGGAGGGAAGGGCGCGTGCCGGGAAGCGCGTGCCGTGCACGGACCATGAAACGCCGTTTGCTGCTTGCTCGTGAGCCAATGTGGGGCCATTCTCAGCTTGATTATGGCTATGCGCTTGGACGGGAGGTCAGACCGGGCGACGCTTGATCTCGACCCCGCACCATGACGGGGCCGAGTGCATTTTGCGCTGGAGCAGGGCGTTTACGCCGCGCTCAACATCGCAGAGCTTGCCGTGCGGCCTCTTTTTCTGGTCCTTCGGGCGAGGAGGTTGACCATGTCTCCACAATATCTGGACCATCCGTTACGATTGGGCGACCAGGCTCCGAACTTTGTGCTGGATGCGATCTCACGCGAGGGGAAGATCGCACTCGATGATTTTCGCGGCCGTCGTCCGTTATTGGTCGGGTTGTATCGGGGCCTGCTGTGTCCCTTCTGCCGGCGCCATGTCGCGGCGATGGCGCAGTTCAACCCGGCGCTGCGCGAAAAAGGCGTGGATTCCCTGGCGGTGGTGAACACCCCGGTCGAACGCGCGCGGCTCTATTTCCGCTATCATCCGATACCCGGCCTTCTTGCTGCGTCCGACCCGGAGCGGGCGTCACACCGTGCCTTCGGCTTACCTCTCATCGAGTTCACGGAGGACGAGACCGACTGGCCACGCAGGGTCGGGATGGACCTCGTCAAGACGATGCGGGTCGATCTGCCGAGCGAATTGCCCGAACCGATGGACCCGGCGACGGCCGGCGACCTCCTGAGCGAAAAGGACGGATACGAAATCACGGACGCCGATCAGCAGGTGAGGACACCCGGCCATATGCAGCTTGTCGGCCATTTTCTGCTCGATCGTGAAGGTGTGGTGCGCTGGAGCTTTACGGAAGTTGAGGACCAGGGCCAAAACATGTGCCAGGCGCTCAATCCCGAGGAGTTGTTGGCGGCCGCTTCGCAAGTCGCAGATTGATAGCGACAATTCGCTCGACGAGGCCGCCGGGTCGCTACTGCATGTTTCCTTGAATCGTATCCGCTCTAAGGACAAAAACATGCAGCACTTCAAAGTGCTACGGCGGCCTTTGCGCGTCCGAAGACGCACGGCGTTGTAGCGCACGATTGGTCCGCGGATTTCTCCGTTGAGGTGCATCAGATGAAGATCTGGTGCTCCGCCATTACCAGTTCCTGCAGGAAGGCGACCACCGTGCGCACGCGCACGAGGTCGCGGGCGCTTTCGTGGTAGGTGGTCCAGTAGGCGCGGCGGATGGTCGTCTCCGGCAGCACGCGTTTGAGCTCCGGCGTGTGGCGGGCGATGTAATTGTGCAGGATGCCGATGCCGGCGCTGGAGCGCACCGCCTCCGTCTGGCCGGTGGCGCTGGAGATTTCGAAAGAGGCATCCCAGCTTCGCATGATCTCGGCAGAAAAATTCAGCGATGGCGTGAAGATCAGGTCCTCGACATAGCCGATGCGGCGATGCTCCCTGAGGTCGTCGATCGTCCGTGGCGTACCGTGCTTTTCGAGATAGGCTGACGAGGCGTAGAGGCCGAGCGTGTAATCCGTGAGCTTGGAGGAGACGAGACGCCCCTGTTCCGGCCGCTCGATGGTGATCGCGATATCGGCCTCGCGCTGCGACAGCGAGAAGGAACGCGGCACCGGCACGAGCTGCAGTTTCAGCTCCGGATAGCGAGCCGTCAGCCGACCGAGGCGCGGCGCCAGGAAAGACACGCCGAAACCGTCGGGTGCGCCGATGCGAACGGTGCCGGCGATTGCCGTATCGATCCGGCCGATCTGCGACTGCGCTGCCAGCATCTCGGTTTCCATCCGCTCGGCTGCCGTCAGGAAGATCTCTCCCTCGGCCGTCAGTTCGCAGCCGTTCGGCCGGCGCACCAGAAGCCGCGTCTTCAGCGTTTCCTCGAGCGCGGTCACCCGGCGGCTGAGAGTGGCATGGTTGACGCCGAGCCGTTTCGACGCCGCCAGGATCTGTCCGGTGCGCGCGACGGCTAGAAACATTCTGACATCGTCCCAGTTCATAGTGTCGAAACCTCGGTGCGCAGCCGTGGACTTTAATTTCTGCACAACGGTTGCTGAATGTAGGAAATTGATTTGTTGAAATCGTAGTGCGATCATGCCGCCACAATCAAGGTCTGGAGGAACCACCATGTACGAAATCGGTCATTTCATCGATGGTAAGCGCGTTGCCGGCAAGAGCGGCCGCGTCAGCAACATCTTCAATCCGGCAACCGGCGAAGTACAGGGTACGGTAGCGCTCGCCAGCGACGCGGAACTGGCGGCAGCGGTCGAGAGCGCCAAGGCGGCGCAGCCGAAGTGGGCGGCCACCAACCCGCAGCGTCGCGCCCGCGTCTTCATGAAGTTCGTCGAACTCCTGAACGCGCACATGAACGAGCTTGCCGAAATCCTTTCGCGCGAACACGGCAAGACCATCGAGGACGCCAAGGGCGACCTCGTCCGCGGCCTTGAAGTCTGCGAATTCGTCATCGGCATTCCGCACCTGCAGAAGAGCGAATTCACCGAAGGCGCAGGCCCCGGCATCGACATGTACTCGATCCGCCAGGCCGTCGGCATCGGCGCCGGCATCACGCCGTTCAACTTCCCGGCGATGATCCCGATGTGGATGTTCGCCCCGGCGATCGCCTGCGGCAACGCCTTCATCCTGAAGCCGTCCGAGCGTGACCCGTCCGTTCCGATCCGCCTCGCTGAACTGATGATCGAAGCGGGCCTGCCGGCAGGCATCCTCAATGTCGTCAACGGCGACAAGGGCGCGGTCGACGCGATCCTCACCCATCCGGATATCGCCGCCGTCTCCTTCGTCGGCTCGACGCCGATCGCCCGCTACGTCTATGGCACGGCGGCGATGAACGGCAAGCGCGCCCAGTGCTTCGGCGGCGCCAAGAACCACATGATCATCATGCCCGACGCCGACCTCGACCAGGCCGCCAACGCGCTGATAGGCGCTGGCTACGGCTCGGCCGGCGAGCGCTGCATGGCGATCTCGGTTGCCGTCCCGGTCGGTGAAGAAACCGCCGACCGCCTGATCCAGAAGCTGACCCCGATGGTCGAAAGCCTGCGCATCGGCCCCTACACCGACGAGAAGGCCGACATGGGCCCGGTCGTCACCAAGGAAGCCGAGCAGCGCATCCGGAACCTGATCGATAGCGGTATCGAGCAGGGCGCGAAACTGGTCGTCGACGGCCGCGACTTCAAGCTCCAGGGCTATGAGAACGGCCATTTCATCGGCGGCTGCCTGTTCGACCATGTCACGCCCGACATGGACATCTACAAGACGGAAATCTTCGGACCGGTTCTCTCGGTCGTTCGCGCCAAGAACTACGAGGAAGCCCTCGATCTGCCGATGAAGCACGAATACGGCAACGGCGTCGCGATCTACACCCGTGACGGCGACGCTGCCCGCGACTTCGCCTCGCGCATCAACATTGGCATGGTTGGCGTCAACGTGCCGATCCCGGTTCCGCTCGCCTACCACTCCTTCGGCGGCTGGAAGTCTTCGTCCTTCGGCGACCTGAACCAGCATGGTACGGACTCGATCAAGTTCTGGACCAGGACGAAGACCATCACCGAGCGCTGGCCCTCGGGCATCAAGGGTGGAGCCGAATTCGTCATACCGACGATGAAGTAACGGGACACGATATCCTCCCGCCTCGGGGCCTCCTTCGGGAGGCCCTTTTTGTTGGATCCGGCGCATGGCAAATGCTGCTGGCTATCCACGACCGCTACGGCACCAAACGAAAACAGCGGGCCGGGGCCCGCTGTCGGTAACTCGAAAACTCGACCTTAGCTCGCGATCATTCCTGCGGACCGTCGTTGTAGCCGACCCTGTCGACCAACTCCGACGCCTTCTTGCGGTTGGCTGCGATCTCGGCGAGCGGCAGTTCGTCCGGCTTGATCGTGCCGAAGGACTTCACGACGTCAGACGGTTCGGCGCCCGGCAGAACCGGATATTCGAACACCTGCTCGGCGTAGATCTTCTGGGCTTCGCCTTCCGAGAGGAATTCCATCAGCTTCAGCGCGTTTTCCTTGTTCGGGGAATTCTTGGCGAGCGCCATGCCCGAGATGTTGACGTGGGTGCCGCGGTCCTTGGCGTTCGGGAAGAGCACCTTGATGGCAGCCGCCCACTCCTTCTGTTCCGGCTCCCGTTCGTTGGTCATCATCAGACCGACGTAGTAGGTGTTGCCGAGCGCCAGGTCGCATTCGCCGGCGAGGATCGCCTTGGCCTGGTCGCGGTCGCCGCCGTCGGGCTTCTTGGCGAGATTGTTCTTGAGGCCGGTCAGCCACTTCTCGGTCTCGGCCTCGCCGTGGTGGGCGATCATCGAGGCGAAAAGGCCGATGTTGTAGGAGTGCTGGCCGTCGCGGGTGCAGATCTTGCCCTTCCACTTCGGATCGGCAAGCTCCTCATAGGTGATGTCGTTCTGGGCGACGCGATCCTTGGAGGCGTAGACGACGCGGCCGCGTGTGGTGAGCCCGAACCAGTTGCCATCAGGATCGCGGAAATGTGCCGGGATGTCCTTGTTGATCGTCGCGTTGACGACCGGCTGCGTGACGCCTGCGTCCTTGGCTTCCGTCAGGCGGCTGATGTCGACGGTCAGGATCACGTCGGCTGGCGAGTTGGCGCCTTCGGCCTGGATGCGCTCGACGAGACCCTTGTCGAGGAAGAGCACATTGGTGGTGATGCCGGTTTCCTTGGTGAAGGTATCGAGCAGCGGCTTGATCAGATCGGGCTGCCGGTAGGAGTAGATATTGACCTCACCGTCGGCCCAGGCGGCGCTCGTCGTAAGCAGGGTTGCCGTCAGGGACAAAATGCCCATCGCTGCTCTTGAAACGGACATCGCTTCCTCCATTTTCTTGTTTGAGCTAAGTTAACAAAATCGCTCATCTTTCTGACGTCGACGCCGCAAACAGTCAATCGGGAAACCGCTAACACTCAAGAAGAAGTGATTTTTCAAGGTTTTTGGAATTGTTCCAAACTACGATCCGTCCTATATGATGAACTCGTGAACCTCTCGAATGCCGGAGTGAATGATGCGTCTGACGAAACAAACGAACTACGCGGTTCGCATGTTGATGTACTGCGCTGCGAACGGAGAAAAGCTCAGCCGCATTCCCGAAATCGCCAGGGCTTATGGCGTTTCCGAGTTGTTTCTCTTCAAGATTTTGCAGCCGTTGACCAAGGCCGGCCTGGTCGAGACCGTTCGTGGCCGCAATGGCGGCGTGCGTCTGCCCAAGCCCGCATCGGCCATTACCCTGTTCGATGTCGTCAAGGTGACGGAAGACAGCTTCGCGATGGCGGAGTGTTTCGAGGCGGGCGAGATCGACTGTCCGCTCGTCGATAGCTGCGGCCTGAACGCGGCACTCCGCAAGGCGCTCAACGCCTTCTTCGAGGTGCTGCAGGGCTATACGATCGACGACCTCGTCAAGGCGCGTCCGCAGATCAACTTCCTGCTCGGCCTCGAAGAGACGAAGCGTCCGCAGACGACGGCCGCCTGACGATCCCATACCCATGTGCAGCAAATCAAAGTGCTGCAGCGACCGTTGCGCGTCTAAGACGCGCGGCGCTGTAGTGGAGGTTCGCCGCCTCTCACGTCTGCGGTAGATACTCGCGCAAAATGAAATCGATCGCAGTCGGGTCGATTTCCGCCTTGTCGATGCGGAAATCCGCACCGTACTCCTCCAGATTCTGAAAATACGGAGCGGCGAGCGACGCCGAAATCACCCCGATTGGCCCGATGTAACCCTGGTGCCGGAGCGCCGGCACGGTCTCGCGGAAATCGAGTTGCGGGTGTAGCCGGTTGTCCAGCAGGATCATCGACACCGGTTTGCCCGAGCGCAGGAACTCCAGCGCGTCTTCCATCGTCCGGCAATAATGCAGTTCGATCTGGATGTTGCTTACCTTGCGGATCAGCGCACGCAGGATCAGGTTTTCCGTCGGATCGTCGTCAACGAGCAGGATGTGGGCGTTTCGCGTCATGACCGATACCCTTGCTGACTTGCGGGCGTCCTGTTCGTGGGGCGTTGCGTAATGCAATACCACGCATCGGCTGTCACTGGATGATCTGTTCTCGGATCGCCTTCGCCACCATCTGGGTGCGGTTGACGACGTCTAGCTTCTTCAGGATCGTTGCGGTGTGGGAATTTACGGTGTGCTCCGACACGGAAACGATGAGGGCGATCTCGCTTGCCGTCTTCCCGTGCGAGATCCATTTGAGAATTTCGGTTTCCCGCGGAGTCAGGCCCATGCCGGTCTTGTTGGCCAGGGCGACGCGATAGAAATAGTCGAAGGCTGAGACCGCGTCATAGGCAAGCTCGAAATGTTCGGCGCGGCCGATGTCGTCGCCATCGCCGAGAAAGAGCACCGCATAGCGGGCGCCGGTCGCGGCCGCATGCACGGGCACGCTGAGGAGCAGCTCGAAGCCAAGTTGCACGAGCAAATTCTGGCCGGCGTCGCAACCCGGGTCGTCCGTCCGCCAGACGGAGGAAATCGCCGACCGGTGCAGAGTCTTGTAGAAAAGAGAGTCACCGAAGCGGTGGCGCTTGTCGTATTCCTCGGCGAGACCGGACGGCAGATCATGCAGCACCAGGCGGCTGGACAGCATGCACGCGTCGTTCTCGTTGCCGAGTTGGAGAATGCCGAAATGGCTGAAGCCGAACCGGAGTGCCATCGTGTGGAAGATGCGGAAGAAGTCGACGCGGTTCAGCGCTTTCTCGAGGTCGTCGCGAAGGTCGTACCGCCTGTGATTTTCCAGCAAAGCCGCCACGGAATGGCTATCCCCTTGTCGTCGCGCGGCAGTCTATCCAGCGCGCCGGCGCAATCAACCGGCAAAGATCGGCTGTGGCATTGCTGGCAGCAAGCGTCATGCCCGTCCCTCGGCAGCCCTGCCGAAAGACGGCGATCTGTAAAAGGCGGCTGCCGGTCCCTCCCAAGGACGTCTGGGCACGTCGATTGTCTCCCCCGAGTTTGTATACATTTTATTGCACAATCCCGTTGGTGATTTCTACCATAGTATCTTGGGATTGACGGAAAGCTGTAGGGACCGAATCGAGCCTCGTGCGGTGAATGATCGCGTATTTCGCCAGCCCGCCGTTCGCGGTAGAATAGAAGTGGGCATCCGGGGTGAGACTAACCCCGGTGGAGGGACGGACGAGGCGTGTGACAAACCCTGCGGAAGCAGGCGGAAGCCTTGGTCCGAAAGCGTCGCGCTGCACTGATTCGTCAGCCGATTCTAAAACAGTGGACAGATATCCCGGCTCTACCTGCGGACGAATTTTTCGCATAGACAAATTTATGCGGCGACTTATTGCAATGCGACGCCAAATGTCGTTCCATCCGGCCTTGACCGGGGGGCAACGGCGTTCCGCGTCAGGAAAACACGAGAACAAAAACAAATCTGGGAAGCAAAGCTCATGAAAAAGCTCACTACTCTCTTTGCAGCGACGGCGCTTGCCACGCTGATGGCCGGCTCTGCCTGGTCGAAGACGTTCGTCTATTGCTCGGAAGGTTCGCCTGAGGGTTTTGACCCGGGTCTGTACACCGCCGGCACGACCTTCGACGCGGCTGCGCACACGGTCTACAACCGCCTGCTCGAGTTCAAGAAGGGCACGACCGAAGTTGAGCCGGGCCTCGCCGAGAGCTGGAAGATCTCCGACGACGGTCTCGAATACACCTTCAAGCTGCGTCCGGGCGTCAAGTTCCAGACGACTGAGTTCTTCACGCCGACCCGCGACCTCAATGCAGACGACGTCGTCTTCTCCTATGAGCGTCAGCTCAAGGCCGACAACCCGTGGAACAAGTACATCGCTGGCGCTTCGTGGGAATACGCAGCCGGCATGGGCTTCCCGGAAGTCATCAAGTCGGTCGAAAAGGTCGACGACCTGACCGTCAAGTTCACCCTGACGCGCAAGGAAGCGCCGTTCCTCGCCAACATCGCGATGCCCTTCGCTTCGATCCTGTCGAAGGAATATGCCGACAAGCTGCAGGCCGATGGCAAGATGGAACAGATGAACCAGATGCCGCTCGGCACCGGTCCGTTCGCCTTCGTCGCCTACCAGCAGGACGCCGTCATCCGCTACAAGGCGAACCCGGATTACTGGGGTGGCAAGCAGAAGATCGACGACCTCGTCTTCGCGATCACCACCGACGCTTCGGTTCGCTTCCAGAAGCTCCAAGCCGGCGAATGCCACCTGATGCCGTACCCGAACGCTGCCGACGTTGAAAAGATGAAGGCAGACCCGAACCTGAAGGTCATGGAACAGGCCGGCCTCAACGTCGCCTACCTCGCCTACAACACGACCCAGGCTCCGTTCGACAAGGTCGAAGTCCGCAAGGCGCTGAACAAGGCGATCAACAAGCAGGCAATCGTCGACGCCGTCTTCCAGGGCGCTGCCCAGCCGGCCGTCAACCCGATCCCGCCGACGATGTGGTCCTACAACGACAAGCTCGAAGACGACACCTACGAGCCGGAAGTAGCCAAGAAGATGCTCGAGGACGCAGGCGTCAAGGACCTGTCCATGAAGCTCTGGGCCATGCCGGTTTCGCGTCCGTACATGCTGAACGCTCGCCGCGCGGCCGAGCTGATGCAGTCCGACTTCGCCAAAGTCGGCGTCAAGGTCGAGATCGTTTCCTACGAGTGGGCCGAATACCTCGACAAGTCCAAGGCCAAGGATCGTGACGGTGCCGTCATCCTCGGCTGGACCGGCGACAACGGCGATCCGGACAACTTCCTCGACACGCTTCTCGGCTGCAATGCCGTCGGCGGCAACAACCGCGCGCAGTGGTGCAACGAGGAATTCGACAAGCTCGTGAAGAAGGCGAAGGAAACCTCCGACATCGCCGAGCGCACCAAGCTCTATGAAGAGGCGCAGGCCGTCTTCAAGCGCGAAGCGCCGTGGGCGACGATCGACCACTCGCTCTCCGTCGTTCCGATGCGCAAGAATGTCGAAGGCTTCGTTCAGAGCCCGCTCGGCGATTTTGCCTTCGACGGCGTGGACATCGTCGAGTAATTTAGTTAACTGATCGTTAAGGGGGCGTTTGTCATAGGGCAAGCGCCCCTCTTTGCATCTACCACAGCGCCGCGCGTCTGATCAGGCGCGCAAAGGTCGCTGTGACAATTTGAGTTGCTGCATGTTTTTGCCCTAGGATCCGGTAGGATTTAAGCAGACATGCAGTGGTGCCAGCGGCGGGATACAATGCCGCGGCAACGTGGCGCGGGGTGTAACATGTTCCGATTTCTCATGGGGCGATTGGCTGTCCTGATTCCGACATTCATCGGGGTCTCCATCATCGCCTTCTCCTTCATTCGCCTGCTTCCGGGCGATCCCGTAGCGCTGCTTTCGGGCGAGCGCGTCATGTCGCCGGAGCGACATGCGGAAATTTCTCATCAACTCGGTTTCGACCGGCCGATCGTGGTCCAGTACCTCGATTATCTCTGGGGCGTGCTTCAGGGGGACTTCGGCACCTCGATCGTGACCAAGAAGCCGGTCATCGACCAGTTCTTCGAGCTGTTCCCGGCAACCGTCGAGCTTTCGCTCTGCGCGATCCTCTTTGCGGTCATTCTCGGCATTCCCGCCGGCGTGGTCGCGGCGATCAAGCGCGGCTCGGCCATCGATCAGGCGATGATGGGCACCGCGCTCGTCGGCTTTTCCATGCCGATCTTCTGGTGGGGCCTGCTGCTGATCATGCTGGTCTCCGGCATGCTGCAGTGGACGCCGGTCTCGGGCCGCATCTCGCTGATGTACTTCTTCCCGCCGGTTACGGGCTTCATGCTGGTAGACTCGC
This sequence comes from Ensifer sp. VA4, assembly GCF_055710065.1. Classification (NCBI taxonomy): domain Bacteria; kingdom Pseudomonadati; phylum Pseudomonadota; class Alphaproteobacteria; order Hyphomicrobiales; family Rhizobiaceae; genus Ensifer; species Ensifer sp. VA4. The sequence continues at coordinate 410,680 of NZ_JBVQPO010000001.1, read as the reverse complement.
TGCTGTCCGGCCAGGCCGGTGCCTTCAAGTCTGCGGTCAGCCACCTGGTCCTGCCGACGATCGTGCTCGGCACCATTCCGCTTGCGGTCATCGCGCGTCAGACGCGTTCGGCGATGCTCGAAGTGCTCTCTGAAGATTACGTGCGCACGGCGCGCGCCAAGGGGCTTTCGACTTTCCGTGTCGTCGGCGTTCATGCGCTGCGCAATGCGATGATCCCGGTGGTCACCACCATCGGCCTGCAGGTGGGCGTCATGCTCGCCGGCGCGATCCTGACCGAAACGATCTTCTCCTGGCCGGGCATCGGCAAGTGGATGGTGGATTCGGTGTCGCGTCGTGACTACGCCGTCATCCAGGGCGGCCTCCTGGTCATCGCCGCGGTGATCATGCTGGTCAATCTCATCGTCGACCTGCTCTACGGTCTCATCAATCCGCGCATCCGGCACTAAGGAGGGCGTCATGTCTCAAGCTGCTGCAACAAGCGCCGTTTCGACCGATCCGTCCCGCCGGGCGCGACTGGCCGAGTTCTGGTATTACTTCGCCGAGAACCGCGGCGCCGTCATCGGCCTCGTGTTCTTCCTGTTCCTCGTTCTGCTCGCCGTCTTCGCGCCGTGGATCGCCCCGCATGATCCGGTGGCACAGTACCGCGATGCGGTGCTGGTCCCGCCCGTCTGGCAGGAGGCCGGCCGCGCCGACTACCTGCTCGGCACCGACGCCGTCGGTCGCGACATGCTGTCCCGCCTGATTTACGGCACTCGCTTCTCGCTGTTCGTCGGCGTCATCGTGACGACGCTGTCGCTCGTCGGCGGCATCGCGCTCGGCGTCATCGCCGGCTACTTCCGTGGCTGGGTCGATACCGTCATCATGCGCGTGATGGACATCATCCTTGCCTTCCCGTCGCTGCTGCTGGCCCTTGTGCTCGTCGCGGTGCTCGGCCCGGGCCTCGTCAACGCCATGATCGCCATTGCGCTCGTCTTCCAACCGCACTTCGTGCGCCTGACACGCGCTGCCGTCATGAGCGAAAAGACCCGTGACTATGTCGTTGCCGCCAAGGTTGCCGGTGCCGGCCATGGTCGCCTGATGTTCAAGACGATCCTGCCGAACTGCATGGCGCCGTTGATCGTCCAGGCGACGCTCTCCTTCTCGAGCGCCATTCTCGATGCTGCGGCCCTCGGCTTCCTCGGCATGGGCGCCCAGCCGCCGACACCGGAATGGGGCACGATGCTCGCCGAAGCACGCGAGTTCATCAGCAGCCACTGGTGGGTGGTCACGCTGCCGGGCATCGCGATCCTGGTCACGGTGCTGGCGATCAACCTGATGGGTGACGGCCTGCGCGATGCGCTCGATCCCAAGCTGAAGAGGTCCTGATCATGGCGCTTCTCGAAATCGAAAACCTGGTCGTCGAATTCCAGACGGCCTCCGGTCCCTTCCGCGCCGTCAACGGCGTGTCGATGAAGGTCCACGAGGGCGAAGTTCTGGCGATCGTGGGCGAATCCGGCTCGGGCAAGTCCGTATCGATGCTGGCCGCCATGGGACTTCTGCCGTGGACGGCGAAAGTCACGGCCGACAAGTTGGCCTTCAACGGCCGCGACCTGCTCGGCATGTCGGCGAATGAGCGGCGCAAGATCGTCGGCAAGGACATTGCCATGATCTTCCAGGAGCCGATCGCCAGCCTCAACCCGTGCTTCACGGTCGGCTTCCAGATCGAGGAAGTGCTGCGCGTCCATATGGGCCTCGACAAGGCCGCCCGGCGCAAGCGGGCGATCGAGCTGTTCGAGGCGGTCGGCATCCCGGATCCGGCCGAGCGGCTCAACCACTACCCGCACCAGATGTCGGGCGGTCAGTGCCAGCGCGTGATGATCGCGATCGCGATCGCCTGCAACCCGAAGCTTCTGATCGCCGACGAGCCGACCACCGCGCTCGACGTGACGATCCAGAAGCAGATCCTCGACCTCCTGATGAAGCTGCAGGCCGAGCACAAGATGGGTCTGATCATGATCACGCATAACATGGGCGTGGTTGCGGAAACCGCCGACCGGGTGGTCGTCCAGTACAAGGGCCGCAAGATGGAAGAAGCCGACGTGCTGACTCTCTTCGAGAATCCGAAGAGCAACTACACGCGCGCACTCCTGGCGGCTCTGCCTGACAACGCAACCGGCGATCGTCTGCCGACGATTTCCGAACTCTTCGTCGATGAGGGAGCTGCCCAATGAGCGTGATTCTCGAAGCGCGCAATCTGGTGCGCGACTACCATATCCCCGGCGGTCTGTTGAAGAAGGCGAAGACCGTTCACGCGCTCAAGGGCGTGAGCTTCAGCGTCGAACAGGGCAAGACCCTGGCGATCGTCGGCGAGAGCGGTTGCGGCAAGTCGACGCTTGGGCGCATTCTCACGCTGATCGATCCGGCAACCTCGGGCGAACTGCTGATCGAGGGCAAGAAGATCGACATTGCCAAGGGCGACATGACGCCGGAGATGCGCCGCAAGGTGCAGATCGTCTTCCAGAACCCCTATGGCTCGCTCAATCCGCGCCAGAAGATCGGCGACATCCTGATGGAGCCGCTGGTCATCAACACCGATACGCCCGCCGACGAGCGTCGGGATCGGGCGATGACGATGCTGAAGAAGGTCGGTCTCACCGAACTGCACTTCAACCGCTACCCGCACATGTTTTCGGGCGGTCAGCGCCAGCGCATCGCCATTGCGCGCGCGCTGATGCTGAATCCGAAGCTGCTGGTGCTGGACGAACCGGTGTCGGCGCTCGACCTGTCGGTTCAGGCACAGGTCTTGAACCTGCTCGCCGATCTGCAGGACGAGTTCAAGCTGACCTACGTCTTCATCAGCCACGATCTTTCGGTCGTGCGCTACATCGCCGACGACGTCATGGTGATGTATTTCGGCGAGGCCGTGGAATATGGCAGCCGCGACGAGGTCTTTGCGGATCCGAAGCACAGCTATACCAAGACCCTGTTTGCCGCGACGCCGCGTGCGGATGTGGCGAGCATCAAGGCCCGGCTTGCCAAGAAACGGGCCGCCTGAACCTTCGCCCATGAAATGAAACACCGAAGCCGGGCAGCCACTGTCCGGCTTCTTTGACTCGGGGACGCGATCGTGTAGAGGTGTCGCGCCGCCTTCACTTCTCGCCTTTCGGCGGCGGGCAGCCGCTTTTCGGCCGGACGGACCCGTTCGGCCCAACCTCAGGAACACGATCATGGAAATCAAGCGTTTCGAAACCGGCCCCCGTATGAGCCAGGCCGTGGTCTACAACAACACCGTTTACCTCGCCGGCCAGGTCGGCAATGCCGGTGACGATGTCGTGACGCAGACGAAGCAGGCGCTTGCCGAAGTCGACCGTCTTCTGGCGCTCGCCGGCACCGACAAGACCCGTATCCTGTCGGCCACCATCTGGCTCGCCGACATGGCCGACTTCCCGAAGATGAACTCGGTCTGGGACGCCTGGGCTCCGCAGGGTCATACCCCGGCGCGCGCCACCGGCGAAGCCAAGCTCGCGACCCCGGAATATCTCGTCGAAGTTATCGTCGTCGCTGCTGCCGCCTAAGGCCCGCGGTACGATCGTCGCGTTTTTCCGCGCCGCCGGCCCCGGGTCCGGCGGCGTTTTTCGTTGCGTAGCATGAGCGCGCTAGCGGAACCAATCGACGTGCCCGCACGTTAACTGTCCGATCCAAGAAACCGGCCGAAAAACCAGGCCAACTCAATTGGGAGGACTGTCTATGCTCTATTGGCTGCCACGGATCTGTGTCCTTCTCCTCGCAGGCATCCTGATCGGGTTTGGTCTCGTTCCGCACACCGCAGCAGGTGTCGCCTATACCTTGCTCATCATCATTCTGGGTCTCGGCCTGCTGTCGCTGACCCTGCACGTCTTCCCGCCGGAGCATCATTGATCGGGCGCCAAGGCGACGACTGTCCTTCTCTGCGATGAGTGCTGGACCGTCAGGGCATAGGGCTCTGGCAGGCGGTCGCGCATCGCGCGTCACAGGGAGGCGCTATCCGGGTGGATGAGAGAAAGCGAGGCGTGATGGTGGAAATGTTGCGGCAGGTCGCGTCCCGGCAGAGGTCGAAGCGCCTCATCGACGAGGAAATCGCGGTCGTAACAGCAGCGCCCTCAGCGGCCCCAAAGCGCGATGCAATCGAAATCCTCGTGGCCTGGAGCATTGTTGGCCTCTTCGTGATTGCCTGTTCGGCCGCCGTCTATACCATGGAAACGATCCTGATGCCGGTTGCGCTGGCGATCGTCATCGGCATCGTGCTGGGGCGCGCTGCCGATAGCCTGGCGCGGTTCGGCTTGCCACCCATCATGGGCGGCCTGCTTCTGGCGGTGTTCTTCGCCCTTGGCCTTTCGGCGATCGTCAACACATTGCTCGGCCCGTTGAGCGACCTCGCTCAACAGGCGCCTCGCCTCGCGGAGAGCGTCATGGAGCGCCTGCTGCCGTTCATCGAGCGGTTCGAGTGGGGCCGGCTGGCGCTGGCCCGGGGCGCGGGCGAAGATGCGATGGCCGACACGGTTATCAAGAATGCCGGGCCGATGCTCGGTCTCGTCGTCGCCGGATTGACGCCGGCGCTGGTTCAGACCCTGATCTTCCTCGCCGCCCTCGGCTTCTTCCTGCTTGGACGGCTGCAATTGCGTCGGGCCCTGATCCTTGCGTTTACCAGCCGGGAAAGCCGCCTGAACACCATTCGCATCATGAATGCGATCGAGGAGGCTTTGGCGCGTTATTTCTCGATTGCCAGCCTGGTCTATCTGGCGCTGGGTGTCGTCACGATGTTGATCGCGCTCATCGGTGGGCTTGCCGTGCCGCTGCTTTGGGGGTTGTTCGCCTTCGTCTCCAGTTTCATTCCCTATCTCGGCGTCACCGCCATGACCGCTGGATTGCTGGTGGGCGGGCTTATGACCCACGAGACGATTCTGCTGATCGTTGCTCCGGCCGCCGCCTTCTTCGTCGTCCATCTTGCCATGGAAAATCTGGTGATGCCGGCGATCCTGGGAAACCGGCTCGAGGTCAACCCGTTCCTCGTCTTCCTGGCGATCATGTTCTGGACATGGATGTGGGGCGCCGTCGGCGCCATGCTGGCGCTTCCGCTCTCGCTGATCGCCATGGCGATCGTAGAGGAAATGCGCGAGCAGCCGTCGGAACGACAGCTTCCCGGTTAGAGCGCCGTGCGTTCATATGAACGCACAAAGGACGCTGTAGCACTTTGAAGTGCTGCATGTTTTTGTCCTTTAATCGGCTACGATTAAAGGAAACATGCAGTAGTTCACGTCAGCGCCGGGCCGAGCGTGCATGCTCGTCGAAGAACAGGGCCTGGCTGATCAGCGCCTTGACCATGTCCGGATTGAACGGCTTTGTGACGAGGAAGGCCGGTTCCGGTCGCTTGCCGGTGAGCAGCCGTTCCGGGAAGGCGGTGATGAAGATCACCGGCACTGCAGCCTGCGCGAGGATTTCGTTGACGGCATCGATACCCGAGCTGCCATCGGCAAGCTGGATGTCGGCGAGCACCATCTTCGGAGAGGTTTTGCGATAGAGATCCATAGCCTCCGTATGGGTGCGGGCGATGCCGGTGACCTTGTGACCGAGGCTGGTTACCATGTCTTCGATGTCGAGCGCGATCAGCGGCTCGTCTTCGATGATCAGCACGTCGGTCGCGACCTGGCGCGAGATATCTTCCGAGGCAGCCGTCAACAGCTTTGAAAACTCGCCTTGGCTCAGCCCCATGATCTCGGCCGCATCGGCGATCGAGAAGCCTTCGACCGAGACGAGCAGAAAGGCCTGGCGCGGGGCAGGCGCGATCAGCGAGAGGTTGGCGGCCGCCTGTTTCTCCCAGGCAAACGGCGAGGCGTTTTCCGTCCGATCGATCGAAATCTTCTCGAACTGCGAGCAGAATAGCTTGTAGAGGCTGATTCGGTCGTTCGACGTGTCCGGAAAGAGGCTGATGTCTTCGATGAGTGCTTCGAGAACGGCGGCGACATAACCGTCACCCGCAGCCTGCGAACCGGTGACGGCGCGGGCGTAGCGGCGCAAAAAGGGCAGATGTGGCGCGATCCGGGTCGAAAGTGACATCAACGACTTCCTTAGGTGCAAAACGATTCGTTTGTTTTCTGAGGATAGGGGAGATCCGGCGGAATACGTGAATGGTTTTGAACACGTTTTTCGGCCTAGAGCATTCCACTTTCAAGTGGAATCACTTGAAAGTGGAAAGATGCTCTAGAAACAAAGTGCTAGAGCGACCTTAGTGCGTTCATCTGAACGCACGGCGCTCTAGAGCAAATCCGGCAAACCCCTGCAGCGGTCTTCCGTGCGGGCGGATTGAAGACACGGGAAGACGGCAAGCGGCGGTAGATATTGAGCATGGATGACGGGATCGAAAGACGGGATGGGCCGGGCAGGGAATTGGATGTGGCCGCAGAAGGCCCGGATGCCCATGGATTGATCGGCGCCCGATTGAAGGCGCTATACCAGGCCTTGGAACAGGAGCCGGTTCCCGACCTCTTCATCGATCTGCTTGAAAAGCTGGAAAAAGCAGAAGCGACGGCTGAACGCGCGTCCTAACCCGCTTTACGGAGAAACGGGCTTTGGCCCGTCTCTCCATTGTCATGCCGATCAGCAGGCCGCCTCATAGCGACGGCCGTAGCGGTCGCGATAGATGCAGCGGCCCGGCTCGTTGGCATGTCCGATGAGCGCACCGGCGACACCACCAATCGCTGCGCCGACGGCTGCACCTCTGACATTGCCTGTTGCTGCGCCACCGATGATGGCGCCACCGGTTGCGCCGATTGCTGCACCCTTTTCCGTTTGCGTGCAGGCGGCCAGTGGGAGAATGAGGCTTGCTACGATCAGTAACTTTTTCATGACGCGTTCCTATCTGAAGGTTGCTCTGTTGAACATAGAATCGGTTGCTCGAAATTGATTTGCCGGGACTGATGACGAACAGAATGACGACAATGAGGCATCTGTCGGTCGCACCCCGTGCCGCGTCATTGGCCAGCTTTGACTTGCTCGTAAGGAGCGAGCTCCGTGTGGTGTGTCTTTGCCTCCCAGCATCTCCTCCATCGCTCGGCCGCAGTCGCAGCACCTGTTATCGTTGCGAAAACGACGACTGCGGCGTTTTGTTCCATAGCCTCCGCTCGGGCATCGCATCGTGCGGCGGTAGTGTATCGCGCAGTCGTGCTCGTCGGCGGCAGTGACGGCTGCCGGAGTGGGGAGTGGTGTTCTCGCGAATCTAAAGCGCGAGGCGGGCGCGGCCAACGCATTACGCGGGCAAAGGTTCCAACAAAAATTTGATCTCGGTCGGCGGAACGGGAGGGCATGCATAGCCGTTTGCCGTTCTCAAGCTTGACGCTGGGAACATGCCCATGGAACATATCGCTGCCATCATGGTCCTGGTCGGCTGCATGCAGCCCACGGATGCCTGCCGCGAGGTGCCGGCGCCGATCGAAGCCTTCGAAACTGTAGACGAATGCCGAGAACTGCTTTCGCCGGCGATCGAGGCGACCGCCGGGAGCTTCAAGCATGCCTATGGCGCCTGTGCCGAGGTCGACCCGGCCCTGTTTGTGGAGGAGGCGACGATCGAGTGGCAGGTTACCGCTTCGGGTCGCCTGCAGGTCAAGATGCAGCTAGATGACGGCAGCTACGCCGTCGCAGCGCGCCACGGCGGCAATGCGAAGGGCCGCAATTGAATTCGCTGGGCGCCGCGCCGCGGCGTCGTCAACCGAAAGGCGAAGCAATGAACTGGGATATCGTTAAAGGCAAATGGCATGAACTGAAAGGCAAGGTTCAGGCGCATTGGGGCGAACTCACCAACGACGACCTCGACGTCATCGATGGTCGCCGGGAGGAGCTTGCGGGGCGCATTCAAGCCCGTTACGGGGTCGCGCGCGACGAGGCTGAGCGACAGATCGACGAATGGATGTCTCGGCGCTGAGGCATGCCGCGCGAAAGTCCGCAGCGATTTTGCGATAGGACATGCGAAGTGTCCAAACATGAAGCGCAAGGCGCGAATCTGAAGGATCGCGATGGGCTACGGGGAAATTCTTGATATCGTCAAGGGTGAATTATTCCCCAGTAATGCTCAAGTGCGAATACGGTAAGGGAAAATATAATAAGACCAGACGTCCGGTGTTGGTCACGGTCGCTTCTTATTCACCTGCAGAGTTTGGTTATTTCTTCTTTTTCATCCGTTCGCGCCGGCGAAGTTCTTTGAGAAGATGTTCGAGTTTTGCGCTCTGATCTTCGCTGCTGCTGACGTATAGTTCGCGCATCGTCTTGCCGATGTGGAGATTCCGGTCCTGGATATCCCTTCTCTCCCGACCCGCTTCAACCGCAGTTTTCCAGATATGTGCTGCCGGCATTTTCATTTCGACCCTGCATATTCCTTGGAGGAGGAACGTCAGAGTATCGCGAAGGTTCCGGGCGTTTCCTGTACAAACAGTCTCGAATCGGGATTCTTTTGTCTATCATGGTAAATCATTGGTTAATGGTCTGTTGAGATGAAGGTTCGCGTAGATCGCATTTCATATGCCATTCGGAACAAAGTGATAGTTGTGGCGTTTGCTCTGCAGTAATCCTGGCAAGGAGAATTGCTATGTTATACTATGCACTTGTCTTTCTCGTTGTGGCAATCATAGCGGGTGTACTTGGTTTCAGTGGCATCGCGGGGGCCTCCGCGGGGATCGCGCAGGTCCTTTTCTTCCTTTTCCTCGTCTTCCTGGTGATTTCGCTGGTTGCAGGCCTGGTGCGTCGAGGCTGAGCGGTCGCAAATTTGAGCGGGTTCGAAACGGGCGGCGGCAACGTCGCCCTTGCTGCATCTGACCTCTCGGCTTGGTCTTGCTTGCCCTTACGGGCCGGCTTGGCTATTGATGCCGAAACCGCAGCTTTTTCCTTGAGGGTACCGAGCATCGTGAAATCGCTGGAACTTGGCTGAAGATCAGGTCGCCTCTTCGATCGTGGCAATCTCCTACAGCCATCTGCTGCGGATCCTCCTGAGCCGCAGCGATATTCGAGCGAGCAACCGACGTGGGGCGGCGGCTTGACTTGATCGGACAATGGGGCAGCCGCAAATGAAGACTGATGTAGTGGTTCTCGGCGCCGGTATCGTCGGCATTTCCACCGCCATCCATCTGGCGCGGCGTGGCAAGTCGGTGGTGCTGCTCGACCGTCGCGGTGCCGGCGAGGAAACCTCCTACGGCAATGCGGGCCTGATCCAGCGCGAGGGGGTGTTTCCCTATGGCTTCCCGCACGACTTCGGGGCGCTCTTCCGCTACGCGCTGAACAATACCATCGACGCGTCCTATCATTTCCGGGCCCTGCCGGGGCTAGTGCCGTTCTTGGCCCGCTACTGGTGGCATTCGGGCTTTACCCAGCACCAGCGCATCGCGCATCTCTATGCGCCGTTGATCGAGCATTCGATCAGCGAGCACCAGGACCTGATCGAGGCCTCCGGCGCCGGCGACCTCATCCGCAAGGATGGCTGGATGAAGGTGTTTCGTACGGAGAAGGAGCGAGACGCCGCCTACAAGGAGGCGGAGAAGCTCTCGGCCGGCTTCGGCGTCAATCACCAGAAGCTTTCGACGAGCGAGCTGAAGACGATCGAGCCGTCGATCAGGGCCGATCTCGTTGGCGGCCTGCGCTGGAGCGATCCCTGGTCGATCCGCGACCCGCACAGCCTCAACAAGGCCTATCTCGCCTATTTCCAGTCCTTGGGTGGGCGTCTGGTTTCCGGCGACGCGGCAACCACGGAGCATATCCTCGAAGGCCCCGGCTGGCGCGTCGCGACACCCGAGGGACCGCTGGAGACGCGCGAGGTGGTCGTGGCGCTCGGTCCCTGGGCTGACACGGTCACCCGCAAGCTCGGCTACCATTTCCCGCTGGCGGTCAAGCGCGGCTACCATATGCACTACGGCGTGCAGGAGGGCGCGCAACTCAACAACTGGGTGCTCGACGCCGAGAGGGGCTATTTCCTCGCGCCGATGCTGCGCGGTGTGCGCCTCACCACCGGCGCCGAATTTGCCTGGCGCGACGCGCCGAAGACGCCAGTGCAATTGACGCGGGCCGAGCGAGTGGCGCGCGAGTTCTTCCCGCTCGCGGAACGCCGCGACGAGGAGCCATGGATGGGCGCGCGTCCCTGCACGCCCGACATGATGCCGGTCATCGGCAAGGCGCCGCGCCACGAGGGCCTGTGGTTCGCCTTCGGCCATGCGCATCATGGCATGACACTCGGGCCCGTGACCGGCCGGGCGCTGGCAGAGGCCATGACCGGCGAAAAGACAGTGATCGATATCGCGCCCTACCGCCCGGAACGCTTCCTGGTCTAAAGCAATTCCGCAAGAAGTATCGGGCGGTTTTCCGTCCGGAAGCGCGTTTCAAGTATTGTGCGGGCAGGCTGCGCGCAATGCTTGAACAAGGCCGGAGCAATGCTTCCGGTCTTGTTCGTTTGCCAGTCGGTTCAGGCGTTGGTGCCGCCGTCGATGGTGAATTCGGCGCCGGTGACACTGCGGCCGTCGGGACCAGCAAGCCACGCGACGACACCTGCCACATCGCTTGCTTCGTTGAAGCGCGGGATCGCCATCAGCCCGCGCTGCGGACCGGCGTGCTCGCCATCGGCAGGGTTCATGTCCGTATCCGTCGAGCCGGGATGGACAACGTTGACGGTGATCCCCCTCGGCCCGAGATCGCGCGCCACCGCCTTGGTAAACCCGACCAGGGCGCTCTTGCTCAGCACATAAAGGCTCATGCCGGGCCACGGAACGCGGGCGGCGAGGTTGCTGCCGATCGAGATGACACGTCCACCATCGGGCATGTGCGCAGCCGCGGCGCGCGTCGCAAGGAACACGGCCTTCACATTGACGTCGATTGTCCGGTCGAAATCGTCGGTGGTCACCTCCGTCACCGTTCCGGCATCGAATACACCGGCATTGTTGACGAGGATATCGATGCGGCCGTGTTTTTCGGCGACTGTCTGGACGGCGGCCTCGACGGCGCCCGCCTCGCGATTGTCCGCCTTGATTGCCAACGCGCTGCCGCCGGCCCGCGTGATCTCCGTCACCAGCGTCTCGGCCTTCGCCTTGGATTGACTGTAGGTCACCGCTACGGTTGCGCCTTCCGCCGCCAGCCGTTTTGCGATTGCCGCGCCGATGCCACGGCTGCCGCCCGTCACCAGGGCCACCTTGTCTTTCAGATTCGTCACTGCGTCTCTCCATATTTGTAGTGATCGATACATATATGGAGAGACGACTTGCCAGGCACTGTCAAGCGATTTATGTATTGATCGATACAGAAAGGAATTGCTCCCATGCCGAGCCGCGGCCGTCCACGCAATTTTTCCCGAGAGGAGGCGCTGGCGCGTGCCATGCAGCTGTTCTGGGATAAGGGCTACGACAACACGTCGCTTGCGGATCTGACCCAGGCAATGGGGCTGAAACCGCCGAGCCTCTACGCCGCCTTCGGCAGCAAGGCACGGCTCTTCATCGAAGCGGTCGATCTCTATGGCCGGACGGATGGCGCCGGCATCTGGGATCATCTGGAGTCGGCGCCCACGGCCAAGGCGGCGGTACATGACCTCCTGAGACGCACCGCCGACAACTTCACCCGCGGCGGCGAACCGCGCGGCTGCATGGTCGTGCTCTCGGCGCCGCAGATGGCGGGCGGGGATGCAGAGGTCTGTGACGCGCTGAAGATGCGTCGTCTTCAGAAGCAGGTTGCGCTCGAGCGGCGGTTTGAGCGCGCCATCGCAGAAGGCGACCTGCCGGAAGGCACCCCATGCGCGGCAATCGCGGCCTATGTCGCTTCGCTCCAGCACGGAATGTCAATCGAAGCCCGCGACGGGGCGACACGAGAAACCCTGCTGGCAATCGCCGACTGCGCAGCCGCGGGCTGGGATGCGATGATCGCGGCATCGATCAAGCCGAATTGAGCGCGCGCTCGATCTGCCGCGTGATCCCACTCCGCGAATTGGCCGGAGGGAGAGCCCTCCAGCCACCGGTACGGTCAGCCGTTTACTGTGCGGGCTGCGTCATATTGGGCGTGGTGCCCGGGGTAGAGCCCTGCGTTTCGGGCGTCTGGGTACCCTGCTGCGGCGTCGCTTCGGGTGCCGGCTGCGTCGCCGTTCCGCTGGAGGGTGCCGTGCCGGTGTCGGCCGGCGGCGTGGCCTGGCCCGTCGTGCCCGTGCCCGGCGCCGTCGCATCAGGGGTTGCCTGGCCAGTCGCCGGCTGGTCCGTCGTCGGCGGCGGTGCCGCCGTTTCGGCCGAATCGCGGCTCAGTTCAGCCGGCAGCCAGGCGATCAGCGCCAATACCAGACCGGCGAGCAGGATGATGACGATCGGCCAGTTGCTGCGCCCCGAGCGGGCCGGAGGCACATCGCTCATCTGCGTTTGCGGCATAGGCTGCCCGGTCACCGGATCGATTACCGGCTTGTCCTTGAAGTCTTCCTGCTTGTTCATTGCGTTCATCCTCTCTTGGCGTCCTCCTGGCCACAGGCGACTGCTCCTGAACCTTCCCCGGCAGTCGTGGGCAACGGATTTCGCGCCGTCGCGAAGCGACAAGGGCGGCCGGGGGGCGCGTGGCATAACGGTAAACGCGTGAAAATTTGCAATGTTCCGGATATTGCAACCCAAGGGATGTTCACGCCCGCCGTCGACTTTACAGCCCCCTTCTCGGCTGCAAGAAATAGAGCGCTCATGGAGGAAGAGGCAGCATGACCGATACAGCGTTTAGCAAGGGCACTTTTGTCGGCCGCGTCTGGAGACCCGATCTCGGCGGGCCGTCGCTTGTCACGATCCGTGACGGCGCTCTGTTCGATATCACCTCGAAAACGACGCCGACCATGCGCGACCTGCTCGAGCTTCCGGATCCGGTCGCGCATGTGCGCGCCATGTCCGGTGACCGACTCGCCTCGCTTGAGGACTGCCTCGCGCGGAAGACGGAGGCATCGACCCTTCATCTGATTGCCCCCTCGGATCTGCAGGCGGTGAAGGCCTGTGGCGTCACCTTCGCGCGCTCGATGATCGAGCGCGTCATCGAGGAGCGGGCGGCGGGCGACGCCTCCCGTGCCGAGGCGATCCGCAGCCGCGTCACCGCAGTCATCGGTGACAGCCTGCGCAACCTGAAGCCCGGCTCGCCGGAAGCAGCCCGCGTCAAGGCAGCACTCCAGGAGGAGGGCGTCTGGTCGCAATATCTGGAAGTGGGCATCGGCCCGGATGCCGAGGTCTTCACCAAGGCCCAGGTGCTTTCGGCGGTCGGTCCCGGTGCCGATGTCGGCCTGCACCCCGCCTCGCACTGGAACAATCCGGAGCCGGAGATCGTGCTCGCGGTCTCCTCCGGCGGTCAGGTGAAGGGCGCAACGCTCGGCAACGACGTCAACCTGCGCGACATTGAGGGCCGCTCCGCGCTGCTTCTCGGCAAGGCCAAGGACAACAACGCCTCCTGTGCCATCGGCCCCTTCATTCGCCTCTTCGACGAAACCTACACGATCGACGATGTCCGCAAGGCCGAGCTCACCCTGTTCGTCGAAGGGGAGGACGGCTATCGGCTTACCGGCCGAAGCTCGATGGCGGAGATCAGCCGTGACCCGCTCGACCTCGTCGCCCAGACCATCGGTCCGCACCACCAATATCCCGATGGCCTGATGCTGTTCATGGGCACGCTCTTCGCTCCCGTCGAAGACCGCGACGAACCCGGCCAGGGCTTCACCCACAAGCTGGGCGACGTCGTGACGATCGCCAACGCGGAGCTCGGCCGGCTGACCAACACCGTCCGGCTTTCGACGGAATGTGCGCCCTGGAGCTTCGGCGCGGCGGCGCTGATGCGCAACCTTGCTGGACGGGGGCTGCTCTAGCGCGGCCAGCTTTCCTCCGTTGGTCGCAGTCCGCTCGCCGCCCCTAAGTCATCTTCCGCATGATCCAGAGAGCTCGGCCGGGGTGGGCGATGTCAGGCACGGCTTGAAGGCGTGCATCGTCCTTCAGGCGCTCCGCCTCGACGGCGTCGAGGAACAGGATCTGCTGATCGGTCTCGTTGGCGTTCGGCGTAATCCACCAGCGCTGATCCTCGCAACAAAGACCGGCTTCCGGATTTTCCTGGATGTACTCGATCGCATATTCGGCATCCGTCTTTCTGCCAGCATCGAACATCGGCCGTCCTCCGCCTGATCGCTTGGAAGGGATGGGATTATGCGCCTCTTGCGGGGCGTTGGGCAGCCCAGAAGTGCTGTCGCCAATCGCTTCTGCGCATGCGCCGGGCGATCGGTTGCGGCGCAGCGCGCATCAACTCCGGCCTTTCCATCCGCCCGGCAGGCGCCTAGGCTCGTGCGCCTGAGTTGTTCTCGTCTCTTGGAGTTCCTGCCCCATGCGTGACCTGCACCTGCCTGGCCGCTCCGTCGTCATGGGCCGGCACGGCGCCGCCGCCACCTCGCACGCCCTTGCCACGCTCACGGCCATCGAGATCCTGCGCCGCGGCGGCAATGCCGCCGATGCCGCGATTGCCGCCTGCGCCGTGCAATGCGTGGTGGAGCCCGGTTCAACCGGCATCGGCGGCGACAATTTCGTTCTCTTTGCTCCCGCCGGCACCGATGTCGCCAATGGCAATCGGGTCTTCGGCCTCAACGGATCGGGCCGTGCGCCCCAGGGCCTCACCGCCGAACACCTGCTGAAGCAGGGACTGAAGGAGATCCCTCTCACCTCGGTGCATGCGGTCACCATTCCCGGCGCGGTCGATGCTTGGAGCAAGCTGAACCAGCGTTTCGGCTCCATGCCGCTGGGTGACCTGCTGCAGCCCGCCATTCGCCATGCGGAGGAGGGTTTTGCGGTCACCGAACGGGTTGCCGTCGATTGGAGCCGCAACGAAGACAAGCTCAAAGCGGACGCCAACAGTGCGCGCATGTGGCTGAAGGATGGTCGCGCCCCGAGGGCGGGCGAACTGTTTCGCCAGCCCGAGCACGCGAAGGCTCTGCGTGAGATCGCCGCCAAGGGCCGTGACGGCTTCTATTCAGGCTGGGTCGCCGAGGACATGGTGGGCTACCTCAGCAGCCTCGGCGGTATGCACGCGCTCGACGACTTCGCCGCGCAAGAGGCCTTCTGGGTCGATCCGATATCCACGACCTATCGCGGAATAGAACTTCTGGAAATCCCGCCAAGCGGCGTCGGCATCACCACCTTGCTGATGCTCAATATCCTGAAGGGCTTCGATCTGGGGAGATACGATCCGGTCGGCGTCGAGCGTTTCCACATTGAAGCCGAGGCCACAAGGCTCGCTTTCCAGGCGCGCGACAAATATGTCGCCGATCCCGACTTTGCCGACGTGCCGGTGGAAAAGCTGCTTTCCGCTGCCTTTGCCGACGAGCTGCGCAGCCGCATCGACCTGAAGAAGGCCATGCCGGTCGCCGGTCCAGCGGGTGCCACCACCTATCGCGACACCGTCTACATCAGCGTGGTCGACGAAAAGGGCAATGCCTGCTCCTTCATCAATTCGCTGTTCTGGTCGTACGGCACCGGCATCAGCAGCCCGAAGACCGGCGTATTGCTGCATAACCGCGGCATCGGTTTCCGCGTCGATCCTGCGCACCCCAATTGCGTGGGACCGCGCAAACGCCCGCTGCACACCATCATCCCGGCGATGGCGATGAAGGATGGCCGGCCGTGGCTGTCTTTCGGGGTGATGGGCGGCGGCTTCCAGCCGGTCGGGCAGAGCCATGTGCTGACCAACATCGTCGATTTCGGCATGAATGTGCAGGAGGCGATCGACTGCGCCCGCGGCTTCCACCAGATGGGCCGCTTCGAGGCTGAACGCGGCATCCGCGAGGACGTGCTGAAAGGGCTCGCGGCACTCGGCCATGAGGTCATGGTCGCCGAGATGCCGCATGGCGGCGGGCAGGCGATCCTGATCGATTCGATCAACGGCGTCTTGCAGGCGGGCTCGGACCCGCGCAAGGACGGCTGCGCGTTGGCTTTCTAGACTTGCCGGCCAGCCGTTGGGACATCACGCGACAAGGTGCGACAGCGGACATGCATAGATGCCGCCGAGTTGCAGGTTTGCGCCACCTCCAGACCTTACCTCGGAAGCTGCGATCGACGCGTTTCGACCCATTGGTGCCGCTCGTCGATGCCGACAGGAAATTCCGGTGCTGGGATCCTCGGCTGTTGCCCAAGCCTCATTGCCCGGAGTTCTTCAATCGCCGAAGCTCCTGAACGAAGCGAGCGAGATCCTGATCGTTCGGGGTGAGCCGGAGCAACCGTTCGGCATAGTCGAGCGCGGCGACGAGATCGCGGCTATCGCGACTGAGCGTCGTCAGCGCCAGCAAAGTGTCCCGATCATGAGGATGACGCGCCAGACTCGCCTGCAGCACGGCAATCGCGTCGCCGGCGCGCCCGGCCGAATGCAAGGCGATCGCGTATGCATAGGCATATCGTGCCTGGTCGGGCGCGAGTTCGGCCGCCTGACGCAGTTCCGCAAGTGCCTCGTCGAACCGGTTGAGGCGCACGAGCGTCAAGCCGAGCGCATGATGAACGTCCGCGTCCTTCGGGAAGTCGGCGAGTGCAGCGCGCAACAGCTGCTCGCTGTCGGCGTCCCGTCCGAGTTGCCTGTAGAGGTCGGCGAGATTGACTGCTGCCGGCGTGAATTGCGGACTCAAGCGCAGCGCAGCCTTGTATTCGGCTTGCGCCTCCGCAACGAGCCCGCGCTGGGCTAGGAAGGTCCCCAGCGCGCTGCGTGCCTCAGGGCGATCGGCATTGGTGCGCTGGGCGGCGATGAACTCGGCCACCGCCCGCTCGAAGCTATCGCGATCGGCTGAAGGCTGGCTTGCAGCCGGAACCGCCGCCAGCAGCGACACCGCCCTGAGGCGCACGCCGCGGACCGGGTCGGACAGAAGCGGCGACACCAGCGGCCAGAGCTGATCAGCGGGCACGCCTTCGAGCATATCGAGCCCACCGAGGCGCACCATCGGGTCACGATCGGAAAGCCCGGATCGCGCAAGATCGACGTTGAGGGCGGACAAGTACGCGCTCAACTCGGTCAGTGCGCTGGCGTGAACGAAGGGCGATGCGGCCGGGTCGCTGGCGACGGGGGCGAGAAGCTTGTTCGCATCGGGACGATCGGTCCACGCTGCATGGAATGCTTCAGCATAATTCTGAAATCCCTTGCGCTGCGGCCCGAACCAGCGCTCGACCGCCGCGGCTGCCCATTGCGCCGATTCCTCCCGATGGCAGTCGTTGCAGGCGTTGGGGGTGCCGAGTTTGGCTGACAGATCCGGTCGCGGGATGCGGAAGCTGTGATCATGCCGCTGGTCGATCACCATATAGGTGCGTTCTGGCATGTGGCAGGATGCGCATGCCAGCGGCGGGTTCGCCTTGTCGTGGTGGCGATGGGCAGCGGTCTCGTACGTCTCCGATGCGTGGCACTGTCCGCAGACGCCGTCCCCCGGAAGGCGCAGCGCGGCGCTGTGCGGGTCATGGCAGTCGCTGCAAGTGACGCCTCCGGCGAACATCTTGCTCTGCTTGAAGGGACCGTAGTTGTAGGTCTCCTCGACGTCGCGCATCTGGCCGTCGGCCTCAAACAGGCTGCGATCGATCGGCGAAATCCTGTGAGTGTCGGACAGCCACGTTCCGGGCACCCAATCCTCGGAGAATTGGCCGCGCCTCGCATGACACAGGCCGCAGGTTTCCACCTCCTTGCGCAGCAGCGGTGGCGATGCACTGCGCCGCGGCTTTCCCGTCCCGGTATCGTGTGACCAGCCGACGCTCGCCCGTTCGTCGAAGCGGACCCCTAGTCCCTTGTCCGGGCTTTCCGTCTTGCCGAACGGCCACCAGCTTTGGCGGTCGCGCGCCCAGGCGACGTGGCCGGAGCCCTTGCCGTGGCAGGCCTCGCAGCCGACGCTGATTTCGGACCAAGACGTTGCGAAGCGATCACTTGCGGCATCGTAGTTCTTGCGCACGCCAGTCGAGTGGCATTCGGCGCACATATAGTTCCAGTTCTGATTGGGCTTGGTCCAGTGCAGAATGTCGTCGTGACGGATTGGCTCGCCCGGATAGAGATGAAACCAGCGCTGTCCGCCTTGCTCCCTTGGGCGGCTGTCCCAGGCAATCGAAAGCGCCTGAATCCGGCCGTCCGGGAACTCGATCAGGTATTGCTGCAGGGGATCGATACCGAACGTGTATTTGACTTCGAAGGTCGCCGGCTTGCCGTCCGGCCCGTCGGTTTCGACGAGGAATTTTCCACCCTTGCGGAAGAAGCGTGATTGTACCCCGTAATGATCGAAACGCACGTCGTTGAAGTCGCCCCGCACGGAACCGTCGGTCGCGTGGTCCATCGCGAGCTTATGCTGCGAACCACGCCAGAGATTCGCTTCCGCGCCGTGGCACCCGGCGCAGGTCTCGCTCCCGACGAACGTCGCGGCAGAGGACGAGCCGCCAGTCTCGCGCGACACACGCGATGGCCAGATGCCATCGTTGACAAGCCAGAAGGCCATCGCGACGCCGCCCAAGACCATCGCCAGGATCGCAAGTTTGGCCCGGAGGGCGCGCGCCTGCTTGAAGCGACGCGGCACGCCAGCCGACTGCGGATGTGAGCGGGCGACCGGCTCGTGCTTACGGCTGGCTTTCGACATCGGCCCGGGTTCCCATTACAATCAAGTGCCGCTTCCTGCCCGTCAGTCTTTGAACACCCGCTTCCAATCGCGCTTCCTGTTCCCGTGATGTCGATTTGATGAGCAAGCCGCGGCCTTGACAAGGGGCAAGTCAAGGGTTTCGCGCTCGGCCACCGATGAAGCTCGATGGACAGCGATCGAAAATACACTGGCGCTGGCCATCCCGTCTTCTCGTGGTCTGCGGGCCCGAGGCTGACCCCCAGGTCCGCAGCCGGTTCGGGAGCATTGCCCGTCGCTCGGACTATTGCGGCCCCGCCTGCACGTGGTGGACCGGGTTGCCGTCGACCGCCACGGCCTGTCCGGCGGCGCCGTCGCTCGCGGCCCCCTGGGCCGCCTTGAGCTTCTTGATGTCTTCCTCGGTCAGCTTGGGCCGATCGACCTTCAGCGTCAGCTTGTTGAGCTTGGCGGTCAGGGTAAACGGCGGCTGGTAGTCGGCGTCGTTGACACCGGTGAGCGTGTCCGAGCCGACATCGAAGCTTTCGTCCCACTGCAGGATCATCGGCAGGGTGCGCTCCATCGTCTGGGTCGCGACGACCTTGCCGTCCACCTTGAGCGAGCCGGTGCCGGACCGGCCGAGTCCGCTCATGTCGTTGTAGGCGAGCGTGCCGGTGCCGAGCCCGTCATACTTGAAGTCGAACTCGAGGGTGTGTTGGCCAGGCGTCAGTGCGTCCGGGCCCTCCCACTTGACGCGCTTCAGGTCGACGAGATTCCAAAGGAACACCGGCTTGCCCTTGAGCAGGTAGAAGCCGTAGCCGGCGAAGCGTCCGCCCGAAGTCACGATCATTCCCTCGGCGCCCCCTTCCGGCACATCGATATCCGCAGTGAAGGAATAGGAGCTGTTGAGGATGGCTGGCGAGTCGCCCTGCGGCAGCCCGGTCATCGGATGGATGTAGGTGAACTCCGTGCGGCCGGCAGTGATGTTCGGGCGCGGCGCCACGATGCGGGCCGCCACCGAGGCGTCCATCGGGAAGACCTGGTATTTCTTCGCCTCTGCAATGAAGAGATCCTTCATCTCCTTGACCTTGTCAGGGTGCTGGTCGGCGATGTTCTGGGACTGGCTGAAATCCTTGGTGAGATCGTAGAGTTCGAGCACCTGGTTGTTCAGCGGGTCGGGATTCGCCGGACCGTATGCCTCCCACGGTGCGCGGTTAACTTTGGTGCTGAGCAGCCAGCCGTCGTTATAGAGCGCCCACTGACCCATCATCTCGAAATACTGGGTCTTGTGTCGGGTGGGCTCCTTGGCGTTCTCCTTATCGAAGGTGTAGGCGAAGCTTGTGCCCTCGATCGGCGCCTGCTTGATGCCATCCACTGTATCCGGGGCGGGAATACCAGTCGCATCGAGAATGGTGGGCACCACGTCGATCACGTGCATGAATTGCTCGCGCAGCCCGCCCTTGTCCTTGATGCGGGCCGGCCAGGAGACCGCCATGCTCTGCCGGACGCCGCCGAGCCTCGACGCGTTCTGCTTGAACCAGGTGAAGGGCGTGTCGAAGGCCCAGGACCAGCCTGCCGACATATGGTTGTAGGTCTGCTCGGTGCCCCAGACGTCGTACCACTTCATCTGCACGTCGACTGGCATCTTGTTGATGCCGTTGAAGAAGGCGACCTCATTGGGGGTCCCGAGAGGGCCGCCTTCGGCACTCGTGCCGTTGTCGCCGTTGATATAGACGATGAGCGTGTTGTCGAGCTTGCCCATGTCCTCGATGGCCTGGACGACACGCCCAATCTCATGGTCGTTGTATGCGGCGTAGGCGGCGAAAACCTCCGCCTGTTTGATGAAGAGCTTCTTTTCCTCGGCAGTCAGGTCATCCCAGTTCGTCAGGACTTCCGTCGGCCAAGCCTCCAACCGGGTTTCCTGCGGGATCACGCCGAGTTTCTTCTGGTTCTCGAAGATCTGCTCGCGAACCTTGTTGTAGCCCCCGTCGAAGAGATGCATGGCCTGGATCTTGTCCACCCATTCCTTGGTCGGGTGGTGCGGAGCGTGCGTCGCGCCGGACGCGTACTTGATGAAGAACGGCTTGTCCGGCGCCGTCTGATTGAGGCGCGTCAGGTAGTCGATGGCGTCATCGGCCATCGCGGTAACCAGGTTCCAGCCCGGTTTGCCTTCGAAGGGGTAGATCTGGGTCGTGTTGCGGAAAAGGTTCGGTTGCCACTGGTTCGCGTCGCCCCCGACGAACCCGTAGAAATACTCGAAGCCCAGCCCGGTCGGCCACTGGTCGAACGGCCCGATGGAACTCGCCGCGAAGGCCGGCGTGTTATGGTCCTTGCCGAACCAGGCGGTGGCGTAGCCGTTGTCGAGAAGGATCCGGCCGATGGTGGCCTTGTCCTCGGAGATGATGCTGTTGTAGCCTGGGAAGCCCGATGCCTGCTCGGAGATAACGCCGAAACCCGCCGAGTGATGGTTCCGGCCGGTGATCAGTGCGGCGCGCGTCGGCGAGCACAGCGCGGTCGAGTGGATGTTGTTGTAGCGCAGACCTTCACTGGCGATGCGGTCCATCGTCGGCGTCGGGATGACGCCGCCGAAGGTGCTCGGCACGCCGAAGCCGGCATCGTCCGTGATGATCAGGAGCACGTTCGGCGCGTCCTTTGGCGGCACGATGCGCGGCGCCCACCACGCTTTCGACTGGAGCGCATCGTCCTTGATCACGCCGCCGAATGCCGGATCGGGCGCCGGCAATTGCTTGCCGTCGATCGTGGTCGTGGCGCTGGGCGATCCAAGCGTGCCGGTGACGCTCTGCGCGCTTGCGGGGCCGATGGCAAGCCCAAGGGCCAGCACCGCCGATGCGGCTGCATATGGAATCCTCATTGCGGTTTCTCCTCAGGTTTGTCGGCCCGTCTCTTGGCGCGTGCCGACGCTCTGGTCCTTCGGGTCAATGCGGGATCGCGATGTCTCTTCCGCGCCGGCGCGCGGCCTGTCGAGCCTGGCGTTCCTTTGGCCGATGCGTAGCGCAGAGAATTCCGAAGTCCGGCAAGCTTGAGCAGCGTGATTTCTAAAGCGCGTCGCGTTCACTCGGACTCATGCGACGCGATGCTTGTTTTTGTCTTGTCGTTGTCCCAAAACCGCTGCACGACTTTTGGCGACATGCATTAGTATGAAGTTGGATCGTGCACTCCGATCTGGCGACCGGCACGTGTGCGGGATGCGACAGTAAACCACTCCGCATCCCGCTGATCGACAAGCCGAGGCTCAGCGCACGTAGATTGTCAGCGAGCCATCGGTCGCCTCTTCGGCGCCGCCGATATTGTCCATCTCAACATTCTGTGCTTTCAACATCTCGGCCAGCGGCTTGTTGGCGTCTATCGCTGCGAGGAGGGCGGCGCGCTGCTCCGGCGTCGCGTGCTCGACCCACATCCGCGTCTGGTTCTGCTCGGCCAAGGTGCTGATATCAACGACCGTCACCTTGTCGCCCTTGAAGTCGCGCACCGTCTGTTCGATTTCGCTCGGCCAGTTCATGGCGCCCTGGGCAAGTGCGAGCCCGCCGAAGCTCAGAGCCGATATGGCGGCTATTACGGAAAAAGTAGCTATGCGGTTCATGCTCATTCTCCTCCTTGGATTTGGGCGGGTACCTGGCGGCAACGCAAACGCTTCTCGCGAATTGTCGCGCCAGGCTCGCGCCACAGTGGCCGGCACAACCTGACTGTGCCGGGATTTGCGGGCTTGCTTGAGGCATCCAGCATAAAGGCTCGCTCGCCCTCAACACCGTGCACGGTAGCTGTTCGAGCAGACTCTCGGCCCCGCATCAGTAACAGGGCGGATATGGAGGATAGCCGCAGGCCGGCCGGCCATAGTAATAAGGTGCGGCCGCCGCTGCGGCCGCAGCGCCGGCGTACCAGGCCCCGCGATAGGCGGTGCGCCGCGCGACGCCGGCAAAGGAAAGTGGCGTCAGCGGCCGGCCGATGATGTCGATGAAGACCGCTGCCGGACCGTTGGCGCCCGCGAGGCTGCCTTCGAGCACATCGACGTCGAAGACGAGGTCGGCGCCCTGCATCCTGGGGTTCTTCAGGGTAACGACGGCATCATAGACCGTCTTGTCGGTTTCGCCGAAGACCGACACAGTCGCGTTGGGCGGATCGGCGTGGAAGCCATCTGGATACTCCGGGTTCCACTCGGCAAGTAGTACACTCGTCAGAGAATGCCCCGCTGCGCGCACTGGGCGGTCGGCGAAGACGATAGAGTTGGGCGCGATGCCCTTCAACGTCAATGTGCTGGCATCGAGCGTCGCTCCACTGGCGTTCATCACGATCAGCGAGGGCACGACCTCAGGGCGGGCCTGACCGATTGTCTTTTCCAGAGGTTTGTGGGACGGAGGGGCCGATCCGGATTGTGCAAAGGCGATCGCCGGCGCGAAGGCGATCGCCACGGTTGTTAGCGTCAATGCGGCCAGTTTTCTGAACATGTGCAGCTCTCCGCGCATGGATTGGGCTCCAAAGCGACCCGCCTAATGTGCTGCGCAGACTAACCGAGCACGGGGCGCAGCGCCCGTAGCATCCTGTAGTTTCTGCCAGGAATGTTGAATTGAGCCGTCTAATGTTCAGCCGCCGCTCCCAGCCGTCTCAGCAAGTTGACCGATTTGGGGTCACCGGGCACCAACGCGTTCAGCAGGTGGCGTAGCGTTTCCTGCCGGCGCCAGCGACGGCACGGACAGGCCCGCCTTCGCTACCGCTGGTCGTCGGGCCGGTGAAGACGAAAAGGCACCTCGCCGCGAATGAGGCGTCCCTGGCATCGCGAGCATCACCGCTTTTCTGCAACGAAAGCGAACAGGGCGACGCCCCCAATGGCGAAGTGGACGAGAGGCTCCCCAAGCAGTTTCATTGGCACCCCACTACTAGTGTCTTTGGCGATCTCGAGAAATATTGGCACGGTCCAGCGCTCGTTCGATTTCCGCT
Organism: Ensifer sp. VA4; assembly: GCF_055710065.1. Lineage (NCBI taxonomy): Bacteria > Pseudomonadati > Pseudomonadota > Alphaproteobacteria > Hyphomicrobiales > Rhizobiaceae > Ensifer > Ensifer sp. VA4. The sequence goes on along the minus strand of NZ_JBVQPO010000001.1, from coordinate 387,156 downwards.
GCCAGTCCCTCGTATTCCAGACGTCGTGTCGTGCGGAGGTTTTCCGGCTGGTGCTCGACGGCCACAAGGGCCTGCTCGGCGCCAGCAAGGTCGTCACACATGCCGTGAAATTCTCGTCTCGCTCGAGCAGTTCCTCGATGTGATGGGCTCGCGCCGGAAAGCGACGGGTGACGGCGACAAACTTCTGCTGGCGACCCGCCTCAACTCCCCTGGCTACCGAGGCAATCGAAAGCGGAAAAGAGCGCATTACCGATGAAGCTATTGAAAAGTGGGAACCGGAATGTGACGCCGAAGCAGCGTTCGCATGACGGGGATATACGCACGGCAATTGCCGGTAGGTTCCCTCCCTGCACCGATGAGCTTTTGTCGCCGTGGATCGGTCGGCATGCCGAGTTCTCTGCGAGCAGGCCGGCGAAGCCGTCCGCCTTGGCTGGTGCCGGTTCATATAGGCGTCGTCCCTCTCCATGCACCTGAAGCCCCCAGATGGCGGGTCGACGTGTCGATCGGTGGACGGTAGCCCTGGCAGTAGTTGGGAGCGCACAGAAACGATCGTGACCTTCCGAGGAATTCGTCAGGCATCGGAATGCCATAGGAACCGGCTGCCGGCACCACGCCCGTCTGCAGACCGTAGCGCAGCGGATAGCGACCAGTAATTAGCGCCGCCCGACTTGGCGTGCACCTGGACTGTGTGTGGGCGTCTTGATGTCGGAGCAGCCGTGGATTCCGACATCGCCCCATCCCATGTCATCGGCCACCACATAGACATATTGGGAGGTCTCCATAGAGCCCATGCCGGGGCTGCGCAGGCCAGGCCGGCCAGCACCGCGGGTCTCGCAAATCCGGAAGCGACGCACGCAACACTGGCCATCAACGCCTCGCGACGCGTCAAGGTGCCACTGCCGGTGCCCCGGCATGGTATCATTATCATTGCTCACGCTGCCTTCGCTCATTCGACCAGCGTGACCTTTGCGGCCTGGTCGGGAACAAGGCGCACCTTGTAGCTCGCGTTCTCGCATCGCAGCAGGTAGACGGGCTCATTAGGGCCTGACTCTGCCGCGATGCTTTCCGCCGAAGTCGGGTTGGCGCAAGAGTAGCCTTGGCTGCGGATCTGCGCTGCAATGATAGCGATGTCGACTGCTTGCTCCGTCTCGGCTGCGCCTACGGCGGTCATACTGGCGGCTGTTATGCAGACCGCCGCCAAATATCGCTCAAACGGCATCATCATAAGAATACTCCTCCGGGCCCGGTATCCGCCCACTGCCATCGGTCGCACCCCCTATTGCCTACAAATCAGGGCCGTTCCTGTTTCAGGCCTTCCGTATCTCGCCTCGATCGATGACATTTTCTGCAGTTCCTCGGGACTTTGGAGTGTACCAGACAGGCGATGTAAAGGCGCGCTCCAGCAGCGTCACGGTCGCATCGGAGGGCGGTTTCACGCTGATACGCTTGGCGTCGTAGGCGGTCCAGCGCTCCTTGAGAAGTTTCATGGCATCTGCCCGCTAGTGCTTCGGTGGCCGCGAGATCGGGAAAATATTCGCCTGATCAAGCGCTTTTTCGATCTCTGCTACAAGTTCGCCAACCAGTTCCTCGTACTCGAGGCGCCGTGTCGCGCGAATATTTTCCGGCAGGTGCTCGACCGCAGCGAGGGCCTTTTCGGCTGCGGCAAGGTCGTCACACATGCCGCGGAAGTTCTCATCTCGCGCAAACAACGTCTCGATCTCGGGACCACGCGTCGGAAAGCGGCGCGTGGCAGCCTGCAATCCATTCTTCCCTACAGCGCCTTCAGACCGCACACCCATTTTTTGAGCAGCCCTCGCAACCTGGAACCATTCGAGGGAGAGTATATTGCGCTGGATCAATGCAGGGATGTAGGTTACGTGAGTAAACAGGAATATGCGGCAGGCAATGGACCCGCTGCAGCCTGTGGGAGGGGCAAAGGCAATGGTCCAGGCCCGTTCCGAAGTCGACGCTGCGGCAATGGCGTTGCCGCCAGAGCCCGAAATTCGCGCGCAGTTGGACCGGATCCAGGCGAACCCGGAATTCGACGTGCCAGCACGAACGGGCAGATTTCTTGCTTACGTCGTTGATGAGGTCGTTGCCGGCCGAGGGGATCGGATAAAGGGTTATTCGATTGCGGTGGAGGTCTTTGGCCGAGACTCGTCGTTCGACTCGCAGAACGACCCGGTCGTTCGAATAGAAGCGGCGCGCCTCAGGCGAGCGCTTGAGCGCTATTACCTGCTTGCAGGTCAGAACGATCCCATCACTATAACCATACCTAAGGGCGGTTACGTTCCTGTTTTCAGCCGGCATGATCGTGGCGACCCTCCGGATGCGGTTTCCTCCTCCCAGGTCCGGGCGGTGGAAACTGGCGGGGAAAGTGGGGGTCGGGGATGGAAGACAGTCTTCCTTGCCGCCACGCTCTTTTGCATCCTCGGGGCAAGCGCACTCTATGTAGGTTGGCGAGGAACCGAAGCCCCGGGCGCGATGCGAAATGCAGCAACGGAAGTATCGACCGCGCCGGATGTGCCCGGAGTGATCGTCGTCCCGTTTGAAGATCTGTCCGGGACCGGCGACTCGAAAATCGTCGCCAGAGGGTTGACGGACAAGGTCATCGAGCAGATCTCAAAATTCAAAGAAATCGTCGTGATCGCCGACCGGCCTCCCGGCACTTCGGGCGAAACGCCGCTGAAAGCAGCGCCGCCAGCGCGCTATGCCCTCTCGGGCAGCGTTCGGTTTTCAGGTGACAAACTCTGGCTCTCGACACGTCTCGTAAATCGAGCGAACGGCTCCGTTCTATGGGCTGAGAGCTACAGCGAGGATCTGCAGGTTCGCAATGTTCTCGAATTGGAGAGCGACGTTGCGCGTGCGGTGGCCAGCGCGCTCGCGCAGCCTTATGGCGTCATATTTGCAGCGGATGCTTCCAAAGTGGCAAGCTCGCCACCGGACGATTGGGAAGCGTATCAATGTACTTTGGCCTATTACGGCTATCGCGCTGATCTCAATCCTCAGACCCATGCGTCAGTTCAGGACTGCCTGAAGCGGGCCGTGAAGGGCTTTCCTGGCTATGCCACGGCCTGGGCGCTACTTTCATTGACCTACATTGACCAGTTGCGGTTTCGATATCGACTCGACGTCCCCACTTCGCCGCCGCTCGACCTCGCGATGGAAACAGCCAGACGGGCTGTAGAACTTGATCCGCAGAACGTGCGGGGCCTGCAGGCCGAGATGCTCGCCTTCTTCTTCCGCGGAGACGTCGATACGGCCTTGAACATAGGCGCGCGCGCCTTTGCCATGAATCCGAACGATCCCGAACTCAGCGCCGAATACGGCCTCCGGATGGCTCTCTCAGGACAATGGAAACGAGGCTGTGCCCTTGTCTCTGATGCGGTCAGCAGAAATCCGGGGCCGCTCGGCTATTTCGAGACCGGCCTCGCCGTGTGTTTCTATATGCAGCGAAACTATGTCGCCGCCGAGCAATGGATCAGGGCGGCCGATGCCCAGGCCAATCCGCTCTATCATCTGATCGTTGCGGCCATTCTCGGGCAACTTGAAAAAAGCGTGGACGCGGCCAAGGAGCGCCGATGGATCGAGACCAATGCGCCAGGCTTTCTGGGCAATCTTCGCCGCGAGGTGGCGATGCGCATCCATCGACCCGAGGATCAAGCGCATTTCATGGAGGGGCTGGCTAAGGCCGGAATTCCAATCCCCATTCGTTAGACGCGAAACGGAGCCAAAGTCCGCAACCTTCGTTCGCGGTGGCGCAAATGCAAGCTTGCGAGAGGTGCGACAGAGCTTACGTGATCCTACATGTGCTCGGGCTCGCCTCATATTAAGTTCGCATGTTCCTGCACGTTCCCGCAGAAAAGGGCGTGGGTACACATAGTCGGGACATTGCGAGCGAGGAGAAGGTGATGTCTACCAGACGCCGCGCACTTGCCTTATCGATCATCGTTTCTGCTCTCACTCTTCTGTCGGGTACGGCTCTGTCATTTGCCCAGCAAGCCTCCGCCGGGTCAGGATCGCCTGGCGACACCACCACCATCACCGGAAAACAACTTCCGCCGCCCGAACCTGAGTTCGGCGGGATAATTCGGGAGAAGGCCTCGGATTCAACACCATGGTGGGCTCCGAGAATTGTGCCCCCAAAAGGCGCGCCCAATGTGCTGTTGATCATGACCGATGACCAGGGCTTCGGCGCGCCGAGCACCTTCGGCGGCGTCATTCCGACGCCAGCGATGGACCGGATCGCCAACGAGGGACTTCGATTCACGAATTTCCACTCGACATCGCTTTGCTCACCGTCTCGTGCGGCGCTGATCACCGGGCGCAACCATCATTCGGTTGGTTATGGGGTCGTCGGTGAAATCGCGACGGGGTATCCCGGCTACGATTCGATCATTCCCATCGAAAAAGGCACGATCGGCACGATCCTCAAGGAGAATGGATACGCCACGTCGTGGTTCGGCAAGGATCACAACACCCCCTCCTATCAGTCGAGTCAGGCCGGGCCGTTCCATCAGTGGCCGAATGGAATGGGCTTCGAATATTTCTACGGCTTCGTCGGCGGCGACGCCAGCCAGTGGCAACCGAACCTCTTCCGCAATACGACAGCGATCTTTCCCTTCGAAGGAAATCCCGGCTGGAACCTGGAAACGGCCATGGCCGACGAGGCAATCGGTTACATCAAACAATTGAACGCGATCGCGCCCGACAAGCCCTGGCTCGTCTACTACGTGCCGGGTGCCACCCATGCACCGCACCATCCAACACCGGAGTGGATCAAGAAGATCAGCGACATGCATCTGTTCGATGACGGATGGAACAAGGTACGCGAGAAAATTTTCGCCAACCAGAAGCGGCTCGGCATCATGCCGGAAAACGCCAAGCTGACGCCTTGGCCGGATGGGCTGCCGCAATGGGATTCCCTCAGTTTCGCGGAGAAGAAACTCTTCATCAAGCAGGCGGATGTCTACGCCGCCTACCTCGCCTACGCCGACAATGAAATCGGAAGGCTCATCCAGGCGGTCGAGGACCTCGGCGAACTCGACAACACCCTGATCATCTACATCGGCGGCGACAACGGCGCGAGCGCCGAGGGCATGGTCAACGGCACGCCGAACGAGTTCACCACCTTCAACGGGGTTCCCGTGCCGGTCAAGGATCAGTTTCTCTGGTATCCCTTCTGGGGATCGGAACGGACTTTCCCGCATTTCGCCGCCGGCTGGGCCTGGGCGATGGACACACCGTTCAAGTGGGTGAAGCAGGTGCCATCGCACTTCGGCGGGACCGCTCAAGGCATGGTCATGTCCTGGCCCGGACACATCAAGGATGCCGGCGGTATCCGCACGCAGTTCCACCACTTCATCGACATCGTGCCGACCATCCTCGAGGCGACCGGCATTCCCGCGCCGGAGGTGATCAACGGCATCAAGCAGGAACCGATCGAAGGCGTCAGCATGGCCTATACGTGGGAGAAGGCGAATGCGACCGCCCCGACCAACCACACGACCCAATACTTCGAGATGCTCGGCAACCGTGCCATCTATCATGAGGGGTGGGTGGCAGCCACGACGCCGGCAACGCTCCCGTGGGAACTCAGCACCAAGACACCTCCCGACGTGATCACTGGCTACAACTGGGAACTCTACAACATCCAAGAGGATCCCACTCAGTCTACTGACCTCGCCGCCAAGATGCCGGACAAGCTCAAGGAGATGCAGGAGCTCTTCTATTCGGAAGCGAAGAAGTACAACGTCCTGCCGCTCGACAACTCGACGCTCGCACGCTGGAACACCCCTCGGCCGAGCCTCACTGCTGGACGGACGGAGTTCACGTATTCTGGGGAATTGAGCGGCGTACCGGCCAGTGCAGCGCCCAGCACCCTGAACAAGTCCTACACGATCACGGCTGAGGTCGAGATACCCGAGGGTGGCGCGGAGGGCATGATCGTCACCCAAGGCGGGCGCTTCGGCGGTTACGGCCTGTTCCTCAGCAAGGGCGAGTTCGGCTTCGGCCGAGGCAAGGTCGTGTTCCTCTACAACCTGCTCGACCTCAAGCGGACGACATGGGAGGGGCCGGAACTCGAGCCTGGCAACCACACGATCGTCTTCGACTACAAGGCGGCCGGCACCGAACTTGGTACGGGCGGTACGGGCGTCCTGACGGTCGACGGCAAGGAAGTGGCCACGAACTCCCTGGAGCACGGAATTCCGATCACGTTTCCCGAGGACGAAACCTTTGACATCGGTCAGGACACACGCACCGGCGTGGCGCTGCTCGAGTACCGCTACGACACGCCATTCAAGTTCACCGGCAAGATCGACAAGCTGACATTCAAGTTAGAGTCCACGCAGCAGTGAGAGCGTTTTCGGGAGGCAGACATGAACAGCCACAATTGGGTTGTGACCCCGCTACTGCGCCGACGCGATCTGGGTTCTGCCGCACTGGCGGTGGGCATCGCCGCGATCTTGGGGCCGCGGCTGGCGGCTGCCGAGAGCCTGCCTGAGAAAATCAGGAACGCACTGCTGGGCGAGTTCTCGGACCTGACCGACGACGCCCGCGAGGAGGCTGCCTATTACGTCGGCCTGGAATCCTACGTCTTCGGCTATCCGCTGGTCGTCATGGACGTCACCCGGGTGGTGCTGACGGCGGCGCCGGCGCCGAACGGCGAGGGCACGGCTGCCCCGATCAACCAGCTTGCCAAGATGCCGCACTATGTCAGCCCGTATTTCACCAATGTCGTGAGGATCAGCCTCAATTCGCTGTGGACGACGGGTTGGCTCGACCTCGAGAAGGAGCCGATGGTCCTGTCGGTTCCGGACACGCACGGCCGCTACTACGTGTTCTCGGTCATGAACATGTGGACGGACGTGTTCGCCTCGATCGGTAAACGCACGACCGGCACCGCGCCCGGCAGCTTCCTCATCGCCGGCCCGAACTGGAATGGTACGGCACCCGTCGGCATCAAGGAGACCTTCCGCTCGTCGACCCGCTACGCCTGGGCCCTCGGGCAGACCCAAGCGAACGGGCCTGATGATTTTGCCGCGGTCAACGCGCTGCAGGCAGAATACAAGCTCACGCCCCTCAGCGCGTGGGGCGCACCGTATTCACCGCCAGCCAATGTGCCGGTCGACGGCTCGGTTGCCCTCACGCCCACCCCGCCGATCCAGGTGGCGAACATGGACGCCGGAACCTTCTTCAACCGGCTGGCCATGGTGATGAAGGATAATCCTCCCCGCCCTGCCGATGCAAATGCCGTGTGGAAGCTCGCCAAGCTGGGGATCGTTTCCGGTGTGAAGTTCGACATCGAACAGATCGACCCGGCTGTTGCGCGCGGCCTCAAGCGCGCGGTCAAGGAGGTACAGGGCCTCATGAACGAGGGCACCACCAAGATCAAGAATGTGAACGGCTGGATCAGGCCGCCCAATCTGGGCCGTTATGGCACGGACTACGAGACGCGCGCCGGCATTGCCATGGCAGGTCTTGGCGCTGATCTGCAGGAGGACACGATCTACCCGCTCGCCTTCGTCGACGGTGATGGCAACAGGCTGGACAGCGCGAACAAATACATTCTGCACTTCGACAAGGGGCAGCTTCCCCCGACCAATGCCACATGGTCCGTTTCGCTTTACCAGGGGCCGAACTATGTCCCCAATCCGCTCAATCGCTACGACATCGCGCCCTGGATGGCGCTGAACTACGGGCCGGACGGTTCGCTCGATATCTACATCCAGAAGGAATCGCCGGGGAAGGACAAGGAAGCCAACTGGCTGCCGGCTCCGCCCACGGGCGAGTTCAACGTCATCATCCGAAACTACTGGCCCAAGGAGGAGGCACTCAACGGCGCTTATGTGAATCCGCCGATCAAGAGAGTGCCGTGACCAACATGCACCAGGAATGTGAGGTATCCTCATGACGGTACGCCTGCTGCTGCGTGTAACCGCAATCGGCGAGGGTGCGATGGGATTGGCATTCCTGCTCGTCCCGAATTTCCCAACGCTGGTTCTTTTCGGTCAACGTCTCGACAGCGCGCTTTCGGAGATCATCGGGCGCTTCGTCGGCGCAGCGCTGATCGCCTTGGCCGTTGCCTGCTGGAGGATGGCAGAGGACACGCAAAGCCGCGTCACCTCGGGTCTCATCCTGGCAGTGCTGATCTACGATGTGGTCGCCGCGGTCCTGCTCGCCTATGCGTACTTCGGGCCTGGTTTGGCCGGCATCGGTTTGTGGGTGGGGCTGATCTTCCATCTGGTGCTGGCAATCTGGTGTGCCGCAAGCCTCCGCGAAAACCGCCTTGCAACTGGGAAATAACGAAGGAGCCGCAGTCATGCAGAAAAATGGGCTTAACGAAAGCACGAATTCCTTACGTCGCGGCGTGATCTTGGCGGGGGCCATCACGGCCGTGGCAGGTCTGGTATCTCAACTGGGCTTACCCGGCACTGTCCGCGCGGACGAAGCGGAAGCCAAGCCAATGCTCATGTTCGTGCAGCTCTCGGAGGGCTTCAAGCACGATGAGCAAGCAAAGACCATCCGGCTCGTGAACGTCGATCCCAACACGCTCTACTTTGCCGATCGACCGGAGCGGATTGCCGGCCATATCAAGATGGACCTCTACATGAAGGAATGGACGTCAAAGGCGGGTGCGGACAATTTCAAGTCCGATCCGCCTAATGCAACGCTATCGGTCTACGAGCCGGGTCAGGCCAACAACACCGCGGCAGTGATCGAGATCACCGATCCCAAAATCGACGGCCGGGACCTCGTCTACGGCTACAAGCTCATTGAGGGCAAACTGCCGGCCGCAGGTGAGCAAACCGCACTGTTCATAGACTGGATCGGCGTGGGCGGCGGCGTTGGCTTCGGCTACCACGGCGTGGGTGTCGGCTTCCGGGGACCGGGGTGGCGTTGATCCGGTGCGGACCCGAATTGCGAAGAGGAGGCAGGGATGAACAATTCCCCGGCAAATGGCAATATACGTTGCGCATCAAGTCATGGGACACCAGCACCGAACCTGATGCAAAAGGCTTCGCCTTTGCCCCCGCCGGGGTGCGTGCAAATCCGGGATGCGTCCGGAAACATCGTGGGCTACCGATGCCCCTAGAGCGATTTTTCAGATCGAACGGTTGGCAATTGCCGGTCGCTTTAATCGTGTTCGCGGCGCTGCTCGTGGCATGCGCAAGCCGCCCGAGGGGTGTACTGCAGCCGGTGGCAGCCGCGCCGTCGACCAGCCAAGTGGACATGCTGGTTGCGACCATGCGCGACCGATCTGAAAACCCGGGCGAAATGTTCAGCGGTGAGCGTGCGCCGGCGGCGGCCTTTGCGGAGATCACGGTATCGATTCCGCCCGCCAATCTCCGCAAGGTCGGCGAAGTCGCCTGGCCGCGCAGGCTCCCGCCCAATCCGGAAACGGATTTTGCTGCGATCAAGGCCGAGCAGCTCGACAAAACGGCGGCCGAGAAGTGGCTGAGCAGTTCCGTGCGCAAGAGCCAGAACCGCAGCGTGCTCGTCTTCATCCACGGCTTCAACAACCACTTCGAGGATGCCGTCTTCCGTTTTGCCCAGATCATGCACGATTCGAGGGCGCACACCGTCCCTCTGCTGGCGACATGGCCGTCGCGCGGGCATCTGCTCGACTATGGCTATGATCGTGAAAGCACCAATTACACGCGCAATGCGGTCGAGAATATGTTCCAGTATCTGGCACGCGATCCCGAGGTCAAGGAGGTCTCGATCCTGGCCCACTCGATGGGAAACTGGCTGGCGCTGGAATCCTTGCGCCAGATGGCCATCCGCAACGGCGGGCTGCCGGCCAAGTTCAAGAATGTCATGCTGGCCGCCCCTGATGTCGATGTCGACGTCTTTCGTTCCCAGATTGCCGACATGGGCAAACAGCGCCCGCGCTTCACGCTCTTCGTCTCGCGCGACGACCGGGCGTTGGCGGTGTCGCGGCGCGTCTGGGGCAATGTTCCCCGCCTGGGTGCGATCGATCCGGAGCAGTCCCCCTACAAGGAGGAACTCGCGGCAAACGACATCACTGTCATTGACCTCACCAAGCTCAAGGAAGGCGACAGGCTGCACCACACCAAGTTCGCGGAGTCACCGGAGATCGTCCAACTGATCGGCGCGCCCCTCTCGACCGGGCAGACTCTGACTGACAGCCGCACAGGTCTTGGCGACACGATCGTGACCATGACCGCCGGCGCGGCACATACGGTCGGGACCGCCGCCGGCCTCGTCGTCGCTGCTCCCGTCGCCGTCATCGACCAGAACACCAGGGAAAACTATGGCCGCCATGCCGGGGCGCTGGTCGGACCTTCCGGACAAGCAAAGCAAAGTAGTAGTAATCCTGACTGCAGTAACATGAATCAGTCGAGGGTCGGATATTGCAGCCAGTAGAGGCGATATTCGAATACGCGTCAAAAAGCGTTTTGCCAAATTACGGCCTTCAATCATGATCTCATTGGGGAGGGAAGCGAGAGAGGTCGTAAGCAGCGAACATTATCGGGGGATATAATGAAATCTTGCATCATTCGAACTCTAGTCTCCATCGGAAGCTGCCTCATCGCCAGCGGCGTCATGGCCGCGGACATTCGATCCCCGATGACGCCGGCGGTCCAGGAGACGACGACGGAAAGCGGCTGGACGTTTTCATTCGCGCCCTATTTTTGGGCGGCGGGATTGTCGGGGGACGTTGCACAGTTTGGGCTGCCGGAAGCCCATGTCGACGCCAGTTTCAGCGATATCTTCGATCACCTCGATTTCGGGGCGATGGCGATCGGCGAGGCGCGCTATGGTCCCTACAGCATCTTCGGCGATGTGATCTACACCAAGATTTCCGGTCAGTCCGGCACACCGAGGGGCATTCTTGCAGAGGATGTCGAACTGAAGACGGAGACCTTCGCCGGCCTGCTCGGCGCCGGTTACGCGGTCTTTGAAGACAGCTCCGCGCGACTCGATATCGTCGGTGGCCTGCGCGTGTGGTCCGTCGAAAGTGAACTGTCATTCAGCGGCGGCATTCTCGATGGGGTATCTAGGACCGATGACGCAACCTGGGTCGACGGCTTGGCCGGCTTCAAGGGCACCTATGCGATCACGCCGGAAATCTACCTAACCGGCTGGGGGCTCGTTGGCGCCGGCGGCGCAGACCTCGACTGGGACGTCGCCGCGGCGATCGGGTACCGCTTTAGCTCGACTATCTCGGGCGTCGCCGGCTACCGCGCTCTGGGTGTGGACTACAGCAAGGATGGATTTGTGTTTGACGTCGTGCAGCAAGGGCCGATGTTGGGGCTTGTCGTGCGGTTTTAGGGAACAAGGCGGCGAATTCCGAGCATAGCCCTTGATCAGCTCGAGGCCGTCCTCCGGGCGACCACGCCGTCAGGGGCGGTGCTTAGGTGGACACGGCACGGAGGGGCGGTAAATTCCGGACCGGCTCGGACGAGTACTTCTCCGGAAGGCTCCCGTACACGACGGGTTGGTGGATCGTTTCTGGATCGATGTCATCTCGTCATCGATCGTGCCTTCGCCGCTTTCGTGAACGCCATGGGCAAGGCTGTTCGAAAGATGGTTGGGTGAACAGGTGGGCCAGAAAACGCACGTCCGCTGTTGGTGCGTATGGCAGCCGTCACAGACCACGTGGCTGAACTTCCGCTCCCCCCACCTGCTATCACCGTCGAGAGCAGCGGAGCTAAAGGTCGTCTTTGGCGCCAATTTCATACCATGGCATCGGGCGGCCATGTGTCCGGTTTTCCTGGGCATCAGGTCGCCAAGGATGCCAAAGCGGGGTCAGGCACGACTGGAAAATCAAGGAATTAAGGGCTTTTTGGGAGAATTGGCTGGGGAACCTGGATTCTCACATGACTTCAATGGCTTATTGAAGCCGCCTCGAAATTCCCTCTGTTTTCCCGTCGCGAGCGACCGTGGATGCCACCTTTGTGCCCTGGCTTTGGGCCCCAGTCAATAGGACGGTCGAGCGGCAATAATTTCCGCTTGTGGGCGTCAAGTTTGCAGTCAGGCGGCCATAACGCGCCCGGCGGTTTCACGCCACATTTCCGGCATTCTCAAGTCACCTGCGCGGGTCTAAATGCGGACATTTACTACCGCGCCCCTCTATCTTGCATGCGAAACAATGGTTACCTTGCGCGACATCTACCCCGGACGACTGGGCGGAGGTAAGACAGCATCGAAGACCAGTCGTAGTCATCGAGCTTTTCCGCATCGATTCATGATCGTGATGGGGTGGTCTTGTACCGTTCGCTCCCGGCGTTGCTTTGATGTTCGCCCCGACCGAAGATCCTAAGGCCGCATGTCTTTCAAAGGCATCCGTTGTCTATTCGAGATGCGAACTACTCCAGCAAACGCATCAGGCTTTGGTCAAGCGCTGCACGGAATGCGTCGAGCCGCGCCAAGCTCAATCCTTCTGCCTTCGCCTCGAAGGAGCGGATCTGGCTAATCGCGGCTTCCAAGACCACGTTGTTCCTTATCAGAGCTTCCTTTGCAGCAATCCGGTGCAACAAAGATCGGCAGAGGTGCTGCCCTTGAGGCGTCAGTCCTGTAAACAGCACAACCGTGCTCGAATTGGTCTCCATCCTCAAGTAGTGGACGTGATCATCGTATCGGTGGAACCTCGGATGAAATGCCGCCGTAAATTCTTGCGCCTTCGGATACCGGCGCGATGTCGTGGAAATCGAACCCCAAACGTCATCTGTTTTGGCGCTGTTGCAGTCATAGCATGACACTGCCATATTCCAGAACTCGATTGAGAACTGCGGATAGTGCCGTCGCGGCAAAATATGCTCGATAGGCTTGGCGTATGCCGTATTGACCAACCAGCGACGGCAATAACAACATCTATTTTCTTGGAGTAGCAAGATCCTGCGCCTGAAAGCAGACTTGACAGAGGTCCCTTTAATCGATCCCAACTCCGTGACGTCATTCATAGCGTCAAGCAGCGGCCAAACGTCGACAAATGGGCGTGAGCGCGCCTGTTTCCAAAGATCGTTGAGTAGCACTTGTGTGCGCGCGATATGCTTCTTGGTTTTATGCACGGCATCTAGGTAAGCTTTTAATTCGCGGCGCATTTCGGCCCGCGACGGGTAAGTTCCTTTGAACCAGCTCATCGGGTGTTTCCGCGCTCAATCACTGCGAGTTCATCGAGAGCTGCACGAGTGTGAGCTACCAGCTCGAGATCTTCTTGCACATGCGACAACTGCGCTGAGTCAGCCAGACGAATGATCTGCTCCATCAAGCTCAGTTCTTCACGCAGCGTCTCCAAGGTAGGAAGACCTTCATCCTGCTGGGTATTGAGACGCTGGATGGTCTGCGACACAATCGCAGCGCATCGCTCGTGTACCTGTCGGTTGTTCGCCGTGTACGTCTGGAAACCGTCGAACAAGGCTGTCTCGACTGATCGACGCTGGCGCAAGCTGAGCTCTGTCAGGGCATGCCGTCTCGCGACGAAACACTGATCGGTGCGATGAGTTGCGCTGGCGATAACAACAGGCGAATGCGTAGCCACGACGATTGAACACCCCAGGCGAGAGCCGATCGCTTCCAGCATTACCGGAATGGCGCGCTGCCAGCTCACGTGCAAACTTAGCTCGGGCTCATCGATCAGGATCACAGTTCTCTTGCCCGCATACGCCGTGAGCTTGAGCGCGAGGGTGAGCAATTGTTGCTCGCCCGAGCTGAGCTCGCCGAAAGTCGTAATTGAACTTTGCGACTCTCGCCGCATGAGACCCAGCACGTACTGGTTAGAACCCGCACGCTGAAGAATGAGCGCGTTTTCGTCGGCGTTATCTGTGAGTTGCTGAAGCTCGGCGTAGCGTGCGCGGTCATTATCGAAAGTGCTGTTCAGGTCGAGTGGTACGAGGTATCGACGCTCGCCGAAGCCCAAGAGTCCTACGACCGCATTGAAAACTTCGAGCCGTTCTGTACTCACATGGATCTCGCGCACCATGCGATTGACGTCTGCCGAAGTACGGTCAAGTGTGATGCCACGTTCTGACGTGCGCGCCCCGACATAGATGAAGCGTTGGTCGTTGTGCTTGGGCCGCTCGAACGGAAATCTGTCGGTTAGGCCGAAGGAGATACCCACGACGCGCAGGCCTTCCTGGACTAGACGTTCAGCCAGATCGCCAAGCAGGATACTCTTGCCTTCACCGTTATTCCCTATGACGTAGATGCGCGTGCTGCCGTCATGTCGGTGGCGCAGAGCCTCCAGTACGGGGTCACTATTGAGCAGCGGCATAAACGTCTTGCGCTTCTTCTCCGCCTCCGCGCTTCCGAGATAGGTGGACGCAGCGAGCGTGTAGGCGTTCTCAGCGAGTTCTGCAACGCGAACGCGCCGGCAGACACCCTCTACGTTACGGTACCCATCCTTGAAGTAGGCCTCTAGCATTGCTTCGACGTTGTCCGAACTGAATCTATCTGGCCTTGAAAATCTGGGGTAAGGCGTTTCTTGCGGCGCGCCCAGCGACACGATGGCGGCCACAAATGCCATGAGAGAGCCGGGTTCGCGAAGTTCACCCTTACCTGCTAAGCTCGTCGCGTCCACCATTAGCACATCATCAATGGCCCCTCTGTTCCCGAGTAGCCACGCCGAGACCGGCTTACGCGATCTATCAGTGCGCTCTCTGGGCAGGTCGATCACTGCGAGCAGTCGACCGCTGCGGAACAGCTCCTCACGTAGTGCCTTTCGCCATCCTTTAGCCGATCGATCCGTGCTGGGAACGACGATCAGACCCATCTCAATTCTTGAGCTTCGCACCAGAATATCCAACGCATGGAGCGAGCTCTGGTGATCGGCCCACCTTCGTGAATGCGGAGGCTGCCGCGTAGTGCTTCGACGTGGATGATCAACCAGCAGAAATCCGCGATTGATGAATGACTCGAGATCATTACCCTCTGGCTGCCGGTCATCTGCCTCAATACCGTGCAGGGTGAGTCGAAGGCCAATGAAAAAGTTCAGGCGGTCAATTACCGCGATGCGCGCGGTCGTCTTCACATCATGTAGAGTGCGTCGCAACACGGCGAACTCACCCGTTGTCGCGAAGTACTCGGAAATGTGGTCAAAGTGCACCGAAAGGTGAGCCGCCAATGCTGCCACGGTGTCGCCGCTGCGATACCCAAGTCCGGTCAGCCGCGCAACGACCCGATGAAACACCTCATCGAAACAACCCAACAAAAATCCTAAACGGGAATCACCGCTCCACTCAAAGCGTTCGAGTAACCCGACGATGCGTTCAAACGTTTCAAGGGACCCGATCTCGCGCGGAACGTTAGGACCGTTGATGCTTCGGTAGTACCTGGCCAGCGCATCCCAAGCGCCAGACCATGCTCGATGAAATCGATCCTCGTCCGGGAGCAAATCCGTCTTCCTCAGCATATGGAAAACATTCCGAACCTGGTGACTAACCTCGTCGGGCCAAATTTCCGGCGACCGCTGCTCCACGTATGCGAGGCCGAGCACCATCAGCGCGAACTGCTCGAACTCGTCTTCCCTCAAACCGGAGGGAGCATGCAGTGACCCTAGAGCCTCCCAGAACTTCGCCGTCACAACGGCTCGCTCGTCAATCATTCTTCCTCCCTTGATATTTGCCGGTTTCGGCCATGCCTTGGGCGGCTCGTTTCGCACAGGTAAGACGTCGCGCAGCTCGCAAGACAAAGTAACACCAAGCGAAGCTCGAAGAGGTCCGATGGCACAGTTCCCTGCGACAGTTCGTGAGTCCCACCGAGTCAGCTCTACTGCCGGCCTCCAGGCAATTTGCCGCCCTGAACCGGTTTGGTATTGCCACCGTTTCAAATCTGGGCGCTACATTCATTTCTTACCTCGCGTCAACATAGGATTGACGTCAATTTACCGGGCTGCGACGTCTCTCCGAGACCGCGCGACTTGAACACCCGGAGTAGGCTCTCAAGGCGCGGGTCGTCTGTCTCGGGGAGGACGATCCGTTTTGTCCCGAGGGAGAACGGCAGGACCCAGAGGGTCAGGTCCGGTCTGTCAGGGAAAGAAAATGGCGCGAGTGGACCCTTGAACTGCCCAGTCGCGGGGTAGAGGAGGACTACGTCGCCCGTCGCTCCAAGGTACGAGTGCCCATACGCGTACATCTGATAGAAATCGGACTGTGACAGCCAGTATTTGGCGTGGAAACCGGCCTCCTCGTCGATCAGCTTCCATTTTGTGTCGGCGAGCAAAACGTTCGACGTCGATCGCGTAACAACAAGGTCCGGACGCATACGGAACATCCGTCTGCCCGCATGGTGCACCAGATATCTCGAGCTTCGCTGGGCCTGGAGGTGGTGACCCTCTTTGAGCTGCCTGCGCATGTGCTTGGCGACAAAGGCCTCGAATAGAGCCTCCATGGGAAACAACAGCGTGGGCGCGTTGCTCGAGCCGATTCCGGTGATCGGGGAGTGCCCGGACAATAGAAGCCGGGCCCACGCGAGAGGTTCCTCGTAGTGATCCATGCCGCGCTGCCGGGCTATGCCGGCGAAGTCGCGATCGATGTCGGCGGATCTCGGGACCTCCGCGAACGCGAACCGGAGTTCGTGCGCGAGCCTCTGATTGGCCGGACTACGGGTCTGGTCTGCGACTGCGGCCAACGCGCTATGGATTAAGCGGTTCTCGGGCCTGTTCTGGGTGAACTCGTCGAACGCGGCAAAAAACCTGTCGGGGCGGACTAGGTTTCTCTTGAGGTTCTCGGAGCAAAGGAGCTTTCCGCGAAGCGACGCGAGGTTTTCCTCCAGCGGATTATAGCCACTCCCCAGCCCGCGTTGGAGAACCTTGCGGACCGCTTCGAGAAACTGCGACACGAATACCTCGAAAAGCGGCATGCGCCGAGCCTGGAGTCCCGCCCGATCCTTCCGGATGTGGCGGAATTCTCCCAGACAGGACAGCATGTCGAGAAGCAGGGCGCGCGCGGAAGAGCCGCCGTCGGCCGCTACCTTTCCTATCTTAGGCAGCACTTCGATCTGGAATCCGCCGGGCGCACGGATGACGCCGACGGAGTTCGTCATCTGGATCGTCCGCCTGCCGTGGCGGAGACCCGGCTTTGCCCAGGCGGCGTCACCGGTTCCGCTGGCTCTTAGGCATTCGCTCTCGAGCCAGGCGAACACCGCATCCGGGATACCGATAACCTCCCCGAAGCCCGGTCCTGCCACCAGGTGCTGGTATTCGAAGACGGTGACCGCGCCTAAACCTCTCATGGTCATCTCTTCGTCGTATAGATCCCGACGTAGGACTCCACATCGGTAAAGGCTGACTTCTGGATTTCGTAACGCGGTCGCGAGAGAAGGCTATCCATCTCGTGGGTGTCGCCGAACAGTTCTGCCACCAGCTCCTCGTTCTGCGAGAGCTCGAGGACGAACTGATGGCTGGCGTGGCTCTTCTGGTTGTCGCCGAGGACAAGCCTGATTTTCCGCCAGTCGTCGAAGAAGTATTCCTCGAGGAGGGGGATTATCTTCGACTGGAAGATCGCGCCCAGCGTCGCCAGACGCTCCTGTTGATCGCCAATCGAAGAAAGCGGGGTGAAATACGCGTGGCCGATGCAGTGGTCGCGGTCGTACAGGAGCTCTATCCTCCGGTTGATGGTCTCCAGCATCCGCGCCACGTCGATGGCGTGTTCGCCGGTCACGATGTCGGTGTCGGCAAGCGGATAGCCTTCGCTCTTTCGTGTTTCCGGCGGGAGCGAAACGAATTCGAACCGCCTCCTAAGGGCTGTGTCCATCAGAGCCAGTGAGCGGTCTGCTGTATTCATCGTCCCGATGATGTCGACGTTCTGGGGAACGGTGAAGAGATCGCCCGAATACGGCAGGACGACTGCGACCTTGTTCGGCATGCCCTCCCGCTTGTCGGTCTCGATCAGCGTGATCAGTTCCCCAAAGATCTTGCTTATGTTTCCGCGATTGATCTCATCGATGACGATCGCGAAGCGGTGATTGGGAGCCTGGCGCGCGCGTTCGCAGATGTCTTTGAACACGCCGTTCTTGATATGGTACCGCACCGATCCGTCGTCTTCGTCGGACAGCACGGGCCTCAGTCCTTCAACGAATTCCTCGTAGCCGAACGACTGGTGAAACGTTACGAATGAATGCCGTCGGACGATGGAGCCGGCACCGGGCTTCTGCCGCGATTGCTTGACGAGGTCGACGAGCGGAGCGCAAACCACTTCCCAATCTCCGGAAAGCTCAAATTCTCCCGCTCCGGCGCGAGAGAATATTCGGATAGTGCCGTCGCCTATTCCCGAGACCATCTTGTTCAGGATCGTGGTGTGCAAGGTTTCGCGGACGTTCTTGCTTCGGCCCTTTGTCGTCGATACTGCCTGCACGAACGGATGGCCGAGAAGCTGAGTGACAGACGCCTTGCCTCCAAGGTCGTACATGGCGGCTACGACCGCTTCCCACCAACTGAGCGTGCCCATTTTTTCCAGTACGAACTGGCTACGCCACTCGGAATCGCTCTCGACGTCGGCGCGCTGCTCGTAATCCTCCTGAAGGAGGCGCGAAACGGTATAGGTTTTACCTGTACCCGGAGGGCCGTAGTATATCCGGTTCAACGGACCCCGCGTATTTAGGTCGGTTTCGGATTCGTCCTTGTCTTCGTCGCTGACAGTATCGCGGTCGGCCTCGAGCTCGTCCGGCCACCGTCCCGTCAGCTTCCGCCCAGGCGGCAGGATTCCCTCGGCGACCAGGGACGCTTCCGACAGCGCGTCCTCTAGTTCCGTCAGCAATTCGGCGGTCAACGGTCGACGGCGGACCGTTTCCATTCCGTTGATCGTCCGGCGAATTGAAATGGTGCGCCTCGTTTTGCCCTGAACGGTCCCGAGGACCGTGTTGGCGCGCTCGGCGTTCGGTTCTTTCCAGCCAAACCGCACCTGGACGCCGCGACTGATGTGCCACCAGTCCAGTCCGAGATCGTGGGTCAGCCGCGCGAGCCTGCAGAAGAGTGCGCTTTCCTCGACTGTCCATCTTTCGCGGTATTCCCGAAAGGCGGATTTGCCGTCGAAGTGGCCGAGGATCTGCTGATCTGTCAGGTCAGCCAACGCGAGCTGCTTTACTATTTCGTCGTAGTCGGGCCGGAAGTCCGCGATTTTTTCGAGGGTCCAATCGACAAGCTGGTCCATCGACATGCGCAGCCCGTCGACCTTGGGAAGGACGGCGACTATCCCGGAAGCGTCGTCGTCGTTGCCCCTGATCGCTGCATACGCCTGTTGCTGCGGAGGATTGCCCACCGTGTCGATCTTGACGACGAACACCTGTGTGGCGTCGATCCCGACCGTGTACGCGAGATTTGTCGGCGAACTGGGAGAGGGATAGATCTTTGCCCAGTTATAGCTGGAGAAGTTTCCGGCCTGATTGGTCGGCCTTCTCCTTATCTTCACGTAGGCTCCCTGCCCGATCCTCGACGCGACCGCCTCGGCCCATTGCCCGGTAACATCGTACGCCGTCTTGAGAGCCGCGTAGGCGTCTTGCTGGTCCTCGCTCGTGCTATCCATGTGCGTCCCGCTCCACTGCTGGAGAAGGGAGAAATGCTCTTCCGTAAAGAATGCCATTCGGGTGCCCGCTGCGCATGAGTGATTCTAGGCGGCGATATTAGCGCAGGCATCGATAAGCAACTAATGGCATCGAAGAGCCGATGGGGGCGTTGGCGAAATGGCGGTTATCTGCTGCCCTGCCTAAAAAGAGACATCTTGCTATCGGCCCAACAGGGTCGTTGGTCTGGGTTGTCTTTGAGGAAGTTGAGGAGGTCCCCAGCCGCTTTTTGCCGAGCTCCAGGTGGTCTGAAGATCTGGAGGCAGTCACATAGGATTTGATGCGAAATCGCTCCAAGTAGCTGCAAAGACATCACTTTTTCTGGTGGGAACGGTAGCTCTTAAGGGAGAGAATGGGTACAAACATGGCTTGCCTGGGGACCGTTGATTCTCACATGATTTCAATGGCTTAACGAAATTGCCTTGAAATTCCCTCTGTTTTCCCGCCCCGAGCGACCGTGGATGCCACCTTTGTGCCCTGGCTTTGGGCATCAGTCAACAGGACGGGCGAGCGGCAATAATTTCCGCTTTCGGACCTCAGGTTTGCGGTCAGGCGGCCATAACGCGCCCGGCAGCTCCACGCCCCCACTCCGGTCGTTGAATCCAGTTCCACGATGTCCCAAAGCAGCCCTTCAGCTCAAGCCGCCTCGTTGTCGATGATGGGGCGAGGAGCGGTCGCGACCAACGCGCCTACCCATTAACATGGCTCTCTGGGCAAGAGGGTTGGTCGCAGACGGATTACGATTCCTTCGGTTTCCTATCCGGTGAGCCGCCATACTGAGCATAGGCGTCCAGCATCATTTGCGTATACTCACTCGTGCTAGAGGCTATCTCGCCCAGGCCCGGCCAGGCGAAAGGTATCGTGGACCAACTCGAGACAAGTTCAACCTCAAGACCTAGTAGCTCCGCTACAGCCAAAGCCTGAACGGGGTCCTTGCCCTCCGGCCACAAATCTTCCTCAAGAGCAATCCAGACGCCATTCTCGTCATCGACACTGATCTCAGCCTGAAGAGCGCCCAGCTTCTCGCTGATGTTGGTAGCGTCATCAAGCAAAGCGCTGCGGATGAGCAGAGTAATCTTCTCTTCATTCAGGTCGAGCTTGGGCCTGCCATCGACAATCCGGAAATCGGGCTCGTCTCTATCCAGGGCACCGTCAGTTTTCACCGGGAGGAAAGACTTGCCGTCATCATCAGACCAGAATGGCGTGTCAAAGATGTCGAGAGGCGATGCCCCGCATCCCGGGCAATGCCAGAGGTTCTGAGCGATCTGGGCGCCGGTGATCTTTCCATCGCAATGTAGACAGAACCACACGGCCGACTCGTCGCGGCTTAGCGGATGTCGAACCACACCACTAAGGTCAGGTTTGGTAGACCGTCGGGGCCAATCGGCAGAGATTTCCGCGCGAACCTGAAGAGCCCGATCTCTGGCCAGCCTGAGTGCTGTTTGCAGGAATTCCGGATCAAGGACAGGGCATTCCGCTTCCTGATCCGTAAATGTCTCGACGATCGGGGTCAAGCCAGGGTTCTCTGGCACCCTGATGCTCCATCCTTCACCTGCTATGATAACGTCGTGAAAAACCTCCTGAAGCCGATATGCATGATCCCCAATCATGCCATGTTCGGCCTGGTCGAGGTATGCGAAGCGCCGGTTCATGGTTTCTGGATCACCGTTCCGGAAGGTTGCCGCCGGGAGGGGGCGCTTGACGAAGCCTTCGACGCCCGCCATTTGTTCGGTAGCGATCTGCCAACCTTTCTTGCTGGCGGCGATGAGCTTGGTCCAGTGAGGGAAACCCAGTTCCCCCGCAATCAGGTCAAGGGCCTGATGTTGCGCGATCCTGTTAGCGCGGGCGTATCTTTTGGCCAGAGCCTTAAGTCTGCGAAATTCTTTTGTTTCGGTCATTATCCATATCCTGGAATGATCCGACCATGTGCCCGCTAATGGCCAGACCCATGCCCGTCGGCATGGAGTGACACTTTTAGAATTTAAACGCTGACGTAGCTTTGCGTGGCGGGCACACCGGCCCGCGTGTAGGGCCATGCTTTGTATGCCAAGCATGACGATTGCGGTCAAGCCTATCTTTATTTGCTCATAGCGATCCGGTGCAACGTGCCGGCTGCTGGCCCGCATTCGGAAGTGCAACATCTGAGCACTCATGGAAGAACGCTGCCGCGGGGTAAGATGGGGATGGAGCAACAGCTAGGGGTCGGCAACGGCCGATCTACAATGCGCCCCCAAGACGGTCGTTGGACGCCAGGTTCGTCATTCCGGAAGCTGCCGGTCGGCTACGAACGCGGAAATACCGCCGCCAGTGAGGCGTCTAGGCGGCTAGTCTTTCCCGTATAATCTGGGGCTTTCCCTTCCATCACATAGCTGCACGGCTTCAGGTGAGTTTAGCGAGGATATCGTCGACGACACCTGGGACGGTTTTCGCCGTGTCGATATTGATGCCGGCAGGAAGATGTTCCCGAGTGTGATGGTAGCGGAGTACCAGCGCCCGCTCGGCCGGCTCAAAGCCCGGCTCATTCGGCCGCCCATCTAATCGTCGGTTCAACGTCTCAACGTCTATGTCGAGCACGAAAACCCTGTCGAATAGGTCGAGGAATTTGTGGAAATTGCGCGAGCCGCCACAGAAGAAGGTGACAGGATAGGTGGTGTAGGCAGCAATAGCCCGGACCTTGTCAACCCGCCAGATCCAGTGCGCGTATCCCCAAACTATGCCGTCCGCGCCTTTGGGCGGTCCTGCTAGTTCCTGGCCTGTCTCAGGGTCGCCAACATAGCCCAAGACCCGGTCACCATGGACGACATGGTCGCCCCGCCGCTCCAGTTCGGTAGCGACAGATGTTTTTCCCGTGCCGGAACCGCCTTCGATCAGATAGTTCTTGATGCCCATGGGGGCTCTTATCATGGCATTCAATCCGGTGAGAAGAGACGCTGTCTCGGGACGCTCCACTAACGACCTATCACCTGATCAGGGCAGCATCCGTTTTCTCGAATTGAGGGCGAAGGTCTGGCGGATACGCGCCCCCATGGCGGTCATTCAGCGTATTAGACCCCAACTCCGAAACCCGTCATACATAGTTACCGCGACACGCCACAGCCCAGATTCTCGTATGGAAAGTTGATCAACATGGTTTGCTTTAGTCACTTTAGGATGCTCGATCCGGAGACCGCAGATCTTGCACGCGAACTCATTGATGCCTCCGACGTCCAACGATCCGCCTTCTCCTCTTTCGTGAACCTATGGATGGGATTCAATGGCTGGATGGAATGTGTGACAGATGCCGCGACCGATGCGGAGATGATCACAGCACTGGCGAACCATCCGCGCCTCACGGAGGCCTATAACGAGCTGATGGGGAGTGCGCCCGACTTTCGCGAGCAGGTCGAGAGTTTCGCGACGATGTGGCCGGTTCTCAATGTGCGCGACGTGCGCCGAAAATTGGGGCGCAACGCATTTTGGCGATTTTCACGTGAAGAGCTTATGGCCGAAGTCTTACGTCAGGGTGTCAAGCTTCAGCCACTCGATTGGGCAGCCGGCGACACTCCAACCTGGCCTCAGCTCCTTCGAACCATTTATACGATTCGATGCAATCTCTTCCACGGCTCCAAATCGCCGGAGAATTTCCGCGATCATGAACTTGTCGTAGCCAGCGATCGCATCCTTCGGATCTTTATTGCGGGCAGCGCTTGCTTCGAGTGGGATGACTGATTGTTCTGTTGAGACTGAGGCAACTCAATCATCAATGGAACCCTTCACACCGTCGGAGGGCTGAATGTGACCGAGAAGGAGCGGCAGCTTGCTGTTCTTGAAGTCCCAGCTTCCAAGCGGAGCAAACCAGTCTGGCGCCGGCTCGCCATCAAGCTGGATAACCTGGTCGCCATCGACCGTTTGGTCCGCGTAGAAACTGCTGAAAATCCGGCTGGCCGTACCGATACCCTCCCAGCCTTGGTTCGTCGGCTCGATAGGCTTTGCGACGAATTCGACGCCAGCGATCTGATCACCGTCCATGAGAGCAAATGGTCCCTCGACTGCCCATTCGCCGTGGAACAGAAACACTTGCGCGAGCTTTCGATCCTTCGGGTCCGTCAGCTCAACGTCGCGGCTGTAGATTCTTGCCGATGCGATCATGAAGTTGGCCAGGCCCTCGTCGCTGACAGACCGCGGCATGTCCGTGGCAGCGCCGACCACGAGTCGCAGCGGTGGCTTGCTCATGATCATTACCTCGCCCAGGCGGACGAATTCACTGGCGAGCATCGCCTCCTGCATCGAGACGCGCAACGCGCCGTTGCGGGTCCGGAAACGCTCGGGCGAGATCACCGACCAGAGCCTCCAGAGCGACCAGTAGATTGCGAGCTTCAACGGCGTGCCGACCGCATCTGCATAGGATTGCAGCGACGAGAGGTACTTCTGCGACATGCGCAGCTCCTGCTTGAACGGCTTCCTGCTGCGGACGTTTTTGACCTCGACCAGCCACTGCTCATCGTCATTGAGGACAATGCGGAAATCCGGTGCGCGTAAGGTCTCCGCCGCATGGACACGGCCGACATCCTCCGTCTTGAGGAGCTTGAAGCGTCCGAGACTCAGCACCGTCGCCTCGAACAGGCGCTCAATCCGCGAACCGTGGACAAGCGTCGGATCGGCCAATGCTTCCCGCAAACGCGGCGCGACATCCGCCATGAAACGATCGACCAGCGTCGGATCGTTGAGCGCAATACCGTTCCTGCGCGCAAAGACCGCCACCGACGCCAGCAGATCAAATGCTTTTTGCCTCTTGGGCGGCTCGGGCTGCTCCTCGTCGCTCACGATCCATCCTTCGCAAACAGATCGACGTCGGGTGGATTCATGTAGGCCCGGAAGCTGGCCAGCGTGTCGTCGCTCGGATTCTCGGCTTCGGGGATCGACCGGATAGACTCCGCGATGTCGCGGCGCGCGACGGTCCCGATGATCGTGCCGCCGTTGCTCATCTCGTATTCCATCGAGCCGCAATAGCGGTTCCGCCGCGCCAATCCGGGCGCAAAGGCGATCGGCGGCTTCTTGCTACCCTTCTTGCTCACCTCATGCTTGGCGAGCGCAACCCGAATGAACTCCAGCGTAGTGAAGCCCATTTCTGTGCGCCGCAGATCGACGCGCATCTGCGCGACCAGTTCCGGCCGCTGCTGCGCGTCGCGGAGCTGCTCGGCCCTGAGTTCGCGGTCATAATGCCGGTAGCCGAGATCGCGTTCGAGATGACCCGCCTTGAACTCGAGCCCGCCATTGTCGGCGAGCTTGATTACCTCTTCGCAGCGCTGGCGCCAGGTCCGTTGAAGCTCGTAGGCCGCGTAAATCCACATCGGTGAGAGCGCGCCTAGCAAAGCCATCTTGTTGCGCGGCGGATCGTCATCGGCCTGATGACGCATGATCTCGTCTTCCAGCGCGTTCAGCAGATTGTCGACCATGCCGAGCTGGTGGGCCTGCATGACTAGGAACGTGTTCTCGGAAAAGCCGGCGAGGCTCTTCAGCGCCGCGACAAGTTCGCCCGGGCCAATTTCGGCGACGGAGCGATACCGCGGCAGGTCATGGTACTCGTCATCGATATAGTCGTCGTCCAATCATTCGCCCTCCGCTCGTTCAAGACGGCCAGTATGGCGGATCGGTAACCGCCATTGGCAACGGGTCCGCCCGGCCCCAGAACCGCGTTGTTGCCCTGATATAGCGGACGAGATCGTTACTCCTCATCCGGAGAGACTCGCTTGGCAGCCGCGGCCCGGGCAGAAGGTCGATATAGTCGCCGGCGGTGTCGGACCAGAGCGCAGGCGCCGTCGCACGTAGCCGCTCGCAGGATGGTCGACAGCCAACGGTCTCGATCGAGCGGCCACCACTTTTCCAGGAGCCGGCTAATTTTCGGATCGGCGATGGTGCTATAGGTGTTGGTGTCGAAGGTAATCGCGACCGGCGTCTTCATGCTAGGCCTGTCTTTCCCGCCGCGGGGCGAGTGCGGCTGTCACCGGCAGGGCAGAGCCCTTCACCGTGCCCCATACATCTCTGCCGCAAGCAGCATCGCGGCTCGAAAATATACCGTCGCCTCTCATTGCCCCAGTAATACCCCGCCTTCTGGTGACCACAGCACGACATCGCGAGCACGTCCGCGAAACGGGTCGCCCAGCAACGCCAACCCGTCGCGAAACTGCGCGTAGTTGTAGGATCGATCACCTTCATCTCGAACACTTAGCGCGGCCCGGTCGCCGTCCAAGAATCCGAATGCGGCAGGATCGAAGGTCGGCAACACGAATGATGAAGGCATCTGCCGGCGACCGCTGCGGATCATAGCGCTTAATCCGTTCAAGAATTCGGTGCCGCCCTTCTCCTCAATCGCGAACCATGCAAGCCCGGCGGCCTGCCGTTGCAAAGCTCGCACATGCGGGTGTCGAGCCATTCGCCACCAATAGGGATGATCGAAGAACTCCTCGATCCACCAGGGCGGCACACCGGAGCGCCGCACCCAAGGCACCGACGTCAGATAAGTGCGGCCGGCATACAGGAGACGCAGGAGCGGAACCGGTTCCCGCTCGGGCGCGACCGCATCAGTCGTGCGGAGCCAGTCGATCCAGTCCACGACTTCCGGCACGCCCATCAACATGAAGTTGGATCGGTGCGTCGCGAGGACGATTGGCGTGGGCGTCCCTTCAGGCCGTTCGCCTTCTATTGGTTCCGGAGGCGTAGCGCCGGACTTCTTCCTGGGTTTCGAGATCCGCGTTTCCGACACGCTGAGAAAGTTGCCCGCCACTGTAGGCTTGGAGCCGAAGGCAATGGAATAGCCGTGGATGATCTCACCGAACGTGGACGTCGCCGTAATGTATGGCTTGACCTGCTTTTTATACTTCCGCCTTGCCGCGCTGGTAATCTTCCCAGCAGTCACATCCTTGGCGAATGAACCGTGTGCCTCGGCCAAGACTACGCCATGACCTGCGGCGTTCCCTCCGTCATAGATAAAATCTGCATGGGGATCGAGCGACGACGAGAGGCACACGGCGTTGGCCCGCCACTCATATCCGAGGGCCTCCATATAAAGATGCGTTATGCCGGCGCCGACCTTCGCTGCGAACTGCGATCCTGCCGTGTCGGCGAGAAACTTGAAGTAGGGCTTCAGGGCAAACGCGCTTCCATCTCGGAGAAGCGTCTCCAGTTCGACCAAAGCGCTTTGTTGCAAGCCGTCCAGGAGTTCCTTTGGGGCGTCGTCCCATGTGGTCGCGGTGCGAGCAACTGCAGCCGCCAGGGCCAAGGGCTGAAATGACAGGTGGATGCATGCCGCAGGCGCGGTAAACTTCGGCGCAACGGGACTCGGAATGTGCGGATGCTTCGTATGCTTGGTCAAGCTGACAATCTTGGTCGACGCGCTCAAACCTGACGATGCGATAACTCCGTTCATTAAATCCCCCGTGCATTCTCCCCTTAAATCTATGTCTTACAAATCGGCGCTATCTCCAAGCCACTACCGGCGATTGCTGCCAAAAAAATGTGCGAACTTGGTCTTTCCTGAATTTCATGATCGGCAAGGGCGTGAACTACTCCTCTCGGAGATACTCCGGGCAGGTGTTCCTGCTGATCGGGCCAGTCAGACAACCATGGAGGGGCTCGTCTCAACCCCGGCAGAGAGCGTGGCTACGGCCGACGGCACACCGGCGGCGCAATGACCGTTGTTAACAGCGGCATGCCCAAAGCTGACAGTCCGGTTTCGGCCCCAATACTGTCGTTGGTCACGGCCTGTTTGAGGCAGCGCGGATAACTGCTGCGCCTCCAAAGCCGCGGCTCACTACATCGCGTTCCGGTCCAATACCGCCGCGCATTCCGTCTCGGACGAAGGTCTGAGAAATGGTAGAGAACGGACCCACACCCTGTGGTGCCGAGGTCCTTCAAGGCGGCCTTGCAAAAAAAAGCGCAGCTAAGACAGAGGCAATTGCTGGTTCGCCGCCGCAGGTGGCATCATCGCGCAAGTGATCAGGAATCATTTTGATGAGTACCGGACGATGCCCATTCTCCGCTGGTGGATAGTCTGCGCGCCACTGACGCGCAGACGGAAATCCAGCATGGGCTTGCTGACGCCGTAGATACCCTGAGCCTGATGGTACAGCCCGTCGCTCATGATCCTGTTGGCAGCTTCGTTGGAGATCAGCAGCACGCCCGCAAGAAAGTTCGCCTCCGCCTCAATGCCGCTGTCGCGCGAGCGGTCGCCGTTTTCAAGGAGCGGCGGTGCGTATTCGTGGCCCAGAAAGCAATGCGCGAGCTCATGGCAGATATTGCTGCGTTGCCGGTACGGGTGATGGCGGTCGTTGTGCACGATCGCGGTGGTGAGGCCCCGCGGCACTGTCACCGCCGAGAAGGCATCCTGATGCTCACCGAGAAAAGGGCTGTCCGGTTCCACTTCGCTCAGTTCAAGCAGCTCTATCTCGAAATGCGCGCACACCACGGCCGGATCGATCGGCGCGTGCGGTGCCAGGTCCATCTGCTGACGAACCCGCAGCGCGATGCGGTTTGCTTCCGCCTTGAACCCCCGCCTGAAACCCAATTCAGCTATCCTTCAATCTGTTGTAGGTGCTGACGACGATATCTTCCATCAGCTTGGCTTTATCTGAAGTCAGTTTTGGGTCGGCGCGTAAAAGTGCGGTGATTCTGGCAATTGGCTCCGATTCGGCTGCATCCGCACCCTTGATAAACATCTCGGCCTTGAGGTGCGACCACGCCAGAAGCGCCGCAAGCCCGTTCACGTCCGGTTTGGCACCCTGACCCATGCGGGTCAGGGTGGACGCATTGATCCCGGCTTCCGCTGCTACTTCCTTCCACGTTTTCTGGCGGCTGAGTCGCGCGGCATTGAGGGCCGCGAAGAAGGCCTCGTTGTCGAACCTGTCGGTCATGTCCTCTCCGTTGAGATGTCGCAATTAATTGCGAACTTGCAATTCGCTTCTCTTGATAGTATCAAATCAGTTGCGATTTCGCAATCAGGCTATTAGCCGGCGCCCCCCGCCAGAAAGGATCAATGATGGCCAAGCCTGAAGAACATCCCGCCCCCGAACCGAAGACCGTGACAATCATCGTCAACGGCCGCCAAAAGACGGTTCCCAAGAACGACGACCTGACCTTTGCGGAGGTCATCGCGCTCGCGTTCGAGAACCCGCCCACAGGAGACGGCGTGCAGTTCACCATCCAGTACACGCGCGGCCACGGTAACAAGCCGGCCGGCTCGCTCGTTGAAGGTCAGTCCGTCAAAGCGAAGGAAGGTATGGAATTCGATGTCACGCCGACCAATCGCTCGTAGCGCGGATCTGCTCCGCCTTCAGAACGAAGGCTACGACCTCGAAATCCGGGGCGGATACCTTCTCGTTCATAACGTACCCTATGTCACCTCCCAGGCTGCCGTCCGCTATGACGGCATCCTGATCTCAACGCTGGAAATGACCGATGACGTCACCTCCAGGCCTGGCGATCACCGGGCGTTCTGGACAGGCGAGCATCCATGCCACAGCGACGGCCGGAAGATCAGGAGCATTGAGAACGGCTCGCCGGCCCAGAACTTCGGCAACGGCGTGCAGGCCGACTTCATGTTCTCGGCCAAGGCGCAGTACCGCGACTATCACCACAAGGTCACGACCTATCTCGGGCGCATCACTGGCGAGGCGACGAAGATCGACCCACACGCGACGGCGCAGACCTTCCCCGCGATCCTCGCGGACGGGGAAGGCGAGGTCTTCAAGTATGTCGACACGGCGACGAGCCGGGCCGGCATCGGCGCGATCAATGACAAGGTCAAGGGCCAGAAGATCGGCATCATCGGCCTTGGCGGGACCGGCAGCTATGTCCTGGACCTCGTCGCCAAGGCTCCCGTCGCGGAAATCCATCTCTTCGACGGCGACGTCTTCTCGCAGCACAATGCGTTCCGCTCGCCGGGCGCGCCGGGGCATGAAGAGCTCGCGGCCAAGCCCAAGAAGGTGGCCCACTTCAAGAGCATCTATAAGAAGATGCGGAACGGCATCGTCGTCCATGACGCCTACATGACTGAGGAGAACGTCGCCCTGCTGGACGGGCTCGACTTCGTCTTCGTCTGCGCCGATCGCGGTCCGGTGAAGGAGAAGATTGTCGAGCGGCTCGTAGCCAACGGTACGCCATTCGTCGAGGTGGGCATGGGCGTCGTGCTTGTCGAAGGACGGCTCGGCGGGATCGTCCGCGCGACGACCAGCACGGCAAAGACGCGCGAGCAGGCGGCGCCGCATATCTCCTATGCTGACGGGGATGGCGGGGCGAACGAGTATGCCAGCAACATCCAGATCGCGGAGCTGAATGCGCTCAACGCGGCGATCGCGGTCATCCAGTGGAAAAAGCTGTTCGGCTTCTACCAGGATACGCGCGAGCAATATTATACCGGCTTCAGCATCGCTGCCGGCGCTATCATTTCTGAAGGAAACAAATGACCTGGATCAGACAGATAAGGCCTGAGTTTATTGAGTTCATCCCAGAGAAGCTCGAACCGGGCGTCTTATATGTCTCGAGACGGTATTCTACGGCGTCGCACTTGTGCTGCTGCGGCTGCGGGATGGAGGTGGTCACTCCCCTTAACCCGGCGAAATGGGGGCTCACCGAAGTCAACGGCACCGTGTCCCTCAACCCGTCAGTTGGCAACTGGAGCTTTCCCTGCCAGTCGCACTACTGGATCAGCGGCAACCGCGTGCAATGGGCTGGCGCCATGTCGGCGGAGCGGATCGCGGCGGTGAAAGCGCGCGATCGGCGGGACGTCGAGACAATGGTATCCCGATCACAGGGACTATTCGCTCGGTTCGCCAAGGCGATTGCGACAAAGATTCGCGGTTGGTTTGGTTGATGAAACGGGTACCGCTGCGGCGCCGGCCGATGGTCGTTTTGGGCGCTACCGTGCTGCATAGGTCGAGCATCATTAGGCAGCAACGGGCGGAAGTGATATGCGCAGGCAGCAAGAGCTGCCGTTTAAGAAGGAATGAAACGCAAGAGAATGAGTGTACCTTTCGACCCAAGACTTGCCGGACGACCTGCCCGGTATTCGCCAGCACTTGGCGATGACACACAAGTTCGCTTTCCCGGTCTTGTTAAGCTGAGGCTCGGGCATGCCGCTTTCGGGAGCATGCTGCTGCCGGAGCTGATGTTCGTCGAGCGGTCCGGCTGGCACTTCTACCAGCCTAGCTTCTTCGGGCCGCCTATCCTCGGGTTCAACATAGGCTCCGATATTCACATCGCGCGCTTTTCTGTCGATGTCGGTAATCCACGTGCGACCGATCTGACGCGGCTGCTTGTCGAGATCCGGTCCGATGGTCTCGTCAGGCGCTATGAAGATGGCGCACAGCTCTACCGGTGTGTAGTCGAGGGACCGAAGCGGCTGACACGCTTTGCGTCGGGGCGATGTTGGCCTCGCGCGGACGATGACTTCGATCTTCGGATATTCCACATCACAAACCCCAAGGCGTTTGCCGCGATAGTCGGTAGCCGTAAGCTGCGTTCGTCCCGGTGGAACCTGCAGGGCACCAGGGAGCTCGCCAATGTCGCATATGTCTATCTTACAAGCCTTCCAGCGATAGAAGCTGAGGAAGACCTCCGCCGGATCGCGATGTCCTCTGACGGGATAATCGGATTCCAGACGACCTCCAGGCGTACGCGTGAGGAGACCGTCAAACTGAAGGTCTACCGTGAAAGTACAACCGGGCGAACCGCGAGGCTGCAGGTGAAGATCTCAAGCAGTCTTCTGGCGCCGCCGCATATGTTGATACATCGCCCGATGGGCGACCAGGCCTACTACGAGGTTATCGGCCCTGAGATCTACCGCGTAGGGGTGCAGCCCGAAACCGCACTTACATACGTCAGTGGCGTCGCGACGGTCGAGGAAAGGATGCAAAAGCGCTTCGACTATGTTGTGGTGGGCGATGCCGCGAGCGTTGAGGGGCTGGCTGCACCCTATGACGAGGAGGAGACCAAGCAAGTCGTCCATGTCGAGAAGCTCGACGCTGGCCTCGATCTGTTCGACTTCTGGCTGCAGAACCAGAACAGTGATCAGGTCTCCGCCCGCCAGCCCGAGCCGCGCATCTTTTCAAGCAGATGAAGGTCGTCCGCTTGTTGCTAGCTACATCCTAATAGCTGACCGAACCACGCCCCGTGGCAAAGCTCTCTGCTTCGCAGGGGGCGGGGACAATCGGATTTGACTGTGATGGTGGAAGGGATCAGCCCGCCGAGAAGCAGCCACGCTTTTTGGAACCGTCGGACGGTTGATACGATGCAGCGGTTCTCGATTCCCCAGATTATCGGCGTGAGCAGCCGGCGAAGTGTCCGAAGCTGGATGCGTTCGTGAGGGTATGAACTGCGGTTTCCTGGTGCAAGATCGGAAATAATTTCCGGAAACGCAGCCGAGGCCGCTTCTTGAAATAGTGGCCAAAATAGCCAGAATGCGGCCGAGTTGAGGGGCAGAATCACATGCAAATCATGTCTGCGAAAGACGCGAAGTATGGCTTCGGTCGCTTGATCGACATCGCCAGGTCGGAGCCCGTCACGGTCGAAAAGCATGGGCGACCCGTCGTGGTCGTACTCGCCATCGAGGAGTATGAGCGCCTCAGTTCGATTGCCAATGAAACGCCCAAGGAAACAAAACAAGCATGAGCAACGGCGATCTCAATTGGATCACGAATTTCATATGGGGCATCGCGGATGACGCTCTGCGCGATCTCTATGTTCGCGGCAAATATCGTGATGTCATCCTGCCCATGATGGTTCTGCGTCGGCTCGACGCGGTGCTGGAGCCGACCAAGGCCGAGGTGCTATCAATGAAAGCCAACCTCGACAAGGCCGGCATCACCAATCAGGATGCAGCCCTTCGCCAGGCGGCTGGTCAAGCCTTTTACAATACATCCCTCTTTGCCTTGCGTGATCTGCGCAACCGTTCTTCGCAGGCGCAGTTGAAGGCGGACTTCGAGGATTTCCTCGATGGGTTTTCGCCGAATGTTCAGGAAATTCTCGAGAACTTTGAGTTCCGGAACCAGATCGCCAAGCTTTCCAAGGCGGATGTGCTGGGCACGCTGATCGAGAAATTCCTCGACAGCTCAATCAATCTCGGTCCAAAGCCGGTGCTAAACGGCGATGGATCTGCGAGGCATCCCGGCCTCGACAACCATGCCATGGGTACGATCTTCGAGGAACTGGTTCGGCAGTTCAACGAGGCCAATAACGAAGAAGCCGGACAACATTGGACGCCACGCGATGCTGTCAAGCTCATGGCAAAACTTGTCTTCCAGCCTATCGCCGATCAGATCCAGTCCGGCACTTATCTCCTGTATGATGGGGCATGCGGCACTGGCGGGATGCTGACTGTTGCCGAAGAAACCTTGAAGCAACTCGCCGAGCAGCACGGCAAGCAAGTCTCCACGCATCTGTTCGGACAGGAGATCAATGGTGAGACCTATGCGATTGCCAAGGCCGACCTGCTGATCAAGGGCGAAGGAGAAGAGGCTGACAATATAGTCGGCGGACCGCAATGGTCGACGCTGACCAACGATGCCTTCCCGTCGAAGGAGTTCGACTTCATGCTGTCGAACCCTCCCTACGGAAAGAGCTGGAAATCCGACCAAGAACGCATGGGCGGGAAGGCCGGCATCCGGGATCCGCGCTTCATCATCGAGCATGCGGGTGATCCGGAATACAGCCTCGTCACACGCTCCAGCGACGGCCAGATGCTGTTCCTGGCCAACCTCATTTCGAAGATGAAGCACAATACGCCGCTGGGAAGCCGCATCGCATCGGTTCACAACGGCTCATCCTTGTTCACGGGCGATGCGGGCAGCGGTGAAAGCAATGTCCGGCGCTGGATCATCGAGAACGACTGGCTGGAAGCGATCATCGCCCTGCCGCTCAACATGTTCTACAATACGGGCATTGCGACCTATGTCTGGGTGCTGTCGAACCGAAAGCCGGGACATCGGCGCGGCAAAGTGCAGTTGATCGATGCCACCGCCTGGTCCAATCCTCTGCGCAAAAACCTGGGCAAGAAGAATTGCGAGCTGTCGGATACCGACATCCAGCACATCCTCGATACGTTCATCGCCTTCAAGCCGAGTGAACACTCGCGGATCTACGAGAACAACGAGTTCGGCTACTGGAAGGTCACGGTGGACCGGCCGCTTCGGCTGTCTATCGATCTTTCATCGGCCCATCGTGACTGCTTCCGCGCAGCTTGCGCCGATCTGGATGAGGCGCCGCTTGCCAATGTGGTGGATCGCGTCGCGCTCACGGCCGGCGACGGGCCGCACCGAGACTTCAACCTGTTCATGCAGTGGGTTGCGACCGATGCGGAGCGCCACGGCGTCAAGTTGACGGCCAAGCGCCTCAAGCTCTTGCAGACGGCGCTGGCGGTGCGCGTTGAAGGGGCGGAACGCGTTGTCCGACGCATCCACAAGCCGGGCAAGGTCGCCGCGGACCCGTTGCGCGGGCTCTTTCCGGTTACCATTGGGGGCAAGGCGCATGTGGTGGAGTATGAGGTCGACAGTGAACTGCGTGACACCGAGACCATTCCCTTCAAGGAACCCGGCGGCGTAGAGGCCTTCATTCGCCGCGAGGTGCTTCCCCATGCGCCGGACGCCTGGCTCGATGACGACAAGACTGCGATCGGCTACGAGATAAGTTTCACGCGCTACTTCTACAAGCCCCAGACGCTCAGGTCGCTGGAAACCATCCGCGCTGATATTCTGGCGCTGGAGCGCGAAACCGAGGGCCTGATGGCGGACATCATCGGAGCGGCGCGATGATCGGTGGTTTGCGCCCCTATGCCGAGATGACGCCAAGCGACCTGCTGTGGCTTGGCGACGTGCCGGCGCATTGGGATGTGAGGCGAAACGGTCGGTTGTTCGGGCCAAGAAGGGAGACTGGTTTTCCGGAGCTGCCGGTCCTCGAAGTCTCTTTGCGGAGCGGCGTTCGTGTTCGCGACTTCGACAACGGTTCGCGCAAGCAGGAAATGAGCGACCGTTCCAAATATCAGCGGGCGTTGCGCGGCGACATCGCCTACAACATGATGCGCATGTGGCAAGGAGCAGTCGGGATCGTACCAGTTGACGGCCTGGTAAGCCCCGCCTACGTGGTGGCTCATCCTTTCCCGGAGACGGACGCCGCCTACTACGCCTATCTGTTCCGCACCGCAGCTTATATGCGTGAGGTCGATGCCTTCTCGCGCGGCATTGTAGCGGACCGTAATCGGCTCTACTGGGAGTCGTTCAAGCAAATGCCGTCGGTCTATCCGCCGTTTGATGAGCAGCGATTGATCGTGCGTTTTCTGGATTGGCACGGGGCGCAGACGGAGAAACTAATCCGCGCGAAAAGGAAGATCATTGCGCTTCTGAACGAGCAGAAGCAGGCGATCATCCACCGCGCCGTCACCCGCGGGCTCGATCCGAACGTCCGCCTCAAACCCTCTGGCGTGCCCTGGCTCGGCGACGTTCCGGAGGGGTGGGATGTAGCAGCTCTTCGGCACCGATATGATCAGTGCCTCGGGAAGATGCTTGATGCTAAACGCATCACAGGAGCGCATCCGCTACCATACCTAAGAAATCAGGACGTTCAGTGGGAGAGAATCAATCTGATCGATCTTCCAACAATGGACGTCCCATTAGAGGAGTATGATCGCTACACGTTGAAGTCAGGCGACCTGCTCGTGTGCGAAGGTGGCGAGGTGGGTCGCGCGGCAATCTGGTCGGCAGCAATTGAAGTTTGTGGCTTCCAGAAAGCGCTCCACCGGCTTCGCCCCCTCAAGCTCGATCAGGATGATCCGCGCTTCTTGTTATTGCAACTGAGATTGGCTGTAGCGCTAGGTGCCTTTGTCGATGGTCACGAGAGCACTATCGCGCACCTCACTGGTGAAAAGCTTCGAGCCCATCGATTCCTCTTTCCGGCTTTCGAGATTCAGCAGGGCATAGTTGCTGCATGCGAAGCTCAAAGTCGCGACATTGATGTCGGTATTGACAGGCTGGAGAGTGAGATCGCCCTTATCCAAGAATTCCGCACCCGGCTGATTGTCGATGTCGTCACCGGCAAGCTCGATGTGCGGGCGGTCGCTGCGACCCTGCCCGAAGTCGCCGACCACAAGCCGATCGAAGACTCCGGTGACGACGAGGATCTCGATGAGTTGGACGCCGATGTCGAGAACGAGGAGGTCGCTGCCTGATGGGTATACCTACAGAGCCGATCCTAAATATCATGCGCCGCTCCATGGCCAACCTGCGTTTCGTAGAAGAACGGTGTGGACCAGCCGGACCCTTCGAGGTAACGCAATTGATAAATACGTTCCTGGGTGCCCTTGCTCATCCGTTCGAGGCAATGCGGGATGACCTGAGGTTGATCCCAATAGTTGATGCCCAGACCTTGGGCTGGCCTCAGATTTCCAAGGAACGGACAACTTACAAGGATCCTGAATCTCTCGGCGATCTTGTCAGGCTGATGCGCAATGGAATTGCGCATGGGAACATTGAGTTCCTGTCAGATGGCAAAGGCCAGATTCGCGCAATCCGACTGTGGAATACATCGAAAGGTTCGCGAAACTGGGGAGCTATCATCACGATTGAAGATATGCGCCGTTTTCTTGATGTGTTTGTCGACCTGATCGAGCGCCGTCATAAGGAGTTCGGTTGGTATGCAAGAGGTGTTGCCTGACGATGCCCGTTCCAGCGAGACCCAAGATCTACCATATCGTCCATGTTGATCGACTGGCTTCAGTTATTGCCGACGGCTTTCTTTGCGCAGATGCCGTGATGATGCAACGGCAGGGCATTGGGACGACTATCGGAATGAGCAACATCAAGGCTCGTCGGCTGAATGAGCTGCGATTAGAATGCCACCCGGATCTGCACGTGGGGCATTGTACGCCGTTTTATTTTTGCCCAAGATCCGTGATGCTCTATCTGATCTACATGCGTAGTGCAGATCTGGAATATAAGGGTGGCCAAACTCCCATAATTCATCTCGAAGCAGACCTGCAAGCAACCGTCGCTTGGGCGGAGGCGAATGCACGCCGCTGGGCATTTACGCTTTCGAATGCCGGTGCATACTACTTTGAAGATCGCCGCGACCTCGCACAACTTGATGAGATCGACTGGGATTCTGTGCAGGCCCGACGATGGTCTGGGAACGGGGTATCACGATCCGTCAAGGAGGGTAAACAAGCCGAGTTTCTTATTGAGCATTCGTTTCCGTGGCATTTGGTCGAGCGTATCGGTGTTCATTCACAGCCAGTAGTCCCCTTGGTTTCGAATGCAATGCAAGGTGCTGCGCACCGGCCAATAATCGAAATCAGGTCTGACTGGTATTATTGAGGGATGGAAACAATGATCGAGTTCAAAACTGGAGACATCCTGAAGGCGGACGTGGAAGCGCTCGTCAATACGGTCAACTGTGTCGGCATCATGGGCCGCGGCATCGCCTTGCAGTTCAAGAATGTCTTCCCGGAAAACTTCAAGGCCTACGAGGCTGCCTGTGCCCGTGAAGAGGTGCAGCCCGGCCGGATGTTCGTGCACGAAACGCGGACACTGACCAATCCCAAGTTCATCATCAACTTTCCGACCAAGCGTCACTGGCGCGGCAAGAGCCGCATGGAAGACATCGATTCCGGTCTCAAGGCGCTTGTAGAGGAGATCCGCGTCCGCTGCATCCGCTCGATTGCCATTCCGCCACTCGGCAGTGGTCTTGGCGGGCTGAACTGGGCGGATGTGCGCCCGCGCATCATCGAAGCCCTGCGCGGCCTCGATGACTTGAAGGTGATTGTGTTCGAGCCGAACAGCGCGCCCGTTTCCACCAAATCGCGCGAGGTTCCCAACATGACGCCTGGCCGCGCGGCGCTCGTCGTGCTGATGCATCGCTATCTCGGCGGCTTGATGGACCCGTTCGTAACGCTGATCGAAGTGCAGAAACTCATGTATTTCATGCAGGAGGCGGGTCAGCCGCTGAGGTTGAACTACATCAAGCACCACTATGGACCCTACGCCGACAATCTGCGGCATGTGCTGACGAAGATCGAGGGTCACCTCGTCTCCGGATATCATGATGGCGGGGATGCGCCGGAAAAGCAGCTCGAGTTGGTTCCTGGCGCGGTCAAAGAGGCGGAAGCCTTTCTGCATGATGACAGTGAGACCAAGGCGCGTTTCGACCACGTGGGCAATCTGGTCGAGGGCTTCGAGACGCCCTTTGGTCTTGAGCTTCTCGCGACTGTTCATTGGGTTGTGAAGCACGAGGGCGCCGTCGACGCGCAGGACGCGGCTGCGAAGGTTCACGTCTGGAACGATCGCAAGAAGCGCTTTTCTCCGCGCCAGATTGGTATTGCCTTTGAAACGCTCCGTAGCAAAGGATGGCTGGCAGCCGCATGAGAACCGACACCTCGGAAAAAGGCCTCGAGGCTCTGATCGTCGCCGAAATGACGGGCCGGAGTGCCGGTGCGTCCGGGGGAGCAAGCAGAGCCGGGTTTTCCAACGATCCGGAGCCCTTCGTTGGTTTGCACAACTGGCGGCTGGGCGATCCGAAGGACTATGATCGGGCCTGGACCGTGGATCCGGTCCAGCTTCGCGAGTTCATCAGTGCGACACAGCCGCTCCTGGTGGACACATTCGAACTCGAACGGGATTCTCCAGCCAGGCAAAAGTTCCTCGCCCGCCTCCAGGGCGAGATCAGCAAGCGTGGCGTCATTGATGTTCTGAGGCGCGGTATCAAACATGGCGCCCATGATGTTGACTTGTTCTTTGGTGTGCCATCGCTCGGGAATTTGAAGGCCACGCAGCGGTTCGCACTGAATCGCTTCACCGTTACGCGCCAGCTTCGCTACAGCCGTGACGATCAAGCTCACGCCTTGGACTTGGCGCTTTTCATCAACGGCCTGCCGATAGCGACCTTCGAGCTGAAGAACAGCCTCACTAAGCAGACTGTCGAGGACGCGGTCGAGCAATACAAGCGGGATCGCGATCCGCGGGAGAAGCTGTTCGAGTTCGGTCGTTGCATGGTCCACTTCGCGGTGGACGACTCGCAAGTGAAGTTTTGCACCCACTTGAAGGGAAAGGGATCCTGGTTCCTGCCGTTCAACAAGGGCTGGAACGACGGGGCTGGCAACCCGCCGAATTCTGGAGGGCTTAAGAGCGATTATCTTTGGAAGGATATCCTGACGCCGCTTAGCCTGACGGATGTCATTGAAAACTATGCGCAGATCGTCGAACGTAAGGACCCCAAGACGAACCGCGTAAAACGCGATCAGTTGTTCCCGCGCTTCCACCAACTGGATGTCGTGCGCCTTCTCCTTGCTGAGGCCAAGGAGAAGGGAGCCGGGCGCCGTGTTCTAATCCAGCATTCGGCAGGTTCGGGGAAGTCCAATTCGATTGCGTGGCTATCGCACCAGCTCGTGCGGCTTGCCAATTCGAGGGGCCCCGTCTTCGACTCGGTCATCGTCGTCACCGACCGCCGAATCCTCGATCAGCAGATCCGGGACACCATAAAGCAGTTCGCGCAGGTTGGCGCGACTGTCGGCCATGCGGAGCGTTCCGGAGATCTGCGCCGCTTCATCGCCGACGGAAAGAAGATCATTATCACGACGGTTCAGAAATTTCCGTTCATTCTCAACGATATCGGCGAACAGCATAACGACCGCCGCTTCGCGATCATCATCGACGAGGCGCATTCCAGCCAGGGCGGCAAGGCTGCTGCTGCCTTGAATGCCGCGCTCAGCGGGGTCGAAGACGGCGAAGAGGACGAGACCGTCGAGGATAAGATCAACGCGATCATGGAGAGCCGCAAGATGCTCCCGAATGCGAGCTACTTCGCATTCACCGCGACGCCGAAGAACAAGACGCTCGAGATATTCGGAGAACCCTTGGCGGAAGGTGACGTGGTCAAGCACCACCCTTTCCACAGCTACACGATGAAGCAGGCTATTCAGGAAGGCTTTATCATTGATGTGCTGCGCCACTACACGACGGTTAACAGTTACTATCGCTTGGTAAAAACTGTCGAAGCCGATCCTGAATTCGACAGCAAGCGTGCCACGAAGAAGTTGCGCCGGTACGTGGAAAGCAACGACCACGCCATCCGGCTCAAAGCGGAAATCATGGTCGATCACTTCCATGAGCAGGTGCTTGCGCTCAACAAGATTGGTGGTCAGGCGAGGGCGATGGTGGTTGCATCGGGTATCGAACGTGCAATCCAGTACTATCATGCGATCAGCGCGTATCTGGTTGAACGCAAGAGCCCGTATCGGGCGATCGTGGCATTCTCCGGCGAACACGAGTTCCGTGGGGTCAAGCTCACAGAGGCCAGCCTGAACGGGTTTCCGCCCAAGGATATTGTCGACAAGATCGAGACCGACCCTTACCGCTTCCTGATCTGTGCCGACAAGTTTCAGACCGGCTATGATCAGCCGCTGCTCCACTCGATGTACGTCGACAAAACACTTTCGAACATTAAGGCGGTGCAGACCCTGTCGCGCTTGAACCGGTCGCATCCCCAGAAGCACGACGCATTCGTCCTCGATTTCATGAACGACGTGGAGACCATTCGCGCCTCCTTCGATCGGTTCTATCGGTCGACTATCCTGAGTGATGAAACAGATCCGAACCGCCTCCATGACCTGAAGGACGCGCTCGACCAACATCAGATTTACGATCCGAGCCAGATCGAACAGTTCGTAGGGCTCTATCTGTCCGGTGCCGGACGGGAGCGCCTTGATCCGCTTCTGGACACTTGCGTCGCCAGTTACAATGAGACGCTAAGCGAAGATGGCCAGGTCGAGTTTAAGGGAAAAGCGAAGGCATTCGCACGTACCTACGCCTTTCTCTCGTCCATTCTGCCCTATTCGAATGCGGATTGGGAGAAGCTATCGATTTTCCTGAACTTCCTGCTCCCGAAGCTTCCGGCGCCGCGCGAGGAAGATCTTTCGAATGGAATTCTCGAAGCCATCGATATGGATAGCTACCGAGTAGAAAAGCAAGCGGCGCAAAGGGTGTTGCTGACGGATCGGGACGCAGAGATTGATCCTGTCCCGACAGAGGGGGGCGGACACCGACCTGAACCAGAGCTTGAACGGCTTTCGAACATCATCCGGAGTTTTAACGATCTTTTCGGCAACATCACCTGGGCAGACACCGATCGCATCAGGCGCCTGATTGCGACCGAAATTCCGGACAAGGTGGCAGCGAACACATCATATCAGAACGCGAAACAGAACTCGGACAAGCAGAATGCCCGTATCGAGCATGATAAGGCTCTCACCAGCGTGATCGTCGGCCTGATGAAGGATGACACCGAGCTCTTCAAGCAATTCAGCGACAATCCGGAGTTCAGACGGTGGCTTGCTGATACCGTCTTTAGAGAGACCTATAAACGTAATGTGACGGCTTGATGCCGACTTAAAAAACGGGTGAGAACGGCTTGATCGGTGCTCCAGCGACTGCCGCTCGAAGTGGCCGGCGTTCGGCCAGTGACCTGCCGACCGACCTTGTGATTTTGTGATGGTACGCCGGAGATAATTTCCGCCCTCTTATCCCTTGAACACCTCTCTGCGATGGTAATTCAGGAATTGCGAATGCGGCCGTTCGTCAGCACGTGACGGCACGAGCAGGCGCTGCTCGTGATTGATCAGTCGCGAAATGGTGTCGGGAACGCCGCCACTCGCTATAAGCAGGCCATAGTCATCATCGACCGAAATCAGCCCGCGATCGAACATCCAGTGTACCGTCCCGGATAGGGCAAGGCCGTTGCGAATGCTGTCCGGCCCGCCGGCCGCGACCGGACGAATATGCGCTGCCTGGACTTCCGAGCGCCCGCCACCATTGATGAGCTTTATGCCGGTGACGGCGCAGGTGTCGTGGTACGCCGTCTTGATGGCGGTGGAGAATGCTCGGTCTCGGAAGGGGCGTTGCATCATCTGCGAAACAATGCGGCGGTCGACACTGTCGACCTCGAATGGCATCTGCGGGTTATCTCCAAATCCGATGCGTGCCTCTTCGACGGGATCGGGCGTCGGCCGCTCCCTATTCCGGTGACCAAGCACGTGAGCGAAGCCCGCAGTCAGGATGAGGTCATACTCGTCGTCAGGAACATTTCGTACCGCTCGACCGAACGCACCCTTGTTAGTCGAGCCATCTTCCTTGCGCAGACCGCTTTCGTAATAATGATTCGCTTCCTTGAACGGGACGGCATGATCGAAGGGTAGGAAATCCTCGATCAGCGCGTAGAAGTGATCCGGTGTCGCTGGGTCCGGAATGATGTCGGAAATACGAGCCGTGGCGAAATAGGCCTGCCGACCGCCAGATTTCATCAGATCGCCACTCGGACGC
The DNA here is from genome assembly GCF_055710065.1 of Ensifer sp. VA4. Lineage (NCBI taxonomy): Bacteria > Pseudomonadati > Pseudomonadota > Alphaproteobacteria > Hyphomicrobiales > Rhizobiaceae > Ensifer > Ensifer sp. VA4. The sequence goes on along the minus strand of NZ_JBVQPO010000001.1, from coordinate 345,304 downwards.
CTGGGCTCATAATAGACGATCCAATCCCCGCGAGCGCCTTCGACCTGCCGCAGGTACGTCCGCGGGAAGTGATACCGCTGTTCCGGAAGGTCGTCGTACGTGGGATCTATCTTGGTTGTCAGAACGGCTTTGGTCATTGCGCATCTATCTCGTGATAACCGAGGCTAGCATGGCGCAGTTGCCGCGTCAGCGGCTCGTCACGATAAGGCCCGCCCATCGAGTTCGGGGGGTGCGACTCGCTCAATGGTTGTGGAGCGATAATACTGCGCCTGACGAAAGCAAGATTCTTTTTGTGGGCCCAGAAAGTCGAGGGAAAACAAGTAATATAAGTATTGTTTTAAGAAGAATCGATGACAACATAATTTACCAAACCGTTAGTTAGTATCTATTCTTGTATCTCTGTGAGATCATAAGGATGTCTTGAGGATGTTCGTCAAGATATTAATCAATCGCATTGGAGTAAAACATGCGCAAGACTACCGAAAGACTCTCTGCTTCTACTCGTGCTATCTACGAATCCCTCAATGTCGCCGACGATGAGATCCTTGGAGAACTTGAGGAGACGGCTTCGCATCTCATTGGCGCTCGCCGCCACTCAACCGAGCAGTCCTTTGCACTGGGTGCTTATCTGGAGCGCGCCGCCGAGCTGCTTCCGGACGGTCGTCTGGACAAGTGGGTTGTGCAGCGTTGTGACTACACAACCCGTCACGTGCGCACTTTCCGGGCCATTTACCGGAATCTCTCGGACTACAAGGACACGCTTGTCGAACTGGCGGTCGGATCGACGGTGCTCGGCAAGCTGAGCGCTGCCGAGCCGGGGCAGATCGAACAGGCAATCGGTTTTGCGATGCAGCACGGTAGACTGCGGGTGGCGGACGTTGCGGGGATCCTTGCAGGCGCAAAACAGGCAGGCGATGACGCTCGCCCGGATGAAAGTACCTACGATGTCGGCGGCATCGAAGGGCTCAAGGCGATCATTGCGATCAAGGTCCGGGATGGCCTGAAGTCCTTCCTCGGTCACGTCGAGGAGATCCGGATGCATGTCGCCGCGGCGCTTCTGGAAAAGCGGGTGATCAAAAAGACGCTTGCGGCTCAGATCCATTTGACTGCCCGCCTTGCCCGCAAGGAACTTGAAAGCCTTGCCCAGTTTGTCATGCCCAATCCGCACTTCGAGTATGTGATCTGGGAGACCAAACTTCCGGCGAACACCCGGTGGAGTGACGTCGGCAATCTGCTTCACAAGATCGGTGGCACCGACACTTGGCCGGAAAGGGGAGAACTCCGGACATGGCTGGAAAACGAAGTCTTGCCACTGTTGGAGTGGGCTTCGGCAAAAACCAAGGATCCGGTCTGGCCGATGACTGGGAAGGCGTTGACCTCGCCGGCAGCTACGTCATTGGTCGAAGCGAGCTCGGTGGCTATCGATGAGCGGCGGCGCCAGGATGACGGGGCTTCGGTTAGAGCCGGCTCCGAAACAGGCACTGTCGAAGCAGGAGCTGTGAAGCGGCTCGAAGCCATGCTTGCGCCATTCGGGGCGAAAGTCACGATGGAACCGACTGTGGCATCCAAGCAGATTCTTTCGGAAGATTCGATCCCGTCTCTGGCCGATGTTTTGGCAGAGCCTCCGAAGGCTTTCAAACGGCCGGTCTTCCTTGACCGTGCCAAGGCTGCCGCCGACAAAGCCAATGCTGAACCGGCGCCTGCCGTCTCGCGATAGGCGCGGGACTCGAAGGCCGGCGAACTTGCCTTCTCATCAACCGCAGAAGGGCCGCAAGTCGGCCCTTTTCTTTTTGCCTCCGGATGGCGAGCGGAAACGCGCTACCAGGCAATGCCGGTCGCCGCAAGCGTTCACCGGTACGGGCTTCATGAGCCCGCCGTTAACCTTGTACCGGCTTTGTTCCAATTTTGCGGCTCCGGGTCCTTGAGCCCGGCTCCCGGTCCTGCCAGGTTGGGGCTGTTCGGAAGACCGGACACAAAGCGGCCCAAGCCGATGCTGGTAACATCGACAAGGGCCTGACCCTCAAGCCTTGGTAAGAAGGAATCGGGCTATGACCACGCATACTCTCTCTGTCCCCAATGGGGAAGTTCTCCGTTCGACCGCCGCAGCGGCATCCGCCTTCGCGCAGCGTTCGTTCGGCCCCGATGCCCGGATCGGCATCGGCGAACCGGCAGTGTTGCGCCGCCATCCGCATATCGTTCGCTTCGCCGAAGTCGAGGCCGATCTCGATCTGCTGATCGACCGCGCCATCATGGCAATCGCCGACGGCGAACCGATCGAGGACGAGATCCTCGGGCACTACGTCCACATCGCCTCGCTCGTCCGCGCCGTGTCGTTCCGGGAAGGCAAGCTCTTGGAGCAGGCGGTAGAGCGTCTGGCGAAGGCCAACCCGAACATCACCGTGCTGACGCAGTCCTTGAAGCTGCCGCTGGTCAAGGCGGCGCTCGAAGCCGTCTCCGGAAACGACTGGCAGAGTCTTGATGGGGTCAAACTCGATTGTGAGGCGCCGGCGAAGGGCAGCTACACGCCCGACCTGATCGTCGTCAACCGCGCGCGGCACACGGCCTATATCCTCGATCTCAAAAGATCGTTGGCGTCGTACGGCGACACCAGCCGTCTCGAGGAACTGAAGCTCAAGATGATGGCCGCTGCGATGGTTCTGCCGGATTGGCTCTACAAGCATCACAAGCGCATGATGGTCGACACCGTCGAGGTCGCGATCGTCGATGGCGCCAGCCGTCCGAGTGATCATGCCACCGGCATCTGGGCTTTGTCCGAGATCGACGAGTTGCTGGAAATCGACGGGGTCGCCGCCTGCATGGCGGAACTGCGTCTCCGCTTCGGCCGTCGTGTGCAGCAGCTTCTCGAAGCGGAAGCGCGCAAGGCGCTCGGTGTTATGGCGGCGGTCGCATTGGATGCCGCTCATCCCTCGATTATGGCGGGCAAGCCGCTGATCGCGCTGAACGGCTCGGCACGAAGCTACGAGGAAGAGCAGGCGATGACCGCGCTGGACGAGGACGATGGTCATTACGATCTCGGCTGCTTCGATGAGGATCAGGACGACGAACCGGAACCAGTCCGTATCCGGGTTGGCTTTGCCCGCCGTCCGCGCGGGTACTGACAGACTGCTAGCCCGGCGGCACTGATCGCGGCCGCGCCGTGACGCGGGCGGCCCGCTTCCCCCACTCCTATCCATTCCGACAACGCCGGATGCCGATGCGCTCCGGCTAGGAGACCGTTCATGTCCATCGATACCCACAGCCCGTCTGTGGCCGGCTTCCGCTGCGAGCCGATCACGACCGGTACCATCGCGTCGCCGTGCCTTCACAGCAGGCTGGCGGCTGTCCCCCGCGTCGAGCCTGCCGGCATCGATCGCGCCCCGAGCCATACCGAGGACCCTGCCGTTCTGATTGGCCTGGCACTCGCCTTCATCAGGCAAGGCCCTTTGTTGGATGGCCTTATGCCGGAGCCTCTGATGGTTCGGTTGGGCGCACTCGCTGATGATGGCGACCCGGCTTGCCGCCTGCTGCTCGACTGGCTGCGGAACCGCAACCGGGATTTTAGTCGGTCAGGGAACGAGCATCTGACCCGATCGGCCCCACTTGCTGTGTCGGCTGAAACCCATCGTCTGCGTCGTTCGCTGCGTGAGCGTCTGCTGGTGGCTTCCACGGAGTCCGGCCATGGCGACGGCCGAAAGCGCCGCCGGACACGTCCGCGCGATCCAGTGCAGAACGTCAAAACGGCAATTATTGCCGCGCAGACAGGAGGGCGCACCGATGGATAAGGTCGCCCGTCTGTTCGTTGGTCGCCTTCGCCATCTTGCCCGCCGCGAGGCGCGCCGGATCGCGCTGCGCAACGGTCTGCTCGAGGTCAGGACCGTCGATGTCGATGGTCATCTGCTTTGCCGCTACAGCCCGGCCTTCGACACGACAACGCTGACTGGCGACCCGGTTCGGGATGATGTCTGGTTCCGGCGGAACCTCGGCGCGGGGCTTGTCGTGCCGAAGGAGACGAGCAAGCCAGGTTCCGACACTGGCGACGATGTTGCCGTGACGACGAAGACCATCGATGTGATGCCAGCCTCCCCCCTGGTTGTCTTCCCGCGGAAACGTCGCCGCGCAATCGCAGAGGAGGTGACGCTGGGCAACGGCATCGATCGGCGCGCTTACGCGGTCGGCCTTGTGGATCAGGCAGCGGCAGCGCCGCTGGTCAGTCATGTCGTGGCGGCCCTTGTGTTGGCGCGCGCGGTACGGAGTAGCGGCAGATCGCTTCGGGAGATCGTTCACACCCTGATCCATGTGACGCCGGTCCTCGCCCTCCATGCGCCGCTGGATGGCTTCGAGCGGGAAGTGCTGAGACTCCTCGAGAAATCCCGGTTGGTGCCTGGTGGTCCCTTCGCGATCATCGACGCCGACCACATGTTCGACGACAACCACTTCGATGTTTACGAAGGGGAGGTTCGCAAACGTCTTGTGGCATTCTCGGGCGCCGGCGTGCATCGCGTCACGGGCAATGCCCTGCGCCGGCGAATGATCAGCGCGCTCTCCCGTGACTTTCCGATCCTTGCCATCGCCGAGAAGCGATCGGACATTCCCTCGTTGCTGCGAATCTCCGCCGACCTGTCGCTGGAGACGGGAAAGCTCGATCGGAGGTTCGTCACTGATCTGGTCGAGGTGCTCTATCCGGACACCGCAATCGAGAAGCTGGGCGTGCCGTCGGATCCCGATGCCCGCTGGCTGTCGCTGGAGGATCTGGTCCTCGCCTTCCGTCCGGGACGGCATGTTCGACACGTCCTGCACGTCCTTGCCACGCTCATCGAACGCAATCGCGGCGACTCTGAGGACGAGGGTGGCGACGCCGGTGATGGCGATGATGGTGACAAGGCATCCGGATCGTCGCCGTCAAAAACCTCCCCCGAGAAGGCGTCGGGATCGGACGAGAAGTCGAAGCCGTCCGAAACCGAAAGCAACGGTCGCTGGAAGAAGGACAAGCCGTCGGGTGCCGAGGTGATCCAGCCGGAGCCTCTGCCGACGGCGGGCGAGATCGGCGGCAGGTCACCGGTAACTGTCGAAACCCTTTCCGGATACGGCAGGGCGAAGGATTGGGCGCTGGATCTCAAGGCGGACCTCGACGATTATCGGGCGAGCGTCCTCGCCTGGCCGGAGATGAGCACCAAGCTGTTGCTGTCAGGTCCGCCCGGAACCGGCAAGACGACGTTTGCCCGGGCATTGTGCAACAGCCTGCAGGTCCCGCTGGTCGTCACCTCGGTGTCGACCTGGCTGCAGGGCGGCCATCTCAATGACGTGATCGAGAAGATGGCGAAGACCTTTGTCGAGGCGCGGGCCATGGCGCCATCCATCTTGTTCATCGACGAGATCGACGGTATCGGCAAGCGACAGCCGGCGGAGCGGGAATATGCGGACTATTGGAATGCCGTGGTCAACAAGGCGCTCGAACTGCTCGATGGCGCTGTCAAAAGCGAGGGGCTGATCATCGTCGGCGCAACCAACCGTCCAGACGACATCGATGAGGCGATCAAGCGATCCGGACGGCTGGAGACCCATATCGAAATCCCGAAGCCTGATGTGCCGACGCTCGCGGAAATCCTTGCCCATCATCTCGGTGACGATGTGACGTCGCTGGTCGGGGAGCCAGCACCGGACGCCCGGTCGGAAGCCAATGATGGGTTCTCTCTGAACAAGATCATCGCCGACCATCTGAAGGAAGAGGCAGAAGACGAACGGAAGGGAGCAGGCCGATGACCGAGCCGCAGAACAGCAGCACGGCGGAAACGCCGGCAGCCGCGCAACAGGTCAATCCCGTCGATGCGATCCTGCGGCGTCTGGCAACGCGGGCCATGGGACTGACGGGTGCCGATATCGAACGTATCATCCGGGAGGCGCGACTGAAAGCGCGCCGCAGCAAGCGGGCGATCCGCTACGAGGATATTGAAGAGGGCATCCGCGGCAATCGTGCCCCCGTGCCCTATAGTCTGCGCTGGCGCTTCGCCTTCCACGAGGCGGGTCATGCCGTTGTCCATCATGCCCTCGATCTCGGTCCTGTCCGTGGCCTCAATATCGATACCGGGCAGGGCGGCTACAATCTGGTCGGCTTCCACGTCTGGACCACTGACACCCGCGATTGGTACGAAAACATGCTCACCATGCTGATGGCCGGACGGGCTGCCGAGAAACTGGTGCTCAAGCGCGTATCGAGCGGCTCCGGTGGCGCTGACGACAGCGATCTGGCGCGGGCCACGCGGATCGCGTTCGACATGGAGCGCACCCTTGGCTTCGGAACCGAGCATCCGCTGCTCTACCGTCCCAATCGCGACCCGGGCGCGGTTCTCGATCGTGAACCCGAACTGGCGGCTCGCGTTCATGATCGACTTGTAACGGCATTCGACCGGGCAGGGGCGATCCTCAGGAGGCGCAGGCCGACCTTTCATGCCTTGGCCAAGGCCCTGTTCGATGCCCAGGCAATGGATGAGGCGGCGGTGCTGCAAATCCTGGCAGAGTGATCTGACACGCTGAAGCTGATAGTCATGCGGATGATGACGAGAACCGGAGTGCAGGATGAGTATCGCGGTCGTTGCCCATTGCGATTGGAGCATGGACCATAAAAAGCGCTGGATGGCTGTGGCCATCAAACGCGGCGAACATTGGTATGTTCAGCCTCCGGAACTCGTCGGTAACACGTCGAGCTTGTTCGACCGGCTGCAGCGTCGCGCCGTCGATCCTGGCGCGCTTCTCATCGGCTTCGACTTCCCGATCGGCCTGCCGGCGGCCTATGCGCGAGCAGCCGGCCTGGGTTCTTTCCGGGAGGCGCTGACATCATTCGGCTCCGGGATCTGGTCGCATTGGTACGATGTCGCTGATCATCGCGACCATATCTCGCTGCAGCGCCCGTTCTATCCCCTCCGCCCTGGTGGCACGGCGCGTACCCATCTGTTCGATGCCCTTGGAATTTCTGACGCGTCGTCGCTCCTGCGTGTCTGCGAACGGCCGACCGAAGATCGGCAGGCCGCTTGCATGTTGTTCTGGACACTCGGCGGCAACCAGGTCGGCAAAGGCGCGATCTCGGGATGGCGGGAAATCATTGTGCCGAGACTGGATGAGATTGGGCTGTGGCCGTTCGATGGAAGCTTGGTCAATCTCGCCAATAGCAAGCCAGTCGTCGTCACTGAGACATATCCTGGTGACGTGTACCGTCAGATCGGCATGCCCAGAGGTGGCTGGAGCAAGCGGCGTCAGGCAGACCGGGTACGGATGGGACAGAGTATCTTGCCTTGGCTTGCAGCGCGGCCGGACCTCGATGCCGATCTGCTTCTGCCCTTCATCGACGGTGGCTTCGGCTCGGACAAGGCAGGCGAGGATCGTTTCGATGCCACCATCGGTCTGCTTGGGATGCTCGATGTGGTCGACGGGCGGCGCGGTGAAGGCATTCCGGCAATCGATGCCGTCCACATATGGGAGGGCTGGATACTCGGACACCGTCGTTATGATGTGGCGTGACTTGAGATGAGGTGCGGCACGTTGTCGGCAACTCACATCAAGTCTCCAGCAACCCGAAACAAATTGCGCTCATTTGATTCCGAACACCGGATTTTTGATTCGGAGTTCGAATCCGTTGATTCAACAACGCCGTTCGCTGCCGAATAGGACGTCTTAACGTGAGATAACCTGCCCGCAACTCGAAACAAATTGCGGTCATTTGATTCATTGCTCTGCACCGCCGATTCAAAGGTCGATATTTCCGATTCCGTCGAACAAGGCTTGCGCCGGCAGGCCGGTCCCCTGACCATTGAGGAGGTCGAACAGCGGGAGGAGGAGCAGCATGAACTTGAAGGCAGCAAGGCAGCGACAGAAGGCGCTTCGCGACGCCAACAAGAGGGCGAAGCGGCCTGACAGGGATGATGTTGCCCGGGTGGCGCTGTTCTGGCTGATCCGGCGGGCGATCGAGAAGGGTCAGCAGACGGAGCTTGAGAAGTTCCAGAACAAGATCGTCTCGATGCTGGCCGATCAGGGGTTCGATGAGCGCGAATCCGACGCAGTGTTCGACGATCTGGTCGCCAAGTACCGGACGGGCGGCTCGCCGTTTCGCAGGAAAATCCACCTGATCTATCCCGACGGCTTCGACCAAGAGGCTTGAGCGCGCCCGTGTCCATTTGGTCTTTTGATATCGGTTCTGCTTGCCCGACGAAGCCGATCAACGCCTAACGGCGTTTGAGGGGATTACGAATTCTCCCCCCCATTACTTCGTAAAACGCCGTTTGATTCTGAATCGGATTCCCGAGAAGCAGACGGCTCCAATCCTTCTTTAATTCGCTTCGCTTAGCTCGGCCGGCCCCTCGCACAGAGGGTCCGAGTAACGAACATCATGAAGTGAAATGACCAAGCTAACTGCAATCAAAGCCTTCCAACGCAAGATCGACGCCTATTGCGAACTGCGCCTCTCGACAACTTTTTCCCGCGACGAAGCCGAAGCCCTCAAGGCCTACATGCGGCGACTTATCGAGCGAAGGTGCGGACCGCCCCGAACGGCAAGCCGTACAGAATGGGATGTCGTTGCCCGCATGACCGGGATTGATGCTCGATCGCTTGCATCACATCACCGTTTGATCGACCCCGGGTTTGATGCCATCGTTCGTTGGAACAGGGACGGCGGGAAAACTGTTGGAGCGACGCAAGATGGTTCTCGGAAGCCCGGAGGCCCGACGAGGACAAAAAAAGCCAGCGCCGAGAAAACGAAACCGACAATCAAGTCGGCGCCCCCGGGAACTGCGCGTTCCCAGGTTGCATCCGCAGCGCAGAAGCCTGGCGTGAAAGTCGAGTTTCCAGACCCTTTGTATTGCGAGTGGGATGACCTCGCGGATTTTGCCGGAGCACTCCAGCTCCACATGCGTCGCCACGGTGAGACCTACTGGGTTCTCTATCGATCAGTCGTGCGACCTGATGAGCCCATGGACAAGAATACACTGTTGAGCTGGATCGAAGGCCGGCGTGTGCCACGTAGCACCGACAGCTTCGATGTCCTTCGCCGTATCGAGCGCCGCTATCGTCTCCCGGAGGGCTACTTCAAAGCGAAGCTGCCGCATCAGTCGCGATCGGCGTCCGGTTTCAATCTCTCTGGTATCGAGCCTGCGGAGCGAAGGAGGATCGCGTGGCATCTACCAGATGACTTCAACTCGCTTCCGTTCGCCAAGCGCGAGGAGATTTTGGATTGGGTCCGTCGCGTGATCATCAGCGGGTCGACGGACTATCGCAAATTTCAGGCTGCCGCGGCGAAGCAGCGCTACGCCATCCGCTTTCCCGGCGTATCCTACGGTGGACGCGCGCCGCGTGATGGAAAGATCGCGGTTCCGGCGAACTATGAAGAGACCTGGATCGAAGACCCTGACCTGTTGTCCGGTGTCATCGATGCGCCGCCGACGCTCGCGATGGAAATGGCGGACTTGGTCCGCTTCAAGACGTCCGCGCTGACTTCGATTGGATTTCAGCGAAACGGTGTCTGGGGCGAGGAAACCGCCTCCCAGAAGATCGAGCATCTCGGCCTGATGTTTGGCGCACTTGCGGCGTCAAAGGCGGGAGAGATCAAGGGGTATGGGGTTCCGCTGCGTCAACTGACCTTCGGGCTTCTTCTCTTTCCGGGTGTCTGGGACTGGTATCTGCAATGGCGCGAGAGCCGCCGGGGGTTCTATACGGCGTGGGAAGTCGACATGCTGCGGATCGCCCTGGCAATCACAAAGGAAGGCACCGGGTGGCTTCGGCAACATCCTGAACTCCTGGCGCGTGTGGAGCCTATTACCGGTCTCGTGTCGCAGAACGAAATCGATTATGCGCGGGAAGATTGGCACGGCGCCTGCGAGGATTTTCACAAACATGCCTCCCACCGTGTGAAGGAAATCCAGCGCATCGCTCGGGTCCATCGCGATCCGTTCGAGCCGATCATGCCGGTGCTCGAAGCCGACAGTCCTGTCGGCGAATACCGGAAGATCACCGAGGAGATCATCCGGCTGATGCCTGACGAGGAGCGCTATCCGCGCCCGGCTGCCGAGGCGGTTCGCTCGTTCCTCATGCTCCGACTGGGGTTGCATTTGGGTCTTCGTCAGAAAAACCTGCGGCAGTTGTTGCTTTGCCCACGGGGACACATGCCGCGCCCGGAACGCGTGCTGGAAAAGCTCAAGCGCGGAGAAATCCGCTGGAGTGACCGAGATGGTGGCTGGGAGGTGTTGATCCCGGCGGTGGCTTTCAAGAACGCCCATTCGTCGTTCTTCGGAGACAAACCATTTAGGCTGGTGCTGCCCGATCTGCTCGACCTCTACCGCCACATCGATGATTACGTCGAGCGCCATCGTTCGGTCCTTCTTAAAGGTGCTGCCGATCCCGGGACGTTTTTCGTGAAGACGGTCAAGACGACGAGTACCGACGCAGCCTACGACATCACCAGCTTCTATGAGGCATGGCGGCTCACCATCCAGCGCTACGGCATCTACAATCCATACACGGGCCGTGGGGCGATCAAAGGCTTGCTGCCGCACGGTCCTCATAACGTTCGTGATGTGTTGGCGACCCATATCCTGAAACAGACCGGCTCCTACGAGCAGGCAAGCTATGCCATCCAGGACACCGCAGACATGGTCGCCAAGCACTACGGTCGCTTCCTTCCGCAGGACAAGGCGGCATTGGCGGCACGAATTCTCAATCAGGTTTGGGAAGCAGCCTAGTCACGTGGTGAGCCGGGGCGGAAATCATTTCCGCCCCGGTCACTTCACTTCTTGCCTTCTCGTGCCCATGGCGGCGGCTGCTTGTTCTCGATCCACGGGAGAAGTTGCAGCGGCTTCGGTTCGATGGTCGACGTAATGATCGGATAGTGCTTGAGCGCGCTCCGCATCAACGGAAGGCCGGCCGGATTGGTGTATCGCGTGTTCGTTTCACTCCCTTCGCTCAATCGCCCCGAGATGTCATCGATCACTTCAGACGAGACGCCAGCCTGCTTCAGGGTGTCTGCCATGCCGTGGCGAAGGGCATGAATGGATCGCTCCCACATTTTTTCGCCCAGCGCGCCCCGCATGACAGGGATGAAGGTGTCGTAGAAACGATTGCCCGGATCATTCTCCGTCTTGTCCGAGAAGAGATCCGGAAACAGAGCCTGGTATCCAAGCTTCTTGATCGCTTGAAGATAGTCGATGAAACCCAAGCGAACCATTTCACCAGGCATGGGCAGCAGTCGTTCCGATTGTGCGGTCTTCAGCCGCCGAAGGCTGTTCGTGCGAAGGATGATGACATAATCTTCCTCGTCCTTAGCAATGTCGTTGACTGTCAGTCCGGCGAACTCTTTGCGTCTGGGTCCGAGATAGGTGAACAGGATCGGCAGATAGTAGAGCGAATCGTGGAAGACATGCTTGCCCGGCTCCCGCCGTTGTCCACGCAGATGACCTCGTGAACCTCGATAGAGAGGGCTGGCGAAAATTGGGGCAATATCCTGCGGCGTTGGCTTGTACTGTTGGCGGCGGATTTCGCCAGCTTTGGGCTTTCTCGGGCGCAGACCTTCGAACGTCCAATCCTCGATTTCGAACCCGTGTCCCTTCAGATGTTTCAGGAAATGCTGCAGGTTGCCGAAGTGTTTGCGGATAGTCCCGGCGGCGAGGCCCACCTCCGCCTTGGTTCCCGAAGCCTCCGCGGCCTTGCGCAGCTCATGGCCCTTCGCGCGCAGTTCCGGCGCCGACATGATCCTCATCCGGCTGCTTCGACCCCAGTTGATCGGGATCTCATTGAAGTGCTGACGCAGCAGGCCGATGTGGTACTGCTCGACCTGCCCGGAATGCTCCACGCCATGTTCTACAAGAATCGATTTGAACATCCGCACTAGCGCCATGGCGTCTCGCCCCGTTTCCGCAGTCCATTCTTCGCCCATGTTCGCGATGAGCTTTTCGCACTCTTGCTCGAAATCCGCGACAGCAACAATTCTCTGGTTGGGCTGTTGAGTGCCGAGCGCCCCTTTCTCGGTTGTCGGTGCCGTGCGCGGCGAAAGTTCGAGGCAAGCGATTTCCGGTGCTTCCGGGATGTCGGTCGCAGTCGACGCCGGCTTGGTCTCTTTGGCCAGCCTCAACGAGGAAGCGGCAGCAGGTTCGACGTCGACGGGCTTCTCCTCGACCACGGGTTTCTTCGCTCTGCCGCCACCTGTGAATTCGCTTGAGGTCCGGTCGACGAGTTCGTGTCGATCGTCGATGTCGAGGAGGGCCGCAGCGCGGCCTTCGAACATTTTCGACATGGCGCGTTCGCGATTGAGCGCTGTGTCCTCGATCTCGAAGTGGTAGATCAGTCGTCTGATACCATCCTCAAATCCAGGGCTACGAGCCGTGCTCAGCTCGCCTCGATAGTTCGCCCGGATAGCATCGACATGCGACGCGGGAACGCCGTTCTTCAGGAGATAGGTGAGACCAGGGCAGTCGCCTTCGAGGTTGAGCTCCGAGCGGGTCCCGAACTTTGCCAGGAGTTGGCAGGCCCAGCCAACCTCGAGATCGAGCTCCATCTCGACGACATCGCCACCGCGGCCGTTGCGCTTGGCCATCGTGCTGATGTCATCGAGCCTCTCGATTTCCTCATCCCGCACGTGCTCGAACAGGATCTGGAGCTGCTTCTTGGTAGACATCGCTTCCTTCGAATTCATCTTCAGTTCGGCCAGTCGCGTATTGAGCTTCCGGCCGATGATCTGAGCTTTTCTATGATCGGAACAATGAAGGCTGAGTGAAAGACGGCTGCCCGGACGGCAATGAACGAAATTGGCCGGGATTCGTGCTCGCCAATAGAAGATGTTTCCGCGGCGAATGAGATTCTCGACCTCGTGGCGCACGGCCATGACGAATACCCTGTCTTCGCCCGAAGGGTCGGCTGCGGCGCGCTAAGCGGCTGGGCATCACCTTTGGGCATCAGTTCTGGGCATCAGGTCGCCAATGACGCCAAAACGGGATCCGGCACGACTGGAAAATCAAGGAATTAAGGGGATTTAGCGAGAATTGGCTGGGGAACCTGGATTCGAACCAGGACTAACGGAGTCAGAGTCCGCTGGTCTACCGTTAACCTATTCCCCAAGGTGCGCTGTCGGGCGCTGCCCGTCGCGTCGGTGTGGCGGGCTTATAAACAAAACGGCGGCCAATGCAAATACCTTTTGGCAAAAAAATGCGATCTCGATGAGGCGGCAGGATTTTTGCACCGATTTGGGGGGGCGAAGGTGCGCGGTGATGCCGCGCATTTGTGGCCGAGCGGCAGCGATGAGCGAGCCGAGGCAGAGGGCCTGAGCGTAACGGTGTCCGCAGAGTTGGCCGCATCCGGGCTTAGCCCTTGGCGACGCAGTCAAAAACAGTTTGGCGAATGGGGTTTGCGCTGGTACAGTCGCGCCAACGAAAAATCGAGAGAGCGCCTTGAGCGGCCCAAGGGCTTGCGCGGCGCCATGGTTGAGACAAGTGAAAGACCCCGATCACGGCGAAAAGCCGTCCGAATCCGGGGCGTCGGCAGCAGGCCGCAGTGATGGATCGAAGCTCGGTCCGCGCAACGGCAAGGGCAAGCGGAAACGACGCAAGTCGTCTGCTTCGCCGTCTGCAATTGCCAGCCAGTCCGGCACTGCCGGCATGGCAGGGCGTCCCGCAGGACAGAACGATGCGGAACCGGCGCGCAAGCGCAAACGGCGTCGTCGTTCGAAATCCGCAAAACAACAGGCCACAGGCGCGTCCGCGCAACAGGGGGGCAGCGCGCAACTCGTCGAGCCGTCGCTCGGTGAGCGCAAGGGCCACAAGCGCGGCAAGAAGGCGCGGCATCGTCGTGGCCTCCAGGGTCGTCCGCTGACGAGCGGCGAGCGCCAGCCGGTACAGCAAAGGACTGCCGATGGCGGCAATGCGCGGTCCGCGGCCTCCGCTTCCAATGGGCAGGCGACGTCACAGCCGCGGCCGGGCCAGCGCGCCGATCAGCCGCGCACGCCCTATGTTGCCGCCAGCGAACCGCCGGCACCGCTTTATGCTGCGCTCGACCTCGGCACCAACAATTGCCGCCTGCTGATCGCGCAGCCGACGCGCCCGGGCCAATTCCGGGTGGTCGATGCCTTTTCGCGCATCGTTCGCCTGGGTGAGGGGCTCGGTGCCAGCGGCCGGTTGTCGGACGAGGCGATGGAGCGCGCGGTCGAGGCGTTGAAGATCTGCGCCTCGAAGCTCGGCGCCCGCACGATTCGCCGCAGCCGATTGATCGCGACGGAAGCGGCGCGTGCCGCCGAAAACGGCGAGAGCTTCCTCGAGCGGGTGGCGCGCGAAACCGGGCTGGAACTGGAGATCATCAACCGCGAAACCGAGGCGCGGCTTGCCGTCTCCGGCTGCTCGTCGCTCGTCGATCGCGAGACGCGTTCGGTGGTGCTCTTCGATATCGGCGGTGGTTCGTCGGAGATTGCCGTCATCCGGATCGGTGATTCGCGCTCGAACCGGCTCGCCAACCACATCACCCATTGGACCTCGCTGCCGGTTGGCGTCGTCACGCTCTCGGAGCGCCATGGTGGCCAGCATGTGACGCCGGTAAGCTTCGAGGCGATGGTGAAAGAGGTTGAGGGCATGCTTGCCCGCTTCGAAAGCCCACCGGTCGAGGCGCTGGCAAACGGCGCTTCCGGCAGTGGCTTCCACCTGATCGGCACGTCGGGCACGGTCACCACGCTTGCCGGCGTGCATCTCGACCTGCCGCGCTACGATCGCCGCCGCGTCGATGGCCTGTGGCTCACCGACGACGAGGTTTCGGCCATGCAGGCGCGCCTGCTCTCCTGGGACTTCAATGCGCGCGCCGCCAATCCCTGCATCGGTCCGGATCGCGCCGACCTGGTGCTTGCAGGCTGCGCAATTCTCGAGGCTATCCGCCGCCGCTGGCCGTCGACGCGCATGCGTGTTGCCGACCGCGGCCTGCGCGAGGGGCTGCTGACCGATATGATGGCGGATGACGGAGCCTGGCGCCGCGCGCGGCCGCGCCGCCACCAGCGCGGCGCCAATGCCGGCAGCCAGGAAGGAAACAAGGCATGACGAAACCCCCAGTTGGCGGCAACCGCAGCGGCCGCAAGCTTGGCCAGAAGGTCAAGAAGGGCAAGCTCAAGGCATCATCCCGCCGCTGGCTGGAGCGCCACATCAACGATCCCTACGTGCAGCGCGCCCAGCTCGAGGGCTATCGCGCCCGCGCGGCCTTCAAGCTCCTGGAGATCGACGAGAAGCACAAGATCCTGAACGGCGCCCGCCGCATCATCGACCTTGGTGCTGCCCCCGGAAGCTGGTCGCAGATTGCCGCCAAGGTCACCAATTCGACCGATGCCGATCCGCGCGTCGCCGCGATCGATTTCCTCGAAGTGGATCCGATCCCGGGTGTGCGAATCCTGCAGATGGATTTCCTCGACCCGGAAGCGCCAGGCAAACTCAAGGAAGCGATCGGCGGCACCCCGGACCTGGTTATCTCCGACATGGCGGCGCCGACGACAGGCCATCGCCAGACCGACCACCTGCGTACCATGCATCTCTGCGAGGTCGCCGCCTATTTCGCGGTCGACGTGCTCGCCGAGGGTGGGCATTTTCTGGCGAAGACCTTCCAGGGCGGAACGGAGCGCGACCTGCTCAACATGCTCAAGCAGAATTTCCGCCAGGTCATCCATGTGAAACCGGCGTCGTCGCGCGCCGAATCGGTCGAAATGTTCCTGCTCGCCAAGGGCTTCAAGGGACGCCAGAAGACCGGCAGCGAGACGGAAACCGAAGACGAGGCGGCTGAATAGCATGCTGCTCTACGTGACCGTCGGCACAAACGATCTCGAGCGCGCCGGCTCCTTCTATGATGCGGTGCTGCCGGCGCTTGGCTACCGCCGCCAGCGGCAGGATGAGACCGAGATCGGTTATGGCTCCGAGGGCGACCGCATCCGTTTCTGGGTGGTGACGCCCTTCAATCGCGAGCCGGCCACCTATGGCAATGGTGTGAGCATCGCGCTTGACGCCGAGTCGCGCTCGGCCGTCGATGCCTTCCACGCGGCAGCCCTTGCCAATGGCGGCACGGACGAGGGCGCGCCGGGGCTGCGTCCGTTCCATGCGAATTTTTACGGCACCTGGGTTCGCGATCTCGACGGCAACAAGATCGCCGCCGTCTGCGAGCGTCCGGAATAGCTGTCACAAGAGGCGCCTTGCTTCGCACGAAGTCGCCACTTGAAGTTCCGATATTTCCTTACTTGCCCGCGGCCGACTCGACTTCGCGCACCGGCAGCCGGTGCCCGGAAACCGAGGCGCCGGCGTTCTTCGCCATGGTGAGGAACGGGATCGCCGCGATCAGGTTGGCGCCGGCGATGATCATGAAGGCGGTGTGGAAATCGTCGAGCTGCAGCGGAGCTCCGCTGAGCTTGGTCTCGATTTCGAGGATCGCGCCGGCAACGGCGACGCCGAGCGCCAGGCTGATCTGCTGCAGCACCGCGCTCATCGAAGTCGCCTTGCTGGCATCCGCGTCGTCGATGTCCGCGAAGGAGAGCGCATTGACGCTGGTAAAGAAGAACGAACGGGCAAAGCCTGCAATCAGCAAGATGGTGATCATCAGCAGATAGGGCGTTGCCGGCGTGAAGAAGCCGTTGGCGAAGGTGGTGATCGCGGCGAGGATTGCGGCGAGGATCAGTGTCGTGCGGAAGCCGGCGAAGGCGAGCACGCGCCGGGCGTAGAACTTGGTGGTGATCGCGCCGACAGCGCCGATGAAGGTGATGAGGCCGGACTGGAACGGATTGAGCCCGAAGCCGACCTGCAGCATCAAGGGCATCAGGAAGGGCACCGCGCCGACCGAGATGCGAAAGATCGTGCCGCCGATCGAGGCGGCGCGAAACGCGCTGTCTTTGAAGAGATTGAGATCGAGAACCGGCGCCGGATGGCGCCGCGCATGACGGATATAGAGCAGCGCTGAAAGCGTGCCGACCGCCACCGAAGCGATGCCGACGGCAGGCGGCAGAGCCGGCAGGCTGATCACGGAGAGACCGAAGACGATGCCGGACGCGGCAATTCCGCCGAGCACGAAACCGAGCACATCGACCGGTGGCGGATCCCGCGGCTCCATGGTCGGCAGGTAGATGCCGGAGAGGATATAGCCGGCGATGCCGACAGGCACGTTGATCAGGAAGATCCAGTGCCAGGAGAAATAGGTGGTGATGAAGCCGCCGAGCGGCGGCCCGGCGAGCGGTCCGACAAGCGCCGGGATCGTGAGAAGCGCCATGGCCGAGACGAGTTCGCTGCGGGGCGTGCCGCGCACCAGCACCAAGCGGGCGACCGGCGTCATCATCGCGCCGCCCATGCCCTGCAGAAAGCGCGAGAAGACGAAGGCGACGAGGCTGTTGGAGATGGCGCAGAGAACAGAGCCGGCGATGAAGACGAGGATCGCCGCGCGAAAAATCTTCTTGGCGCCGAAGCGGTCGGCCATCCAGCCGCTTAAGGGAATGAAGATCGCCAGCGCCACCATATAGGCCGTCAGCGCCAGCTTGAGGGTGATCGGCCCGACGCCGATGTCGCGGGCGATGGCCGGCAGAGACGTGGAAATTACGGTGGAATCCATCTGCTCCATGAAGAGAGCGACGGCGAGGATCATCGGGACGATACGGTTCATGGAATGGTGCTTCGGAGACAGTCAGCGATGGCGAGAAGCTAATGCCGGTGATGGCTTTTGTCGGGAAAAACCGGTGATTGCGGATCAAAAGCCTGTGATCCCGGCTGGCATTTGCTGTCAAGACGCTACTTCTGGCCCGCTCGTCCATGGGGCAAGGGCATGATGCTGACGGCCGATACCGCCAACCATCACGTGCTGTCGCTGCAGCGCCCGGATTGGGAAGCGCGTTTCGACATGGGCAAGGCGAAGGCGGCAGAGACGCGCCGCAGGGCTTTCGACAGGATCGCCGGCGAGCGGCCCTTCATCGGCTACCGCATGCCTTTCCCGGCCGTCGGCTTCGTCGAGAAACAGGGCGAGGGCTGTCGCTTCGTGCCCGTCAGCTATCGGCTCGATATCTGAGCGACTCCCGGGCCGCGTCTCGCGAAATTGCTGCCCTGCAACAAATATCGGCCGCAGGCGGGACATTTCCCGGCTTTGGCTATTTTCATCCTGACATATCCGTGTTACGAGCCCTCGCCAACTTCCAAGACACGCTTTGAAGTCACCCGGTGGACAAATCGCAGCCCGTCCCCGGGGGTTTTCGTTTATTGAAGGGAATTGGCCATGGCGCGCATCATCGAAACGGCAACTGGTCTGGAGGCTTTGACCTTCGACGACGTTCTGCTCCTGCCCGGACATTCCGAAGTCATGCCGGGTCAGACCAACATCGCGACCACCATTGCGCAGGACATCGACCTCAACCTGCCGATCCTGTCGTCGGCGATGGACACGGTGACCGAGGGCCGCCTCGCGATCGCCATGGCACAGGCCGGCGGCATCGGCGTCATCCACCGCAACCTGACGCCGGCCGAACAGGCCGAAGAGGTCCGTCAGGTCAAGAAGTTCGAAAGCGGCATGGTCGTCAATCCGGTGACGATCGGCCCCGAAGCCACGCTCGCCGACGCGTTGGGCCTGATGAAGCAGCACGGCATTTCCGGCATCCCGGTCGTCGAGAACGGTGGCGCCGGCGGCCAGAAACAGGGCCGCCTCGTCGGCATCCTCACCAACCGCGACGTTCGCTTCGCGTCGGATCCGAACCAGAAGATCCATGAGCTGATGACCCATGAGAATCTGGTCACGGTCAAGGAAAGCGTCGACCAGCAGGAGGCGAAGCGGCTTCTTCACAAGCACCGCATCGAGAAGCTGCTGGTCGTCGACGCCGCCGGCCGCTGCGTCGGTCTGATCACTGTCAAGGACATCGAGAAGGCGCAGCTCAATCCGAACGCCTCGAAGGACGCGCAAGGTCGCCTTCGCGCTGCCGCCGCCATTTCGGTCGGCGATGACGGCTACGAACGCGCCGAGCGGCTGATCGATGCCGGCGTCGACCTGATCGTCGTCGACACCGCCCACGGCCATTCGCAGCGCGTTCTCGATGCCGTTGGTCGCGTCAAGAAGCTCTCGAACTCGGTTCGCATCATGGCCGGCAACGTCGCCACCGCCGCCGGCACCAAGGCGTTGATCGATGCCGGTGCGGATGCGGTCAAGGTCGGTATCGGCCCGGGCTCGATCTGCACCACCCGCATCGTTGCCGGTGTCGGTGTTCCGCAGCTCGCCGCGATCATGAGCGCCGTCGAAGCCGCACAGGCGGCCGGCATTCCCGTCATCGCCGACGGCGGCATCAAGTTCTCCGGCGACCTCGCCAAGGCGATCGCCGCCGGCGCTTCGGCCGTCATGATCGGCTCGCTGCTTGCCGGCACCGACGAAAGCCCGGGCGAAGTGTTCCTCTATCAGGGCCGTTCGTTCAAGGCCTATCGCGGCATGGGGTCCGTCGGCGCCATGGCCCGCGGCTCGGCGGACCGCTACTTCCAGGCGGAAGTGCGCGATACGCTGAAGCTGGTTCCGGAAGGCATCGAAGGCCAGGTTCCCTACAAGGGCCCGGTTGCAGGCGTGCTGCACCAGCTCGCCGGCGGCCTCAAGGCGTCCATGGGCTATGTCGGCGGCCCGACCATCAAGGAATACCAGGAGCGCGCCCAGTTCGTGCGTATCTCCGGCGCCGGCCTTCGCGAAAGCCACGCCCATGACGTGACGATCACCCGCGAGAGCCCGAACTATCCGGGCGCGCACTGATCGCGACTACATCCGAAGGGCGCCGCGAGATCTCGCGGCGCCCTTCGCCTTTTCAGATCAAGTTTTTTCAGAAAGCCTATTTCAGGGAGCAGTGCATGACGGGTTTCGAGATCTTCTGGCCGATCGTGGTCCATGTTCTTCTCGTCTTCTGCCTCTACGCTCTCCTCTCCTTCCGTCGGATGAGGCTTGTCCGCGCCGGCAAGGTGCACGCGGCCCAGTTTCGCGAGAACCGCGATGAGCCGGGCGAAAGCCTGGTGGTGAAGAACAGCATCGCCAACCAGTTCGAACTGCCGGTTCTCTTCTACGTCTGCTGCGTGCTGCTCTACATCACCGAGGCCGACAACATCGTCTCGCTGGGGCTTGCCTGGCTTTTCGTCGTGCTGCGCTATGCGCACGCCTTCGTGCATGTCACCAGCAACCGCATCCGTTATCGCCGCCCGCTGTTCATGGCGGGCGTCGCGACGCTCTTCGCCCTGTGGGTGTGGCTTGCCGTCTGGATGGCGATGAGCTGATCCCGACTTACGTTTCGACTGGCGCAGATCTGAGACAGTTTGCCAAAGTGATCTTCGCGCATTGATACGCATCAAGTACCCGGTGCTGCTCTTGCGGGTAGTCTGCCGACGTTGGACGACAACGTATCGGAGGACGAGATGACCGCAACGATGAAAGCCGCCGTGGTGCGCGAATTCGGCAAGCCGCTGGCAATCGAGGAGGTGCCGATACCGGAGCCGGGCCCCGGCCAGGTGCTGATCAAATACGAGGCGACCGGCGTCTGCCATACGGACCTGCACGCGGCCAACGGTGACTGGCCGGTCAAGCCGAAGCCGCCCTTCATCCCCGGACACGAAGGCGTCGGCTATGTCGCCAAGCTCGGCAGCGGCGTCGCGCGCCTGAAGGAAGGCGACCGCGTCGGCGTGCCGTGGCTGCACACGGCCTGCGGCGGCTGCACGCCCTGCCGCACCGGCTGGGAGACGCTCTGCGGCAGCCAGCAGAACACAGGCTACTCCGTCAACGGCACCTTTGCCCAGTATGGCCTTGCCGATCCGGATTTCGTCGGGCGCCTGCCGGCAAAGCTTGAATTCGGACCGGCCGCGCCGATCCTCTGCGCCGGCGTCACCGTCTACAAGGGCCTGAAGGAGACCGAAGTGCGTCCTGGCGAATGGGCGTTGATCTCCGGCATCGGTGGGCTCGGCCACATGGCGGTGCAATACGCCAAGGCGATGGGCATGCATGTCGCCGCCGTCGATATCTTTCCGGAGAAGCTGGCGCTGGCGAGAAAGCTTGGTGCCGATCTCGTCGTCGACGCGCGCGACAAGGATGCAGTCGATCAGGTCCAAAAGGCGACCGGCGGCGTGCATGGAGCGCTGGTGACGGCGGTGGCGCCCAAGGCGATGGAGCAGGCGTTCAATATGCTGCGCTCCAAGGGAACCATGGCGCTGGTCGGCCTGCCGCCGGGCCAGATGTGCCTGCCGATCTTCGATACGGTGCTGAAGCGCATCACCATCCGCGGTTCCATCGTCGGCACACGCCAGGACCTCGAGGAGTCGCTGGAGTTCGCCGGCGAAGGCAAGGTCGCCTCGTATTTCAGCTGGGACAAGATCGAGAACATCAACGCGATCTTTGCGCGCATGGAAGAAGGCAAGATAGACGGCCGGATCGTGCTGGACCTCAACGGCTGACGCCGTTCACGCTTGGTAACGCAAGTTTGTCTGTTCCACTCCGTCCGCGCACCTATTCTGTCGCGGGCGGTTCTGTCTGCCGCCACGGGAGAACGAAACCGAAGGAGGCCGACATGCAGGAACTGAGAATTACGCAGGCGATGATCGACGCCTATGACGAATACACGCATCTGACCCTCGATCGCCGCCGCTTCATGGAAAAGCTGACCGGGCTGGCCGGCTCTGCCGCCGCGGCAGCGGCGATCGCGCCGCTGCTTGCTGCAAACGGCGCCAAGGCGGAGATCATTGCTGCGACCGACACACGGGTCGCCGGCGAAGACATTACCTATCCCGGTGCGGCCGGCGACATGAAAGGCTATCTCGTTCGCCCGGCGCAAATGAGCGGCAAGCTGCCGGCGGTGATCGTCATTCATGAAAACCGCGGGCTCAATCCGCATATCCGCGACATTGCGCGGCGCGTGGCGCTCGAAGGCTTCCTGGCGCTCGCCCCCGACTTCCTGTCGCCGTCGGGCGGGACGCCGACGGACGAGGACAAGGCGCGCGAGATGATCGGCGCGCTGGATGCGGCAGCAACGACGGCGAATGCAGTGGCGACCGTGGCTTTCCTGCAAGGGCATCAGCAATCGACAGGGAACGTCGGTGCCATCGGCTTCTGCTGGGGAGGAGGCCTCGTCAATCGGCTCGCCGTCGGCTCGCCCGATCTCAAGGCTGGTGTTGCCTATTACGGCGCCCAGCCCAAGGCAGAGGAAGTACCGAAGATCAAAGCCGCCCTGCTGCTGCACTATGCCGGGCTCGACGAGCGTATCAATGCCGGCATCGACGCCTATCGCAAGGCACTCAACGACAATGGCAAGGACGCGACGATCTACGTCTATGACGGCGTCAACCATGCATTCAATAACGACACCTCGGCGGCGCGCTATGACAAGGTTGCGGCCGATCTCGCCTGGGGCCGGACGGTCGAGTTCCTGAAGGCCAAGCTCGCCTGAGCATTGGTTTCGCTCAGGCGGCCGCCGCCCGGATGATATCGTCGGCGCAGCCGCTGATGGCCGCCGCGAGCGCCTCCATGTCGCGCTCGCGCGGGCTGCTGCGGCGCCAGACGAGGCCGATCTCGCGGGCCGGTTCGGGGGCCGCGAACGGCACGATGCGGATCGAGTTGCGCGCGGCCTCGGTCGCAATGGCAATTTCGGGGATCAGCGTCATGCCCATGCCGTTGGCGACCATCTGCAGGAGCGTCGTCATCGACGTGGCGCCGAAGCTGACAAGGCGCCGCTTGCCGGCCGTGCTGCAGACGGCCAGTGCCTGGTCGCGCAGGCAGTGCCCTTCCTCCAGTAGCAGCAACTGTTCGACGTCGACCTGGTCTTCGGTCAGCGGTGACATCAGGATGTTGCGTTCATCGTCGGCCATCGCCATGTAGAACCGGTCGGAGAAGAGCGGCTTCGTCGCAAGTCCTTCCGCGTCGATCGGCAGCGCCGCAACGACCGCGTCGAGCAGACCTTCGCCGAGATCGCCAACCAGCCGCGATGTCACCGATTCCTTCAATTCGATCTCGATTGCCGGATAGACGCTGCGCAGATGCGGCACCAGTCGCGGCACGAGGTAGGGGGCAAGCGTCGGGATGACGCCGATGCGGATCCGTCCTTCGAGCGTCCCGGCGCTGGCGCGCGCGCTCTGCTCTAGCAGATCCACCTCGGCGAGGATGGCGCGGGCGCGGGCCAGCACTTCCTCGCCCTTGCGGGTGAGGAAAACACCGCTGCGGCTGCGCTCCACCAGTTTCACGCCGAGGTGGGTTTCCATTTCCATGATCTGGGCGGAGAGCGCCGGCTGGCTGACGTGAACGAGTTCGGCGGCCTTGCCGAAGTGGCGAACGGAGGCAAGCGCCTCGAAGTAGCGCATCTGTCGGAGTGTAAGCATGATAGGAATCCCCTATCAAATTTGAGTTCAAATGCAATCGGAGATTATCGTCGGCGATAAAAAGCGGGCGCGCCAAGGTGGCCGGGCCGCGCTCCGGACCCGCGAAGCGGACATGATGGGCGCGGCCACGGAACAGGCCGCAGGGTGCGCTGCCGTGGACAGCCGCAGAGAAAAAGGCCACTCGCTCCTCCGATCGCGTGGCCTTTCTTTTTGTTTCTCGCCGTTCTTACCAGCCGGGCAGCATGTGGCTCTGCCGCAGGCGGGGATAGCGTGGGAAGCCCTTGATATCGGCATCGATATCGTCATTGGTGCTGATCGGCGTGATATTGTCGAGGCAGGCGGTGATGTGGTTGCTGATCGCATTCGAAAGCGAGGGCGACAGACCCGGACGCTTCATGATGCCGATCTGCACCGGCGCCAGCGCCGGGAAGCCGTCGGCGAGCGTCAGTACCTTCATGCCCGGACGGAGTGCTGATTCCGGCAGGACCGATACGGCCATGCCGGCCAGCACCGCGGCAGCGACCACCGTCGAAGACCAGCTCGTGAACAGGATCTGATATTCCCGCCCGGTCGCATCGAGCGCCGCGCAGGCGGCCTGCCGCCACAGGCAGTCACGTCGCCCGACGGCGAGCGGGATCGGTGCGTTCTCCGGCAGAGGATGGTTGATCGAGCTAACCCAGCAGAGCGGCTCGGTGCGGACGACATCGGAAGCGCGGGCGCGCGGATTGTGCGTGACCAGCGCAATGTCGAGGTCGCCCTTGGCCATCTTCTCGGCGAGATCCACGGAGGGTTCGCAGACGATATAGAGCTCGACATTCGGATGCGTCTTGGCGAAGCGCATGACGATCTCGGGCATATAGCGGTCGGCGTAATCGTCGGGCGTGCCGATGCGCAGCGTGCCTTCGAGGCGATTGTCGTCGAAGGAGGCGATCGCTTCGTTGTTGAGGCGGATCATCCGGCGAGCGAAATTGAGCAGCCGGTCGCCCTCGACGGTCAGCCGGTTGCCGCGCCCGTCCTTCATGAAAAGCGGCTTGCCGATGCGCTCTTCCAGGCGGCGCATCTGCATCGACACGGCGGATTGGGTCTTGAAGACCCGGTCGGCCGCCTTGGTGAAGCTACCCGTGTCGGCGATCGCGACAAAGGTCTGGAGCTGGTCGATATCGAGCGGTGCGGACATGGCCGTGAAGCATCCATAAGATTGTTTGATGAATATCATTAAAAACATTCGTTGGACTGATCAATAAGGATTTGCGATCTATTAGTGGCAATTTCATCGATCCCCGGCCGGCAATTTCGCCGGCGATTCCCAAGCTCTTTGGCCCGCCCTTGCGTTTGACCTCCCCGCAGGGGATGGGCCTCTTCGTGCCTGAAAAAAGGAGTACCGTCATGCGCACGACTCACGTCCTCGATCTCGACCTCGTTGCAGGAAAGCAGTCCCATGCCTCCCGCGCCGTCGGCGTCGCAGGGATGCTGACGTCCGTATGGCGCCAACTGCGAAACCGACATGCGATCGGCCGTCTGAACGACCTGGATGACCGCCAGCTCCTCGATATGGGGCTGAAGCGAGAAGATGTGCGCGAGGCGATCACCTCGCCCTTTTTCGACAATCCGGCGAGCTATCTGACCCGCGCCTCGCGAAACCGGGCGAGCCTCTTCTACAAGGGGATCCGCCACGACTGACCGTTGACGAGTTGAAGCGGGGTGAAGGCGGGAAGCCGCGCATCCTCGGTCCGCTTCACGGCGCATCCCGCCGCTTAGGGTGTGCCAGTCGAGCATGATCCGCGAAAGCCTGCCGCCGCCGCGGATCATGCTGCGAATTTCAAGTTCGGTGCTGCCGATCGCCAGAGGTCGCGCGCCCAAACTTTCCCCGCAGGGTAGAGCCAATAGACCCTGCCGCTTGGCCCGGTACATGACCAAGACATGTACCGGGCCTTTTTCTTTTGCTCGGGGGCGCGCGTGCTCAGGCGCAGAAGCTTGCGCCGGCCGACGGGACATGGACAGGGAAGGGGCGTTTCAGCTCTTTGTGCCGGGCCCGGTCTTGTAGACGTCGAACAGAGCCTCGACGTTCTTCTGGTATTCCTTCTGCATTTCCAGCCCGGTGTCGAACATGCTGTTCATTACCTGGGAGAACTGGGCAAGCGCCGGATTGTCCGGTGCCGGCTTCTGCGCGCCGGTGGCGCCCGCCTGCATCATATCCTGAAACGCCTTGACGAAAGGGTTGTCGGCAAAGACGTCCGGCGTCTTCGGCTTCTCTTCCTTCTTGGCCATGCCGAAGAAGCCCTGCATCGCCTGCGTGAAGGGGTTGTCGAAGGGGTTCGGTTGCGGCTCCGGCTTCTTGGCAAAGCCTGCCGCTTCCATCCACTGGCGCATCGCCGCTGCCATCGGGTTGTTGGCGAAGGCGTCGCTTGCGGCGGCGAATTGCCCGGTCGTCTGCTTGAACAGCCCGCCCATCAGCGTATCGGCCATGACCGGCAGCATCTGCTTGTAGATCTCCTGGCTGATGCCGGTGACCTGGGCGGCCTGCGCGGCGATCGCGCGCGACATTTCCTTCGAACCGAACAACTGTCCGAGAACACCATTGCCGTCGACCATGCCCTGCGGCGTGAAAGCCTGGCTCATGTCTTCGAAGTATTTGGCATAGTTGCCGCTGCCGAGCGCCGTCAGCAGCGCGCCGAAATCATAAGGATTGGCCGTGTTGCGCTTGAAGGCGGCCGAAAAGGCCGGCAGCAACGCCGCCGTCGCCTTCGTCATCTGCTCCTGGGCGAGGCCGAATTGTTGAGCCATCAGTTCGATGGCCTTGCCGTTCTGCGCCTGTGCGAACATGTCAAAAAGCGGTGCCATGCCAGTTCCCCTTCGGCATCTCGACGCGCGGCGCTGCAAGCGACGCATATCCTTGCACTATAACGGGAAATCGGGGGCTGGAAACCGCTTTTTGAGAGCGCCCGGCGGGCGCCTCAGTATTGGTACTCGGCGAAAACCGGTTCGACCGAGCCGTTCCAGCGACCGTTGTAGAGTGCCAACAGGTCTTCGGCGAGTGTCGCCTTCTTCGCGAGAACCTCGTCAAGCGGCGCCAGGAACTGGCTTTCGTCGATGCCTTCGCCGTTCAGCCGGTTGCGACGCTTGAGGCCGCCGCGCGAAATGGCGATGACCTCGCGGGCGATGTCGTAGAGATTGCCCGTACGGAACCTGGTCGCAAGCGCCTGCACGGGCACCGCGTCACGCATCGCGCTTACCTCCTCGAAGGTCCAGTCGCGCGTCAGGGTCTCGGCGGCAGCGAGCGCTTCGCGGTCGTAGAGCAGGCCGACCCAGAAGGCCGGCAGCGCGCAGATCCGCCGCCACGGACCGCCATCGGCGCCGCGCATTTCGAGGAAGCGCTTGAGCCGAACGTCGGGGAACAGTGTCGACAGATGGTTCGTCCAGTCACCCATGTTCGGCTGCCACTCGGCAATCTCGCCCTTGAGCGCACCGCCCATGAACTGGCGGAAGGTGACGTGGGTACAGTCATGGTAGTGGCCGTCGCGCACGACGAAGTACATCGGCACGTCGAGCGCCCATTCGACATAGTCGGCAAAGCCGAAATCCGGGCCGAAGGCGGATGGCAGCAGGCCGGCACGTTGATTGTCGGTGTCGCGCCAGATGTCGCCGCGCCAGGACAAGAGCCCGTTCGGCTTGCCGTCGGTAAACGGTGAGCTTGCGAAGAGCGCGGTCGCCAGCGGCTGCAGCTTCAGAGACACCTGCATCTTGCGGCGCATGTCCTCTTCCGAGGAGAAGTCGAGGTTCACCTGGATCGTGCAGGTGCGATACATCATGTCGAGGCCCTTGGTGCCGACCTTGGGCATATAGCGGCTCATGATGCCATAGCGCGATTTCGGCATGCGCGGCGTCTCGGCGAAGGTCCACTTCGGGCTGCCGCCGATGCCGAGGAAACGGATGCCGAGCGGCTCGGCGATTTCGCGCAGTGCGGCGAGGTGCTGGTTCGATTCCTTGCAGGTCTGGTGCAGGTTTTCGAGCGGCGCACCGGAAAGCTCGAACTGGCCGCCCGGCTCGAGCGAAATCGCGCCGTTGCCCGATTGTTCGGCGAGGCCGATGATGTTGCCTTCGTCGACGATCGGCTCCCAGCCGCTCTTGGCGGCCATGCCGTTCAGGAGCGCCTGGATGCTGGCCTCGCCGAAATAGGGGACGGGGCTGTTGTCCGCCTTAAAGAAGGCGAACTTTTCGTGCTCCGTGCCGATCCGGAACCGCTCCGCCGGTTTCGAACCTGCTGCCAGGTAGGCGGTCAGGTCAGCGATAGAGGTTACCGGCGTCTGGTCGGTGGTATCTCGGGCCATGAGCGTCTTCTTTTGTTTGGACGGCTCTCGCTGGATCGCGGGAGTTGGTGGAGGCTGCTTGAACCGTAATCAGGTGCGGTGCAAGTCAATTTCTTTCAAGATCTCATCAAAAAAAGTAGGACGATTGCTTGCGCTGGAGCAAGCTCCCTGGATCGAGGTATCGTCGATCCAACCCTACCTTGTCTTGAGAGATCCCACTTCTTTTAGGGGAACGAGCGGTATCTGGTCTGCTCCGGAACGACCGGCTATCGCCAGTCGCCGACCGTCGCCTGGATGACCGCCATGGCCGCGACTGCGGCGGTATCGGCCCTGAGGATTCGCGGTCCAAGCGGAATGCTGCTGACAAAGTCGAGGCTGCGTAGCAGCGTCCGCTCACCTTCCGAGAAACCGCCTTCGGGACCGATCAGCAGAGCGAGTTTCTTTTCCTCGACGGCCGAGAGGATCGGCAACGGGTTCTGGCTGTCGCTGCCTTCGTCACAGAAAATGATGCGCCGGTCGCCGGGCCAGGCGGAAAGCACGTCCTCCAGCCGGCGCGGCTCCTCGACATCGGGAATGCCGAGCACACCACATTGTTCGGCCGCCTCGATGACATTGGCGCGGACCCGATCGATATTGCCGAGCTTGCCTTGCACATGCTGCGTCATGACGGGCTGCAGCACGCCTGCGCCCATTTCGACGGCCTTCTGCACGAGATAGTCGAGCCTGCCGACCTTGAGCGGTGCGAAAAGATAGACGAGATCGCAGGGTTCCGGCTGCGGCCGGGTCTGTTCGATGGCGGTCAGCACCAGCTTCTTCCTGCTGGCGAAGGAGAGTTCCGCACGCCACTCGCCGTCACGTCCGTTGAAGACGAGGATCGAGGAACCCTCTTCATAGCGCAGCACATTCACCAGATAATTGAACTGCTCCTTGGTCGCCTCATGGGCGGAGCCCGTGTCAAGGGGATGTTCGACGAACAGTCGCTGCATGCGAAAATTGGCGCGCATAGGGAGTGCCTTCACATGAAAATGCCGGAGAGAATGAAGTAGAGGACGGCCGATAGCGCTGCCGAGGCGGGAACGGTGATGATCCAGGCGCCGACGATCGTCAGGAAGTGCGAGCGGCGTACGAGGCGCCGGCGCCGGACTTCGGCGAAGTTGGTTTCCGCCGTTTCCATGAAGTCGGTCTGTCCTGTCCGCTCCCGGACAAACTGCATGCGGCGTTTGGAATTGCGGATGTACCATTCGCGGAAGAAACCGACGCCGAAGACGGCGCCGACGGCCGTGTGCGTCGAGCTGATCGGCAGTCCGAGCGCCGATGCCAGCAGCACCGTGACGGCGGTGGCGAGCGCGACGCAGAAGGCGCGCATCGGATTGAGCTTGGTGATCTCCTCACCGACGACGCGAATGAGCTTCGGTCCATAGAGCAGCAGACCGATCGAGATGCCGAGCGCGCCGATCGCCAGTTCCCACAGGGGAGCCGGCGATTTCTCCGTCGCAATGACCCCGTCCAAGGCCGAAACGATCGCGGACAAGGGGCCGATCGCGTTGGAGACGTCGTTGGCGCCGTGGGCGAAGGAGAGCAGCGCCGCGGCCAGAATGAGCGGCGCACGGAACAGCTTGCGAAGCGACTGGTTGCGGTTGTCCAGCCCCTCGGACTGTCTGTAGATCCAAGGCTTGGTCAGAAAATAGATGATGGTGCCGATGACGGCGCCCAGGCCGAGTCCCGTTGGCAAGGAGATTGAGGCCACCTGGACCAGGGCGATCTCCGCGAGATATGCGGTAAAGGAGCCCGCGGTGACACCAAGAATGACCGGCATCCACCGCCTTGCGGCGGCGATCTTGTCCTCGCGATAGATGATGAATTCCTTGAGGAAGGCGAGGAAAGTGGCGGCAATCGTGCCTCCCAGCAGCGGCGAGACCGACCAGCTGAGCGTGATGCCGGCGAGCGACCACCATTGGACGCTGGAAAAGCCGGCAGCCGCGATGCCCGCTCCGACGATGCCGCCGATGATCGAGTGCGTGGTCGAAACCGGCGCTCCGGAATAGGTGGCGATGTTGATCCAGGCCGCCGAAGAGGCCAGCGCCGCCATCATGATCCAGACGATCGCCTGCGGACCGAGCACGCCTTCTCCATAGACGATGCCGGCTTCGATCGTTAGCGCCACCTCCCGCCCGGCAAGCATTGCGCCGGCAATTTCAAAGACGGCGGCGATGGCAAGTGCGGTCGTCATCGACATCGCCTTGGCGCCGACGGCAGCGCCGACGTTGTTGGTCACGTCGTTCGCACCGATGTTCATGGCCATGTAGCCGGCGATGGCAGCCGCGGCGATGATGATCGGCGCGGTCGCGGAACTTGTCACGAAGCTCGCGGCAAAGGCCATGCTGAGCAGCAGAAAGAGACCGGCGAGCGCCGGCGCCGCCAGGCTGCGGCGGACATGCTGCGATGCCTCTTCGGCAAGGCTGAGCTTGTCGAGATCTTTGTCGATCGTCTGTTTTGCGAGGCGTATGCGCGGCTGTGCCACTGCCTGGAACTCCATTGTCACCATGGCCACTAAGGCCACTGCAACACGCATTCAAGTGGATTTGATGGACATCGGTGCCCGCGCGTCCGGAACCTGCGTTGAGGGGCATTGGATGCCCTACAGCGCCGCGCGTCTTTTAAGACGCGCAAAGGGCGCCGTAGACTTTGATTTGCTGCATGTCTTCGTCCTCAAATCGCGTTCGATTTAAGGAGACATGCAGTAGAGGTTACCTGGAATGTTAGCCGTTCGCCGCCTTCGGCATCGGCGCAGACGCCGCGACCATGCGTTCGCCAAAGGCGAGAATGAGGTCCTTCAGCGACGGCTCGGCCACTCGCGAAGCGGCTTCCTTGTAGTCGACCCATTCGAGCTGCCTGCGGCCTTCCTCGGGGAAGTGCTTGCAGAGGTCGTCGACTTCGAGAGCATGAACCTGCACCTTGACCGAGATCTTCAGGCCGTGGTCCATGCGCTTCTGGTAGAGATAGAACCCGATCGTCGACTTTTGCACATGGCCTTTGACGCCGGCCTCCTCGTAGGCCTCGCGCTCCGCCACTTCGTGGGCGCGCTTGCCCTGCATCGGCCATCCCTTGGGAATGACCCAGCGACCGGTGTCGCGGCTGGTGATCATGAGGATTTCGAGGGCCTTGGTCTTCTTGCGGATCCGATAGCAGAGCGCAGCATATTGCATGCGCGCCGGGCGGCGCAGCATCAACTGGACATCGGATGCGAGTCTGTTCAAGAAGTTCAAGGTCGTCTGCGCTCCTCTCGGCGAATCAGTGTTTTTGTTTTCTGTCAAAGCCAGTATGGCAGCGTCCTGTTGCGTGTAAATGTTGCCGCCCGCGGGCAGCCGGATATGCGGTCAGCTTTCCGCTGAACTGTGGTCCAGATACGACAGGATATGGTGATTTCGCGGCGCTTTACCAAGCGCCGGCAACCGTGCGTAGGACTGGTCCATCAGCTCGCGCGGTCGCGCTGCTGCAGGCGCAGGCGGGCGATACGGTTCCATTCGCCGGTGCGTTCCGCCTCGCGGGTCGCGGCGGCAACGAAGTCGATATGGTTCTGCGACGCGGCCTTCGCCTTTGCCGGATCCCGCGCCATGATCGCATCGTAGATCGCCTCGTGCTGGGCAAGCAGCCGGTCGCGGGCCCCCGGCGCATCGAAAACCGAGTTGCGGTGGAAGAAAATGCCTTGCTGGAGCAGCCGATAGCAGGCGCGCAGCGTGTGCATCAGGATGATGTTGTGGGCGCTTTCGCCGATTGCCTGGTGGAGCTCGATATCGGCCTCGAGTTCCGCGTCGAAGTCGCCGGCGGCGTGCGCCGTGCGCATGCGCTCGATGATCCTCGTCAGAATATCGCGGTCGAAATCCGTGGCCCGGGTGGCGGCCAGTTCCGCCGTCAGTCCTTCGAGCTCGCGTCTGTATTCGAGATAGTCCTGCGTCGCCTTGTGGTGGCGGGCGATGAGGTCGATCAGCGGCTTGGAGAAAATCTGCCCGACCACGTCGGCGACGAAAGTGCCGCCGCCGTGGCGGCTCTCGACGAGCCCGCGTCCTTCGAGCTCCTTGAGCGCCTCGCGCAGGATCGGCCTGGACACGTCGAAGCGCTTGGAAAGCTCCCTTTCGCCCGGCAGCCGGTCGCCGTCGCGCAGCACGCCTTCGAGAATCAGCAGCTCGATCTGCTGCACGACTTCGTCGGCCGTGCGGCTGTGGCTGATGCGGGCGAAGAGGTCGATCTGGTCGTCGGTCACGTCTTGGTCTCCCGGATCCCGGTGAAGTTCGGTCTCTTGGCCAAAAATTCATCGTGATTCTCATAGGTTAGAGCGGGAGGGGGCGGAAAGCCGCACCCAGGTTCCTCACCCCGCACTGTGCCGCAATCTAGGCAGCCGGCACCAAGTGGTCAATTTGCTTGTCCACTTTGTGCGGCTGACAAAAGTCAAACTGCGGCAATGCGTCCTTTTTCTTTTGCTCGTTCGATTGATAAGAAAGTCGTGATGAACGCGTGAGGGGGACAAGAGCGCTTCATGGCAAAGGGTAGTTTTGCATTTCCGGTGGCGCCGATGCGCGCCTTGGCCTTGGGCGAGGTTCATTCGCGCCCCTATGCGCTGGTAACCACGCCGCGGGTGATCTTCCAACTCGCCTTCCTGACCGATGGCGGCTCAATCGTCGATCACGCCGTGCTCTCGGAGTTGTCGCGGGCACGCGGGATTGCGCCGCCGGGGCGGGACGCGAACCATCATGCGATGTCCTGGGGGCAGGGAACGCTGCGCTGGGAGCGGCACACGGAATTCTCCACCTATTTCTGGGATGCACCGCCGCCGGAGAAGTTTGGCGGCGAGGTGCCGATCCACCCGTTTGGCGACGGATTTTCGCCGCCTGGCTCGCTGATCTCGGGTATCCGGCTGGAAATCCGGCCGGATACGCCGGAGAGCCGCGAGGCGATCGGGCTCTTCGATCCGACGAGCCTCTGCTACAGCGAAACCAAGAACGGCCAGGCGGTGATCGTCACCGATTTCCGCCAGAACGGCGACGGCCTGACCCAGATCCTGGTCATCGACCGCGGCATGACGGAGGCGGGCACCGGCGCGCTCGTCCAGCGCCTGCTCGACATCGAGACCTACCGAACTCTGGCGATGATGGGCCTGCCGCTCGCCCAGTCGCTGTCGCCGGAGATCCGCCGGACCGAGGACGGCTTGACCGGGATCACCCAGCGCATGAAGGAAAATGTGCGCGAGGAGGCCGACGACATGCTGGCCGAGATCACCCGGCTTGCCGCCGATCTCGAGGCGGGTGCGGCACTCAGCCTCTACCGCTTCGGCGCCAGCCGCGCCTATTACGGCATCGTGCAGGAGCGTATTCGCACGCTCGCCGAGACCCCGGTGCCGGGCTACGAGACGATCGGCACCTTCCTCGAACGGCGCTTGGCGCCGGCGATGCGCACCTGTCAGTCGGTCGAAGAGCGCCAGGCCAACCTGTCGCGCAAGCTTGCCCGCGCCACGGCTCTTCTCAGAAGCTGGGTCGATGTCGAACTCGAGCGGCAGAACAGCGCACTGCTGAATTCGATGGACCGGCGCGCCAAGCTGCAGCTGCGCCTGCAGCAAACGGTCGAAGGCCTGTCGGTCGCCGCCATTTCCTACTACGTCGTCGGGCTGTTCGGTTATCTCGCCAAGGCCGTCAGCCACGAGCTGCCGATCGATCCGGGCCTGCTCACCGGCCTTGCCGTTCCCTTCGCCGTTGCCGGCGTCTGGCTGATTGTGCGCCGCATCCGCCGCCATCACGAGGACAGCGAGCACAAGTAAGCAATTCCAGCAAAAGTGTGCCGCGGTTTTGCGTTCGGAATTGCGAGAAAAAAGCAATTCCAGCAAAAGTGTGCCGCGGTTTTGCGTCCGGAATTGCGAGAAGCAAAAACCAGCCCAGGAACTATTGCTCCCAATAGGGGATCGGCCCGTAAAGTCCGGCCAGGTAGTCGATGAACAGCCGCACCTTGGCTGGCAGGAACTGGCGGCTCGGATAGACGGCCGAGAGCGTCAGGTGCTTCGAGCCTTCCCATTGCGGCAGCACCTGCACCAATTGCCCGCTGCGCAATTCCGGGCCGATATCCCAGGTGGAGCGGAGCGCAATGCCGGCGCCGGCGATGACGGCGGCGCGCACGATCTCGGAGGAGTTTGTCACGAGCGGCCCCTCCGGGTGCCAGACCAACGCCCCCTCCGGTCCTTCGAGCTTCCAGTTGTCGTTGTTGTGCGCCGGCAGGCAGAGGTGGTTGGCGAGATCGCCGATCTCCTTCGGCGCGCCGTTGCGGGCGATGTATTCCGGCGAGGCGCAGAGCAGCCGACGCACCGGCGCAAGCTTCCTTGCCACCAGGGATGAATCCACCAGCTCGCCGATCCTGACTGCCATGTCGAAGCCTTCGGCGACGATATCCGTGAATTCGTCCGTCAGCACGATGTGCAGCTTCAGGTCCGGATGATCCTTCATGAACTTCGTCAGATGCGGCGCGATGTGCATCCGGCCGAAGGAGGTCGGCGCCGAAATCCGGAGCACGCCGAGCGCATGCGACGAACGCCCGGAGGCATAGGCCTCGGCCTCCTCGATGCCGGTCAGAATGCCGAGTACCCGGTCGTAGAATCCCTGGCCTGCTTCCGTCAGCGAGATCTGGCGCGTCGTGCGCTGCAAAAGCCGTGTGCCGAGCCGATCCTCGAGCCTCTTGATGCGCTTCGAGATGACCGCTGGGGAAAAGCCCAGCACCCTCCCGGCAGCCGACATACTGCCTGTGGAAACGACCCGTGCAAAAATCTCAAGATCGCCTAAATTCGTCATCAATCGTTGCCATTGTTTCCAAAACGGAAAAGCTCATAGCATTTGCGAGGGTTCTCTCCTAGTGGTAAAGAAAATGAACCAATTGATAAGCGGCCGGAGGAGCTGATGGCGGAGACGATCGGTTTTCTGCAACCGAAACAGGCTGTTATCACTCGGCGCCGCGAGATCGTCGCCGACCTCGCCGATCTCTTGCCCGAGGGCTGTCTGATCAGTGACGAGCGCGGGCTGAAGCCCTTCGAGACCGACGCCTTCATCGCCTATCGTCGCATGCCGCTCGCCGTTGCGCTGCCGGAGACGACGGAGCAGGTCGCAGCCCTTCTCAAATATTGCAGCCGCTACGGCATTCCGGTCGTGCCGCGCGGCGCCGGCACCTCGCTTTCGGGCGGCGCCATCCCGCAGGAGGATGCGGTCGTCATCGGTCTGTCCAAGATGTCGCGCATTCTCGATATCGACCTCTTCAACCGCACCGCCACCATCCAGGCGGGCGTCACCAATCTCAATATCTCCGAGGCCGTCTCCGCCGACGGTTTCTTCTATGCGCCCGACCCGAGTTCGCAGCTTGCCTGCACGATCGGCGGCAATATCGGCATGAATTCCGGCGGTGCCCATTGCCTGAAATACGGCGTCACCACCAACAATCTGCTCGGTGTGAGGATGGTGCTGTTCGATGGCACCGTCATCGAGCTCGGCGGCAAGGCGCTGGATGCGGCCGGCTACGATCTGCTCGGCCTCGTCTGCGGCTCGGAGGGCCAACTCGGCATCGTCACCGAGGCGACGGTGCGGCTGATCGCGAAGCCGGAAGGCGCCCGTCCCGTGCTCTTCGGTTTCGCCTCGTCGGAAGCGGCCGGCGCCTGTGTCGCCGACGTCATCGGCTCCGGCATCATCCCGGTTGCGATCGAGTTCATGGATAAGCCGGCGATCGAGATCTGCGAAGCCTTCGCCCATGCCGGCTACCCGCTCGACGTCGAAGCGCTGCTGATCATCGAGGTCGAAGGTTCCGAGCCGGAAATGGATGCGATGCTCGCCAGCATCGTCGCGGTCGCACGCCGTCATGGCGTCGCGACGATCAAGGAGTGCCAGTCGGCAATGGAAGCGGCAGCGATCTGGAAGGGGCGGAAATCCGCCTTCGGCGCCACCGGTCGCATCGCCGACTATATCTGCATGGACGGCACCGTGCCGCTCAGCCAGCTCTCGCATGTGCTCGCCCGCACCGGCGAGATCGTCGCGCGCTACGGCCTGCGGGTCGCCAATGTCTTCCACGCCGGCGACGGCAACATGCATCCGCTGATCCTCTATAACATCAACGACCCGGAGGATGCGGCGCGCGCCGAAGCCGCCGGCAACGATATCCTCAAGCTCTGCGTTGACGCCGGTGGCTGCCTGACGGGCGAGCACGGCGTCGGCATCGAAAAACGGGACCTCATGCTGCACCAGTACAACCAGGCCGACCTCGACCAGCAGATGGCGGCGCGGGCCGCCTTCGATCCGCATTGGATCCTGAACCCGTCCAAGGTCTTCCCGCTCGAAGGGCGTCCCGCCGCATGATCGTGCATTTCGAACCGGCAAGCGAAGAGGGGATTGCGACCGTCGTCCGCGCGATGGCGGCCGACAAGGCTTCGCTCGCAGTCATCGGCGGCAACACGCGCTCGGGTCTCGGCAATCCCGTGCGTGCCGACCGGGTGCTGTCGACGCGCCGCCTTTCCGGCATTGTCAGCTACAATCCAGCCGAGATGACGATCACTGCGCTTGCGGGAACGCCGATGCGCGAAATCGAAGAGGCGCTGGCGGAAAACCGACAGATGCTCGCCTTCGAACCGGTGGATCATCGGCCGATCTTTGCTTCGTCGGGAGAGCCGACGATCGGCGGGGTCTTTGCCGCCAACGTGTCGGGTCCCAGGCGCTATGTCGCCGGTGCCGCCCGCGACAGCCTGCTCGGCGTTCGCTTCGTCAACGGCCGCGGCGAGGCGATCAAGGCCGGCGGCCGGGTGATGAAGAACGTCACCGGCCTGGATCTGGTCAAGCTGCAAGCGGGTTCGCACGGCACGCTCGGCATCCTGACCGAAGTGACCTTCCGCGTCCTGCCGCTGCCGCCGGCGTCCGAGACCATCGTCGTCTCCGGTCTCAACGATGCCGAAGCCGCTGCGGTCATGGCCGAGGCGATGGCGCAAACGGTCGAGGTCTCCGGTGCCGCGCATCTGCCGGAGAGCGTGCGCGGGCGGTTCCTCGAAGGTGGCCTTCCGGACGGTGCCGCGACGGTGCTCAGGCTCGAAGGACTGGAGGCATCGGTCGCGCTCCGGGCCGAAAAGCTGGCGAACGCGGTCGGGCGCTTCGGCGCGGTGACGCGGCTCGACGGGCCGCAGACATCGAAGCTCTGGGCGGAGATCCGCGACGTCAAACCCTATGCCGACGGCACGAAGAAGCCGCTCTGGCGTGTGTCCGTCGCCCCGTCGCTCGGCCATCAACTGGTGGCGGCGCTCAGGCTGCAGACCGGCGTCGATGCCTTCTATGACTGGCAGGGCGGTCTCGTCTGGCTGCGCATGGAGGCCGACCCCGAAGCGGAACTGGTGCGCCGTTACATCAAGGTTCTTGGTGGCGGCCATGCAACGCTCGTCAGGGCCGAAGACGGCTACCGTGCCGCCATCCCGGCGTTTGAACCACAACCCTTGGCCGTGGCACAATTGAGCGAGCGCGTCCGCGCGAGCTTCGACCCGCACCGGATTTTCAATCCCGGCCGCATGGCTGCGGTGTCTGAGACAGCGACGATGGAACATGGGAGGAAATGATGAGCGACAATGGTCCGCAGACACCGTTTTCCCGGGAAACCGATCGCTGGCTGGAGCCGGGCAAGATCAACGTCCAGGTGATTTACGTCCTTTATCTCGTGGGTTTTGCGGTCGGGATCACCCCGATCATCGGCGTGGTGATGGCTTATCTCAATCGCGGCAAGGGCATGTCCTGGGTCCAGACGCATTATGAATGGGCGATCCGAACCTTCTGGATCGCTCTCTTGTTCGGGTTGATCTCGTTGCTGCTGACGGCGCTGTTGGTTGGTATTCTCGGCTTCATCGCCACCGCCGTCTGGATCGTCGTGCGCTGCGTCGTCGGCCTGCAACGGGCGGCGCGCCAGGAGCCGATCACCAATCCCGAAAGCTGGATGGTGTAGGCCACGGCGCAATCCCTGAGACCGGATCCGGTCGAAGGATGCTGAAATCAGAATGCTGCGGTGACCGAAGCACGCATCTTGTGCGGTCCTGCAGAACCGCAGAGTGGAGTTCGCGTTTGCAGACCAATTTTACACCCGCGCAGCTTACCGACCCGCATGTGGCCGAATCCGAAGCCATCCTGCGCAAATGCGTGCATTGCGGCTTCTGCACCGCCACCTGTCCGACCTATGTGACGCTGGGCGACGAACTCGATAGCCCGCGCGGGCGTATCTACCTCATCAAGGACATGCTGGAGAACGGCCGGGCAGCCGACAAGGAAACGGTCACCCACATCGACCGCTGTCTCTCCTGTCTCGCCTGCACGACCACTTGTCCCTCCGGCGTCGACTACATGCATCTCGTCGACCACGCGCGCGTTCATATCGAGAACACCTATCGCCGCCCGTTCAGGGATAGGCTGGCGCGTTCCGTGCTTGCGGCGGTGCTGCCTTATCCTCAGCGCTTCCGCCTGTCGCTGAAGGCGGCCGGCCTTGCCCGGCCGTTTGCGGCTCTCATGAAGCGCACGCCCTTGCTGAAAACCTTTGGCGTTATGCTGGATCTGGCGCCGGGGGCCGTGCCTGAGCCTTCCGCTTCGGCCGTGCCCGGCACCCACGCACCGAAGGGCAAGCGTATCGGTCGGGTCGCGCTGTTGTCCGGCTGCGCCCAGCCGGTGCTGAAGCCTGAGATCAACGAGGCGACGATCAGGCTGCTGACGCGCTTTGGCGTCGAAGTGGTTGTCTCGGCCGGCGAAGGCTGTTGTGGCGCCCTAGTGCACCACATGGGCCGCGAGAACCAGGCGCTCGCGGCGGCGCGCCGCAACGTCGACGCCTGGCTGAAGGTCGCCGACGAGGGCGGGCTCGATGCCATCGTCATTACCGCTTCGGGCTGCGGGACGACGATCAAGGACTACGGCCACATGCTGCGGCTCGATCCTGACTATGCGGAAAAGGCGGCCCGGGTCTCGGCGCTGGCCAAGGACATCACCGAGTATCTGTCTACCCTCGACCTGCCGGAACAGGATGCGAGGGGCATGACGCTTGCCTATCATTCCGCCTGCTCGATGCAGCACGGCCAGAAGATCACCATTGTGCCGAAGCAGCTTTTGAAGCGCGCCGGCTTCGTCGTTCGCGATCCGGCCGAAGGGCACCTCTGCTGCGGCTCGGCCGGCACCTACAACATCCTGCAGCCGGAAATCTCGGCGAAGCTGAAGGCGCGCAAGGTCAAGAACATTGAGGCGACGAAGCCGGATGCGATTGCCACCGGCAATATCGGCTGCATCACCCAGATCGCCAGCGGGACCGCGATCCCCATCCTGCATACGGTCGAACTGCTCGACTGGGCCTATGGCGGGGCAAAGCCACAAGGGCTCTAAGGCAAAAGAAAAGGCCGGCTCCGCGAGGAACCGGCCTTTTGATGGGTGCCCGAATAGCTATCAGCCGCCGAAGATCTGGCGGAAGATATCCACGCCGCGATCGTCGAAATAGGTGTCGCCCGGCTTGCTGCCGGGACCGATGACGATGACCTTGGTGCCGATGTCGGCACGGTCGTAGAGGTGCTCCACGTCCTCGTTCATCATGCGGATGCAGCCCGACGACATGTTCTGGCCGATCGTCCAGGGTTGGTTGGTGCCATGGATGCGGAAGATCGTGTCGCGGCCGCCCTTGTAGAGATACATGGCGCGGGCGCCGAGCGGGTTGTCGATGCCGCCTTCCTGGGTGATCGGCAGGATACGGCCCTTGGCGGCTTCGCGACGACGCATTTCGGCCGGCGGCGTCCAGGTCGGCCATTCGGCCTTGCGGCCGACCTTCACGACACCCGACCAGCCGAAGCCGTCGCGGCCGACGCCGATGCCATAGCGCGTCGCGCGGTTCGGGCCGTCGATGTAGTAAAGGTATTTGTTGTTGGTATCGACGATGATCGTGCCGGGGGCCTCGTCGGTGCGGAAGCGAACCTTGGTGCGCCAGTATTGTTTTGCCGGCCTTTTGGGCGTGGCCACGAGTACAACGTCGGATGACTTGACCTTGGGACCTGTGGCTGGCGTCGGCGTGAAAGCCGAGGCGCTGGTGGCGGCAAGAATAGTGCTGGTCGCGATAGCGATCGCGACCGCTTTGCTGGCAAGACGCTTCATATACGATTCCCTCTGAACCCTCGTTGCAGGCAGGCTATGCAAAATGCGGCGAAGTTCAAGCCTGCGATACAGCCGGCGGATCGCCGGACTTATATCTGTTCATGCTGCTGTTGCCTGAAAATCACGCGTGCAGCGCCGCGCGTCGTATTGGACGCGCAAAGGTCGCTGCAGCACTTTTAAGTTGCTGCATGTTTATGTCCTCAAATCGGAGACGATTTAAGGAAACATGCAGCAGGCAACAGCAACACGTGCGAGGGTCGAGAAATATTCTATGCTATGCTTCAACTATATGACGATAACCTTCGTGCCCACCTTCACGCGCTCGTAGAGGTCGACGACGTCTTCGTTGCGCATGCGGATGCAGCCGGAGGAAACGGCATAGCCGATCGTCCAGGGCGCATTGGTGCCGTGGATCCGGTAGAGCGTCGAGCCGAGATACATGGCGCGCGCGCCAAGCGGGTTTTCCGGGCCGCCGTCCATGCGCGCCGGCAGGTAGTGGCCCTTGGCCGCTTCGCGGGTGATCATCTCCTGCGGCGGTGTCCAGCTCGGCCATTCCGCCTTGCGGCTGACCTTGTGAGCGCCGGCCCATTCGAAGCCCGGCTTGCCGACGCCGACGCCATAGCGCCGTGCCTCGCCGTTGCCGGTCACCAGATAGAGAAAGCGGTTGTTGGTATCGATGACGATCGTGCCCGGCTTTTCCTTGGTCTCATAGGAGACCGTCTGCGGCAGGAATTGTGGGTCAAACTTCGACTTGACCGGGCGCTGGGCGCGCATGGCATTGGCCGGCTGGATCAGCGGGTTGACGACGCGGCGCTTGGCCTGCGGCCGCGCGAGTTGTCCCTGATAATACTGTTTTCGGGTGGCCGCCGGAATCTGCTGCCGGTAGATGACCTGCCGCGTGCGGACCTGTTGCCCACCGAGTTGCATCACCCAGGGGGCGGTGAGATCGGGGCTGACGACGACCGGAGGCCGGTTCTGGTACCGGTCCTGGGCCGCGGCCGGGCCGGCAAAAAGGGTCAGAACGGAGGCGGCTATAAGAAGGTTTTTCAACATCGGACGGACTCGCTACCTTTCGCCGAAATTCATCAAAGGGGCGCAGATAGCCGAAGAACCGGACGCTCGAGCGGGCTATGCGCCTTGGCAATGGCGCGATCGTGTCACCGGGGAGCCACCGAATGGTAAACGGGGCTTCATTAAAAGGCGAAGGTGCCGATAAAGCTTTGGGTAGGGTTATCCGTCGCTTTAGAAATCTGGTTTGCAAATGGTAAAAGGCAGGGAAATGAACAGGATGGAGCGGGCATGACGGCCAAAGGCATAGTGATCGGTGAGGATGGACTTCAGCGCTGCGCCTGGCAGGGCAACCTCGACGACTATCGTCGCTACCACGACGACGAATGGGGACGCCCGGTCCTCGACGATCGTCGCCTGTTCGAGAAGATCTGCCTCGAAGGCTTCCAGTCCGGCCTGTCGTGGCTCACGATCCTGCGCAAGCGCGAGGCATTCCGCGCGGCCTTTGCCGGCTTCGATTTCGACAAGGTCGCGACATTCGATGAGACGGATATCGAACGCTGCCTCGCCGACACCGGTATCGTGCGCCATCGTGGCAAGATCGTTTCGACC
Organism: Ensifer sp. VA4; assembly: GCF_055710065.1. Lineage (NCBI taxonomy): Bacteria > Pseudomonadati > Pseudomonadota > Alphaproteobacteria > Hyphomicrobiales > Rhizobiaceae > Ensifer > Ensifer sp. VA4. The sequence continues at coordinate 303,889 of NZ_JBVQPO010000001.1, read as the reverse complement.
ATCAACAATGCCCGTCGCGCCCAGGAGCTCAGGCAGGAATTTGGTTCGCTCGCGGGCTATTTCTGGTCACACGAACCACCGGCAGCCGAGCGCCCGGCAAAGGTGACCTATGAGGCGATCGTCGCCAATCCGACGACGGCGGCCTCGATCCGGGTCTCGAAGGACCTGAAGAAGCGCGGCTGGACCTTCGTCGGCCCGACGACGATCTACGCCTTCATGCAGGCCATGGGCCTCGTCAACGACCACATCGAGGGCTGTCATTGCCGCGTGGCCGTGGAGGAGATGCGAGCCAAGCTTGTCAGGCCTCTGAGTCGGGTGGCGTGAGGGGCGGGGCGACCCGACCCCGGTAACCCGAACCCGGCTGACTGGTGTTCAAACCCGGCTGGCGTTGTCGCTCAGCCGCCGTTCTTTGCGAGCCATTCCTTCATCAACTTGATCTCGCCTTCCTGCGCCTTGATGATCTCTTCCGCCAGTTTGCGGATCGTTTCATCCTTGCCGTATTCGAGCTCGATCTTGGCCATGTCGATGGCACCCTGGTGGTGGGCGATCATGCCGCGCACGAAGTCGATATCCGTCTTGCCGGTATAGGCGATGTCCATATCCTTGTGCATGCGGGCATTGGCTTCGGCAAAGGCCTTGCTCGAAGGTGAGGCATCGCCCGCCAGGCTCTGGGATTCCGTGGAGCCGTGATGAATGCTGCCGTGGCTCGTGTCTTCGGCCGCCGCCGGGAAGGCGAGGCAGGCGGTGAGCGCGAGGGCCGTCGTCAACGGTTTCAGTGACATGGTGTTTTCTTCCTTCTGCAATCGATCGGCCTTTGGGGAGCGCCGCCGAGGCGTGATCCTTGGAGCCATTTTCGACCTACTGCATGTCTCCTTAAATCGACCTCGATTTGAGGACGAAGACATGCAAATCAAAGTCCTACAGCGACTTTTGCGCGTCTGATAGGACGCGCGGCGCCGTGGGGAAGGGGTGTCAGCGCTTTCAGGCTCTGCGCTCAAGCGCAGAGCATCACGCGCTCACGCGGAAAGGCGAAGACGCCTTGCAGCAGATCCTCGCCGCCTGGTGTGTCGAGCACGGACCGGCCGACACAGAAGAGCTGCGCCGCTTGCGACGTCGGCGCCCGCACCATGGCGGTAAAGCAGAACGAGGATGACGAGGCGGTCGCCTGTTCGAGGATGTTGAGCACGGTTGGGCGATCCTTTCGGTCATAGGCGCACACCATATCGATGACGCCGCAGGAAGGAGCGGAGGTGCCGAGTACGGCGGCGGTGCGTTGGCCAAGCTGGAAAATGCCGGTCGCGAGATCGCAGCGCCAGGCTTCCTTGAGGTAGGTCCCCTCGTCGAGGTGCCGTATCCAATTGTCATGTGCGCCCAGATGTCCGGGCCGGATAGCCCCGCAACCAGGTGTCATGAATCTCAACATGATACCCATTTCCTCTCTTCGCTCCGCCCGCGCCACGTCTCCGCAGAAATCCGCCATTCCCAGTGAGATGGTTCGCCATTCCATTTGCGGTTGGAGTGCCTGGGGCCGATGCTCTCATTGCATCCGGCGTCATTCGCCGGTAAACGCTCCGGGATCCGGAGGATAACCGATCACCTCCATGATCGAAACGTCGGCGATCGATCTGGTGATAAACTCTTGGTGATTGTTGCCAGAATAATGCGCTTTATGGTTGAGGCAAGCCTGTTCCGCCCGATAGAGGCAGGATCACCGGCTCCAGCTTCGCCTCGCACCGTGTGCTCCGCATAGCCTGCTGCGACCGGAACGGCGCGCGCTTTGCGCGGTCCAAACCCTTGCCGCCCCTGCCTTGATCCGATAGGGAAAGCAGCCAACACACTGACAGTCCGGAATGCTCCCATGACCGAGAAACAGAAGAAACCGCAGAAGCTCAAGGCGCGCCTGCCGCGCGGCTTCGTCGATCGCTCCGCCGCCGATATCCGCGCGACCGACGAAATGATCGGCAAGATCCGCGCGGTCTACGAGCATTATGGTTTCGATCCGGTCGAAACGCCGCTGTTCGAATACACCGACGCGCTCGGCAAGTTCCTGCCGGACAGCGATCGTCCGAACGCAGGCGTCTTCTCGCTGACGGACGATGACGACCAGTGGATGTCGCTGCGCTACGACCTGACGGCGCCGCTCGCCCGCCACGTTGCCGAGAACTTCAACGAGATTCAGCTGCCGTTCCGCACCTACCGTGCCGGTTACGTCTTCCGCAACGAGAAGCCGGGCCCCGGCCGCTTCCGCCAGTTCATGCAGTTCGACGCCGATACGGTTGGTGCCGCCGGCGTCCAGGCGGATGCCGAAATGTGCATGATGATGGCCGACACCATGGAAGCGCTCGGCATCGCGCGCGGCGACTACGTGATCCGCGTCAACAATCGCAAGGTGCTCGATGGCGTCATGGAGGCGATCGGTCTTGGCGGCGACGACAAGGCCAATGCCCGCCTGACGGTGCTGCGCGCCATCGACAAGCTCGACAAGTTCGGGACGGAAGGTGTGCGGCTCCTGCTCGGCGAAGGCCGCAAGGATGAAAGCGGCGACTTCACCAAGGGTGCCGGCCTCAATGCCGAACAGATCGACAAGGTGCTCTTCTTCGTCGGCATCAAGGACTATGCCGAAAGTGCTGCCGAACTCGCGGATCTCGTTGCGGGTACGTCAAAGGGCGGCGAAGGCGTCGAGGAACTGAACACGATCCGCAGCCTGGTCTTGAGCGCCGGCTATGAGGCCGACCGCATCAAGATCGATCCGTCCGTCGTGCGCGGCCTCGAATATTACACCGGCCCGGTCTTCGAGGCCGAGCTGCAGTTTGCTGTCACCAACGAGAAGGGCGAGAAAGTCGTCTTCGGTTCGGTTGGCGGCGGCGGTCGTTATGATGGCCTCGTCTCGCGCTTCATGGGCCAGCCCGTTCCGGCGACCGGCTTCTCGATCGGCGTTTCCCGCCTGATGACGGCGCTCAAGAACCTTGGCAAGCTCGGCGCCTCCGAAGTGATCGCCCCGGTCGTCGTCTGCGTCATGGACCGCGACATCGAGAGCATGGGCCACTACCAGCGTTTCGTGCAGCAGCTTCGCCACGCCGGCATCCGCGCTGAAATGTACCAGGGCAACAAGAAGAATTTTGGCGATCAGCTGAAATATGCCGACCGCCGCGGCTCGCCGCTGGCCATCATCCAGGGTGGCGACGAGCGCGCCGCCGGCCTAGTACAGATCAAGGATCTGATCGAAGGCAAGCGCCTGTCGGGCGAGATCGAGGACAATGCGGCCTGGCGCGAAGCGCGTGTGGCCCAGATTTCCGTGCCGACCGCCGAGCTGGTCGAGAAGGTGCGCGAGATGCTGGCGGCACAGGCCGAGGATCGGGCAAGGGGCTGACGGTCATGGCCCTCATCAATCTGCCCGCCTTCGCCGACGAGCTGCTTGCCGAGTTCGAAAGCCTCGGCACGCTGCGCGTCGACACACCGGTGATCCAGCCGGCCGAACCCTTCCTCGCCATGGCTGGCGAGGATCTGCGCCGCCGCATCTTCATGACCGAGAGCGAGACAGGCGAAAGCCTCTGCCTGCGCCCGGAATTCACCATTCCCGTCTGCCTGCGCCACATCGAGGCGGTGACCGGCACGCCGAAGCGCTACGCCTATCTCGGCGAGGTCTTCCGCCAGCGCCGCGAGGGCGGCAACGAATTCTACCAGGCCGGCATCGAGGATCTCGGCGACACCGATACCGCTGCCGCCGATGCGCGCGCTGTCGGTGATGCGATGCGTGTCGTCGCCAACCGGCTGCCGGGACGGCGCCTCAACGTGACGCTGGGCGACCAGGCGGTGTTCGAGGCCGTCGTCGGCGCCTGCGGCTTGCCGGCCGGCTGGCAGAAGCGGCTGATCCATGCCTTCGGCGACCAGAAGCATCTGCAGAAGCTCCTTACGGAGCTCGCCCATCCCCGGACAGTCGGTGTCTTCGGTCCTGAAGTGGTACGCCTGTCGATGGACGGACTGCTTGAAGATGAAGCCCGCCTCGTCGCCCATATCGGCGAGACGATGGAAGCGACCGGCTACTCCACCAATGCCAGCCGCTCGCCCGAGGACATCGCCCGGCGGCTGAAGGAGAAGATGGAACTGGCGAACACGCAGCTCGATCGCAAGACGCTGGATCAGGTCGGCGCGTTCCTGGCGCTCGACGTGCCGCTCGCCGATGCTCCGGCCGCGCTCTTCGCCTTCGCCAAGAAATCCGGCCTCAAGCTCGATGAGGCGCTCGTCCGCTTTGATGCCCGTGTCGCCGCGCTTTCCAAGACCGGTGCCGACATCGGCGCGATCCGCTATCGCGCCGCCTTCGGTCGCCCGCTCGATTATTACACCGGTCTCGTCTTCGAGGTGGAAGTCGACGGTATCCAGGCGGTGCTGGCCGGCGGAGGCCGCTTCGACCGGCTGCTGACGCTGCTCGGCGCCCGTGAACACATTCCGGCCGTCGGTTTCTCGCTCTGGCTCGACCGCATCGAAAAGGCGATTGCCTCTGAGGGAGGCGCACAATGACCATCACCATCGCGCTGCCGTCCAAGGGGCGGATGAAGGATGACGCCTCGGCGATCTTCGAACGGGCCGGCATGAAGATCGTCGCCGTCGGCAATGATCGCTCCTATCGCGGCCGGGTCGAGGGCGCGGACGATGTGGAGATCGCGTTCCTCTCGGCCTCCGAAATATCCCGCGAACTCGGCAGCGGCTCGATCGATTTCGGCGTCACCGGCGAGGATCTCGTGCGCGAAGGGCTCGCCAATGCCGACGCCCGCGTCGAGTTCTGTGCCCGCCTAGGCTTCGGTCATGCCGATGTCGTCGTCGCGGTGCCGGAGATCTGGTACGACGTCGACACCATGGCCGATCTCGGCGACGTTGCTGCGGACTTCCGCGCGCGCCATGGTCGCCGCCTAGCGATCGCCACCAAATACTGGCGGCTGACGCAGAACCATTTTTCGGGAAGCCACGGTATCCAGCTCTATCGCATCGTCGAAAGCCTCGGCGCCACCGAAGGCGCGCCGGCGTCGGGTTCGGCCGACATCATCGTCGATATCACCTCGACGGGCTCGACGCTGAAGGCGAACCATCTGAAGATCCTGACTGACGGCGTGATCCTGCGTTCCGAGGCCTGCCTAGTGCGGGCGCGCAAGGCGGGCCATGACGGAGACCCGGTCGTGGCACGGGTTATTGCGGCGGTTCGCGGCGTGCTTTGACGCTGCGAACGGGGCAGGGCGGACCCACCGCAATCTTCCTGGGCTCGAAAAACGTGCATTAAAGTAGGGTCCTCAAAAAGCGCCCCCTCCGTTCCTATGTAAGTCGCGCCGACGGCATCTCCGCCGTTCCCCCCGCCATTCCGTTCCAGGAGACCTTCATGGCCGATCTTTCCGCCTTTCCGATCACCAAGCGCTGGCCGGCGAAAAACCCCGATATCATCCAACTTTATTCGCTGCCGACGCCGAATGGCGTGAAAGTCTCGATCGCGCTCGAAGAGCTGGATCTCGCCTACGAACCCCACCGGATCGCCTTCGATGCCAACGAGCAGAAGTCACCGGAGTTCGTCTCGCTCAATCCGAATGGTCGTATCCCTGCGATCATCGATCCCAACGGTCCGGACGGAAAGCCGATCGGCCTCTTCGAGTCCGGCGCGATCCTGATCTATCTGGCGGAAAAGACCGGCAAGCTGCTGCCGGCCGATGCTGCCGGCCGCTACGAGACCATCTGCTGGGTGATGTTCCAGATGGGTGGCGTCGGCCCGATGCTCGGCCAGTTCGGCCATTTCTTCAAGTTTGCCGCCGACAAGGTCGCCAACAATTCCTATCCCGTCGAGCGCTACCGCGACGAATCAAAGCGTCTGCTCGGCGTGCTCGAGACCCGCCTTGAGGGACGGCAATGGCTGATGGGTGACGATTACACGATCGCCGACATCGCCACCTACCCCTGGGTCGAAGGCGCACGCAGGTTCTATGGCGGCGCCGAGGTCCTCGATTACAAGAGCTTTCCGAACGTGATGGCCTGGGTCGAGCGCGGCCTGTCGCGCCCGGCGGCTCTGAAGGGCATGGAAGTGCCGCGCAAGGAATAGCAACCACCGTGGCCTTGTGCCCGAGTTGACGAAGCTCCGGTGCAAGGCTAGGCCTTGCGGTACAGACGAATAAGAAACAGGTGAGAAGCGTGTCGGGAAGGCTTGTTGTTGTCGGTGGCGGTCAGGCCGCCTTTGCCCTGGTTGCCAAGCTGCGTGCCCTGAAGGACGAGCGGCCGATCACCATCGTCGCCTCCGAAGCGAGCCTGCCCTATCAACGCCCGCCGCTTTCCAAGAAATATCTGCTGCGCGAATTGAGCCTCGACCGGCTGCTCTACAGGCCTGAGGCCTGGTACGGCGAACACAATGTCGACATCCGCCTCGAAACGATCGTGACCGGGCTCGATCGCGCCGGCAAGCGCGTGACGCTCAGCGACGGGACCTCGCTTGAATACGAGGTGCTGGCCTTTGCCACCGGCGCGACGCCGCGCCGGCTGCCGGGTTCCGTCGGCGGCGATCTCGCCGGCGTGTTCGTCGTGCGCGACTTCAAGGATGCGGATCGCCTCGCCGAGGAGATGAAGCCCGGCCGCCGCGCTCTGGTCGTCGGTGGCGGCTATATCGGACTTGAGGCAGCGGCCGTCGCCCGGACCTCGGGTCTGGAGGTCACGGTCATCGAAATGGCCGACCGCATCCTACAGCGCGTCGCCTCCTCTGCGACTTCGGGCATCGTCCGCGAAATCCACCGCTCGCGCGGCGTCGATGTTCGCGAGGGAACCGGCCTCAATCGCCTTGTCGGAGAAAATGGCCGGGTGACCGCGGCGGAACTCTCCGACGGATCGGTCTTGCCGGTGGATGTCGTCATCGTCGGCATTGGCGTCACTGCCAATGATCGCCTGGCACACGACGCCGGCCTCGAGACCGCGGGCGGCATCGTCGTCGACACCTTCGGACGAACCGCCGACCCGGCGATTTTCGCCATGGGCGATTGCGCCGTCATGCCCTGGGATGGCCAGCGTATCCGCTTGGAATCGGTGCAGAATGCCGTCGACCAGGCGGAAGCGGTGGCGGCAATCCTCGCCGGCAGCGAACACCCCTACGACCCCAAGCCGTGGTTCTGGTCGGATCAATACGACGTCAAACTGCAGATCGCCGGTCTCGGTCTCGGCCATGACGAAACGATCGTCAGACCCGGCCAGCGCGAGGGCAGCGTGTCCGTCTGGTACTTCAGGCAGGGACGCTTGGTCGCGGTCGACGCAATCAACGACGCCAAGGCCTATGTGACCGGCAAAAAGCTGCTAGAAGCCGGCATCAACCCTGATCGGGCCGTCATTGCAGACCCGCAATCGGACCTCAAGGCGCTGCTTTCTCAGGCGTAGCGCGGGAACCATGCCCGGCAACGCTCCGAATCCGGGGCAGCCTTGAGGCGGTCCAATTCAGTTTTCGTTAACGACGAAAGGACTGTTTTTCCTCGCAATTGCGGGGCCGACTTGCGATTTATCAATTCCTTAAGTCACCAGACGCCAACAGAGGTCGCTTAAGGGGAGGCGGGGGGTCTCGTTTCCCCAGCGGTTTTTGATTTAGGCGATTGCGATGTTCAAGGTCCTTACATGCCTCGTTGTGGAGCATAATCCGAAGCTGGTCGCGTTGGCGGCGCTCATATGCTTCCTGTCCAGCTACGGTGCGGTGACGCTGTTGCAGCGCGCCCGTGGATCATCCGGCAAGGCGCGGACGATCTGGGCGGTGGCGGCAGGCATTGCCAGCGGCTTCGGTATCTGGGCCACGCATTTCATCGCCATGCTGGCCTACGATCCCGGTGTCGTCCTCGGCTATCAGATGGATCTGACCGCCCTGTCGTTGGCCATCGCGATCGTGCTGACCACGACGGCGCTACTGATCGCGACCCGTCTACAGGATCGACTGGCCTGGATTGCCGGTGGTCTGGTGCTCGGCGCCGGCGTTGCCTGCATGCATTTCCTCGGCATGGCGGCCCTCGACGTGCCCGGCAACCTGCGCTGGGACGCCACGCTCGTTGTCGCTTCGATCATGCTCGGCTCGCTGTTCGACATCGGTGCGTTGCGGACGATTGCCTGTGTCCGCAAGCCGCAGAAGGCGAAGATCACCGCGACGCTCCTGATGACGCTCGGTATCGTCGCTTTGCATTTCACCGCCATGGGCGCCGTGACGATCGAAGTCGGTCTTATCACTACGCCCCTTGAAGGCATGATCCAGCCGCATCTGCTCGCCTTCGTCATTGCCGGAACCGCCTTCTTCCTTCTGTCCCTGGTGCTGGTTGCGGCCGGCTTTGCCCATCATGCCGAGCTCTCCGCCGCCGCCGCCGAACGGGAATTCACGCGCTTCGTCCGCAGCGTGAAGGACTACGCCATCTATATGCTCGACGTCGATGGCCGTGTGGCGAGCTGGAATGCCGGTGCCGAGGCCAACAAGGGCTATGCGGCCGAGGACATCATCGGCAAGAATTTCGCCTGCTTCTATTCCGAAGACGATCAGCGCAACGGCCTGCCGCGCCGCGCGCTCGAGGCTGCGGTGGCCGAGGGCAAGTTTGAGAGCGAGGGCTGGCGCTATCGCAAGGACGGCTCACGCTTCTGGGCCCATGTAGTGATCGACCCGTTCCTTGACGAAGACGGCAAGCATGCCGGCTTCATCAAGATCGTCAAGGACACCACCAAGGCGAAGGCCGATGCCGATCGCATCGCCGAGGTCAGCAACAACCTCGATGTCGCACTCGAAAACATGTCGCAGGGTATCTGCCTGTTCGACAATGGTGATCGGCTGCTGCTATCGAACCGGCGCTGCCGCGAGATCTTCGGCTTTTCCGAGACGCTCGCCGGCAAAGGGCTTACCTTCCGCGAGATTCTCGACATCGTCTTCGCCCGCATTTACGCCGAGCCTGAAATTGCGCGGGCCAAGGCCGAGGAAGTCTATCAGAAGCACCGGATCGAAATGGTCGGCAAGGGCGGGGGCGACATCGTCGAAAAGCTGGCGAACGGCCGCTCGATCCTGACCAAGCATCGCACCCTTCCCGATGGCGGCTGGGTCAGCACCTACGAGGACATCACCGAGCGGTTGGACACCGAAGAGCAGATTACCTTCCTCGCCCGTCACGACAGCCTGACCGGCTTGCCGAACCGGCTCCAGTTCAACAGCTACCTCGAAGAAGAGCTGGATGCGGCGGCCTGGTTCAACCGCCAGGTTGCCGTCATCGGCATCGACCTCAACAAGTTCAAGGAAGTCAACGACCTGCATGGCCATGCCGCCGGCGATTTCGTTCTGGTGACGATTGCCCAGCGCGTGAAGGGGCTGCTGCAGGAGGGCGAGTTCGTAGCGCGCCTCGGCGGCGACGAGTTCGCTGCGGTGAAGCGTTTCGAGGAACTGGCCGAGCTCAACGACTTCCTGCGCCGTATCGAAAAGAGCCTGCACGAGGAAATGCGCTTCGGCGATTTCGAGCTGAAGTCCGGCGGCAGCATGGGTGTCGCCATCTATCCTCAGGATGCGGAGACGGCAGATACGCTGATCAACAATGCCGACCTTGCGATGTACCGGGCGAAGGCCGCGCTCAACCAGACGGTCTGCTTCTACGAGGTCTCGATGGACGAGGCTGCGCGCCAGCGCCGTGCGCTCGCCAACGATCTCTGGGATGCCGTCGACAAGAAGCAGCTTGCCTTGCACTACCAGGTGCAGAAGTCGGTGATGACCGGCACCGTCATCGGCTACGAAGTGCTGCTGCGCTGGCATCATCCCGAACGCGGAATGGTACCGCCGAATGAGTTCATCCCGCTCGCAGAGGAGTGCGGCGCGATCCTGCCGATCGGCGAATGGGTGCTGCGCGAAGCCTGCCGCGAGGCCGCGGGCTGGGCGAGCAACCACAAGATTGCCGTCAACCTGTCGCCGGTCCAACTCGCCAATGGCGACATCGTCAGCCTGGTGCAGGACGTGCTTGCCGAAACCGGGCTCGACCCGAACCGGCTGGAGCTCGAAATCACGGAATCGACGATCATCGACGACAAGGAGCGCGCGCTGCTGACGCTGCGTCAGATCAAGGAGCTCGGCGTCACGATCGCGATCGACGATTTCGGCACTGGATACTCCTCGCTCGAAACGTTGCGGTCGTTCCCCTTCGACAAGATCAAGCTCGACAAGAGCTTCATGTGGGAGGTTGAGGGCAGTCCGCAGGCCAAGGCGATCGTTCGCGCCATCCTGGCGCTCGGTCAGAGCCTGTCCGTGCCGGTTCTTGCCGAGGGTGTCGAGACGCAGAAGCAGCTCGATATCTTGCAGGCGGAAGGCTGCGACGAGGCACAGGGTTACCTGCTCGGACGCCCGGCCCCGATAACGCTTCTGTTCAGCGGCGACGACGAGGCGGCCGCCGCCTGATCGGGCGGCACATCGCCAAGGTCGCGCCTGCGGCGAGCGCTGATCGCGCACCGATTTTGCGGGGATTTCACGCCTTGTCGACGCCAACCGTCGGCAGGGCCAAGGCCTGCGCTATTGCCGCAGCAAGGTCCGGCCGGCACCTTCCACCAGAAAGCGCGGGAAGAAGAAGATGCCCGTGATCGTGCCGGAATAACGCTGTTCGAGGCCTGAGGATTCGCCGATGCAGAACAGGGGCTGTTTCTGGCCGTGTTCTTCGAGCGCGATCGTCGTCGAAAAGCAGAAGGAGGAGCAGCTTGTCGCCGCCTGCTCGAAAAGCTCGAGCACGTGGTTGCGGTCGGCCGGGTCGTAGCAGCGCACGAAGTTGAGCAGGCCGCATTCGCCGTCGCGAAGGCCGTGGATGGCGGCAGCCTTTTCACCAAGCCGGAACAGGCCGGTGGACAAGTCGCCCGACCATCCCTCCGACGCGCAGAACTGTTGCAGGAACTCATGGTGCGGCAGATCGAGGTCCGGCTGTCCCGGAGAGCCGAGGGGAACGGAATTTGCTCTCGTGATCTTGAACACGGTCTACCCCAGCAGCATTCTTGAGCGCCTCATCGACGCCTCAAGAAAACACGTCCCATTGTGCAAATCACGCCCGCCATCGACCAATAGGGAAGCGCACGCCACTGACCGTGGGCGCTTCACCACTCGAAGGTCGCGAGATAGTATGAAGCTCTCCGACGAAGTGATTTCGCTGGAGAGGGCGGCTAAATTTGCGATTAAATACTTATGCTAATCGTGATTTTCTCGAAGAGATTCCGGATACACGGTTAATACGAAAAAGCTTAAGCGATTGGCCGCCCGCCTTGATCCGCTATCCAGTCTCCTGTGAATCTCCGTTCACTTGGGGCGCTGTTATAGTTCGTTTTTTTTCGACTTCAACGGTTTTTTGAAGCCCGACTACAACCGGTGGAGTTTTTGTGCCCGCAGCTCGGCTGAAGGGTTCTTCGCCGAACAATGGTATTGATAAAAAACAAGAAAGGCGACCCGAGGGCCGCCTTTCCGATCCAGATGGGTCAATGCTGTGAAAGGCTTACGCCTTTATCACATCATGTCCATGCCGCCCGTTCAGCGCGCTTGACGCGCTGAACCGCTTTAAGTGCATGGGCGAAGCTTTATGGACGATGCTGTGAAAGGCTTACGCCTTATCACATCATGTCCATGCCGCCCATGCCGCCCATGCCGCCCGGCATTGCCGGAGCGTCCTTCTTAGGCAGCTCGGCGATCATGGCTTCGGTGGTGATCAGCAGCGAGGCAACCGAAGCTGCGTCCTGCAGAGCGGTACGAACGACCTTGACCGGGTCGATGATGCCCATGGCAATCATGTCGCCATATTCACCGGTCTGAGCGTTGTAGCCGAAGTCGTCGGTGTTCTTCTCAAGGATCTTGCCGACAACGATCGAAGCTTCGTCACCAGCATTTTCAGCGATCTGGCGAGCCGGAGCCTGGAGAGCGCGGCGAACGATGTTGACACCAGCTTCCTGGTCGTCGTTCTCGCCCTTGGCCGTGATCTTGACGGAAGAGCGCAGTAGGGCAACGCCGCCGCCCGGTACGATGCCTTCCTGAACGGCAGCGCGCGTCGCGTTGAGGGCGTCGTCGATGCGGTCCTTCTTTTCCTTGACTTCGACTTCCGTTGCACCGCCGACGCGGATGACGGCAACGCCGCCAGCGAGCTTGGCAAGACGCTCCTGCAGCTTCTCGCGGTCGTAGTCGGAAGTGGTTTCTTCGATCTGGGCCTTGATCTGGGCAACGCGGCCTTCGATGTCGGCCTTCTGGCCGGCGCCGTCGACGATCGTCGTGTTTTCCTTGGAGATCGAAACCTTCTTCGCACGGCCGAGCATGTCGAGCGTGACATTTTCGAGCTTGATGCCGAGGTCTTCGGAGATGACCGTGCCGCCCGTCAGGATGGCGATGTCTTCGAGCATGGCCTTGCGGCGATCGCCGAAGCCCGGAGCCTTGACGGCAGCGATCTTCAGGCCGCCGCGCAGCTTATTGACGACGAGCGTTGCAAGAGCTTCGCCTTCGACGTCTTCAGCGATGATGAGGAGCGGCTTGCCGGTCTGAACGACGGCTTCGAGAACCGGGAGCATGGCCTGGAGGTTCGAGAGCTTCTTCTCGTGGAGGAGAATGAAGGCGTCTTCGAGGTCGGCGACCATCTTTTCCGGGTTGGTGACGAAGTACGGCGACAGGTAGCCGCGGTCGAACTGCATGCCTTCGACGACTTCGAGTTCGGTTTCGGCGGTCTTGGCTTCTTCAACCGTGATGACGCCTTCGTTGCCGACCTTCTGCATTGCTTCGGCAATGTCGAGACCGATCTGCTTTTCACCGTTTGCGGAGATCGTGCCGACCTGGGCAACTTCGTCCGAGGTGTTGATCTTCTTGGCCTTGGCGAGCAGGTCCTTGACGACTTCTGCAACGGCGAGGTCGATGCCGCGCTTCAGGTCCATCGGGTTCATGCCGGCGGCAACGGCCTTGGCGCCTTCGCGAACGATTGCCTGGGCGAGAACGGTAGCGGTGGTGGTGCCGTCGCCTGCGATGTCGTTGGTCTTCGAAGCGACTTCGCGGACCATCTGGGCGCCCATGTTCTCGAACTTGTCTTCGAGTTCGATTTCCTTGGCGACCGAAACGCCGTCCTTGGTGATGCGCGGTGCGCCGAAGGACTTGTCGATAACGACGTTACGACCCTTCGGGCCGAGCGTTACCTTCACTGCGTCGGCGAGGATGTCGACGCCGCGCAGCATCTTTTCACGCGCGGTGCGGCCGAACTTGACTTCTTTAGCTGCCATTTTGAAAGCTCCTGTTGTCGAAATTCCGGGCAAGGCCCGGTTTCAAACGGGGGAAGAATTGGGAAGGCGGGTATCGGCCGATCAGCCGATGATGCCCATGATGTCGGCTTCCTTCATGATCAGAAGGTCTTCGCCGTTGATCTTGACTTCGGTGCCCGACCACTTGCCGAACAGGACACGGTCGCCAGCCTTGACGTCGAGCGGAACAACCTTGCCGCTTTCGTCACGAGCACCCGAGCCGACTGCCACGATTTCGCCTTCTTGGGGCTTTTCCTTGGCGGTGTCCGGAATGATGATGCCGCCCTTGGTCTTCTCTTCAGACTCGACGCGACGAACGACGACGCGGTCGTGCAGCGGGCGGAAATTGGTGCTTGCCATTAGTCTAATCCCTCGATCAAATGACATTACGGATCGCTGACCGATCCGACGGATGAGTGTTAGCACTCTCTTTTGTCGAGTGCCAGCGACGCCGAGATAAGGCTCGGTCTGGAACGAGTCAAGGATTGGCCCTTAGATTTTTTGCCCGGGAAGGGTTCCCTTTTTCCAACGGCGACACTTGTATTCTTGTGCCTTCCTTGCCATGCAAGCCGGAAACCGTGTTTGCAGGAAGCCAGGATGGTCGCAAGGATCAACAGTTTTCGGGAAATCGCCGGACGCTACGACGTCGTGCTGTGCGATGTCTGGGGTGTTCTTCACAATGGCGTGCAGGCCTTCGCTTCCGCCTGCGAGGCGTTGGCCGAGGCGCGCGCCGCCGGCCTGACGGTGGTGCTGATCACCAATTCGCCCCGTCCGCATCCGGGTGTGAAAATCCAGATCCGCGGTCTCGGCGTTCCCGACGAAGCCTATGACCGGATCGTGACCTCGGGTGACGTGACGCGGGCGCTGATCGCCGCCGCCGACAAGAAGATCTTCTTCATCGGCGCCGAGCGCGACTTGCCGCTGCTCGAAGGTCTCGGAACGCAGATCGTGTCGTCGGAAGACGCTGAGACGGTCGTCTGCGCCGGCTTCTATGACGACGAGACCGAAACGCCGGAGCATTACCGTGCGACGCTGACGGGCCTCGCCAAGCGCAAGATCCCGTTCATCTGTGCCAATCCCGATCTCGTCGTCGAGCGCGGCCACAGGCTGATCCCTTGCGCCGGCGCAATCGCCAAGCTCTATGAGGAGTTGGGCGGCGAGGCCCGGATCGCCGGCAAGCCCTATATCGCCATCTACCGTGCGGCGCTGGCCGAGGCGAAGGCCGTGCGCGGCGCGCTTGACCTGTCGCGCGTGATCGCCATTGGCGACGGCATGCCGACGGACGTCAAGGGTGCCCAGGATGCTGGCTTCGATCTGCTCTACATCAGCGCCGGCATCCACGCCCAGGAATACATGAACGAAAGCCGGACCGACGAGGCGAAGCTCGCCGCCTTCCTGAAGAAGGAGGGCGCCTCGCCGAAGTATTGGATGCCGCGGCTCGCCTGACGGGAAGACGGAGATGACGGTTTTTCATCGCAACGAGACCCGTGATCCGCTTCCGGAGCATCTGCGCGGCGGCGTCGTCGCGATCGGTAACTTCGACGGCGTGCACCGCGGTCATCAGTCGGTGCTCAATCGAGCACTGGAAGAGGCGAAAGCGCGCGGTGTGCCGGCGCTGGTCCTGACCTTCGAGCCGCATCCGCGGACCGTGTTCCGTCCGGAAACCCCGGTCTTCCGGCTGACGCCGGCGCCGTTGAAGGCCCGTATCCTCGAAGGCATGGGGTTCGGCGCCGTCATCGAATATCCGTTCGATCGCACCTTCTCTCAGCTTTCGGCATCGGATTTCATTCACCGCATCCTGCTCGAATGGCTGCACGCCTCGCATGTCGTCACCGGCTTCGACTTCCATTTCGGCAAGGGTCGCGAGGGCGGCCCCGCCTTCCTGATGGCCGCCGGCGGTGACAACGGTTTTGGCGTGACGCTCGTCGATGCCTTCCGCGACGAAAATGCATCGGTCATCTCGTCGAGCTATATCCGCTCGCTGCTCGGCGAAGGCGATGTCTCGCAGGCTGCCGGCATGCTCGGCTATCGCTACCTCGTCGAGGCGGAAGTGATCGGCGGCAAGAAGCTCGGCCGCGATCTTGGCTTTCCCACCGCCAATATGCGGCTCGCGCCCGAGGTGGAACTCAGGCCGGGCATCTACGCGGTGCGCTTCCGCCGGGCCGACGGTTCGCTCTATGACGGTGTCGCAAGCTTCGGGCGCCGCCCGACGGTCGACAGCGATGGCGAGCCCTTGCTCGAAACCTTCGTCTTCGACTTTTCGGGCGATCTCTATGGCGAGATCTGTACGGTCACCTTCTTCGGCCACCTGCGCGACGAGCTGAAGTTCGACGGGCTCGATCCGCTGGTGGCGCAGATCCGTCAGGACGAGGCCGAGGCGCGCGCGCTGCTCTCCGGTGTGCAGCCGCTCGGCGACATCGACCGCAGGCTCAACTTCGCCCGATAAATTTCGGCATTGGTGTCGTGGCGGACCTTTTCAAAAGGCGGAAAACGCCTTAAACAACCGGCCACTATGACCCGGCACCGTCGATTGATCATCGATCAGCGAATTATTGGCCCGGCCTTCCGCGCGCTTTAGTCAGCCGGAAGGTCCGGGATTTCGGCGTTTCCGACGCCCCAGTCATCTCTCGATACCGAGCCCATTGCGTATGCGCGACCCTTCGCGCGAAGAAGCGATTGCAAAGACCATGACCGACACCGCTGAAAAGATCGACTATTCCTCGACCCTCTACCTGCCGCAGACGGAGTTCCCGATGCGCGCTGGCCTGCCGCAGAAGGAGCCGGAAACGGTGGCCCGCTGGCAGAAGATGGGCCTCTACAAGAAGCTGCGCGCCTCGGCCGCCGGCCGCGACAAGTTCGTGCTGCACGACGGCCCTCCCTATGCCAACGGCAACATCCATATCGGCCACGCACTCAACAAGATCCTCAAGGACGTCATCAACCGCTCGTTCCAGATGCGCGGCTTCGACGCCAACTACGTGCCCGGCTGGGACTGCCACGGTCTGCCAATCGAGTGGAAGATCGAAGAGAAGTACCGCGAGAAGGGCCAGAACAAGGACGAGGTCCCGGTCAACGAGTTCCGCAAGGAATGCCGTGACTTCGCCTCCGGTTGGATCCAGGTCCAGGCCGAGGAGTTCAAGCGCCTCGGCATCGAGGGCGACTTCGACAATCCCTACACGACGATGAACTTCCACGCCGAAGCGCGCATCGCCGGCGAATTGATGAAGATCGCCAAGCTCGGCCAGCTCTATCGCGGCTCGAAGCCGGTCATGTGGTCGGTCGTCGAGCGCACCGCGCTTGCCGAAGCCGAAGTCGAATATGCCGATGTCGAAAGCGACATGATCTGGGTGAAGTTCCCGGTCACCGAAGGTCCGGACGCGCTCTCCGGCGCCTTCGTCGTGATCTGGACGACCACGCCCTGGACCATCCCGGGCAACCGCGCCATTGCCTATTCCTCGCGCTACGCCTACGGCCTCTATGAAGTCGCGACCGCCGAGAACGACTTCGGCCCACAGCCGGGCGAGAAGCTGATCTTCGCCAAGCGCCTTGCGGACGAATCCGCGGCCAAGGCGAAGCTCACCTTCAATTTCGTTCGCGATCTCGAAGCCGATGAACTGTCGTCCGTGACCTGCGCCCATCCGCTGCATGGTCTCGGCGGCGGCTACGCCTTCAAGGTGCCGCTGCTCGACGGCGACCACGTCACCGACGATGCCGGCACCGGTTTCGTGCACACGGCCCCGGGCCACGGCCGCGAGGACTTTGACGCCTGGATGGACAGCGCCCGTGCGCTCGAAGCCCGCGGCATTTCCTCGGCGATCCCGTTCACGGTCGACGACGCCGGCTACTTCACCGCGGACGCCCATGGCTTCGGCCCCGACGCCGAAGGCGGCGCCGGCCGCGTCATCGACGACAAGGGCAAGAAGGGCGACGCCAACGATCGCGTCATCAAGGCGCTGATCGCCCGTCACGCGCTGTTCGCGCGCGGTCGTCTGAAGCACTCCTATCCGCATTCCTGGCGTTCGAAGAAGCCGGTTATTTTCCGCAACACGCCGCAATGGTTCGTCTACATGGACAAGGCGTTCGGCGATGGCACGACGCTGCGCTCGCGTGCGCTCTCGGCGATCGACGATACCCGTTTCGTTCCCGGCGCCGGCCAGAACCGCCTGCGCGCGATGATCGAGGGACGCCCGGACTGGGTTCTCTCGCGCCAGCGCGCCTGGGGCGTGCCGATCGCGATCTTCGCTGACGACCAGGGCGAGATCCTGATCGACGAGGCCGTCAACGCCCGCATCCTCGAAGCCTTCGAAAAGGAAGGTGCCGATGCCTGGTTTGCCGAGGGCGCCAAGGACCGCTTCCTGGGCAAGGATCACGACCACGCCAAGTGGCACCAGGTCATGGACATCCTCGACGTGTGGTTCGATTCCGGTTCGACCCATACCTTCACGCTCGAAGACCGCCCGGACCTGAAGTGGCCGGCCGACGTCTATCTCGAAGGGTCGGACCAGCATCGCGGCTGGTTCCATTCCTCGCTGCTCGAGGCCTGTGCGACGCGCGGCCGCGCGCCCTACAACGCCGTCGTCACCCATGGTTTCACCATGGATGAGAAAGGCGAGAAGATGTCGAAGTCCAAGGGCAACACCGTCACGCCGCAGGAGGTGATGAAGGATGCCGGCGCCGACATCCTGCGCCTGTGGGTGATGACGACGGACTATTGGGAAGATCAGCGTCTCGGCAAGACGATCATCCAGACCAACATCGACGCCTATCGTAAGCTGCGCAACACGATCCGCTGGATGCTCGGCACGCTCGCCCACGACAAGGGCGAGGAGATCGCCTATGCCGAAATGCCGGAACTCGAAAGGTTGATGCTACATCGCCTGGCGGAGCTCGATCAGCTCGTGCGCGAAGGCTACGATGCTTTCGACTTCAAGAAGATCGCTCGCGCGCTGATCGATTTCTCGAACGTCGAACTCTCGGCCTTCTACTTCGACGTTCGCAAGGACGCGCTCTATTGCGACGCGCCGTCGAGCCTGCGTCGTCGGTCGGCGCTCGCGGTCATCCGCAAGCTCTTCGACTGCCTCGTGCTGTGGCTGGCGCCGATGCTGCCCTTCACCACGGAAGAAGCCTGGCTGTCGCGCAAGCCCGATGCGGTTTCGGTGCACCTCGAACAGTTCCCGGCGATCCCGGCGGAATGGAAGAACGATGCGCTCGAAGCCAAGTGGGACAAGATCCGTGCGGTCCGCACCGTCGTCACCGGCGCGCTCGAGATCGAGCGCAAGGACAAGCGCATCGGTTCGTCGCTGGAAGCGGCACCGGTCGTCCACGTCGCCGATCCGGAGCTTTTGAAGGCGCTGGAAGGTCAGGACTTCGCCGAGATCTGCATCACCTCGGCCATCGTGATCGAAGCCACCGAAGGCCCTGCGGATGCATTCCGCCTCGCCGACGTGGCCAAGGTGAGCGTCGTGCCGAAGCTCGCCGAAGGTCAGAAATGCGCCCGTTCCTGGCGGATCACGACCGATGTCGGTTCCGACCCGCTCTACCCGGACGTGTCGGCCCGTGACGCCGCGGCCCTGCGTGAACTTGGTTTCAAGGCTTAACGCATTGTTACCGGATGAATTGCACTCGTTGCGTTCATCCGGTAAAACCTGCCCGAAATTTGGCGGATTTCTCCGCCATGGGCGCTTGAGTGGCCGCGCGGACCGGTGGCCGGCTGGAAGGAATCTCATGGAAATGACGCGAGAGTTGCGAGTGTTTGCCAGCGTGGCCGCCATTTTGACGAGCGGCCTCGTGCTTTCGGGCTGCATCGGCGGCCCCACCTACGGCACGGACAAGACCGCTGGCGAACAACTCATGGACGACCTCGGCAGCGTCGCCAGCTTCGGCCCGCCGAAGCGTGATCCGGTCAAGTATCAGCCGCGCCCAGGTCTCGTTCTGCCGCCGTCGGCGCAGCAGACCGCTCTCGTCGAGCCGCAGAAGTCTCTCGCCAGCCGTGAGGCCAACCCGGAATGGGTCGAGTCTCCGGAGGAAGTTCGCAATCGTCTGCGCGAAGAAGCCGACGCGAACAAGAACAACCCGAACTACGTTTCGCCGCTCGCCAAGGCCAGCGCCAACGGCCGCCGGCTCTCGGCCAAGGAGCAGCAGGAGGCCTATCGTGAGGCGCGCAAGATCGAGATGGGCGCCTATTCCGACAAGCGCCGTTTCCTGAGCGATCCGCCGCTAGAATACCGCCGCCTGCCGGAGGGCACCGAGACCGATCTCGGCGAGCCGGAGAAGGACAAGGAGCGCCGCCGCAAGAAGGAGGCGCAGATCAAGAATTCTGGTACCAAGTGGTACTGGCCCTTCTAAGCTGCGCATAAGCCATGACGATCACCATTCGCGATGCTCGCCCGGAAGACGCGGAGACCATCCTGCGCTTCATCACCGAACTTGCCGTCTACGAGAAGGAGCCTGACGCCGTCGAGGCGACAGTCGAGATGCTGCAGGCCTCGCTCTTCGGCCCGGGCGCCATCACCCGTGCCGTGATCTGCGAGAAGGACGGCAAGCCCGCAGGCTTCGCCATGTGGTTCTACAATTACTCGACCTGGCAGGCGCGCAAGGGCCTCTACCTCGAGGACCTCTACGTCACGCCGGATTGCCGCGGCTCGGGTGCCGGCAAGATGCTGCTGAAGCACCTCGCGAAAATTGCCGTCGAGGAAGGCTGCGGCCGCTTCGAATGGAGCGTGCTCGACTGGAACGAGCCGGCGATCCGGGTCTACGAATCGGTTGGCGCCGAGCCGATGTCCGAATGGACGCGTTACCGGCTGGCCGGCGCGGCCCTCGAAAGCTTCGCGGCCGACTGAGGCGATTTCAAAAAAACTGAAAACGCGAACTCGTGAGAGCCCGGACTGGTCTCACCGCTTGCCGGCGAAGAAGTCCCTGAGGATCTCGGCAGCCTGGCGCTCGGCGAGGCCCGAATAGACGTCAGGCACGTGATGGCAGGTGGGCGAACCGAAGAAGCGCACGCCGCTGTCGACCGCGCCGCCCTTCGGGTCGTCCGCGCCGTAGTAGAGGCGGCGGATGCGGGCGAACGAAATCGCCGCGGCGCACATGGTGCAGGGTTCGAGGGTGACGTAGAGATCGGCGCCCGTCAGCCGCTCGTCCTTGAGCACTGCTGCGGCCTCGCGGATGGCGACGATCTCTGCATGTGCGGTCACGTCGTTGAATTCGCGGGTGCGATTGCCGGCGCGGGAGATGATCTGACCATCGAAAACGACCACGGCGCCGATCGGCACCTCGCCGCGCTCCGCCGCCTTCCTGGCCTCCTCAAGGGCCGCATCCATGAAGCGTGTCGTATCAGTCATCGCTCAAACAATAATTTCTCTTAACCCACGGGCCGCGACCTGATAGGACAGCCGCAAAAGGCAGGCAACACAAATGACATCCAAAGACAAGCCCACGCGGCCTGGCGGCAAGTCCGCCGGCCGGGACAAGAAACCGCATTTCGCCGACAAGAAGGCTGGAGCACCGAAAAAGGTTGCCGGCTCGAAGACGTTTGGCGCCAAGACCTCCGGGCCGAAGGCTTCCGGCGCCAAGTCTGGCGCTTCGCGTCCGGCCAGGGAGCGCCCGAACGCGGCTGCTCCAGGTATCGACGAACCGCAGCGCATCTCCAAGATCCTGGCACGTGCCGGTGTCGCCTCGCGCCGCGATGTCGAGCGCATGATCATGGAAGGTCGCATCAAGCTCAACGGCGTCATTCTCGACACGCCGGTCGTCAACGCGACGCTTGCCGATGCGATCGAAGTCGATGGCCAGCCGATCCGCGGCATCGAGCGCACCCGCCTCTGGCTCTATCACAAGCCGGCCGGCCTGGTGACCACCAATGCCGATCCGGAAGGACGCCCGACCGTATTCGACAACCTGCCCGACGAGCTGCCGCGCGTCCTGTCGATCGGCCGCCTCGACATCAACACCGAAGGCCTGTTGCTCTTGACCAACGACGGTGGTCTGGCCCGCGTGCTCGAGCTGCCTTCGACGGGATGGCTGCGCCGCTATCGCGTGCGCGCCCACGGCGACGTCGATCAGGCGGCGCTTGACCGGTTGAAGGACGGCATCGCCGTCGACGGTGTGCTCTACGGCGCGATCGAGGCGACGCTGGACCGGGTCCAGGGTTCGAACGTCTGGATCACAATGGGGCTGCGCGAGGGCAAGAACCGCGAAATCAAGAACGTGCTTGGCGCACTCGGTCTCGACGTCAACCGCCTCATCCGCATTTCCTATGGCCCCTTCCAGCTCGGCGAATTGCCGGAGGGACATGTCCAGGAAATCCGTGGCCGCACGTTGCGTGACCAGCTTGGACCGCGCCTGATCGAGGATGCCAAGGCGAATTTCGACGCGCCGCTCTACAACGACCAGGCGGCCACGACCGCGCGGGACCTGCACGAAGAGGACGAACCCGAGCAGCGCAAGAGCAGCCGTTGGGAAAAACCGGAGGACAAGCGCGAACGTGCTCTGGCACGGCTCGACACGCGCCGCGACGATCGCCGTGACGGCAAGCGTGGCGGCCGTGATCGTGACGACCGTGACAGCAAGTTCGAAGATCGGCCGAAACGTGCGCCGGCTACGCGTGCGCGCACCGCCAATGTCTGGATGGCGCCTGGCGCCCGTCCGCTGGCCGAGAAGAAGCCGAAATCCGTTGACGGCGAAGCCACCGAGAAGCCCGTCCGTCGCGAGCGTCCGGAAGGCGCGCCGAAGACCAAGCGCTATGGCCGCAACAAGGACGGACTGGCAACGAAGACAACGAGCAAATTCGATCCCGACCGCAAGGGCGGCGCCAGGGATTTTGCACGCGCCGACAAGCCGGCCCGCCCATTCGTCAAGAGCCGCGACGAGGACGGCGAGTGGATCAGCGCCGCAGAACCGGTTCGTCATCGCGATGAGGGCAGGGATGGCGGCTTCGGTCGCCGCCGTTCGGTCGAAGGCGGCGAGCGCAATTCGCGCGATCACGGCGATCGCCCGCCGCGCCGCGAGGGTGGTGATCGGCCGCGCGGCGACCGTCCGGCCAGAGCCGAAGGTGGTGAGCGCAGCCGCTTCGACAAGCCGCGCTCGCCGCGTGGCGACCGTCCGGCCCGGGCAGAAGGTGGTGAACGCGTTCGTTCCGACCGGCCGCGCGCACCGCGTGCCGAGGGCGATCGTCCCTTCGGCGACAAGCCGCGTGGAAAGCCGTTTGGGGGAAAACCCTCCGGTGGCAAGCCGGCTGGTGGCAAGTCCTTCGGCGCACGGTCTGGCGCACCCCGCGGCGGCAAGCCTGGGGGCAAACCCGGCGGTCGGCCTGGTGGCGCCCGTCCGAGGGGTGGCAAACCGCGCGGCAAGGGGAACTAACGGGTCGTGCGTATCGTCGGTGGAGAGTTTCGTGGCCGCAGCCTGGCCACGCCCAAGTCCAACGATATCCGCCCGACCACGGACCGGACGCGCGAAAGCCTGTTCAACATCCTGAGCCATTCCTATCCGGAAGCGCTCGACGGCACCCGTGTGCTCGACCTTTTCGCGGGCACTGGCGCCGTTGGCTTCGAGGCCCTTTCACGGGGGTGCCGTCAGGCACTCTTCGTCGAGCAGGGCGTCGAGGGCAGGGGACTGCTGCAGACGAACATCGAGACGCTCGGCCTGCAAGGACGGGCGAAGGTTTTCCGGCGTGACGCGACGAACCTCGGCGCCGTCGGCACGATGGAGCCGTTCCATCTCGTCTTCGCCGATCCGCCCTATGCAAAGGGCCTCGGCGAGAAGGCGCTGGAATCTGCCGCCGCCGGCAACTGGCTCGTCCCCGATGCACTGGTGATCCTCGAAGAGCGGGCGGACGTCCAGCCGGCGCCTGCGGCAGTCTTCGAGCGTCTCGACGTCAGAGTCTTCGGCGATACCCGCATCCATTTCTATCGCTTCCGCGGCGCCTGACCGTCATATTTTCGATTTCCTTGCGAAGATAGGCTGTCGCCGACCATGCAAGTTTCCTCATCCCGCTTATAGCGCCGCGCGTCTTCTGTGACGCACCCATGGTCGCTGTAACGTTTCGGTCTGCTGCATAATTTTGCCCTCAAATCGATTTCGACTTAGGGAAAGATGCAGAAGCGGAGAACATGCCGATGAAGCAGGATCTTTCGATGAAGGGGGCGGCGCAGGCGTCCAGCCAACCGACGGTCGCGCTGGCGCTGGGTGGCGGTGGCGCACGAGGGCTTGCGCATATTCACGTCATCGAAACCCTGGATGAACTGGGCATTCGCCCGGTAGCGATCGCCGGCTCCTCCATCGGTGCGATCATGGGCGCCGGCATGGCCGCCGGCCTGCGCGGTGAAGAGATCAGGGCCCACACGCTTTCGACCGTCGGCCATCGCCGCGAGGTCGTCAATCGGCTCTGGCAGTTGCGGCCGTCGAGCCTTTCCGAGGCGGTGGCGAACGGTTTTCGCTTCGGGCAATTCAATGTCGAGCGCGTTCTCAGAGCGTTTCTGCCGGAGGCCATTCCGTCGAAGTTCTCGGATCTCGGCATTCCGCTGAAGGTGGTCGCCACCGATTATTACGGCCAGACCGAGCATGTCTGCGAAAGGGGTGATCTGTGGCAGGCGCTGGCGGCCTCCGCGGCCCTGCCTGCGATCTTCATCCCGGTGAAGATCGGCGGGCGCGTGATGATCGACGGCGGTATCTACAACCCCATCCCCTTCGATCATTTGCGCGGCCTGGCCGACATCGTCATCGCCGTCGATGTCGTCGGTGGTCCTGATGGCGATGGCAAGACGATCCCGAGCCGCATCGACAGCCTGTTCGGCGCGAGCCAGCTGATGATGCAATCGATCATCGCGATGAAGCTCAAGGAGGGCGCGCCGGATATCCTGCTGCGCCCGGATGTCGGCCGCTACCGGGTAATGGATTTCCTGCGGGCCAAGGACGTGCTGAACGGAACCGTCGCGATCAAGGATCAGTTGAAGCGGGCCCTCGACGAACGGATGCGAGCACCGAAGCTCGGCTGAGCTCCGACGATTGACGGCCGCACGGTCGGTACAGGCGCGACTACGCGCTCTCGCGCTCGTCCGCAGGAAGCCCCGGCAGGATCCGTTCGCCCGTCTCCTGGGAGTGATCGACCTCGCGCTTCGGCTTGACCAGCGGTTCTGGCCTGACGGGACGCGAATGCAGCATGTCGCGACCGGCGGTAATGCCTTCGGCCTCCTGCAGCACGAGACGTGCCTCGTCGCGCTTGCGGATATCGTCCATGATCGCGATCGCCTCGTCGTCACCGACTCCCAGCGCCTCCAGCGACTTGCGGCCGAACAGCAGGCCGGACTCGAAGGTTTCGCGCAGTTCGTAGTCGACGCCTTTGGCGCGCAGCTCCAGCGTATGCAGCCGGTCGTAGGAGCGGGCGAAGATGCGGGCGTTCGGATACTCCGATTGCACGAGGTCGATGATGTGGTCGGTCGTTTCCTTCTTCTGCGTGCAGACGGCGACGATCTTTGCCCGCTCGATGCCGGCGGCGCGCAGCACGTCGAGCCGGGTGCCGTCGCCGAAGTAAATGCGGAAGCCGAAGGTCGCGGCCTGGCGCACGCGGGCGGCGGAATGGTCGATGATCGTCACGTCGCGGCCGCCGGCGAGCAGGATCTGCGCGGCGATCTGGCCGAAGCGGGAGAAGCCGATCATCAACACGTCGGCGCCGGCGCCCTCGAAGTCTTCGTCGATCTCCTCGTCCAGTTCGTCCTGCTCGCGCATCAGCTTCGGCGCCAGCATCGAAGCCAGCGGCGTCAGCGCCATCGACAGCGTCACGATCGCGACGAGCAGCGAGGCGTCGCCATCGGAGAAGACACCGGCGCTGGCTGCTGCCGTGAACAGCACGAAGCCGAATTCGCCGCCCTGCGGCAGGAGCAGGCTGATGCGCACCGCGTCGTTGTGGTGCGCTCCGGTGAGCCGGCAGAGCCAGTAGAGCACGAGGCTCTTCAACGCCATCAAGAGCGGCACCGCAGCGATGATCAACTGGTAGCGCTCGACGATGACGCCGAGTTCCAGCGACAGGCCGACCGCCATGAAAAAGAGTGCCTGCAGGATACCGCGAAACGGTTCGATATCCGCTTCGAGTTCATGGCGATAGGAGGATTCCGCCAAGAGCACGCCCGCGAGGAAGGCTCCCATGGCCATCGAAAGTCCGGCGAGCTGCATCATGGTCGCCGCGCCCATGACGACGAGCAGGGCGGCCGCGATCATGACGTCGCGGGCGCCCGTGCGGCCGATGATCTGGAACAGGGGATTCACGAGGTAGCGGCCGGCAGCGAAGAGAACGATGATCGCGGTTGTGGCGATTGCGAAATCCTCGAGCGGCGGCGTCGTATCCTCGGGCGCCTGCGCCGCCAGAAGCGGGATCAGCGCCAGCAGCGGCACGATCGCCAGATCCTGCAGCAGAAGAATGGAGAATGATCGCTGACCGTAGCGCGTGTTGCGGTCGTTGCCTTCGTCGAGGATCTGCATCGCAAAGGCGGTCGACGACAGGGCCAGGCCGAAGCCGGCAATGATGCTGCCGCCCTGGCCGAGGAGCCCGAAGGCATAGATGATGGACGAGAGCACGATGCCGGTCAGCACCACCTGCGCCGTGCCGAGGCCGAAGATATCGCGCCGCATCTGCCAGAGGCGCGACGGTTTCAGTTCGAGGCCGATGATGAACAACAGGAACACGACGCCGAGTTCCGAGACATGCAGGATCTGCTCGCCCTCGGTGATGCTCTGGGCGACCGGACCGATGAGCACGCCGGCGCAGAGATAGCCGAGGATGGTGCCGAGGCCGAGCCGCTTGAAGATTGGTGCGGCCAACACTGCGCCGCCAAGCAGCATCAGCGCTTGAGAGTAGATGATCGGTGTCGTTGCCATGCCTGCGGCTTTCACTATTGGAGCACCCGGCCCCCGACGGGGGAGCTTTCGAGAGCGGTCATTTGCGGTGTATGGGCGGGAATCGGGCCGATGCCCTTGATGCCTGCGTCACTGCACAATAAATGGGGCAGGAATGAAAGGCTACATCATGTCAGACACGATCGATTCTGCCGACCTCGAAAAACGCGCCTCGGAACTCGTGGACCTCGCCCGCAAGGCCGGCGCGGATGCGGCGGATGCGGTGGTGGTACGCGGGCGCTCCCGCTCCGTCTCCGTACGCCTCGGCAAGGTCGAAGCGACCGAAGCCTCCGAAAGCGATGATTTCTCCCTTCGCGTTTTCGTCGGGCGGCGCGTCGCCAGCGTCTCGGCCAATCCGGGCTTCGATCTGAAGCTGCTCGCCGAGCGCGCCGTCGCCATGGCCAAGGCCTCGCCGGAGGATCCTTTCGCCTCGCTCGCCGATGCGGACCAATTGGCAAAGTCCTATCCGGACCTCGATCTCTTCGACCCGACCGCGGTTTCCACGGAATCATTGACGGAGGCGGCATTGGCCGCCGAAGAGGCGGCACTTTCGGTCTCGGGCGTCACCAATTCCAGCGGCGCCGGCGCCTCGGCCGGCATGGGCGGTCTGGTGCTCGTCACCTCGCATGGTTTCTCCGGTTCCTACATGGCGACGCGTTTCGGTTGCTCCGTCAGTGCGATTGCCGGCGAAGGCACGAAGATGGAGCGCGACTACGATTTCGACAGCCGCCTCTATGTTGGCGATCTGCGGCCGGCCGAGGAGATTGGCCGCCTTGCCGGCGAGCGCGCGGTGGCACGCCTCAATCCGCGCCAAGTGCCGACGGCCAAGAATGTCACCGTCGTCTTCGATCCGCGCATGGCGCGGGGCTTCGTCGGCCATCTGGCAGGCGCCATCAACGGCGCATCGGTCGCCCGCAAGACGAGCTTCCTGCGTGACCGGATGGGCAAGCAGATCATGAAGGCGGGCCTTTCCGTCACCGACGATCCGCTGATCGTGCGCGGCGCCTCCTCGCGCCCCTTCGACGGCGAGGGCGTCAGCGGCTCGAAGCTCGCGATGGTCGAAGATGGCGTGCTGAAGCACTGGTTCCTGTCGACATCGGCCGCCGCCGAACTCGGCCTCAAGACCAACGGCCGCGGTGTGCGCGGCGGCCCGACGGTCAATCCGGCCTCGACCAACCTGGCGCTCGAGCCGGGTTCGATCTCGCGTGAGGATCTGATCCGCGATGTCGGCACCGGCTTCTACGTCACCGAACTGATCGGCCAGGGCGTGAACATGGTGACCGGCGAATACAGCCGCGGCGCCTCCGGCTTCTGGATCGAGAACGGCGAACTCTCGTATGCCGTCTCCGAGGTCACGATCGCGTCCAATCTCAAGGACATGTTCATGGCGTTGACGCCCGCAGACGACATCGATCGCAAATTCGGTGTTGCGGCGCCGACGCTTGCCATCGAGGGCATGACGCTTGCGGGTCTCTAGAGCGCCGTGCGATTGCGTCATTTCAAATGGCTGGATCAGCACATTGGTTCACTGAACTGATCTGGAAGCCGAAGGAAAAAAACGGTGCGGGTGCTCCGCGCCGATCCCGCCTCATGGTATGGAGAGGCGGGCTGACGGGGTTTTGAATGTCTGACACAGCACCATCGGGCGCGGACTGGAAGCCGGAACTCGAGTTGATCCGCGCCGCCGCGGTCGTCGCCGGCGAAACGGCACTCGGTTATTTTGGCAAAGCTCCCGATGTCCGGTGGAAGAATGAAGGCCGCTCGCCGGTCAGCGAAGCGGATCTCGCGGCCAACGACGTACTGAAGACGCGGCTGCTTGCGGCGAGACCCGGCTATGGCTGGCTGTCGGAAGAGACCGACGATGACGCCAGCCGCCTGATCCGCGAAACGGTCTTCGTCGTCGATC
Source organism: Ensifer sp. VA4 (assembly GCF_055710065.1). Taxonomy (NCBI): domain Bacteria; kingdom Pseudomonadati; phylum Pseudomonadota; class Alphaproteobacteria; order Hyphomicrobiales; family Rhizobiaceae; genus Ensifer; species Ensifer sp. VA4. Next base: position 275,853 of record NZ_JBVQPO010000001.1, on the reverse strand, counting down.
CGATCGACGGCACGCGTGCCTTCATCGCCGGCAAGGAGCTTTGGTGCGTCAGTGTCGCCGTCGTCCATCGGGGACAGCCCGTCGCCGGCGTCCTCTATGCCCCGGCGCTTGACGAACTCTTCGAGGCTGTCGCCGGCGGTAGCGCGCTGAAGAACGGTGCCGCGATCTCGGTGCGTGAGGCAAAGTCCGGGGAAATGCTGCATCTGGCGGCGGCCGAAGACACGGTCGGCAAGCTTCCGCCCCTCTACCGCAAGACCGTCGCGCGCGTGCCGCATGTGCCGTCGCTTGCCTATCGGCTGGCCATGGTTGCCGACGGTCGGATCGACGGTACGCTGGTGAAGAAGAATTCCCATGATTGGGATCTGGCTGCGGCCGATCTCATCCTTGCCCGGGCCGGCGGCGCGCTCGTCGATCTCGACGACCAGCCCTTGTCCTACAACCGCTCCACCGTCGTTCACGGGGTGCTTTGCGCGGCGGCAAAGCCGCTCTTGCCGGGCCTGATCGCCGCATCGCGATCGATGGAGCCCCATTGACCTTTGGGGCCGAATGCCTCAAATCAACGCCCACACCCAAAAAGAAAAAATGGAATTCCGATGGCTCACGAATCCGAGAAGAAACAACGTCTGCACCTCGTCTTTGGCGGTGAACTCACCACGCTGACGGACGTCCACTTCCGTGACCTGGACAAGCTCGATATCGTCGGCATCTATCCGGACTATGAAAGCGCGCTTGCCGCCTGGAAATCCAAGGCGCAGATGACCGTCGACAACGCTCACATGCGTTATTTCATCGTCCACATGCATCGTCTGCTCGACCCGGAAAACGGCTGATGCCGATGAGGTGGGGATGCGCGGCGCAAACCTGCATGCCAGTCGCCCCTGAGTTTCTCCCGGCCGAGACGGCTGAGGAAGGTGTCTCGTCATGAGCAGCTTTCGCGCGCGCCTGGCGCTCTCCAGCTACCGCTGGATCGGCTCGGCGATCTATCCCCTCGTTTGGTCCTACCTTGCCATTCGCGCGGCGAAGGGCAAGGAGGACCCGGCGCGCCGTCGCGAGCGCTACGGCCATGCCAGCGCACCACGACCGCAGGGCCCGCTCGTCTGGTTTCACGCCGCCAGCGTCGGCGAGACCAATGCGGTCATCCCGCTGATCAAGGAAATCCGTCGGCGCGGCATCAACGTCGTACTGACGACGGGAACGATGACCTCGGCACGTGTCGTCGCCCAGCGCCTGGGAACGAGCGTCATCCACCAATATGTGCCGCTCGATTTCAAGCCGGCGGTCAGCCGTTTCCTGAACTATTGGGAGCCGGATCTCGCAATCATCGCCGAGTCCGAAATCTGGCCGATGACCATCCTGGAGCTGGGCCGGCGCCACATTCCGCAGGTTCTGGTGAACGGTCGCCTGTCCGATCGCACCTTCACCCGGTGGAAGCGGCGGCCGGGGCTGGCTGACGCGCTGTTTGAAAACCTGGCGCTGGTGATCGCCCAATCCGACGTCGATGCGGAGCGCTTCCGCACGCTCGGCGCCCTGCCGGTCATGGTCTCCGGCAACCTGAAAGTCGACACCGATGCCCCGCCGCATGATCCGCAGGCGCTCCGCGAATACGAGCAGCAGATTGGCACGCGCAAGACCTGGGCCGCGATCTCGACCTTCGACGGCGAGGAGAACGCTGCCGGCGTCGTGCATCGCGCGCTGAAGGAACGGACCGGCCTCCTGACGATCGTCGTGCCGCGCCATCCCGAGCGTAGCGATGCGATCGAGGCGGCGCTGACGGCCAAGGGCCTGAAGGTCGCCCGCCGCACGCGGCGCGATCCGCTGACGCCGGATGTCGACATCTTCCTCGGTGACACCATCGGCGAAATGGGCCTCTACCTTCGCCTGACCGAAGTCGCCTTTGTCGGCCGCTCGCTCTTTGCCGAAGGCGGCCAGAACCCGCTGGAGCCGGCGATGCTCGGCTGTGCGATCCTGTCCGGCGGCAACGTCCAGAATTTTCGCGAGACCTATCAGACGCTGGCGAAGAACGGCAGCGCCAAGATCGTGCGCGACGTCGAGATGCTGGCGAAGGGCGTCAACTATCTGCTCGCCAACGACGACATGCGTCGCTCGATGATCGATGCCGGCCTCGAAACCGTGCAAGAGATGCGTGGTGCCCTGTCGGCGACGATGAAGGGGCTAGAGCCCTACATCAATCCGCTCATCGTCAAGGCGCGGCTCAATCCCCCGACCGAAAGCTGACACAAGCAGGAGGCGACCTCTCATCATGACCGCATCCAAAGCCATCGCCGGTATCCTGTTCGACAAGGATGGAACCCTGCTCGACTACGCCAAGAGCTGGGTGCCGGTGAACTATGAGCTGGCGCGGATTGCGGCAAAGGGTGACGAGGCGCTGGCTCGCACGTTGCTGAAAGCGGGCGGCATGGATGCCGATACCGGCCATGTGCTGCCCGACAGCCTGCTTGCGGCCGGCAACACGGTCGAGATCGCGACCGGTTTCGTGGGCGCGGGCGCGCCTTTCACGGTGGAGGATCTCACAACCCTGTTCGACAGCCTGTTCGCGCGCTCGGCGGAATATGCCGTCCCCGTCACTGATCTTGGCACCTTCTTCGCCGGTCTGCATGCCAAGGGCTATCGTCTTGGAGTCGCCTCCAGCGACAACGAAAAATCGATCCGCGAGACCGCAAGGCGCTTCGGCTTTGATGGATACCTGCATTATGTGGCGGGTTATGACAGCGGCTACGGCGTCAAGCCGGAGCCCGGCATGGTGCTCGGTTTTTGCGCCGCAACGGGCCTTGAGCCGCATCAGGTCGTTGTCGTCGGCGACAACAATCACGACATGCACATGGGCCGCAGTGCCGGCGTCGGCATGACGGTCGCGGTGCTGACCGGAACCGGTTCACGCCAATCGCTCGCCGCAGCCTCGGACCATTGCCTCGCCGACATCACCGAGCTTGAGGCCGTGCTCTAGCCGAAATGCCAGCAAACGCATGAGGCGGGCCGGCTGAAGCCGGCTGCATCCCATCCATAGCTTGCGTTTTTTCACATTCTGACGTTTTTTGGGGCAATCCGTCGGCTTGCGACGGCAAGAAGACATGCGTCCTCCCAAAGCGGATGGACGACACCGGCTGGGGGCCACGGAAAGAAGATGGTATCGGAAGCGCCGCCATTCTGGTGGACCAAGGCGGATTGGCGTGCCCGCGCCTTGTGGCCGTTTTCATGGCTCTACGGGCGGATTGCCGGCATGCGCATGGACCGCGCGCGCCGTGCATCGGTTCCCGTGCCGATCATCTGCATCGGCAACTTCACTGTCGGCGGCGCCGGCAAGACGCCGACGGCGATCGCCCTTGCCCGCGTCATCCGTCAGAAAGGGTTGAAGCCCGGCTTCTTGAGCCGCGGCTACGGCGGCTCTCTCGACGTGACCACGATCGTCGATATTGAGCATCACCGCGCCCGCGACGTTGGCGATGAACCCTTGCTTCTGGCGCGCGAGGCGTTGACCGTCGTCTGCCGCCGCCGTGTCGATGGGGCTCGCCGCCTGGTGAAGGAAGGTGCCGACATCATCATCATGGACGACGGTTTTCAGAGCGCGCGTCTCGCTTTCGACTTCGCGCTTCTGGTGATCGACTCGCGCCGCGGCATCGGCAACGGCTATCTGGTGCCGGCCGGCCCCGTGCGGGCGCCGCTTCCCATCCAGTTGCGCCATGCGACGGCACTCCTGAAAATCGGCGACGGCACGGAGGCCGATGCCCTGATCCGCCGTGCAGCCCGCGCCGGCAAGCAGATCTACGAGGCCGATGTGGTGAGGCTCGACGACGGGTCGCTGAAGGGCGTCAAGGTCCTCGCCTGGGCCGGTATCGCCGATCCGGAGAAATTCTATCGCACGGTGCGTGAGACCGGGGCCGTCGTCGAGGAAACCCGCAGCTTTCCGGATCACCATCATTTTTCCGACGACGAGATTGCCGATCTGCTCGATCGGGCGGCGGCTTTGGGCTGCACGCTGGTCACCACCGCCAAGGACATGGTTCGGCTCGAGCCCGGCCATGGCCGCGCCGCCGAGCTGGCCGCGGCCAGCCGGGTGATCGAGATCGACGTGCGTTTCGATGATCCCATGGCGCCGTCAAAAATCATCGAGACGGCGCTTTCCGCCGCGCGCGCCCGCAAGCTGCGCGAAGGCGCAGTCAAGTAACGGCTATTCGTATCCGGGGAAGAGACCTGACGACGTCGCCTTAGCGGCGCTGGTTCGGCAATGCGCCGGCGCGTTTTTCCGCCTCGACGGAGGCTTCCGCATCGACATAGGCTTCCTGCCGGGCGACGCTCCAGTAGCGCAACTCGTCGACGGGAATGGTTCTGCCGGTCATCGCGCAGATCACATGCGAGCCAGCGAGGACGATCTGAAAGTCGCCGTCGAGATAACGGATCTTCGCCTCGCGCGACGTGCTTCCTTCAAACCGGTTCATCATGTTCGTTGCCTGTAACGTCCTTGTGGTCTGTTCTCTGGTCTAGCTCGCCATCAGGCAAAATGCCAGCCGCATTTCGCGGCCGTGCGCGATCAGCTTCGGCCGAACAGCCGTTCAATATCGGAAAGCTTGAGCTCGATGTAGGTCGGCCGCCCATGGTTGCATTGACCGGAGCCGGGCGTCGCCTCCATCTGCCGCAGCAAGGCGTTCATTTCCTCGGTACGCATGCGTCGGCCGGAGCGGACCGATCCATGGCAGGCCATCGTCGCCGCAAGATATTCGAGCCGGCTTGTAAGCCCGTTGGCAGTGTCCCATTCGGCAAGCTCGTCGGCAAGCTGGCGTACCAGGCCGACGGCGTCCATTTCGCCGAGCATCGCCGGCGTCTCGCGCACGGCGATTGCCCCGGGGCCGAAGCGCTCGATGGCGAGGCCGAGGCGGGCAAACTCCGCCGCATGGGCCATCAGCCGGTCGCAATCGTCTTCGGCCAGATCGATGATTTCCGGGATCAGCAGGGCCTGTGCCGCGACGGGCCGCGAATGCAGCGCGGTTCGCATCGCCTCGAACACCAGCCGCTCATGGGCGGCATGCTGGTCGACGATGACGAGACCGTCATTCGTCTGGGCGACGATGTAGTTTTCGTGGAGCTGCGCCCGTACCGCGCCGAGCGGGAAGGATTGCGGCGTCGGTGTCGGTGCATCCTGTTGCGATACCGGCGCCTCATGCTCGGCTGGGACGGCCGTGCGTGCCGATGGCGCCGCAAAGGCGGCGAAGCTCGCCTGCGGTACCTCGCCGACGCCACGCAGCATGGCATCGAATTGTGCCGGCCGAAACGGGGACGTCTCGGGGGTCCAGGGTTGCGGGCGATAGGTCCCGGCGCGGAAAGCCTGCATCATGCCGCGCGCCCCGGTGGTTGCCGCGCGGTCGCCTTCGCGCGTCAGTGCCTCGCGGATCGCGCCGATGATCAGTCCGCGGATGAGGCCGGGGTCGCGGAAGCGCACATCGGATTTGGCCGGATGCACGTTGACGTCGACCAGCGCCGGATCGAGCGTGATCGACAGCACGGCAACCGGGTAGCGGCCGCTCGGGATCGTCTCGGAATAGGCAGCGCGGATCGCCGACAGCAGCAGCTTGTCCTGCACCGGGCGGCCATTGACGAAGACATATTGCTGCAGCGAGTTGCCGCGATTGTAGGTCGGCACGCCGGCAAAACCGGTGAGCCCGACATCTTCGCGCTCGGCGTCGATTTCGATTGCGTTGTCGCGGAAATCCTTGCCGAGCACCTGGGCCATGCGCGCCAGGCGATCGTCGCCGGTCGCCGGGAATTCGAGCGTCGAGCGGTCGCTGCCCGAGAGCACGAAGCGGACCGCCGGGAAGGCGATCGCCATGCGGCGTACGATCTCGGAGATCGCGGCCGCTTCCGCCTTCTCGGACTTCATGAACTTCAGTCGCGCCGGCGTCGCGAAGAAGAGGTCGCGGACCTCCACGACCGTGCCGGTATTGGCCGGCGAAGGGCGAACCGGGTCGGTCTTGCCGCCGGTGACGGCAATGACCGCGCCTTCGCTGGCGCCGGCCGTGCGCGTCGTGATCGACAGGCGGGCGACCGAGCCGATCGAAGGCAGGGCCTCGCCGCGAAAGCCGAGCGTGCGGATGTCGAACAGGCTGTCGTCGAGCTTCGACGTGCAGTGCCGGCGGACCGCAAGTTCGAGGTCGTTCGGCGTCATGCCCGAGCCATTGTCGGTCACGCGCAACAGCGTCTTGCCGCCGCCGGCAGTCGCGATTTCGATGCGCGTCGCGCCCGCGTCGAGCGCGTTCTCGATCAGCTCCTTGGCGGCGCTGGCTGGGCGTTCGATCACTTCGCCGGCGGCGATCTGGTTGATGAGAGTTTCTGAAAGCTGCTTGATGACCATGTCCCATTTTCCCGGATTCGCTCGGGAAACGGAAGGGGGAATGGCACCTCGTCCCCGGCCCCGAACGCACGCGGTCGTCGCCCCGGAAAAATGAGTGAGGGTTTAATCGCCCCTTAACACTCTGCTGCGATTTTCCACAACAACCTGAATGATCACGGGTTTTGTCTTTCGAGCATTGCGGCGTAGCTGGACGCCGTACTCCCTCCGCGCGAAGAGACGCCTGCCAAGGCCACCCAGCATGTCCCGAAATGAAACCGCCGCTACAGCGCCGCGCGCCCCTTGGGGGCGCCGAGGTCGCTGTAGCACTGTGAATGGCTGCATGTTTCCTCAGATCGAAGGCGATTGAAGCGTGCGGTGGGCGAGTGAGGACAGCGCAATGAGCGATGGGGCGTCGAACGGCGCGGACATCAACCGGATCATTCTGGAGTCGAGTTGCGACGCGCTCGGCATCGCCGTGCTTGTCTGCAGCCGGGACGACACCATTCTCTTTGCCAGCCGCACGATGCTGCAATATTTCCCGGTGCCGGCGGAAATCCTGATGCCCGGCACGCGCCTTCGAGATTTTCTCGGTGCCGTCTACGATACCGGCGTCCGACCCGGAACCGTTCCGGAAAGCAGCCGTCGGCGCACCAATCGCGAGGACTGGATCGCCGAGCATATGGCGCTGCACTGGCGCGAACGCTACGAGAGCGTCGAGCGCGCCGGCCGGACGCGCTGGGTGTCGATGCGCAAGCGCCGCCTGTCGAGCGGCATCGGCATCCTGTCGATCAGCGACGTCTCCGATCAGAAGAAGCGCGACGAACAGCTCCAGACGGATTTGGAGCGCGTCGAGCTGACCGAACAGATCCTCGACGCCCAGCCCAATCCGATCTGCGTCAAGGACCGCAATCTCAACTATATCGCCGTCAACAAAGCCTTCTGCCTGATCCATGATCTGCAGCAGGATGCCATCCTCGGCCGTTCCGCCTGGGATCTGGTCGAAAGCGAGCTTGCCGAACGTTTCGAACAGTCGGACCGCATGGTGCTCGAAACCGGCAAGCCGTACTCGCAGGCCGAGCACATCGTGCGCGCCGATGGCAGTGATCTCTGGGTGTTGACGCGCAAGTACCGTGTCGGCATGCCCGGCCGCCACTTCGTCGTCACCTGCATGAACGACGTGACCGATATCGCCGTCCTGCATCAGAGCAGCGATGAGCCCCGCGCCGAGGTCGGCCTGCAGATCCGCGACTACAGCATCTTCGCAGCGGCACAGAATTTCTATGATCCCTTCCGGGCGCTGAACGTCCAGCAGCTTGTGGAAGCAGGGTCGATGATCGAGACCTTGCCCGCCCGCGGCCTTCGTGTCCTGGTCGCCACGGCCGATCGGGCAATGGAAGACCGGCTCGTCGCGCGCCTGCGCGGCTCGGGGCTCGACGCTTGCGCCGTTCGCGATGCCGATGAGCTCAGCGCCTTCGCCCGCGCGGTCGAGGACGCCGGCATCAAGCTCGATGTCCTGCTGCTCGACCTGGCATTTTCCGAGAAACCGCAAATCGCTGCGGCCTGGCGTCACTGCCCGATCCTCCCGCTTTCGGCTGAGCAGGACGGTGCCGCGGTGCTGGCGGAAATCTTCCGCGTCTGCTCCGAGCGGACGGCGGTTTCTCCGACGCCGCAGCCGGATTGGTCGCTGTCGTTTGAGGGCGAGGGGATCGCCGCGCCCCCGCCGGCACCGCAAGTCGACGTGCTCGTTGCCGAAGACAACCAGATCAACCAGTTCGTATTCACGCAGATCCTGGAGGGCCTCGGCGTCTCGCATCGGATCGCCACCAACGGCCGCGAAGCCGTCGAACTCTGGCACGAACTGCAGCCCGCTCTGGTGCTGATGGATGTCTCGATGCCGGTCATGAACGGCTTCGACGCCACGGTCGCGATAAGGTCGGCTGAAAGTACCAGGGGGCAGAAAACGCCGATCATCGGGGTCACTGCGCAGGCGCTGGATATCGACCTGCAGCAATGCAAGGTATCGGGCATGGACGACCACATCATGAAGCCGGTGAGCCCGGACATGATCGAGGCGGTGCTTAGAAAATTCATGCCGGCAAAGGCGATGCGAACGGCAGGTTGAAAGAAAGACGTGTCAATTCGCTAGAATTGGGGAGGCTAATGGCAGATCTGGGAGCAGGGCGATATCGGATTGTTAACCGCCGATTGCGATCGTCTACGCGGAATTGCCGTTAAAGTGTAGAGCCTCGCCCGAATGCATTGCGCCCATCCCGTTGCACATGTCCGGACCGTGTCGGAGCGACATGGCCGGTTCGCGCCGTGGCATGAGGTTTCGCGGATCGCGAAGGGTCGGGTGCAGTCCGCCGATCGGGCTGCGGAGACGCGGTTATGACGGCCGTCGAGACACCCTATCACCGCATCGGTATCGAGACGCCCGCCGTGACGGGCAACGTCGATCTGCTGACGGGGCTCGGCAATGCCCGGTGCCTGCGCCAGACCGTGCTTGATCTCGCCAGGGAGCGCGCCAGCGATCCCGCGCCCTTCACCATTGGTCTTGCCAACATCGATGGCTTCAAGCCGATCAACGATCTGTTCGGACCGGCGGCCGGTGACGAGATCCTCTGCCAGGTGGCCTATCGGCTGAAAGCCTGCGCGCCCGAGGGGGCGACGATCACCCGTTCGGAAAGCGACGAATTCGCCTTCGTCCTGCCGCTCGTCTTCGAGCGCAAGGGGGCGGAGAAGGTCGGGCAGATGTTGAAGGAGGTGCTGTCGGCGCCCTTCGATCTCGGCGACCGCCACGTGCGTCTCTCCGCGTCCTTCGGCTTTGCGGTCTATCCCTTTGCCGGGGAAGTGTTCGAGGATCTGTTGAAGAGCGCCGATACTGCGCTCTATCGTTCGAAGCGTCGCGGCCGCGGCCAGATCACCGTCTATTCGCAGGAAATCGCCCAGGAGATGAAACGCGCGACGCAGCTCGAGCAGGCGCTGCGCAATGCCATCATCGCCAATGAGGTCGACGTGCATTTCCAGCCGATCGTCGATCTGCGCAACGACGCGGTCGTCGGGTTCGAAGCGCTGGCGCGCTGGTGCGATGCCGACCTCGGCTATGTTTCGCCGGCGGTGTTCGTGCCGTTGGCCGAGGAGCGCGGCTTTATCGAATCGCTGGCGGAAGTGCTGTTGCGCAAGGCGGCGCATGCGGCCCTCTCCTGGCCGAAGGAGCTCTTCCTTTCCTTCAATCTCTCCTCAGCGCAACTCATGGACCCGGCGACCAGTCACCGATTGCTTTCGATCATCCATCAGATCGGCCTCGACCCGCGGCGACTTGAATTGGAGATCACGGAGACGGCTGTCATGGCCGATGCCGACATCGCCCAGAAGATCGTTGCGGAACTGCGTGCCACCGGCGTGCGCGTCTCGCTCGACGACTTCGGCACCGGGCAATCGAGCCTGGGCCGCTTGCGCGATTTTTCCTTCGACAAGGTCAAGATCGATCGCGCCTTCGTCTCGCGCATTTCCGCCGACCGCGCCTCGGAGCACATCATCAAGGCGATCGTCGCGATGTGTGAGGGCCTGGAGCTGGAGGTCGTCGCCGAAGGCATCGAGGACTTTTCCGAGGCACTGAAGCTGAAGGCGCTCGGTTGCGGTCTCGGGCAGGGCTATTTTTATGGAAAACCGGCCGATGCCGTGGCGACGATGCGGTACCTTTCCGATCGTTATCGCGACGTTTCGGCCCAGGCCTGAACCGCTCTATTTATTCACCGGCTCCCGATGCCGCGCGGTCCCGCCGCCCTTCTTCCAATAACCAGTCGCGGACCCGTTTCGCTTGAGCGTTGAGCTCACGCGACCGCGGCCAGACGACATAGAAGGCGAGGCCGGTCTTGAGCACGTGTCCGGCGACCGGCATCAGCGCGCCGGAACGGATCTGCGGGTTGATCAGGTGTTCCCAGCCGAGCGCCACACCTTCGCCGGCGAGCACGGCCTGAATGACCAGAACATAGTCGTTGATCGTCAGGCGGCGTGCCTGCTTGGGATAGGTGAGGCCGGCGCTCGCGAACCATTCGGTCCAGTCGCAGGCGCGCCGCACCGGCTCCTCGAGATGAATGAGGTTGTGCCGCTGCAGGTCGGCTGCCGTCTTCGGCAGCCCATGCTCTTCGATATAGGCGGGCGTTGCGACGGCGTTGACCACCTCTTCGGCGAGCTGGGCGACATGATAGCGCGGCCAGTGGCCGGGGTCGCCACCGCGGATGCCGAGCGGGATCGGCTCTTCCTCGAGATCGAGATCGCGCACGCTGGTCTGGATTCTGAGGTCGATCTCCGGCAGGTCCTCGCGCATGCGGTTGAGGCGCGGCAGCATCCACATCGAGGCAAAGGCGGTAGAAGCGGCAAGCGTCACGTTGGTTTCGCGGCCCTTGGCGCGGATATCCTCGGCCGACTTCTGGATGCGCGAGAGGCCGACGGACACATCAGCGTGAAACTTCTCGCCGGCTTCGGTCAATTCTACGGCCCGATGCACACGATGGAAGAGCGGCACGCCCAACTGTTCCTCGAGGCCGCGAATGGCATAGGACACCGCGGCCTGGGTCATGCCGAGTTCGTTTGCGGCACGAGTGAAGTTCTGATGACGGCCGGCCGCCTCGAAAACGATGAGACTGGCGGCGGAGGGAAGCAGGCGGCGCAAATTTTCCATAAATCATGCTTATCGCATGGCTCGAATTTTTCCAGCGTTACAATGGAATTTTTCGCCAATAGCATCACATCAAGTGATGGGAGGATGCAAAATGGATACGGCACCGGCAGCAGGCGAGGCGGCACCGAGACGGAACCGGGGTTCAAGGCCGCAACGACGCGAAGGCGCAGGCCGGAGCCTCGGCGTTCCCTATATCGTCCGGAATATTCCGACCTACGATATCCTTGGCGAAGAGAGCCTCGTCAGGATCGAGGCGATCGCCGATCGCATCCTCGCCGAGGTCGGCATCGAGTTCCGCGACGATCCTGAAGCACTCGTCCATTGGAAGCGGGCTGGTGCAACGGTTGATGGCGTGCGGGTCACCTTCGAGCCGGGCATGCTCAAGGAGATCGTCGCCTCCGCACCGAGGCAGTTCATCCAGCACGCCCGCAATCCCGCCCGCAATGTCGAGATCGGCGGCAACAACGTCGTCTTCTCGCCGGCCTATGGGTCGCCTTTCGTCATGGATCTCGACAAGGGCCGGCGCTACGGCACGATCGAGGACTTCCGCAACCTGATCAAGCTGGCGCAGTCGAGCCCCTGGCTGCACCACTCCGGCGGCACGATCTGCGAGCCGGTCGATGTGCCGGTCAACAAGCGCCATCTCGACATGGTCTACAGCCACATCAAATATTCCGACCGCGCCTTCATGGGCTCGATCACTGCGGAAGAGCGGGCCGAGGATTCGATCGAAATGGCGCGCATTCTCTTCGGCCGTGATTTCGTCGACCGGAACTGCGTCATCCTCGGCAATGTCAACGTCAATTCGCCGCTGGTCTGGGATGGGACGATGACGAAGTCGCTGCGCGCCTATGCGCGCGCAAACCAGGCTGCGGTCATCGTGCCCTTTATTCTCGGCGGCGCCATGGGGCCCGTCACCAATGCCGGCGCCATCGCCCAGTCCTATGCCGAGACGCTCGCCGGCTGCGCGCTGACCCAGCTCGAACGCAAGGGCGCGCCCGTCATTTTCGGCAATTTCCTGTCATCGATGTCGCTGCGCTCGGGTTCGCCGACCTTTGGCACGCCAGAGCCGGCGATCGGCAGCATGGTCGTTGGTCAGCTCGCACGCCGGCTGGGCCTGCCGCTGCGATGCGCCGGCAACTTCTCTAACTCCAAGCTGCCCGACGCGCAGGCGATGCAGGAAGGCGCGATGTCGATGCTGTCGGCGGTGCATTGCGGCGCGAACTTCATCCTGCATTCGGCTGGCTTCGTCGATGGCCTGCTGGCGATGTCCTACGAGAAGTTCGTCATGGACACGGACTTCTGCGGCGCGCTGCATTCCTATCTCGCAGGCGTGGTCGTCGACGATAACACGCTGGCCATGGACGCCTTCCTGCAGGTCGGTCCCGGCAGTCACTTCCTCGGCTGCGACCACACCATGCGCAACTACCAGACCGCCTTCTGGGATTCGGCGCTCTCCGACAACGAACCGTTCGAGAAATGGGTCGAGCAAGGCGAGACGGACATGGCGACGCGCGCGAACCGCGCCTGGAAGAAGACGCTCGCCGAATACGAAGCGCCGCCGCTGGACGTGGCGCTCGACGAGGCGCTGAACGACTATGTCACGCGCCGCAAGCAGAGCATGGCGGATGCCTGGTATTGATGCAGCCGGCATGCTCGGACGCCCTTCAAGGAACAGGAAATGATATCGTCGAAAGACCCGCTGCTGCAGCCCTATCGCCTCAAGCATCTGACGCTCAAGAACCGGATCATGTCGACGGCCCATGAGCCGGCCTATTCCGAAGATGGCATGCCAAAGGACCGCTACCGGCTTTATCACCTGGAAAAGGCCAAGGGCGGCTTGGCGCTGACGATGACCGCGGGCTCGGCGATCGTCTCGGAGGATTCCCCGCCGGCCTTCGGCAATCTCCATGCCTATTCGGATGAGATCGTGCCGTGGCTGAAGAAGATCGCCGACGAATGTCATGAGCATGATTGCGCCGTGATGATCCAGCTCACCCATCTTGGACGCCGCACCGGCTGGAACAAGGGTGACTGGCTGCCGGTGCTTTCCGCATCGCCGGTACGCGAGGCGGCGCATCGTTCCTTTCCCAAGGAAATCGAGGACTGGGATATCGAGCGCATCGTCGGCGACTATGCGACCGCCGCCGCTCGCATGCAGGCCGCCGGTCTCGACGGCATCGAGCTCGAGGCCTATGGCCACCTGATCGACGGCTTCTGGTCGCCAGCCACGAACCACCGCGAGGATGAGTTCGGCGGTTCGCTCGACAACCGCCTGCGCTTCACCGACATGGTGCTCGACGCCATTCGCGCTTCTGTCGGGGCGGATTTCATCGTCGGCATCCGCATGGTTGCGGACGAGGATTGGGAGAAGGGGCTTTCGAAGGAGGAGGGCGTGGAGATCGCCCGGCGGCTCGCGGCTTCCGGCAAGGTTGATTTCCTCAACATCATCCGCGGCCATATCGATCATGATGCGCCGCTGACCAAGGTCATCCCGATCCAGGGCATGGCCGCTTCGCCGCATCTCGATTTCGCCGGCGAAGTTCGCGCCGCGACGAAGTTTCCGGTTTTCCATGCTGCCCGGATCGCCGACGTCGCGACCGCCCGCCACGCGATCGCCGAAGGCAAACTCGACATGGTCGGCATGACCCGTGCGCATATCGCGGATCCGCATATCGTCAGGAAGATTGAAGAGGGCAGGGAGGCGGAGATCCGTCCCTGCGTCGGTGCAACCTACTGTCTCGATCGCATCTATGAGGGCGGCGGGGCGCTCTGCATCCACAATGCCGCGACGGGTCGCGAGGCGATCGTACCGCACGTCATCAGGAAGAGCGACGGACCGAAGCGCAAGGCGGTCGTTGTCGGTGCCGGTCCGGCCGGGCTTGAAGCCGCCCGGGTGCTTGCCGAGCGTGGCCATCAGGTCGAGGTGCTGGAGGCGACGGGAGAAGCCGGCGGGCAGATACTGCTGGCGCAGCGCAATCCGCGGCGCCGCGAACTGATCGGCATCGTCGACTGGCGGCTGGCCGAATTGGAGCGGCTCGGCGTTCCGATCCACTACAACGTCTTTGCCGGGGTGGACGATATAGAGCAGCGTGGCCCTGATCTCGTTGTGGTTGCGACCGGCGGCATTGCGCAAAATCCCGTGCTGGACGCGGGCGACGATCTCGTCGTGTCGAGCTGGGATATCATTGCCGGTGTGGTGAAGCCGGAAGGGCCGGTTTTGCTTTATGACGACAACGGCGCCCATAGTGGCATGACCGCCGCTGAACTTATCGCGCGCGCCGGTGTCGAGCTCGAAATCGTTTCGCCCGAACGCATGTTCGCGCCGGAGATCGGCGGCATGAACCATGTCCCCTATGCGGCGGCTTTCGCCGAGCACAATGTCCGGGTGACGATCAACACGCGGCTGAAGTCCGTCCGGCGCGATGGCAACGGGTTGATTGCGACGCTTGGGTCGGATTTCTCGGGGAGGGCAGCCGTCGAAAGGCACGTGGCCCAGGTCGTGGTCGAGCACGGCACAATGCCGATGGATGAACTTTATCGCGAGCTGAAGCCGCTCTCGCGCAATCTGGGCGCGGTCGACTACAAGGCGTTGCTTCGCGGCGAGAACCCGATCCCGCTGCGAAATCCGCAAGCCGGCTTCGACATGTTCCGGATCGGCGACGCCGTTTCCAGTCGCAATATTCACGCGGGCATCTATGACGCCCTTCGCTCTGGGGTGCTCGTCTGACTGCAGACAGAGCGGCGGCGCTAACCGCCGCCCCCTCTACTATAGGCGCATCGAACAGCCTGATACTCTTTACTGCTGCGGCTGAGCCGGTGTCGTGCCCGTCGAAGAGGTCGTCGAGGTGTCAAGCGGCTGGTTGGCGTTCTGCTCGGCGATCTTCTGCGCCTTGCTCTTGAACTCCGGGGCCGCCTTCAACGTATCTGCGGTTTCCGTTGTCGTCAGCTTCAGGGCGTCCGTATTCGGCTGTTCCGCAATCGCAATGCGATCGAAGGGAACCGCTACGTCCTTTTCACCGAGCCCCAGGAAGCCGCCGACACCGATGACGGCTGCCTCAACGCCACCATCCTTCTTGATGATCAGGTCGTTGATCTCGCCGATGCTTTCGTCAGCGGCGTTGTAAACGCTCTGACCGATATAGGTGCTGGCTGCGATCTGGTCGCTCGCCTGCTCCGTCAGGTAGGTGGTATCGGACTTCGCGACGTCGGCAGGTTTTTCACCTGATGCCGGAGGCATCGTCGTCTGAGCCTCGTTAGCCGGAGCTTCCGTAGTCGGTGCCGGCTGTTTGGGCTTCATGGTCTGCGTCTGGTCGGGTTGAGGCTGTGTCGTATCCTGGGTGTAAGCTACCGGGGCGACAGCAAGACCCGCGAAGAGCGCGCCAGCCGCGACGGTTGTTACGAGTTTCTTAGTCATGTCAAACTGCCTTTCCTTGACGTTTCCGATCAAGGCACGGGCCTGGCCGCTGCCGCCAGTTCCACCGCACCGGTGATACGACTTCAACGCCTAAGTGCCCAAACGGTTCCGGAAAAACAGTCCAAGTCCCACCGGGTAAGGCAGAACTTGCGATCAATCTTCCATATCCCTTGGAGCTTGATGGGGGAATACCGGATGTTTTTGCAGGGAAGGGGATCCTATACTCAGCATAAATGTATTTTAGAAGTTTATGATGATCTTCTGTTCGTTCGTTGATTCTTGATTGTTCTTGCGGATACTTCGGGGACGACAGGATAGGGAGCGCAGCTGCTTCGTGCTGGGGATTCTGGGCGAAAGTCACCATGTTGCTGCCGCGGCGCTTTCTTTCGGTCTCCCTCCTGTCTGTCCTGGTCATTGAAGGCGGGCCTTGGCGCGTTCGTCGTGCTGACGGCTGGCGCCGTTCTGATTGTTGCCCTTCCGGAGCTGTTTATCCTGCAGGCTTCGCAGCTCGTTCGACTCTGGACCCGACGGAATACAAGGAAACTCCCATCCGGTTGCCGGATAACAATACCCCGCCGGAGCGGCGGGGTATCTGAACAATGGTCCTTTTGACGCATTTCGGTCAGTGGCTTTCGCGCAGGACCTCGCTGCCGCTGCCACCGACGAGGAAATCCAGGTCCGCGCCCTTGTCAGCCTGCAGCACCGTGTCCTGGTAAAGCTTGTAATAGCCGCGCGTCCACTTCTGCGGCGGCGCCTGCCAGGCGGCCATGCGCGTCGCAAACTCCTCGTCGCTGATCATCAGGTTGAGCTCGCCCTTCATTGCGTCGAGGCGGATACGGTCGCCGGTCTTGACGATGGCGAGCGGCCCGCCCGCGTTCGATTCCGGACTGACGTGCAGGACGACGGTGCCGAAGGCGGTGCCGGACATGCGAGCGTCCGAAACGCGCACCATGTCGCGCACGCCTTTTTCCACCAGTCGCCGCGGGATCGGCATGTTGCCGACTTCGGCCATTCCCGGATAGCCTTTCGGTCCGCAGCCCTTGAGCACGAGGATAGTGTCCTCGGTCACCGGCAGATCCGGATCGTCGATCTTTGCCTTCAGGTCCTCAATGGTCTCGAAGACATAGGCAGGGCCCTCGTGCACGAGCAGATGCTCGCTCGCAGCCGATGGCTTGATGACGGCACCGTTCGGCGCGAGGTTACCCTTGAGCACGCGGATGCCGGCAGCGGCCCTGAGCGGATTGTCGAGCGGACGGATGACGTCGTCGTTATAGACCTCGGCGTCTTCCCAATACTTGCTGATCGGAACGCCGAAGACCGTCGGCGCATCGGCATGCAGCAGATGCTGGATGCGGTTCATGACTGCCGGCAGGCCGCCCGCATAGGCGAGATCCTCGATCAGATACTTGCCCGACGGCATACAATTGACGATGCACGGCACCTGGCTTCCGACGCGGTCGAAGTCCTCGAGACAGAGATCGACGCCGGCACGGCCGGCAATCGCCAGCATGTGAACGACGGCATTGGTCGATCCACCGACAGCGGCGTTGGCAATGATGCCGTTCTCGAAATTCTTCTTGGTCAGCACCTTCGACAGGCGCAAATCCTCATGCACCATCTCGACGATGCGCTTGCCGGTCATGTGCGACAGCGCCATGCGGCGGGCGTCGACGGCGGGCAGCGCCGCATTGGTCGGCAACGACAGGCCCATCGCCTCGACGACCGAGGCCATGGTGGTGGCCGTGCCCATGGTCATGCAGACGCCCGGCGAGCGCGACATGCCGCTTTCGGCCGCCATGAATTCCTGCATGCTCATTTCACCGGCGCGTACGGCCTCGGAGAATTTCCACACATCCGTGCCGGAGCCGATGTCCTTGCCCTTCCACTTGCCGTTCAGCATCGGACCAGAGGAGACGACGATCGTCGGCAGGTCGACGGAGGCTGCCCCCATCAGCTGGCCGGGCGTGGTCTTGTCGCAGCCGCCGAGCAGCACCACGCCGTCGATGCCGTAGGCGCGGATCGCTTCTTCGACGTCCATGGCGAGCAGGTTGCGGAAGAGCATCGCGGTCGGCCGCATCTGCGTCTCGCCGAGCGAGGACACCGGGAACTCGACCGGAAAGCCGCCGGCCTCCCAGACGCCGCGTTTCACACCCTCTGCCAAAATGCGCAGGTGGCTGTTGCAGGGCGTCAGTTCCGACCAGGTATTGCAGATGCCGATGATCGGGCGGCCGTCGAAAACATGGTCCGGAAATCCCTGGTTCTTCATCCAGGAACGATGGATGAAGCCATCCTTGTGGGTGCCGCCGTACCAGTGGCGGCTGCGCAGTTCTTTCTTCTTGTCGCTCATGCGAGCTCCCTCCTCACCATGCGATGAAACGCGTGGCTGAATTGTATGACTTTTTATTGGCGCTTCGCCAAGAGGTTCCGTTCAGAACCGGAAGGACGGTTCAAACCGACCCTTGACGCTGATGCCGAGATCGAAGGTCTTGCCGGCATGGGGGTCGATGGCGCGCGTAGCGTCGTCCATGTCCTGCCAGGCGGATGTCACCAGCATGCGATCGGCCCTCGACCCGATAAAGGCCGTGCAGCTCGGCTGCGCCGTCGGCACCGCATAACGCGCGAACCGCGCACCGTCGGGCCGGTAGACGTCGACCGTGCCGCTGCCCCAGCGGGCGTTCCATATCAGGCCATCGGCATCGCACACGGAGCCGTCAATGCCACCGGCTTCGCCGCTGCTGTCGACAAGCAGGCTGGGTTCCCCCTTCGGCAGTCCGGTCTCCGCGTCGATATCGACGCGCATCAGGTGGTTGACGTCGGTGTCGACGAAATAGGCGACGGTTCCATCGGGTGAAAAGCAGATGCTGTTCGGAATGGTGATCCGGTCGTAGAGCTTCGTCACCGTCGTACCGGCCACGTGATAGATCGCGCCTGCGCCCTTCTCGGCGCTGCGTCCCATGGTGCCGATCCACAGCGAACCGGAGGCATGGACGCGGCCGTCGTTCGAGCGATTGCCGGGCTTGTCTTCGAGCGCGGTCACGAGGCTGAAGGCACCCGTCTGCGTGTCCCTGAGGAACAGCCCCTGGTCGGAGGCGATCAGTTGCCGCGACGGATCGATGACGGCGAGCACGCTGCCGAGGAATGGCAGGTTGTGCACGGCCTTGCGGCCGGTTTCGAGATGCAGTTCGTGCAGTTCCTGGCCCTTGATGTTGAACCACCAGGCGGTTCCGGTGGCCGGGTCGTAGGTTGGGCCTTCGCCGAGGATCGAAGTCGCCTCGCAAAGGATGCTACCGGAAAAAGGAATGGTATCGCTCATCAGCGTGCTCCGTAAACGGTGTCATAGGCCTTGATGGTTGCGACGGCGCGTTCGCGGACGTCGGCGGCGCTCATGCCCGGCTTGTAAAGGCTGGAGCCGAGGCCGAAGCTGCGGATGCCGGCCTTGGCGTAGTCCCCGAAATTCGCGTCGGAAACGCCACCGACGGCGGCAATCTCGAGGTCGGGCGGCAGGATCGCGCGGATCGCGGTAATGCCCGATGGCCCGAGCACGCTTGCCGGGAAGAACTTGAGGCCGGTCGCGCCGGCTGCCGCCGCCGAAAGCGCTTCGGTCGGGGTGAGTACGCCGGGCATGGTCACCATGCCCTTTTCTGCCGCAAGGGAAATGACCGCCGGCTCGACGTTCGGGCTCACCATCAGCCGCCCGCCGACATCGGCAAGCTGCTCCACCTGCGCCGTCGTCAGCACCGTGCCGGCGCCGATCAGGCAATTCTCCGGCGCCATTTTCACCGCAGTTTCGATCGAGCGGAACGGATCGGGGGAGTTCAGCGGGATCTCGATGGCGGTGAAGCCGGTTTCGATCAGCGCGCCGACGACGCCGTCGGTTTCCTCGGGCTTGAGGCCACGCAGGATCGCGATCAGCGGATATTTCATCGGCGGAAAGGGAATGCGGTTCATGAGCTTGTCTTTCGTTCAGAGGGGCCAGATCACCTGGGCGGCGGTCGAGAGGCCGGCGCGGACCGCCGTGTCGGCATCGACGACCCTGAGCGGGCGGTCGAGGCTTTCGAGCGCGGCTTGATAAAGTGTACCGAGTGAACCGGAGGCGACGAGGCAGATGCCGTCGATCGTCTCGGCTGAGGCCAGCGCGCCGGCGATCTCGAGGCCGATCAGCGTGCCCGACAGCAACGCCTTGGCGTCGGTCGCACTGGCGCCGTGCAGCAATTGCCCGGCACGCGCGCCGAAGATCAGGCTGGTCGCAAGCGCCGGATTGGTGCGGGCCTCCGCGACTGCCGCCGCAAAAGCGGGATGATCGCCAGAAAAGGCATGCGCGTCGGCGATCGAGTGGCTGAGGATCGAATGTTTCGAGATGACGTCGAACAATTCGCCGGTCATGAAGGTGGAAAAGCCGCTAACTGCGCCGTCTTCGAGGCGAACCCATTTGCTGTGCGTCCCCGGCATGCAGACGAGGTGCCGGCCGCGGCCGAGTTCGCTGGCGGCGCCGAGCAATTGCGTTTCCTCGCCGCGCATGATGTCCGGGTGCCGCCTGTCGCGTTGCGCGAGACCCGGCAGGATGCGGATGTCCCGATCGAGATCCGGCACCGCCACCGCATGGGCGGCGATGTCGGCAAGGGCCGCCGGGGTATCGAGATAGCCGGCCTCGACCCAGCCCTGTTTGGCGCCGGCCATGCCGCAGATGATCGCGGGCAGGTGGCCGGGCGCGTCGACTGCAGCAAGGTGCCGTTCCAGGACGGCGTGGAAACCGCTCTTGTTGGCGGTCGTCATGCCTTCGCCGCTGCGGCGTTCGGCAAGCACAGAGCCGTCCTCGCCGATGATCCACAGCCGGAAACTCGTGGTTCCCCAGTCGACTGCGGCATAATAGGCTGCCGTCATCAAAGTGCGCCTCCATCGATGATCATTGTTTGTGCGGTCATGCCCGAGGAGCAGTCCGACGCGAGGTAAAGGCAGGGCCCGACGAGATCGTCGGCGGTCAGGCTGCGCTTCAGGCACTGCCTTTCCTGCATCTTGGCGATTGCCACGTCGCTGAGCCACAGCCGCTTCTGCCGTTCGGTGACGATCATGCCGGGCAGGATTGCGTTGACGCGGATATTGTCGGGCCCGAGCCTGCCGGCGAGCGATTTGGTCAGGCCGACGATGCCGGCCTTCGCCGTCGCATAGGCTGGAATTTCGCCCATGTTGAGCAGAAACGCGATCGACGAGAAATTGACGATCGAGCCGCCGCCGGCTTGCCGCATGTGCGGCGCCACCGCCTGGCTCATGAAGAAGAAGTGCCTGAGGTTGACCGCCTGGCTTTCGTCCCAGCTCTCTTCGGTTACGGCTTCCAATGCCTGGCGATCATCGCGCGCCGCATTGTTGACGAGCACATGGATTGCACCGAGCGATTCTGCCGCCGCTTCCGCCGTATGGCGCACCGCTTCGATATCGCGCAGGTCACCGGGAATGAAATGCGGCTTGTAGCCGGTTTGATCGTCGAGCCGTTCGCAGAGATCGGCGCCTGCCCGCTCGTCGATATCGACGAAGGCGACCTGCGCACCCTGGCGCACGAAACCCTCGACCAGGGCGGCGCCGATACCCGAGCCGCCGCCGGTTACCAGCACGCAGCGGTCATGCAAGTCGTGAAACTGTACCTTGGGTGCCGGCATGTCCCGCATTCCCCCGTGAAGGTCGATTATAGTAGTTCCATTATTCGGAACTTGATTTTAGTATATGGAATTATCGTGTCGAAGCGTCTATCTTGTCAAGATCAGGCGCGCGACGGCGGCAGCCACGTGAGACAAGCGAATGACGATGACAAACGAGACGATGGCAGCGCCTGAGGGGCGTGGGGAGGCCGGCACGGGCACGCTCGGCAAGGCGATCGCGGTGCTGGAAGCAGTGGTTACCGCAGACGGCCCGCAGCGCTTTACCGATATTCTTGCCCGGTCCGGCCAGCCGCGTGGCACATTGCATCGGCTGCTCAGCCACCTCGTCGAAGAAGGGCTGCTGATTCAGCGCCGCGATCTGTCCTACGAGCCCGGCCTTCGGCTGCTGACGCTTGCCTATCGTTCCTGGTCTGCCAACCGCTTTCGCGACGTCGCCGAACCGCATCTGCAGCGCCTGCACGAATTGACCGGCGAGACCGTGCATCTCGGCATCCTGCGCGAAACGGAGATCGTCTATGTCGACAAGGTCGAGAGCCGGCAGACGGTGCGCATGAGCTCGCAGATCGGCAAGGCCTCACCGGCCTATTGTACCGGCATCGGCAAGGCGGCGTTGTCCTTGCTGGGGCAGCCGGAACTGGAGCATTTGCTGGCGAGGACCGAGTTTCACCCCTTCACCTCGCACACGCATCGTTCGGCGGCGACACTGCTCGCGGAAGTCGAAGAAATCCGGCGCGACGGGCATGCCTTCGATCGCGAAGAGCATGAAGCGGAGATTCGTTGCGTGGCTGCACCCATCGCTATTCCCGGTAGTGAACTCGCCGCCGGAATTTCGGTGACGGGGCCGGCCTACCGGGTCAGCATGGAGCAACTGGTGGCCTGGGCAACACCTGTGCGTGAAGCGGCTCGGGCGATCGCCGAAGAGGCTGCGATCCGGCTCGGACCCGGGCGCAGTGGACCTTGAATTCACTTTACGGTAAATTAGAAACATCGACTGGACGCGACGCGTCAAGCTCGATAACTTTAATATATCAGACTCGGGTTCGTGGATGGTCTTAGTCTGGTGTGGTTTTGGTACTTGTAGAATTTTTGACATAATCTTCATGCGGCGTCAGCGGCCCCTTTCTGGCCGCCGGATGCGGAGAAGGGCGGAAGATGATCGATTTCAGCGCGAATTTGTCGTCGTTGACGCTTCCTGATGGGCGGAGCATCCGGGGGCCGATCTGTTGCGAAGAGGACTTTCGGCGAGTGATCGCCCAGGTCGCGGATGCTTACGGTTTCCGGGGCTTTCTGGTGCTTGCGGTCCCGGACACGGGCTCCAGCAGCCTGTCGGCCAACGCACTTATGACCAATTATCCGACGGCGTTTCTGCAGGGCTATGACAGCGCCGGCCTGATCAATGGCAGTCCGGTGATCCAGCGCCTGCGCCGCAGCACCATTCCCTTCACCTATGACGCGCATCAACTGGCGCGTCGCCGCTCAGATGGCAAGGGCGATGCCGCCATTTGCGTTTTCGAGCAGGCGAACATGCCGCGCGGCCTCTATCTGCCGGTGCATGACGCGAACGGTCATCGCGCGGCGATCGCCTTCGGCGGCGATCGCCCCGTCGTCTCGAACGACGAGTTGCAGGAGCTCAATCTGTGGGCCGGCGTGCTCTACAGCAAGTACATCGAAATTCGTGAGCGCGATCGCCGCGGGGCGGGCAGCCTCTCGCGCCGCGAGGTGGAGTGCCTGCGTTGGGCGGCCGCCGGCAAGACCACCAGCGAGATGGCGAAAATCCTGGCGCTGTCCGAGTATACCGTCAACCACTACCTCAACCGCGCGACGCGCAAGCTGGACTCGGTCAACCGCGTCCAGACCGTCGCGAAGGCCATGCGCGCCGGTCTCATCAATTGATGATCGGTGCCGGCCGCCCCTGAAGCGGACGGCCCGTCTGCGCTTCGCGAAGGAAATACACAGACTTTTGGGCCGGGGAGGCAGCGATTCTCGATCATCTGTTGGCATTGGCGGGCCGCTCGGTCTATTTGATAATTGATGAATGCCATGGAACGCGCGAATGCAGGATACGATGACGGCCGGGATGACTGACGCAGATCTGCCCCGGGGCGGCGATTTCGCGTCCGAGATCGCAACGCTTGAGACCCAGTTCGATATCATCCGCTATATGCGGCGGATTACGCAGGTCTTCGGCTTCAAGACCTTTCTGATCTGCTCGATTCCTTCGATCGATGTGGAGCGCCTGGCCGCGAGCACCGTCATCTCCAACATGCCGGCGGAACTGCTGAACAAATATGACAGCCTGTCGATGCTGCGCTTCAGCACCGGCGTGCGTCGCCTGCGCGAGACGACGACGCCGTTCCAGGTGACGCTCGAAGCCTGGGAAGGCGAGAGCGGAAAACCGGAAACCGCGTCCGAATACATCACGATGCTGCGCGAGAACGGCATCTTCCAGGCGAGCTATTTCCCGGTTCATGACGCCGAGGGCGGCCGCGGCGCGGTCATCCTGATGGGGCCGCTGGTCGAATTGCCGATGACGGTGACCATGGAACTGCAGATGATTGCGATCCATGTCTACAATCGCCTCGCCGAGATCGGCTCTGTGTGGAAGAGCAGCGGCGCGGCGCTGTCGGAGCGCGAGATCCAGTGCCTGAGTTGGACCGCCGCCGGAAAGACCAGCTCTGAGATCGCCGGCATCCTCGGGCTCTCCGAACACACGGTCAATCACTATCTCAATCACGTGACGAAGAAGCTCGACGCCGTGAACCGCACGCAGGCGGTCGTGAAGGCGATGAAGAAGGGCTATATCAGCTAACCCTGCCGGTGCCGAAGGCCGCTCCTTTTCTCGTGCGCTCCCTGTCCCGCGTTCACGAAGGGGATCGTCCATCGTAGCCGCTGAAATTCCGCAGCCTGTTGCGCAGAAGTGCGCAGCGGATTTGCGATAGCGGCGCGAAAAACATCAAGAGCTTGAAGTGCAAGGAGCGCATCGGAAAGAGCGCGATGCGCCCTAAGCCTTCTGCGATCGCCGCCGACCTGCTTCATCCGTGGACGATCTGCAGCCGGTTGCTCAGAAACTGAGCAGATGCCCTGGCCGCCTCCTTCGTCGGAAATTCGCTCATCTATTTGAAATTTATCGCTGTTTTCGTCTGATGTGAATCTGGCACGCATCCTGCTTTTCTATTGGCGTGTCCAGAGGGGACTAAAAAGAAGACAGCGCCCACGAAGGTCGCGACCGAAAGGGCCACTGCCCGCCTCAAGGTGATCCCGGATGTACGGACACCGGGGCGGGTGGTGGCCCTTCCTTTTTCCGTTATGTCGCATTGGCGAAGCGCCCCGCCTCGACTATCTAAGGGATAACAAAAGAATGAGAGGGCGCGATGCCGGAAGTCACGAAAGAAGTGGTGCTTGAGAAGCTGCGCACGGTGCGTGGCCCGGACATGGAAGGCAACATCGTCGATCTCGGGCTCGTGTCTGATGTCTTCATCTCCGATGGCAAGGCCTATTTCTCGATCACCGTGCCGGCCGACCGCGCCAAGGAATTGGAGCCGATGCGGGCCGCAGCCGAACGCGTCGTGCGCGACATCCCGGGGATCACGGCGGCAATGGTGGCGTTGACCGCCGACCGCAAGGCGGCGCCTGCCGGTGCGCCGGTGCAGCGTCCGCAGCCCTCGGCAGCGCCTCATGCCGGCCATTCCCATGCGCAACGTCCCGCCGGTGGCCCGCCGGCCAAGGCCGGCATCCCGGGTGTCGGCGCCATCATTGCGGTTGCCTCCGGCAAGGGCGGCGTCGGCAAGTCGACGACCTCGGTCAATCTGGCGCTGGCGCTGAAGGCGAACGGCCTCAAGGTTGGCCTGCTCGACGCCGACATCTATGGCCCCTCGATGCCGCGCCTCCTGAAGATTTCCGGAAGGCCGCAGCAGATCGAAGGACGCCTCATCCGTCCGATGGAGAACTATGGCCTCAAGGTCATGTCGATGGGCTTCCTCGTCGACGAGGAAGTGGCGATGATCTGGCGCGGGCCGATGATCCAGTCGGCCCTGCTGCAGATGCTGCGCGAAGTCGCCTGGGGCGATCTGGATGTGCTGGTCGTCGACATGCCGCCTGGCACCGGGGACGCCCAGCTCACCATGGCGCAGCAGGTGCCGCTCGCCGGCGCCGTCATCGTCTCGACGCCGCAGGACCTGGCGCTGGTCGATGCCCGCAAGGGCCTTACCATGTTCCGCAAGGTGGAGGTTCCGGTTCTCGGCATCGTCGAGAACATGAGCTATTTCATCGCGCCCGACACCGGCAAACGCTACGATATCTTCGGCCATGGCGGTGCCCGCAAGGAAGCCGAGCGCATCGGCGTCCCATTCCTTGGCGAAGTGCCGCTGACCATGGGAATTCGCGAAACATCGGATGCCGGGACGCCGCTCGTCGCGTCCGACCCGACCGGCGAAGTCGCTCGCATCTATCGCGATATCGCGACCAAGGTCTGGGACCAGATATCCGCCACGCAGCAGGACAAGAGCCGCGCAGCGCCGACCATCGTCTTCGAGTGACGGATTGCGGCGAGGTCGGCCGGTCCTTCCCGACCGCGGTTCTCTCGGGCCCGGCGCGGGCCGCAATTCAAGGTGCCACTGCGACTTTGCATGTCAGCCATGACGTCACGCCGGGCGCCGAATCGTTTTGCCCTTGATTCGATTTTGATTTAAGCAAACATGCGGTAGGGTGGAGCCGATATGGCGGCACACGCCCCGTGTGCCGGATTGCAAGAGGGCATTGATTTTGCGTTTGCGTTGCGCCATATGCCTTGCCGCACTTGCGAAGGTGCCCAACTTGTCGCCCTCTCGCCGGAGATTTTGGCCTCGCGCGATGACTGAGTTGAAGACTTTGTCCTGACTGGCGGAACGCTCCATCCGATGGATCTCTATTGTGGGTATTTTGTGGCGCACGACCTTTCGCTTTCGCGGTTCGGCACACTGCATGAATCCTCAAATCGGAATGGATTCAAGGATGAAAATTTGACGCCGCTCACTGTGCTACGGCGACGTTTGAGCATGTTGGCTGACGGGCGGCGCTGTCAGGTTCGCATCACGAGGACGGTCGCATGATCACCGGCTATTGCGCCGATGGGACTACCGTCGTCCTGACGTCGGCAGAACCCCCCGAGAAATTGCGTCCCGATATCATCTGGCTAGATCTGTTCGAGCCCAGCAAGGCAGAAGACCTGATGATGGAGAAGCTTCTCGGCATTTCCATTCCGACGCGCGACGATCTGAAGGATATCGAACCTTCGAGCCGCCTCTATGTCGAAGACGATGCCGTGTTCATGACGGCGTCGCTGGTGTTCCGTTCGGAAACGGAGGTGCCTGGCCTGACGGATGTCGGCTTCATCCTGTCCGGTGGCCGGCTTGTGACCATCCGCTACGCCGAGCCCCGGTCCTTCACCCTCTTCAAGACATCGATGCATCGCTTCCCGGGTGGTTGCCGCGACGGTGCGGTCGTCTTGACCCGGCTTCTGGAAACGATCGCCGACCGGACCGCCGAGATTCTCGAGCAGGCGGTCACGAAGATCGACGACCTGTCGATCGACGTCTTCAGCGACAAGGCGGCAGGCAAGCGCCGGCCGCCGCATTATCTCGAAGCGCGCTTGCGCGATGTCGCCGGCCATCATCGCCTTGTCGCCAAGACTCGCGACAGCCTTGCCTCGCTCTCGCGCTTGCTGACCTTCGTCTACACCGTTCCCGTCGTGCAGGAAGACAAGGACACGCGCGAACTCTGCCGGTCGATCTCACGCGATATCCAGTCGCTTTCCGAACACGCAAGTTTCATTTCCGGCAATATCACCTTCCTGCTCGATGCGTCGCTGGGCCTGATCAACGTCGAGCAGAACGCCATCATCAAGATTTTCTCGATCGCATCGGTCGTCCTCTTGCCGCCGACCCTGGTCGCCTCGGTCTACGGCATGAACTTCCGTGTCATGCCCGAACTGGAGTGGCAGCTCGGCTATCCCTGGGCGCTTGCAGCAATGGTAGTATCGGCTGTGATCCCCTTCTTCTTTTTCCGCTGGAAAGGCTGGCTTTGATGGCCAGTAGGTTTGCATGACCCAACCGCATGCCCCCTCCCACGAGCCGAAGGATCTGCGTCGCTTGCTGATCCTCGGGCTTGGCTCGATCGGTGTCGTCTATGGCGATATCGGCACCAGCCCGCTCTATGCCTTTCGCGAAGCGCTGCGCCCGGTTTCCCACGACGGCGTGACCGACGTGGAGATCATCGGCCTGATCTCGCTGATGATCTGGACGCTGACGATCATCGTCACGATCAAATACGTGCTGTTCCTGCTGCGCGCCGACAACCAGGGCGAGGGCGGCACGCTGTCGCTGCTCGCCCTTCTGATGAAGTCCGCCAGCGGCCACGCGTCGATCCTTTTCTTCATGGGAATTGCCGGCGCAGCGCTCTTCATCGGCGATGCGATGATCACGCCGGCCCTGTCGGTTCTTTCGGCCGTCGAAGGTCTGAAGCTGGTGACGCCGGCGCTATCGGAATACGTGGTTCCGATTGCGGTGGTCATCCTGCTGCTGCTCTTCGCCGTGCAGTCCAAGGGGACTGCGGCGGTCTCCAACTTCTTCGGGCCGATCACCCTCGTCTGGTTCCTGGCCATGGGTGCTGTCGGACTGCTCCACATCGCCGATGACATGTCGATCTTCAAGGCGTTCAATCCCTACTATGCCGTGAGCTTCATGCTCACCGAGGGCTATGTCGGCATCATCGTTCTGGGCGCCGTGTTCCTGACGGTGACGGGTGCCGAGGCGCTCTACGCCGACCTCGGGCATTTCGGTCGCCGCCCGATCCAGTGGGCGTGGTTCGTCATCGTCTTCCCGGCGCTGACCCTCAACTACCTTGGCCAGGGTGCCTTCGTACTCAAGAACCCCGAAGGCATGTCCGACCCGTTCTTCCTGATGTTCCCGAAATGGGCGCTGCTGCCGGCGGTGATTCTTGCGACCGCGGCCACCATTATCGCCAGCCAGGCGGTGATAACCGGCGCCTTTTCGCTGACCCGTCAGGCGATCCACCTGGGTTTCCTGCCGCGCATGGCGATCTTCCACACGTCGGAGACGCATACGGGCCAGATCTATCTTCCGAACGTCAACACGCTGCTGATGTTCGGCGTCATGGCGCTCGTCTTCGTCTTCGGTTCGTCGGAATCGCTCGCCACCGCCTACGGCATTTCGGTCACCGGTGCGATGGTGGTGACGACGGTGCTTTCCTTCGAGTTCCTGCGCACGCGCTGGAACTGGTCGGCGGTCTGGGCGGCTGCCGTGCTGCTGCCGCTGTTTGCGCTGGAGTTCATCTTCCTCGGCGCCAACATGCTAAAGGTCCACGACGGCGGCTACGTGCCGATCATGATCGCCGCCACCTTCATCATCATCATGTGGACTTGGCGGCGCGGAACCGAAATCCTGCACGCCAAGACGCGCCATATCGACATTCCATTGGCGAGCTTCATCAAGTCGATCGAGCGCAAGAGCGAGCATGCGCCGGTGGCCGTCCCCGGAACGGCCGTGTTCTTGACGAGCGATCCGGAATCGACCCCGGCCGCGCTGCTCCACAACATCAAGCACAATCACGTGCTGCACAATCAGAACTTCATTCTGACGATCCGAACCGCCAACACGCCGAAAGTTCCGAAATCCGAGCGGGTGAGCATGCAGCCGCTTTCGGACCGCTTCACGCTGCTCGAGATGCGCTTCGGCTTCATGGAAACGCAGAACGTCTCGCAGGCGCTTGGTCTTTTCCGCAAATCGGGTCTGAAGTTCGACATCATGTCGACCTCCTTCTATCTCGGTCGCCGCAAGCTCGTGCCCGATGCCGAATCCGGCATGCCGCATTGGCAGGACCGGTTGTTCATCGCGCTTGCCAACGCGGCAATCGACCCGTCCGATTATTTCCGCCTGCCGACCAACCGCGTCGTCGAACTCGGCTCGCACGTCATCATCTGATCCTTTTGCCCCTCCCGGGTGAACCAGGCAGGGGGGCTTTGCCTGCGCAGAGCGATAAAGCGGAGCCGTTCCCGCCCGGGGCGGCTCCACTCGCTTTCTGAGCACATGTCCTTCGGCGTAGCGGCATTAACCAAACATCAAGGTTAATGCTTCATTTTCAAGGCTCGAACGAAGCGGCTCCGGCGGGGTGTCCGGCCGCCTCATTGTCTTAGCTTCCCGCGCGGAATCTCCGACGCTGGCTTCTCGCCGGCGCGGGCGGAGCCGTGCCGTCAGTCAAGCGTCGCGTGGAGTCGGTTGGTGCGTAAGAGTCGGAACCTGCGTCAAAAGTCTCGCCTGAACGTGTCCACGTGGATGGCGCCTGCAATCATCGGCCTCACGCTCTATCTCGGCTTCCCCTCCGTCGCCGCCTATGCGGACCTCGCGACCTTCCTGTCCGGCATCAATCGCGGCGGCGAACGCTGGCGCATGTACATGACGCCGTCGCCGGCGGGTTCGATCCACGAAGTCGAGATGGTCTTCGCCGATCCGATCACGACGGGCGCGCTCGATGGCGGCGCCGGCATCGACATGCCCGATGGCAGCCGCGTCGCACTCACTTCCGAGACCAAACACTCCGGCACGCCCGACGAGGAACGCATCAATCGTCGCGACAAGAAGGGACGCATCGTCGCGGTCACGCCGGTGACGCCGCCGAAGGATTTCACCGCCGGCTCCATCCTGCAGCGCACGAGTTCCCTGACGGAGCCGCGCTTCGAGGAGGGCGAGAAGATGGTCTTCGCCAAGTCACGCATCAAGGGCAAGGAGATCGAGATCGCCACGGCCTTCTATAGGAAGAAGCCACCAAAGGCGGATCCCGGCGTTTCGCCCATGCTGGCCAAGCTCGTGACCAACGACAAGCCCGACATTCTTGCGACTGCCTACGTCCGGCCTGAGCCGGACTATGCGCGTGAATCGCCCTTCGACTCGATCCTGCGCGAAGACAAGAACGCGGGTCGCTTCATTCCCGAAATCTCACCCGACGATCATGCCTGGGCAGCAACCGTGCTGCCGCCGACGGTCTTCAGCAAGGAAGAGCAGACCTGCCTTGCCGAAGGCATCTATTTCGAAGCGCGCAGCGAGTCGCTCAAGGGTCAGGCAGCCGTCGCGCAGGTGATTCTCAACCGTGTCCGCAATCCGACCTACCCGAAGACCATCTGCGGCGTCGTCTATCAGAACAAGGCCTGGCGCAATCGCTGCCAGTTTTCCTTCGCCTGCGACATGATCCGCGACCTGATCTATTCCCGCTCGCACTGGAAGATGGCCAAGGAAGTCGCGATGGCTGTCACGGCCGGCAAGATCTGGCTGCCGGAAGTGGGGTCGGCCACCCATTACCATGCGACCTACGTCAATCCGCCGTGGGCAAAGACGATGAAGCGGGTCGGCAAGATCGGCATGCACGTCTTCTACCGGACCTATGGTGGCGGCTGGAGCTGACCGGCGCCGGACTCGATTCCGCCGTCTTTTTCTGTCTGGCCATAGAGTGGAGAATCCGGCCGGCAGAGCGCAGGAATCCTGCGGCAACCTTGTCGCGGATCAAGCTTTTTGCCTCTAACCATTTGAATTATCGTAATAATATTGTCCACGCCCAAGCAGCCCGCATGCCTTGACTATGCGGGTGCCTAAAACTATGTTGCGCGCGACTTCAAATGGGGCCGAAACGTGGCTTGAATGATGGCCTATTGTATGACCGAAATCGCGGTCTGAGACCCGATTAGGACGGCAAGGGAGTGGCCACGTGGCGGAGAAACCTGAAGAAAGTCTGGAAGCGCGGCTGAAGCAGCTCGGCGAGAAGATTGAGGCAAAGAAGCCTCATGCGCCTGATGCAGCAGAGGCCCGTGCTGCCGACAGCCGCAAGGGCTATGCGGCGGCGATGAAGCTCTCGAGCGAATTCATCGCCGGTATCGTTGTCGGGGCGTTTCTGGGCTATCTTTTGGACCACTTTGCGGGTACAGGGCCGTGGGGCATGATCGTCTTCCTGCTTCTTGGCTTCTGCGCCGGCGTGCTGAATGTGCTGCGCTCGGCCGGTATGGTGGCGACACCGGAAGCCGGAAGAGATGGCTCTGGGAATGACAAGAAGGACGGAGACGCCCACTGAGGCGTTGTCCCGAAGAAAACGGTTTCCGCTCTCGGGCGGGCAGAACGAAAGAGAAGCGCGGTGTCAAACGATCCGACCCACCAGTTCCTGGTCAACAAGATTGTCCCGATCGAGATTGGCGGAATTGACTTTTCCTTCACCAATGCGTCGCTGTTCATGGTTGCGACCGTGGGTGCTGCCGCTGGCTTCCTTTATCTGACGACGTCGCAGCGCGGTCTGATCCCGACCCGCATGCAGTCGGTCTCCGAAATGTCCTATGAATTCATCGCCTCGATGCTGCGCGAAGGCGCCGGCAGCGGCGGCATGAAGTTCTTCCCGATGGTGTTCTCGCTGTTCATGTTCATCCTGACGGCGAACCTGCTCGGCATGATGCCCTACTTCTTCACGGTCACCAGCCAGATCATCGTCACCTTCGCGCTCGCCGTCTTCGTGATCGGCACCGTCATTCTCTATGGCTTCTACAAGCACGGTCTCGGCTTCCTGAAGCTCTTCGTGCCGCATGGCGTCCCCGGCGTGCTCTTGCCGCTCGTCGTCGCGATCGAAATCATCTCGTTCCTTTCCCGCCCCATCAGCCTCTCGGTCCGTCTCTTCGCCAACATGCTGGCCGGCCACATCACGCTGAAGGTCTTCGCAGGCTTCGTCACCTCGCTGAGCGCACTCGGCGCTCTCGGCATCGGTGGTGCCATCCTGCCGCTCATCATGACCGTCGCCATTACCGGTCTTGAATTCCTCGTCTGCTTCCTCCAGGCCTATGTCTTCGCGGTACTGACCTGCATGTACCTCAACGACGCTGTCCATCCCGGAAGCCACTAAGGAATAACAGTCGCTTGCTTCCGGCCGGCCCTCCGCCGGAAGCGCAATCCTAAGCCGCAACACCATTCGAAGGAGTTCAAACATGGAAGCGGAAGCAGCAAAGTTCATCGGCGCAGGTCTCGCTTGCCTCGGCATGGCCGGCACGGCTCTCGGCCTCGGCAACATCTTCGGCAGCTACCTGTCCGGCGCGCTGCGTAACCCGTCGGCTGCTGACGGCCAGTTCGGCCGCCTCGTATTCGGCTTCGCCGTTACGGAAGCTCTGGGCATCTTCTCGCTGCTCGTAGCCCTGCTCCTCCTCTTCGCCGTCTAATACCGGCTGGAGTTTCGGCCGCGGCCCGTGAAAAGGCCGCGGCCGCGCATATTCTTGAGTGCACCTGGAGGTGAGCATGTTTGTGACCGCGGCCTATGCCCAGCAGTCAACCACCACTGAAGGCGCCGAAGCACACGATGCCGCTGCGGCCGGTGAGGTGCACACCGAAACGGGTGTGGCCCACGAAGGCGAGGCTGGCTCCGGCGTGTTCCCGCCCTTCGATTCGACTCATTTCGCATCGCAGCTGCTCTGGCTCGCGATCACGTTCGGCCTCTTCTATCTCCTGATGTCGAAGGTCATCATTCCGCGCATCGGCGGAATTCTCGAAACCCGTCACGATCGGATCGCTCAGGATCTCGATGAAGCGTCCCGCCTCAAGGGCGAAGCCGACGCGGCCATCGCCTCCTACGAGCAGGACCTGGCGGCGGCCAAGTCCAAGGGTCACAAGATCGCTGACGACGCCCGCGAATCCGCAAAGGCCAAGGCAACGGCAGACCGCACGGCCGTCGAAGCCGATCTCGCCAAGAAGATCTCGGCTGCGGAAGACCGCATCGCCGACATCAAGGCAAAGGCCCTGGCAGACGTCGGCGCCATCGCTGAGGAAACCGCGACCGCTGTCGTCAAGCAGCTGATCGGTGGAACCGTCACCAAGGCCGAGATCACCGCTGCCGTCAAGGCATCGGCTGGCAACTGAGGAGCACTGAGCTATGCATCTTGATGCAACTTTCTATGCCTTCGTTGGCCTGATCCTGTTCTTCGCTCTGATCGCCTATCTCAAGGTTCCGGGCATGGTCGGCAAGGCGCTCGACGCCCGCGCCGAAAAGATCGGCAACGAACTGACCGAGGCGAAGCGTCTGCGCGAAGAAGCACAGAGCCTTGTCGCCGAGTACCAGCGCAAGCGCAAGGATGCCGAGGCGGAAGCCGCCGGTATCGTCGCTGCCGCTCAGCGCGAGGCCGAAATGCTGACGGCGGAAGCCAAGCAGAAGACCGAGGAATACGTTGCCCGCCGCACGGCTCTCTCGGAGCAGAAGATCAAGCAGGCCGAAAGCGACGCGATCAACGCCGTCCGCTCCGCTGCCGTCGATCTGGCAATCGCCGCTGCCGAGAAGGTCGTTGCCGCCAAGGCCGACGCCGGTGCACAGAACGACCTGTTCAAGAAGGCGCTCGGCGAAGTCAAGGCACGCCTGAACTAAGCCTCGGCCCATTCCCGATTGAAGAGAGCCCCGCCCCGTGCGGGGCTTTCTGTTTGCGCCATGCGCCGGGGATCGGCTGCAGGCTCTGGCCAGTGGGGCCATATGGCGCACAGGCCTCCTGTTCGCAGCGAGCCATCCGGCGCGGCACCAGCGAGCCCCGGAAAAAACATCTGTTTGAAGTGCACCTTTGTCTGGGCTCACAGGGCACGTGCTGGCGCTTCGACCTTCTTGCAAGCTGGCGGGCCGGCGCCGGCACTCCCGGGAAGCGCTCCGCGGCTTTCAGTCCTGCCGCAGCGGACGGAAGCTCATACGGTGCAGGGCGCAGGGGCCATGGGTCTCGATCGCGCGACGGTGGGTCACGGTCGCATAGCCGGCATGGAGCGCGAAGCCATAACCTGGGTGGGCGAGATCAGCGCGGGCCATCATGCGATCGCGTGTGACCTTGGCGACGATCGAAGCGGCGGCGATCGACAGCGATCGCGCGTCGCCCTTCACGACAGCCTTGGCGTGGCAAGGAAGCCCAGGCGGCACGTCGCAGCCGTCGACGAGCACGAAGCGCGCGGGGGAGGGAAGGCCCGCCACGGCGCGCCGCATCGCCTCCAGGCTTGCCTTGCGGATATCCGTGGCATCGATCGTGCCGGCGGAGGCTGAGGCGATCGACACGTGCGACGTCGCGAGGATTTCGTCGAACAGTTTCTCGCGCGCCTGCGCGCTAAGCTTCTTGCTGTCATCGAGGCCTTCGGGAATGGCGTCCGGATTCAGGATGACTGCGGCTGCCACGACGGGCCCTGCGAGCGGACCGCGGCCGGCCTCATCGGCGCCGGCGACCGGCCAGAAACCGTCGCTCTTTGCCGAGAGTTCAAAACTGAAATCGGGCGCTTCGATGATATCGGGAAAAAGGGGAGAATCGGACGACCTGCGAGACATGAGTCTAATTCGCATGATCGACCGATTCTCTTCAAGCCCCCAGGTCCGAGTGCGGCGGCGGACGGGGGATAACCGATGCCCCAGGCGGGGGCAGGGCATCGGAACTGCTTTGTGACCTTCCAACGTTCAGACCGGATTGCCTGAAGGGGGCGATAGCTCTCCCATTTCCCGGCATCCTCGGCGCGCATCGTTGGTCACAAAGCCGGAATAGCCATCGCGCTGGCCATTCCGGAAAACTTCAAAGAAGCGAGAGCTGCACCCCCGTTCCGAGCGGCGGCACGAACAGATCGTCACGCAACTGCCGGCGCGTCGGGTTGAAGCCGAGGCGCTTGGTGGCGAGATCGAAGCGGCGGCCGATCTGCCAGGCATAGGGACCGGCGCCTTTCATGCGCTTGCCGAATTCGGCGTCATAGTCCTTGCCGCCACGCATGGAGCGGACGAGCGACATGACGTGCCGGTAGCGATCCGGATAGTTGCGCAGCAACCAGTCGCGAAACAGCGGGCTCACCTCCAGCGGCAGCCGCAGGAGCACATAGCTCGCCTCCGTCGCCCCGGCCGTCCTCGCCGCTTCGAGAATCCTTTCGATCTCATGGTCGTTGAGTGCCGGGATGATCGGGGAGACGAGAACGCCGGCTGGGATACCGGCCTCGGCCATGGCGCGAATCGCCTCCAGCCGCTTGGCCGGCGTCGCAGCGCGCGGCTCCATCGTTCGCGCCAGCTTTCGGTCGAGCGTCGTGACCGAAATACCGACGCGCACCAGCCCCTTCTCGGCCATCGCCGCGAGAATGTCGATGTCGCGAGTGACCATCGCCGACTTGGTGACGATCATGACCGGATGGTTGGCGTCCCTCAGCACTTCGAGGATCTGGCGCATGATGCGCCATTCCTTTTCGATCGGCTGATAGGGGTCCGTGTTGGTGCCGATGGCGATTGGCCTGACCTTGTAGTCCGGCCGCGCCAATTCGCGCTCCAGCAGCCGCGCCGCGTCCGGCTTGGCAAAGAGCTTCGCCTCGAAATCCAGGCCCGCCGACAGACCCATGAAGGCGTGCGTCGGCCGGGCGAAGCAATAGATGCAGCCGTGCTCGCAGCCGCGGTAGGGATTGATCGAACGATCGAAGGAAATATCGGGGGATTCGTTCCGGGTGATCACCGTTCGTGGCTTCTCGACCTGGACCTCGGTCTTGAAGGGCGGCAGATCCTCCAGGCTTTCCCAGCCATCGTCGAAGCTTTCCCGCGCCTGCGGCTCGAAGCGGCCTGACATGTTGAGCCCGGCGCCGCGTCCGCGGCGGCGGTCGATGTCGATCCGCAGGCCCGTTGCGCTCATCATCGCTTCGGCGACGTCCGCCGTATTGGCGGGCGCAAGCGCGCCCTGCCTGATCTGAGACAGCTCGTTCATTGGAATCTCCCCGGAATCAGATATCTGATCCCGTTTTGTTCTGATTATTTTCCTATCGTGAATACGAGAACAATTCAAGAACAAAAAACAGCGGCGGTTTGGTCGGGGATCCGCGCTTCCCGGTTCGCGACCAACGCCGGCCGGGCATGTAGCAATTGTGGCGGTGATGCGGTAGGACGAGCTATGCTGACGATCATCATGGAAACGCGAGACAACGAAGCCGAGCTGGTTCAGACGCTGTCGGTGCTCGTCGCCGGCGCCGTGGAGGGCCTGGTCAGTGATGTGATCATCCTCGATCACGGCTCCAAGGACGGCTCATCGCGTGTGGCGGAAGCGGCCGGCTGCCGCTTTTGCGTCGACTGGAATCTCCGCGAAATCGTGCGTTCGGCACGCGGCGAATGGCTGATGCTGCTGGAACCCGGTGCCCGCCCGATCGGTCGGTGGGTCGACGAGCTTGCCGAATATGTCGCGCTCAACAGGACACCTGCGCGCTTCTCCGATTCCAGAATGCACCGCAGGCCGTTCCTCCGACGATTGGTCCGGCGGAAGAAACCGCTGGAAGCGGGTTTCCTGATGAGCAAACACGATGCGCTGACGGTGGCCGAGGGCAACCGATGCCTTGGTGACATGACGAATGTCCGGACCGTTCGCAAACTCTCGACGGAACTCGTTCCGGCCTGGGTTGCCGTCGAAAGCAGGCGGGCGCCGGGGCCTCGCTGATTGCCGCATGAGAAAGGTGCCAGTCCCCGCGGGACGGCACCTCAAGGTGGCTCTCAAATGACCGTGTCTGATAAATTTCTTGCCGGGCAGCATTCTGGCTGCACGTCGTATCCCCTTGTCCTCCCCGCCCGGGAATAGCGGCGGGGAGGTGTCCTTGCAGCCCGAAGAAAGGTGCGGCGGCCGATCTCGCTGGGCTGACATCGGACGCTAATGACGGGAAAAATGGCTGTCTGTTACAAAGGTAACAGGCTCGAAGAGCGAGGGGCCGCAGCGGCTCCGGCTCAGCCGCGTTTCAGGTGTTCGTCGAGCCGCGGCATGATCTCGACGAAGTTGCAGGGCATGTGCCGGTAGTCGAGCTGTTGCTTCAAGATGCCGTCCCACGCGTCGCGGCAGGCGCCCGGCGATCCCGGCAGAACGAAGATGAAGGTGGCATTGGCGACGCCGCCGGTCGCGCGCGACTGGATGGTCGAGGTGCCGATCTTCTCGTAGGAGATCCGATGGAAGATCTCGGAGAAGCCGTCCATGCGTTTTTCGAAGAGTGGCTCCAGCGCCTCCGGCGTCACGTCCCGGCCGGTAAATCCCGTGCCGCCCGTCGTGATCACCACGTCGATCGCTGGCTCGAGCGTCCAGGCCTTCACTTGCTCGTAGATCCTCGCCTGATCGTCTGGCACGATCGCGCGTGCTTCCAGGCGGTGGCCTGCGTCTCGCACGCGCGATTCCAGCGTGTCGCCTGATTTGTCATCGGCGAGTGTGCGTGTGTCGGACACCGTAAGGATGGCGATTCCGACGGGAATGAAGGGACGTTTTTCGTCGATGCCGGCCATTCTACCTGTCTCTCCCTGTCGTGTTGCAGGCGAGAACGTACCAGCCGGGCTGCGCCGCCGAAAGAGTGCGCGCTGTCGCAGCCGCGCGTTCACCGTCGTCGAAAATGCCAAAGCAGGTGGCGCCCGAGCCTGACATCCGCACCAGGATCGCTCCGGCTTCCG
This sequence comes from Ensifer sp. VA4, assembly GCF_055710065.1. NCBI lineage: Bacteria > Pseudomonadati > Pseudomonadota > Alphaproteobacteria > Hyphomicrobiales > Rhizobiaceae > Ensifer > Ensifer sp. VA4. The sequence goes on along the minus strand of NZ_JBVQPO010000001.1, from coordinate 238,306 downwards.
TGAGCGCCTGGCAGACGTCGCTGATCACGGGCTGCAATTGTTGCGCCGGCGGCTGCAGGTCGTTGCGCATCGTTGCCATGGCCGACAGCCAGTCGTCCATCGTCTTCAAGTCCAGAGGCAGCACGAGCGGCGGATTGGTCTTGTTCGCGAGCGTCCGGAAGACGACAGGCGTCGAGACGCCGACGAGCGGATTGACCAGCACGAGGGGCAGGGATGGAAGGTCGGCAAGCGGCGTGATGTCCTCGCCGATGCCCTTCGCCACGAGAGGTTTGGCGGCGAGGCACATCGGTACGTCGGCGCCGAGCGTCAATGCCATCGCATCGAGGCGGGAGGGTTCGATCGTCGCGCCCCAAAGCTCGAGCAGCCCAAGAAGCGTTGCCGCCGCGTCGGCGGAGCCGCCGCCGATGCCGGAAGCGAGGGGAAGGTTCTTTTCGAGATGCAGATGGACAGGGCCGGCAGCGGCGGGGTTGCGGGACCGCAGCTCTTCACGCAGGAGGTCTCGCGCTTTTAGAACCAGATTTCCGCCCTCAGCGCTGGCATCCATCGGCAGTTCGGCCGCAAAGGGCCCCGACACGGTGAAAAGATCGGCGTCTGCCGATGCAAACCCGATCCGGTCGCCGCGATCGGCAAAGGTGACGAGACTTTCGAGAAGATGGTGGCCGTCGGCCCGCTGGCCGACGACGTGAAGCGCCAGATTGATCTTTGCGGGCGCCGCGCGCGTCAGCGTGAAGCCCGCAATGCCGTCCTCGGTCATGGATCGATCAGGACTTCTTGTCCGGCGCCGGCGCTTCCGGGATCGCCTTCTTCGGCGCGGTTTCCTTCGCGTCGGCCGAGGCCGGAACCTCTTCCTTCAGCGGCGGCAGGCCATTTTCGATCTTCGCCTTGATCTTCGGGATCTCGGCTTCCTCGGGCTTCAATTCCAGCGTCTGCGTCCATTGGAACACCGCTTCGAGCTTGCGGCCGACACGCCAGTAGGCATCACCAAGGTGGTCGTTAATCGTCGGGTCGCCGGCCATCAGTTCAGCCGCCTTCTCCAGTTCCACCACCGCGTCGTCGAAGCGATTCATGCGGAAATAGGCCCAGCCGAGCGAATCGACGATGTAGCCGTCGTCGGGCTTCAGTTCGACCGCCTTGCGGATCATCTCGAGGCCTTCATCGAGGTTGATGTTCATGTCGACCCAGGAATAGCCGAGATAGTTCAGCACCTGCGGCTGGTCCGGGTTGAGTTCCAGCGCCTTGCGGAAGTTCGGCTCGGCCTTGTCCCAGAGCTTCTGGCGCTCGTAGGCGATGCCGCGTTGGAAGAATACGGTCCAGTCGCTGCGCTTCGGTACGGGCCCGATCTGTTCGACGGCCTTGTCGTAAAGCTCGCCCATCTCCTTGTAGTCCTTGGCATCGGAGAGCACGCTGCCATAGGCGAGATAGTTGCGGATGTTCTTCGGATCGACGTCGATCAGCGCTTTCAGGTGCTTCTTCGCCTCGTCGACCTTGCCGATGCTGGCGAGGCTCAAGCCGAGCTGCAGTTCCGAGACCCGCCGCATTGGAGAAGTCTCCGGTATTGCCTTGTAGAGCTCGATCGCCTCGTTCGGCTTCTTCAGGTTCTCGGCAATACCGCCGAGCATCACCAGAATGTCGGCACTGTCGGGGTCGAGCCGGCGGGCGGTCTGCAGGTAGAGCGAAACGATGTCCTCGGCGCCCTCGCGATTGAGCGCAGCACCAATGGAGAAGAGCACCGCTGCAGTACCCTGGCTGGCGTTCTTGACCTGCTGTTCCTGCGGAACCCCGTTCTCGATATCGGCCCTCAGCGCCTGCAGCGGCGTATAGTTGTTGACCATGTTTTCGCCGACGGCGACGGTGTCGAGCGCCTTCTGCTTGTTGCCTTCGCGCGCCTCGAAACGAGCGAGCGCTTCGACCGCCCGCATGAACGTGTCAGGCGCCGCACTCCCGCCTTCGCGGTCCAGAATGGCATCGTTGAGCCTGGTCCGGGCTGTCTGCTTGTCGCCCGCGGCAACCGCGATCGCCCCCGCGTGATAGTTCTTGAACACGCGGAACCAGTCGGGACCTTCGAGCCCGTTGATCTGTGCCAGCGCTTCCTTCGGCTTGCCCTGGCCGAATTTCGCCCAGGCGGAAAGCAGGCCGTTCATCAGCCGGTCGAGGTCGTTGGGGCCTTGGTAGTTCAGGAGCTTCTGCGCATTGCGATACTCGCGCTTGCGGATCGCTTCGATTGCGCGGATCACGGTGGTGATGCGCTCGACGGCCGGGTCGGACTTGAGCTGGTCGGCAATCTTCGCGCCTTCGTCGAACTGGCCGGCCATCAGCAAGGTGATCATCAGACGCTGCTTGACGTCGTTGTTATTGGGTTCGAACTGCAGCGCGATCTTGTAGAGCTCGGTGGCGGATGCGAAATCGCGATCCGTATCGGCCGTACGGGCAGCGAGGAAAGCGCCCGCGAAGGTGTTCACCGATTTGATGTCAAAGGGCTCGCTTTCCTCGACGGCGGCAGCCTTGTCTTCCGCGAAGGCCTGGTGGCTGCCGCTGACTGCGGCGAGAGCCAGCAGTGCTGCGCCGCTGAGGAGGCGGAGGATCGTCATTTGCCGCATGTCAAACCTTTCGTGCCGATTGCTCGGCCTTGCGCACCACTAAGGGTTGTTGTCGGAGTCAGCCACATATAGCCCAGCACAACTCTTGAGGAATAGAATGGCTTTTTTGGCGCAATGCGGCAAGAAATTCCTGTCGTTCGTCCCGGTACGGCCGAGGTCCCGTCAGCTTACCCGATCGATGCAGAAGTCGATCACTTCCGTGAGAGCTGATTTCCAGGGTGAGGCCGGCAGCGGTGCCAAAGCATCGCGGGCGATCGTGCCATAGTGCTGGGCGCGCGCGATCGTATCGCTCAAGCCGCCATAGCGCTTGATCAGGCCGAGCGCCTTGTCGAGATTGGCATCGCTGCTGTCGCCGCCTTCGATCGCCTCGCGCCAGAAGGCGCGGTCTTCCGCCGTTCCGCGACGGTAGGACAGGATCACCGGAAGCGTGATCTTTCCTTCGCGGAAATCGTCGCCGACATTCTTGCCGAGGTCGCTCGACGAGCCGCCGTAGTCGAGCACGTCGTCGACGAGTTGGAAAGCGAGGCCGAGGTTCATGCCATAGGACTTGAGCGCGTTACGATCGGATTTGCTGGTCTGGGCGACGATCGGCCCGACTTCGGCGGCAGCGGCAAAGAGTGCCGCGGTTTTTGCGCGGATGACCTGCAGATAGTCGTCCTCGGTCGTTTCCATGTTCTTGGCAACGGAAAGCTGGAGGACTTCGCCTTCGGCGATGACGGAGGCTGCGGTCGACAGCACGTCGAGCGCGTCGAGCGAGCCGACATCGACCATCATGCGGAACGCCTGGCCGAGCAGGAAGTCGCCGACGAGAACGCTCGCCTGGTTGCCCCAGATCGTGCGTGCGGTGGACCTGCCGCGGCGAAGATCGCTTTCATCGACGACGTCGTCGTGCAGGAGCGTCGCCGTATGCATGAACTCGACGCTGGTGGCGAGCTTGACGTGGGCGTCGCCCTCGTAGCCGAACATCGAAGCGGAGGCGAGCGTCAGCATCGGGCGTAGCCGCTTGCCGCCGGAAGAAATCAGGTGGTTGGCGACCTCGGGAATCATCTGAACGTCGGAGCCGGCCTTCGACAGGATGAGCTGGTTGACGCGCTCCATGTCCGGCGCAGTCAGGTCGACGAGCGGCTTAACGGACGCCTGTTTGTTTTTGCTGTCTTCCAGCGGTATCACTACGCCCACACCGGGACTCCTGTTTTCATTGTCGCTTTCGACAATAGGAAGGGGTGCCACGTGCGGCAAGAGGCGAATTGTCCCGCTTGCTGAAATAGGACAGGAAAAACCGCCGGATGAAGGAATTGATCCGTACCAACGATGCCGTCGTGCTCTCCTTTGCCGAGAGCCTGATGAAGGATGCCGGCATCGCATGTCTCATTGCCGATCAGGGGATGAGTATTCTGGAAGGCTCGCTCGGCCTGCTGCCCCGCCGTTTCCTGGTTGCGGATGAAGACGCGCAAGCCGCGCGGCGGATCCTGATCGACGCCGGGCTCGAGGCGGAGTTGCGGCCGTGAGGGTGCCATGCAAACCGGTCACGCTGCAGGTGCAAGAATCATGACGTCTGCTGCGGCTGAAACCGTCGATGCCTTTCATCGCGGCAAGTTCCACGTCGTCCAGCCGCTGGGGCAGGGGCATCGGTCCGGCATGGATGCGATGCTGCTGGCGTCGCTCGTTTCCGCGGACCGTCCCTGCCGCGTCGCCGATCTCGGCGCCGGTGCAGGTGCTGCCGGCATGGCCGTCGCCTCGCGGATCGAAGGCGCGGAGGTGGTCCTGGTGGAGCGCTCGCCGATCATGGCGGACTATGCCCGCCGCAGCCTGAAGCTCACCGAAAACGCCCGCTTTGCGTCGCGGGTCTCTGTGCTGGAGGCCGATGTCTCGCTTGCCGGCAGGGCGCGTGTCGCCGCGGGCCTCGCCGATGACAGCTTCGATCACGTGATCATGAACCCGCCGTTCAATGATGCTTCCGACCGCAAGACGCCGGATAGTCTCAAGGCGGAGGCGCATGCGATGAGCGACGGGCTCTTCGAGGTCTGGGTGAAAACCGCCGGGGCAATCATGAAGCCGGGCGGACAGTTGTCGCTGATCGCCCGGCCGGAATCGATCGCGGAGATCATCGCCGCCTGCGGCCGCCGTTTCGGCGGCATCGAGATCACGGCGCTTCATCCGCGCGTCGGCGAAAACGCCGTGCGGATCCTGGTGACGGCGATCAAGCAGAGCCGCAAGCGGCTGGTACTGCGCGCGCCTCTCGTCATGCATGAAGAAGGGCACCGCTTCGCCGATCATGTCGACGATCTCAACAATGGTCGAGCCGCCTATCGCCGCCGCTGATTTACCGTATGCGGATTGCGTTTGCCGCGCCAGTGCATACATGGCATGGACAGGCCAGAATACTTGGTCGTCGGAGTGCGATGAGGAAAATGTATGCGGTTTCCGCGCGCATTCCGCTCTAACTTATGAGAACCGGTCACGGTTATGATTTTGGGCCGATCCGAGCCAAATCATCGGACCTAGCAGGCAGGAGTTGAAATGAAGGCGTTCCTGAGACGGTTGTTGCCGAGGCGGTTTCGCAGCGAAGGCGTGACGGTCCCCGTCGTCCGGCTTCACGGAGCGATCATGGCCGGCGGCGGGCAGTTCCGGCCCGTGCTCAACCTGGCGACGGCGGCACCGCTCCTGGAAAAGGCTTTCGCGGTGAAGGACGCCCCCGCTGTCGCGATCTCCGTCAATTCGCCCGGCGGCTCCCCGGTGCAGTCGCGCCTTGTCTACCAGCGCATCCGGGACCTCGCCGAGGAAAAGAAGAAGCGCGTCCTGATCTTTGTCGAGGACGTTGCCGCCTCCGGCGGATACATGATCGCGCTCGCCGGTGACGAGATCATCGCCGATCCGACCTCGATCGTCGGCTCGATCGGTGTCGTCTCGGGCGGTTTCGGCTTTCCGGAACTGCTGAAGAAGATCGGTGTCGAGCGACGTGTCTATACCGCTGGCGAAAACAAGGTGATGCTCGATCCGTTCCAGCCGGAAAAGGAACGCGACATCGCGTTTCTGAAGCACCTGCAGTTCGATATCCATGATACCTTCATCCAAATGGTCAAGGCCCGTCGCGGGCAGATGCTCGCTGATGATCCGGATATCTTTACCGGGCTCTTCTGGACCGGCCGACGTGGGCTGGAACTGGGGCTCATCGACGGTCTCGGCGACCTGCGCGGCGAGGTGAAGAAGCGCTACGGCGAAAAGGCGCGACTCGAACTCATCCAGCCGGTGCGCAGCTTTTTCGGCCGCCGGCAGACCGGCGCGGCCGTTGCCGGCGCCATCGCCGAGCCCCTGGCAGCGTCGGCGGCAGCGAGTCTTGCCGAAGCGATCGAGGAAAGGGCATTGTGGGCGCGGTTCGGGCTCTAGCCCGCGCGCGTCGCCCTTGGAGGAAAAATGCCGCAACTCATCCTGCTCTTGATTGCAGGTTTCATTTTCTGGCTCGGCTATCGCAAGTTCGTGGCCGATGCGCGGAAATTGACGCGCCAACGTGAACAGACCCGCCGCGAGGAGCGGACCGGCGCGCAAGGCACGCTGGTCCAGGATCCCGAGACCGGTGAGTACAGGCTGAAACGCGACGACGAATAGATGGGATCGCAGGGCGCAGAGGCTCCGGCGCGTCTAATTGGCGGGCCGGCGTTGTAGTTGCTTGACCCCTGTCATCAGGCGTGGCACCAGTCCGGCTCATTTTTAGAAGAAATCCGGACGCGATCCATGACCACTCTGCCCGATCATATGAACCCGAAGCGCTCGTTTCAGGCCCTGATCCTGACTTTGCACAACTACTGGGCCGACAAGGGTTGCGCCGTGCTGCAGCCCTACGACATGGAAGTGGGCGCCGGCACCTTCCATCCGGCAACGACCTTGCGTGCGCTCGGGCCCCGTCCGTGGCGCGCCGCCTATGTGCAGCCGTCGCGCCGCCCGACCGATGGCCGCTACGGCGAAAACCCGAACCGCCTGCAGCACTACTACCAGTACCAGGTGCTTCTGAAGCCGAACCCGTCCAACCTGCAGGAGCTCTATCTCGGCTCGCTGGAGGCCATCGGCCTCGACCCGCTGCTGCACGATATCCGCTTTGTCGAGGACGACTGGGAAAGCCCGACGCTCGGTGCTTGGGGCCTTGGCTGGGAGTGCTGGTGCGACGGCATGGAAGTGTCGCAGTTCACCTATTTCCAGCAGGTCTGCGGCATCGAATGCTCGCCGGTTTCCGGCGAATTGACCTACGGTCTCGAGCGTCTCGCCATGTATGTTCAGGGCGTCGACAACGTCTACGACCTGAACTTCAACGGCCGCGAGGGCGCAGAGAAGATCAGCTATGGCGACGTCTTCCTGCAGGCAGAGCAGGAATATTCGCGCTACAATTTCGAGTACGCCAACACCGCGATGCTGCATCAGCACTTCATCGATGCCGAAGCGGAATGCCAGGCGCTGCTGGCTGCCGGCGCGCCGGGCGATCACAGCAACAATCAACTGCACAAGTGTGTCTTCCCCGCCTATGACCAGTGCATCAAGGCGAGCCACGTGTTCAACCTGCTCGATGCCCGTGGCGTCATTTCGGTCACGGAGCGCCAGAGCTACATCCTGCGCGTCCGCACGCTGGCCAAGGCCTGCGGCGAAGCCTTCCTCTTGACCGACGCCGGCGGCGCGAACTTCAACCGGGACGCCGCTTGACCGCGCAAACGCCCGGGCTCGTCGTTCACATCAATGGCTGGCCCGAAACCGGCAAGCTGACGATCGCGCGTCATTTGGCCGAGAGGCTGGGCGCGCCGCTCGCCGACAATCACACGCTGATCAATCCGGCCGAGGCGCTGTTTGCGCGCGGCCCAGATCGCTGATCCATCGGCGGTCAGATGATCTGCGTGGCGTTGATGTCGTTCTTGCAGAACGCCTTCAGCGTCGGATAGGCGCCAGTGTAGACTTGGCCGGAATAGGTCTGCAGGGCGCGGCGAACACCGGTCGGCCGTTCGGCGGAACCAACGCTCGCATAGGCAACGAAGAGCGCCGTAAAGGCGATCACGTTGATGAAGGTTGCGAGCGTTTTCATGGTCTTCACTTCGGCTTCGGGTTGTTCGATAGGGCGACTATCGCCGATCGCCCGCCTGGTCGCCGTTACCGTTGGAACAGGAACCGAGGTGTTTTGCCGTGAGGGCGCGTTGCTGCGGTGAACAGTGCGTTCACCTTGCGGATGGCAATCGGGGAGGAGTGGGTTTCTCGGCCCGAATGCTGCAGAAAGCGCTATGAAGCTGAGACACGAATGCTAATCTCTGCGCGAATTCTTTGGAGGGTGCCCTATGATCGGTCTGGCAATCGCCGTCGTCGTGATCCTGTATCTGGTTTTCGTCTATAACGGTCTCGTCAAGGCGCGGCAGATCGCCGAGGAGGCCTGGTCGGGCATCGATGTGCAGTTGAAGCGTCGTGCCGATCTCATTCCGAACCTGATCGAAACGGTGAAAGGTTACGCGGCGCACGAGAAGTCGACGCTCGAAGAGGTGATCGCCATGCGCAACCGGGCGCAGGCGGTGCCGGCCGGCGACATCGAGGGGCGGGCTGAGGCCGAAGGCGCGTTGTCCCAGGCGCTCGGCAAGCTGTTCGCGCTCGCGGAAGCCTATCCGGACCTGAAGGCCAATGAGAATTTCGCCGAACTGCAGCGCTCGCTGGAGACGATCGAAGGCGAGATCCAGATGTCGCGCCGCTATTACAACGGTGCTGCCCGCGACCTCAACGTCAAGGTCGAAAGCTTCCCGTCGAACCTCATCGCCAACGCTTTCCGCTTCGTGAAAGCCGGCTATTTCGAGATCACCAACGAGGCCGATCGCGCGGTGCCGCAGGTCAAGTTCTGACCCCTTCCATCCGCGACTCCGGTCGCCATGAACATTCCGGCCGCGGGCTCTCGCTGCGGCTCAATTCGCATCAAGAGACCTCATTCGATGACGACCGATACCATGAAGAAGCTGACCATCCTGCCGACCGACCATCCGCTCCGCGGCCATGTGCGCCCCCCGGGCTCGAAGTCGATCACCAACCGTGCGCTGCTGCTCGCAGGCCTTGCGAAAGGCACGAGCCGCTTGACCGGTGCCTTGAAGAGCGACGACACCCGCTACATGGCGGATGCGCTGAGGGCGATGGGTGTCGAGGTCGACGAGCCGGATGAAACCACCTTCGTTGTGACCAGCACCGGCAAACTCAAGCCGCCGGCCGTACCGCTGTTCCTCGGCAATGCAGGTACGGCGACCCGCTTCCTGACGGCGGCCGCGGCGCTCGTCGACGGCACCGTCGTCGTTGACGGCGACCAGCACATGCGCAAGCGGCCGATCAAGCCGCTGGTCGAGGCGCTTGGTACCCTCGGCGTCGAGATCGCCTCCGAAACCGGCTGCCCGCCGGTTATCGTCAAGGGCACGGGCGGGTTCCCGGCCGGCCGCGTCGTCATCGATGCCGGCCTTTCCAGCCAATATGTCTCGGCCTTGCTGATGGCAGCACCTGGCGCCAGGGGGCCGGTCAGCATCGAGCTTGCCGGCGACGAGATCGGCGCGCGCGGCTATATCGACCTGACCGTTGCCGCCATGCGGGCCTTCGGTGCCGAAGTCGAGCAGGTGAGCCCGTCCGTCTGGCAGGTTGCGCCGACAGGATATCGGGCGGCCGACTATGTCATCGAGCCGGACGCTTCGGCTGCCACCTATCTCTGGGCGGCGGAAGTCCTGACCGGTGGTGCCATCGATCTCGGCGTGCCGGCGACGGCCTTCTCGCAGCCGGATGCGCGCGCCCATGCGGTGATCGCCAGCTTCCCGAACCTGCCTGCCGTCATCGATGGCTCGCAGATGCAGGACGCGATCCCGACGATCGCCGTGCTCGCCGCCTTCAACAACACGCCGGTGCGCTTCGTCGGACTCGCAAACCTGCGCGTCAAGGAGTGCGATCGGGTGCGAGCGCTTTCGCTGGGGCTCTCCGCAATCCGGCCGGGCCTGGCTCATGAGGAAGGCGACGACCTGATCGTCTCTTCCGACCCTGCGCTTGCCGGCCAGACCTTGCCGGCCTCGATCGACACCTTCGCCGATCACCGCATCGCCATGAGCTTCGCGCTTGCCGGCCTGAAGATCCACGGCATCACCATCCAGGATCCAGGCTGCGTTGCGAAGACCTATCCGGCCTATTGGGATGCGCTCGCATCCCTCGGCGTCGAATTCACCGGCGACCGGCCCTGAGCCGGAGCGGGATGAGGAAAAGTGTATGCGGATTCCGCCCGCATCCCGTTCTAACCAATCAGATCGACCGCGTGACTTGAACTTCAACCGGAAGAAAGCTTGATCCGCATGGCCCGTCTTGCTGCCGCTTTTGCCTTTCTGGTGTTTTTGCTGGCAACGGCGGGCATCGGTCGGGCGGAGGAGGTCTTCTCCGCCTATCGTTCCGTCATCGATGTCGCCAAGGATGGCACGATGACCGTCACCGAGACGATCACGGCGACCGTCGAGGGCAACAAGATCCGCCGCGGCATCTACCGCGACCTGCCTTTGACCTTCACCGATGCGAAGGGCAAGCGCAGCAAGGTGGACTTCAAGCTGCTGTCGGTCGAGCGCGACGGCGACGAGGAGCCCTACCGCACGGAATCGATCAGCGGCGGCATCCGCATCTACACCGGCTCGGCCGAGGTGTTTCTGGAGCCGGGCGAGCACACGTTTCAGTTCACCTACGAAACCGGCCGGCAGATCCGTTTCTTCGACGATCATGACGAACTCTACTGGAACGTGACCGGCACGGAGTGGGACTTTCCGATCGACGAGGCAAGCGCGACGGTGACCCTGCCGGAAGGCGTCAGGGCCGAAGCCTTGGATTTCTTCACCGGCGGTTACGGCGCGACCGGCAAGGACGCCCGCGCATGGCGGGATGGCAGCGAGATCTTCTTCGCCACCACCCGCCGCCTCGATCCGCGGGAAGGGCTGACGATCGCGATCAAGATGCCGAAGGGTAGCATCGACAGGCCTTCCTCGAGCCAGGAGAACGCCTGGTGGCTGCGCGATCACCTCGCGCTGGTCATCGCCGGTGCCGGGCTCGTCGTCGTGCTGCTGTATTACGGCCAGGCCTGGCTGAGGGTCGGGCGCGACCCGGATCGCGGCGTCATGGTGCCGCGCTGGGATCCGCCGGACGGCATCTCGCCGGCGCTCGTCAATTATATCGACAACAAGGGCTTCTCCGGCGAGGGCTGGACGGCGCTGTCGGCGGCCGCGCTCAACCTTGCGGTCAAGGGTCATGTGGTCCTCGAGGACCTGAAGAACGCCATCGTGATCGCCGCGACCGGCGAGAAGGGCGACGAAAAGCTGCCGACCGGCGAAGCGGCCGTGATGAAGGCGGTCAACGGCGCGGGCGGCAAGCTCACCATCGATCGCGCCCATGGCACGCGGGTGCAGGCGACCGGAGCCGATTTCCGCAGTGCCATGGAGCGCGAGCACCGCGGCAAATATTATCTGGAAAACACCGGCTACGTGGTTGCCGGCGTCATCCTGTCGGTGCTGGCCGTCGCGGCCGTGTTCTTCTTCGGCGACCTCAGCGAAGACAGCCTGCCGCTGGTGATCGTTCCGGTTTTTATCGCCTTCTTCGTATCGATCCTCGCCGTCTCCTTCGGCAAGTCGCTGCGCCGCGAGAAGAGCCTGATGAGCCGGATCATGTCGATCGTGGTCGTCGCCTTCATCGGCTTCGTGGCCTTCACGATCTTCTCGGCGATCCTCGCCGCCGTCTTCTATTCCGCGGCCGAGACGGACGAGTTGCCCCTGCTGTTCGTTATCGGCGCCATTGTTCTCGTCAATGTGCTGTTCTTCTTCCTGATGGGCGCGCCGACGCCGCTCGGCACACGGATGATGGATGGCATCGACGGGCTCAGGCAGTATATGACGCTCGCGGAGAAGGACCGGATGAACATGCAGGGCGCGCCTGAAATGTCGCCCCGACATTTCGAAACGCTGCTCCCCTATGCGGTGGCGCTCGGCGTCGAAAAGCCCTGGACCGAGACCTTCGATCGCTGGTTGCTCGCGGCCGCGGCAGGGGCGGCCGCGGCTGCCGCCTATCAGCCGAGCTGGTATCAGGGCGACAGTTTCGGCTCCAGCACCTTCGGCGACCGCATTGGCGGCTTTGCCGGCTCGATGGCGGAGACGATGACGTCGTCCTTGCCGCCTCCACCCAAGTCGTCATCATCCGGCTTTTCGTCCGGCGGCGGCTTTTCCGGCGGCGGTGGAGGTGGTGGCGGCGGCGGCGGCTGGTGAAACCGCCTGTGCACCCGCGCATGGACAGCCAAATTCATCGACGGGCTTGGTGACATTCTTGCCAGAGATTGCTAAGTCCGCCGCAACCGTCAGGAACAGAAAAAGTTACTCCCATGCCCGATCTTCTTATCGAACTCCGCTCCGAGGAAATTCCTGCCCGCCTGCAGCGCAAGGCGGCCGGCGACCTCAAGAAGCTGCTGACCGATGCCCTGGTCGAGGCGGGCCTGACCTATGAGGGTGCGCGCGAATACTGGACGCCGCGTCGGCTGACGCTCGACATCCGTGGCCTCAACGCCCGCTCCGCCGATATCCGCGAAGAGCGCAAGGGCCCGCGCACCGACGCCAACGAGAAGGCGATCGAAGGCTTCCTGCGCGGCGCCGGTCTCTCTTCGATCAGCGAAGCGCATGTCCATAGCGATCCGAAGAAGGGCGATTTTTACGTCGCCCACATCGTCAAGCCGGGTCGACCGGCCGAAGAGATCATCGCCGAGGCGATGCCGGGTATCATCCGCAATTTCCCCTGGCCGAAGCCGATGCGCTCCGGCGTGGCGTCGGCAAAGCCCGGGGCGCTTCGCTGGGTCCGCCCGCTGCAGTCGATCGTCTGCACCTTCGGTTCGGAGACCGAGGAAACGCACGTGATCCCGTTCGAGGTCGACGGCATCGTCGCCTCGAACGTCACCTATGGCCACCGCTTCCATGCGCCGGAGGCGATCACGGTTCGCCGCTTCGCCGACTACGCCGAAAAGCTCGAAAAGGCGAAGGTCGTTCTCGATGGCGAGCGCCGCAAGGAGATGATCGTCGCCGACGCGCGCAACACCGCCTTCGCCAACGGTCTTGAGCTTGTCGAGGACGAAGGTCTGTTGGAAGAGGTTTCGGGTCTCGTCGAATGGCCGCAGGTGCTGATGGGGACCTTCGAGGACGCCTATCTCGAAATCCCCTCGGAAATCATCCGGCTGACAATCAAGACCAACCAGAAGTGCTTCGTCACCCGCGTTCCGGGCGCAGACACGCTCTCCAACAAATTCATCCTCGTTTCGAACATCGAGGCGAAGGACGGCGGCAAGGAGATCGTGCACGGCAACGGCAAGGTCGTCCGCGCCCGCCTTTCGGACGCGGCCCATTTCTGGCACCGCGACCAGGGCAACCTGCCGGATCTCGAGACGCTCGAGGCCTCCGCCAAGAAGTTCGCTCTCGATCTCGATAAGCCGCTCGACCAGCGCATGGCCAAGCTCGATGCGCTGAACGTCACCTTCCACGCCAAGCTCGGCACGCAGGGCGAACGCGTTGCCCGTATCCGGGCACTGGCCGGCGAACTCGCCAAGGTGACCGGCGCCGACCCAAAACTCGTCGACCGCGCCGCGGTGCTCGCCAAGGCGGACCTGCGCACGGAGGCGGTCGGTGAGTTCCCTGAGCTTCAGGGCATCATGGGCCACAAATACGCGCTGCTGCAGGGCGAAGAGCGGTCGGTCGCCGATGCGCTCGAAGATCACTACAAGCCGCAGGGCCCGTCCGACCGGGTACCGACCGATCCGGTGGCGGTGACAGTGGCGCTTGCCGACAAGCTCGACACGCTCGTCGGTTTCTGGGCGATCGACGAAAAGCCGACCGGCTCCAAGGATCCCTATGCGCTTCGCCGCGCAGCACTGGGCGTCATCCGTCTGATCCTGGAGGGCAAGGCGCGCCTGCCGTTGCTGCCGGCCTTCGAGGCCGCACTCGTCGCTCTGCGGGCACAAAAGCCGGCACTCGCGGACGACGTTTCCACCGATCTGCTTTCCTTCTTCCACGACCGCCTCAAGGTCTATCTGCGCGATCTCGGCGCCCGTTACGACCTGATCGACGCCGTCCTGACGCCGGATTCGGACGACCTTCTGATGATCGCCCGCCGTGTCGAAGCGCTGACGGCATTCATCACCGACGAGGAAGGCCGGAACCTCTTGGCCGGCACCAAGCGTGCGACGCAGATCCTGGCGGCCGAAGAGAAGAAGGGAACGACCGTCGCCGATGCCGTCGATGCCGACCTCTTCCGGCTCGATGCCGAAAAGGCGTTGCACCGGGCCGTTGAAGTTGGTTCGGGCGAAGCGCGCGACGCGATTGCCAAGGAAGACTTCCGCTCGGCGATGGAAGCGCTGGCAAGGCTGCGCGAACCGGTCGACCAGTTCTTCAACGACGTACTGGTCAATGACGACGATGCCGCGATCCGCGCGAACCGCCTGGCGCTGCTCGGTCTGATCCGCTCGGCAACCGGCACCGTTGCGGATTTCTCCAAGATCTCAGGCTAAGACGAGACGGTCGGCCGCCGGTTCCGCCGGCGGCATTACAGCGCCGCGCGTCTTATCAGACGCGCAAAGGTCGCTGTAGCACTTTGATTTGCTGCATGTCTTTGTCCTTAGATCGAGGTCGATTGAAGGAGACATGCAGTAGCCATTGCCTTCGCACAAACGTTCAAGCCGGCTGCCGCCGGGCGACCTATATCCTGTCTCTATCAAACCGATGGAGACAGCCGATGGACAACGCGACGAAGACCCACAAGCCGATCAATTTCGCCGAAAAGCTCTCGCTCTTCAGCGATCAGTGGCAACCGCGCGTCATTGCCGAACTCAATGACTACCAGTTCAAGATCGTGCGCATCGAGGGCGACTTCATCTGGCACGATCACAAGGATACCGATGAAGCCTTCATCGTGCTCGAAGGCACGCTGCGCATCGATTTCCGCGACGGGTCGGTGACGCTCGGGCCGGGAGAGATGTACGTCGTGCCGAAGGGCGTGGAGCACAAGCCCTATGCGGAGCGTGAGGTGAAGATGCTGCTGATCGAGCCGCGCGGCACCCTCAACACCGGCCACGAGGGCGGAGATCGCACGGCGGAAAAAGACCGCTGGATCTGATGCTTGAGATCGGCACGGCATGAAGGCGCTTGCTGATCGGCAGGGCGTCGGGGTAGAGGAAGACATGCCCGAAAAGATCCTCGTCAGCGCCTGCCTCATGGGCCATGCCGTCCGCTACGATGGCCAGTCGAAGCCGCTCATACATCCGGCGATCGATCGCTGGCGGGCCGAGGGCCGTCTCGTGACCATCTGTCCGGAAATGTCTGCCGGCATGCCGGTGCCGCGTCCGCCGGCCGAGATCGCCGCCGGCGCCGTCGGCAAGGACGTGCTGACCGGCCATGCAAAGGTGCTGGAGATCAACGGTCGCGACGTTACCGAAGGTTTCGTGCGGGCTGCCGAAAACGCGCTTTCGCTGGCGCGGGAAACGGGCTGTCGCTTCGCACTGCTGATCGATGGCAGTCCGTCCTGCGGATCCGGCTTCGTTTATGACGGAAGCTTTACCGGCATGCGCCACGCCGGGGAGGGGGTGACGGCAGCATTGCTCGCCGGCCAGGGTATCGAAGTCTATTCGGACAGGCAGATCGAGGCGCTCGTCGCGCGGATCGAAGCATTGGAAAGCCCAGAATAAAAGCCCAGAATAAAAGATTGCGCCCCTGCTTCTCTCAGGGGCGCAATCTCTCGCTCTTGCAGCGAAACGCCCGTCAGCCTTGCATGCAGGGGACAGCTGAGCGGGGCAGGGAACTTTCCCGATAGGAGATCAGTCTAGCCGAAGTTCGAGGGTGGACGGATCAAATTGCTGTGAGCCGTCTGCTGCCGCCTTTTTAACCGTGCCGCCCATGGAGGCGCCGACAGGCATGACCGCAGCGGTCTTTGCGGTCTGGTCGATCGCGATCATCTTCGCGTCGTCCGCCACCGGGTTCTGGTCGTTCGCGTTCGTCGAGACGATGACCGTCGGGGAGGCATCGCCTTCGACGGACGCCGCCTTGATGAACTCCTGCGAGGGCTTGCTGACGAAGACGACGGGCGAGCCACCGAGCCAGGCCTCGGTGCGCACCATCTTCATCTCGCCGTTGATTTTCTTGAGCTCGACCGTTTCATCGCCCGCCGCGATCGTCGGCACGACATAGGTCACCTTCTTCTTCGATTGCAGCGGCGGGCATGCGGCGCAAGAGACCGTGGCGACACTGGCATTGTCGGTCGTACCGGAAGCGACCGACTCGATCGACGACGCCGCCGCGTTGCCGGCGGCAAGCCCGAGAACGGTGGTGATCAGCAACAGGCGCATAGGCTTCTCCCGCAATTGTTAGCGGCGAGAATATGCGCTCTCCCTTACTTTCCCGTCAGGAGAATTGGTAAAAATAGAATGATCCCCGGTTCACGCTTTCTCGTTCTCGCGTGCAACCGCGCGCCAGCCGATATCGTGCCGGTAGAAGCCGTTCTCCCAGGAAACGGCCGCAAGCGCCGCATAGGCTCTGTCCTTGGCCATGCCGGCATTTTCACCCGTTGCGGTGATGTTGAGCACGCGGCCGCCGGTCGCGACCAGGGCTCCGTCCTTCATGGCCGTGCCGGCATGGAACACCTTGGTGGTGTCAGAGGGCGCGGGAAGGGCGTCGATTGGCGTGTTCTTGGCGTAGCTTCCGGGATAACCCTTGGAGGCCATGACGACGGTCAGCGCCGTCTCCTCGCGCCATTCTGCGCTCATGCCGGCGAGCGTGCCGGTTGCCGCGGCATAGAGCAGCGGCAGCAGGTCGCTCTTCATCCGCATCATCAATACCTGGCATTCCGGGTCGCCGAAACGGACGTTGTATTCGATGAGTTCCGGTCCCTTGGCGGTGATCATCAGCCCGGCAAAGAAGACGCCGGAGAAGGGATGGCCGCTTTCCGCCATGCCGCGCATCGTCGGCTCGATGATTTCCTTCATCGTCCGTTCGATCATTTCCGCGGTCATGACCGGGGCGGGCGAGTAGGCGCCCATGCCGCCGGTGTTCGGTCCGGTATCGCCGTCGCCGACGCGCTTGTGGTCCTGGGCGGAGGCAAGCGCCAGCGCGGTCTTGCCGTCACAGAGGCAGAAGAAGCTTGCTTCTTCGCCATCGAGATAGGCTTCCACCACCACTTCGGCGCCGGCGGCACCAAAGGCGCCGGCAAAACAATCGTCGACGGCGGCGAGCGCCTCATCGAGTGTCATCGCCACGGTTACACCCTTGCCGGCAGCCAGGCCGTCGGCCTTGATGACGATCGGCGCACCCTGTTCGCGCACATAGGCCTTTGCCGTCTCGGCATCGGTGAAGCGGCCATAGGCGCCGGTCGGAATGCCGTAGCGGGCGCAGAGATCCTTGGTGAAGCCCTTGGAGCCTTCAAGCTGGGCGGCGGCTGCGGACGGGCCGAAGACGGCGATGCCGGCTGCGCGCAGGACGTCGGCGAGACCGGCGACGAGCGGCCCTTCGGGACCGACCACCACGAAATCGATCGCTTCCTTGCGGCAGAAGTCGGCGACGGCCGCATGGTCTTCCGTGTCGAGCGCGATGATGGCAGCTTCTTCGGCGATGCCGGGATTGCCCGGTGCTGCATAAAGCTTCGTCAGTTTGGGAGACTGTGCAATCTTCCATGCTAGGGCGTGCTCGCGCCCACCCGATCCAATCAGAAGAACCTTCATTGCAGCCCCCGATATCCCGAAATTGCTGCGCTGCGGTTAGGACGGCAGGGCGGCAAGGTCAAGGGAAAACGGGAGTCCGGCCAGCGATTCCCGCAATCACCGCCGTTCAGGCGATGGCCTGCCGGCTTTGCAGGTCGTCCTGTCCATCGCCGTGCGCGTAGCGGGCGGTACGTGTCAGCGCCCAGATCGCCAGGTCCTCGATCGGCAGCGGCTTGCTGATGAGATAGCCCTGGAACAGGTCGCAGCCCGCAGCCGTCAGCATGGAGAGCTTTTCCGGCGTGTCGATGCCTTCGCCGACGACGGCGACGTCCTTGGCATGGCAGAGCGCGATCAGTGCCTTGAGCACCGGTAGAGATTGCGAGGCGGTGAGGTTCGAGACCAGCGCCCGGTCGAGCTTGATCGTGTCGGCCGTGTATTCGATGATCTGCTGCACGGAGGTGTAGCCGGCGCCGAAATCGTCGATCGAAAGGCGGAAGCCCCTCTGGCGCAGGGCGTCGATGTTGCGGCGAAGCTGGTCGCTGAACTTGACGGCGAAGGTTTCGGTGAGCTCGATTTCGATCGAACGCGCCTCCAGCCCATGCATCTCCAGGCAGTCGGAGAAATGATCGGCGATCGCCTTCGAATGCAGTTCGGCCGAGGAGATGTTGATCGCCAGTACCGTTTGCGGGCCGAAGAGGGCCTTGAGCTGGCCGCAATCCGACATCGCCTTGTTGATCACCCACCAGTCGATCTTGGTGAAAAGGCCCGAGCTTTCGGCGATCGGCACGAATTCGTCCGGGGTAACGTTGCCGAGAACGGGCGAGTACCAGCGCAAGAGCGCTTCGCAACCGGTCACGCGACCATCGGTGTCGACCATCGGCATATAGACGAGGTGAAACTGTTCGTCCGGATCCAGCGAACGCAGTTCGTCCTGGATCTGGCGCAGCCGCGTACGCTTGTCGTGAAGGGCGCGGGAGAAGCGGGCCGAGCGGTTCTTGCCGCTGGTCTTTGCCTGATACATCGCGGCATCGGCGTTCGAGATCAGCTCGGCAAGGTTGGTCGCGTCATCAGGGCAGATCGCAGCGCCGATGCTTGCGGTCACCGGATAGCGCTTGTCGGAGACCTCGAAGCCGTCCTCGAACAGCCCCAGAATGGCGGCCGAAATTTCCCGGACCGTGCCGTCGCCCGGCCGCGACCGCACGAAGACGGCGAATTCGTCGCCGGAGAGGCGGGCAAGAATGGCCGGCTTCTGGCCGCGCCGCTCGGTGATCGCATCGACCCGCTCGCCGATCCGGGCGGCCAGCGTCTTCAGAAGCTCGTCGCCGATCTCGTGGCCATGCTTGTCGTTGACGAACTTGAAGTTGTCGATGTCGATGAACAGCAGGCTGCACTTCTCGCCGGCGGCGATCGCCTCGCGCACGGCACCGGCGGCAAGCGCGTTGAAACGACCGCGATTGCTGATCCCGGTCAGGGTGTCGGTCCAGGAGCTGCGCTGCACCAGTTTCAACGATTGCACCGACTGCCGATGGAGTTCGCGGATATTTTCCATCAGCCGCCCGATCTCGCCTTTCTCCTCCATGTCGCGGATCTCGTCGCGCGCGCCCACCATCACCGCCATCACATCGGCGTCGAGCGTGGCGATCGGATCGGTGATGAAACGGCGGATCAGCATGATGATCAGCCAGATCGAGAACAGGCTCATGGCGACGGCGCCGAGCGCCAGCAGAAACTTCTGCCGGGCCATCAGCGCATCGAAATGCTCGCTGGGAACGGTCAGCGTTGCGTAGAGCGAAGGCCCGAGATGGACGCTTGCCGAAAGGTCATCGGTGATCGCCAACGGCCAGGGCTGGAGCACGATGTCGGAGCCGTATTCCTTCTTCAGCGCCTGCTGCATGTCGAGGAAGCGGTCCGGCTGGATCGCGACCTGGACGAGCAGGGCGCTCGATTTCTTGCTGGGCAGCGGCCGGGTGAAGGCAATCGGATCGAGGAAGAAGGAATAGACGATGCGCGGTCTTTGCCCGGCTTCGTAGAGGTAGGTCCAGTCGGAGAGCTTGTCTTCGCGGATCAGCCGGCGGGCGAGGTTGAGCTGGGCATCGTCGATCTGGGCGAAGGGATCCCAGCTGTTCTCGAAATAGTAGTCCGTTCTCAGGTCGGAGGTCAGCAGCGCCAGCGAGACGTAGTCCGTCGGGTCGTCCAGAAGCGACTTGAGGCTCTCCTGCAGCCTGACGCCGAGCGCATTGGCGCGGTAATTCTCGTCCGTTTCGGAAACATACTGGCGCAGCGAGTTGCCGTTCAGGAGCGCATTGAGGAAGGCCTTGCTGCGGCCGATCTCGTTTTGAAAAACGGCGGCCGCATGTTCCAGTCGCTGCGACAGTTTGGCGTGTTCGAGCGCACGGATCGAGCGGCTCTGCGTGACGTGGACCGAGACCGCTGCCAGCAGGTAACCAGCGAGAACGACGGGAAAGATCAGGATGAGCGCGCGTTTGCCGAGGTTCACTGGAAGTTCGCCAATGTGCTGATGATGCGCCGGCGCAATTGCACCGACTCTGTGGACAGTTCCTGTTGATACTGGCTCCTGGCCAGGATGTCGGGCGAGGGGTAGATGGCGGGGTCGGCGCGGACTTCTTGCGGCAGGAGCGCATAGGCGGCCCGGCTTGCCGTCGGCATGTTGAGCGCCAGCGCGTTCGCGGCGGCACTTCCGGGCGAGCCGAGATAGTCGAGGAGAGCGAGTGCGCGATCCTTGTTCGGCGAGTTGGCGACGACCGACATGCAATCGAGCCAGGAAAGCGTGCCTTCCTTGGGAACGGCGTAGCGCCAGACGCCGGGCGTACCGGCTTTGTCGTTGAGCACGTGCTGGTCGCCGCTATAGCCCAGCGCCATGTGGATGTCCTTGCTGACCGTCGGATTCTGGATCGAGCTGATGACGTATTCGTAGGTGAGCACCGAGGGCGCCTGTTCCTTCATCAGACCGAAGGCCGCTTTCAGCGTCGCGCTGTCGTTGGTGTTGATCGATTGGCCGAGCAGCATCAGCGGCGCGACGAAGGCCTCGTTGTGGTCGTCATACATGGCGACATGCTTGGCGAGCGCCGGCGCCGGGCGCATGAGATCCTGCCAGGAGGTCGGCACCTCCGTAACGACGTCCGATCGGTAGAGGATGCCCATCGTGCCCCAGAGGTAGGGCAGGCCGCGGCCCGAGCAGCGCTTGCGCCAGCTTTCGTCGTAGTCCCGCAGAGAGGCGACATTGGTCTCGTCGAGCTTTTCGAGCACGCCCTTGCGGCCGAAAAGGGCGGCGCTGTTTTCACCAGTGACCACCAGGTCGACGCGGCTGTTCGGGTCGGCCAGCACTTCGTCGCGCGTGTCGCCGTTATCGTAATAGACCTGATGCACCGCAACGCCTGTGATCGCCGTCCAGCGGTCCAGGATCTTCTGGTCGATATAGGATTCCCAGATCAGCAGGTTCAGGGTCTCGGCCGGTGCCGCCGTTGCAAAAAGCAACGTCGCCAGAAAGGCCGGAATCACCGTTCGCCCCTGCATTGCATACCCCTGCCCAAGCCCGTCAGACGACCGTAGCGCGCAAAAATTGATGAATGATTACGTGGGGCTGCGACGGGTAAGGAAGGTGTCGGGTGCGGCTTGCCGCTCAAACGAAACCGGGCGCCGCATGGCGGCGCCCGGTGAATTTGCAAGGACAATCTCTGCGCGAAACACTATCTCGCCGGGATCTTCGGCAGCAGGATCGTGAGGATACCGAGCAGCGGAAGATAGGAGCAGACGGTGTAGACAAACTCGATGCCCTGCCGGTCGGCGAAGATGCCGAGCACGGCCGCGCCCATGCCGCCGAAGCCGAAGGCGAAACCGAAGAAGACGCCGGCGATCAGCCCGACCCGACCCGGCACCAGTTCCTGGGCAAAGACGACGATCGCCGAGAAGGCCGAGGAGAAGATCAGGCCGATGACGATCGACAGAACCCCGGTCCAGAAGAGGTTCGCATAGGGCAGCAGCAAGGCGAAGGGGATGACGCCGAGGATCGAGAACCAGATGACGAAGCGGGCGCCGTAGCGGTCGCCGATCGGGCCGCCGAGGAAGGTTCCGGCCGCGGCCGCGCCGAGGAACAGGAACAGCATGAGTTGTGCCTCCTGAACGCCGACGCCGAACTTCTCGATGACGAAGAAGGTGAAATAGCTGGAGATGCTGGCCATGTAGACGTTCTTCGTGGCCGTCAGCAGCACCAGCACGGCGACCGCCCACATCACCCGCCCCTTCGGCAGGGGAAGGGTGCGGCTCGGCGCCGGCCGGCTCATCGTCGTGCGGCGATGGCGGACATGCCAGGTGCTGACCCAGGAGAGCACGAAGAAGCCGATGATCGCGACGATCGAGAACCAGCTGAGGCTTCCCTGGCCAAAGGGAATGACGATGAAGGCGGCAAGCAGCGGCCCCATGGCGCTGCCGGCGTTTCCGCCCACCTGGAACAGCGATTGCGCCAGGCCGTGGCGACCGCCGGAGGCGAGGCGGGCGATGCGGGAGGACTCCGGATGGAAGATCGCCGACCCGATGCCGATGAGGCTTGCCGCAATGAGGAGAACCCAGAAGTCGCGGGCATTGGCAAGCAGGATCAGGCCGCTGCAGGTCGAGAGCATCGCAACCGGCAGCGAATAGGGCAGCGCCCAGCGGTCGGTGATGATGCCGACGGCCGGCTGCAGCATCGATGCCGTCAGCTGGAAGGTGAAGGTCAGGAGGCCGATCTGCACGAAATCGAGCGCGTAGTTCGCCTTGAGCAGCGGGTAGAGCGCGGTCAGCAGCGACTGCATGATGTCGTTCAGCATGTGGCAGAAGCTGACAGCCAGGATGACGGAGAAGGCCGTCTTTTCTGGGGTGATCCCGGAAGTTGAGGTCACGGTAGACATGGGTGATTCCTTGCCGTCTCGAAGGTTGTATGCGGCGTGGTTATCTGTACTGAGGTTGCGATTGGCCTGCTTTTGTGATCTGGTCGAGTTCTTTCGTGAGTGGGCCAGATGCCGATCCGCCGATTTCCCTTGCCGCAGCTTCCCGATGAGGATCACTTTCGCAACCTCGATTGGATCGAGACGGGAAACGCCCCGGTGCTGGCATTGGGGCGAGACTACAGTGCCGGCCTTCTCGTCCCTTTCCACAGCCATACGCGCACGCAACTCTGGTGGGCGCGCGGCGGCGTCGTGCTGATGCGCACCGAACGCGGACGCTGGATGGTTCCGCCCGGCCATGCCCTGCTGATCCCGGCCGGCATGGAGCACTCGGCCGAGATGATCAGCGACGTGCGCATGCATTCGATCTACTTCGCGCCGGACCTGCTTTTCGCCGAGCGGCCGATGGTCATGGAGATCAACCCGCTCGCCGGCAGCCTCGTCGATGCGCTCGTCGGCATCGAGAACGAGACGATGTCGGAGCGGCGCGAGCAACTGGTCACGGATCTGCTTCTGGAAGAAATCGGCCGGCTGCGGGAACGCCCGCTCGGCCTGCCGTTCCCGCGTGACGAGAAACTTGCAGCGCTGTGCCGACAGTTCCTGCAGGCGCCGTCAGCGGCAGCGAGCATCGACCAGTGGGCGGACCGGATGGGCCTCAGCCGGCGATCGTTCACGCGGTTTTTTCGCAAGGAGACAGGGGTCAGCTTCGTCACCTGGCGCCAGCAGGCGTGTATCTTCGCCTCCTTGCCGCTGCTGGCCGATGGCGAGCCGATCACCAATGTGGCGCTCGATGCCGGCTATGAGAACGTCGCCGCCTTCACCACCATGTTTCGCCGCATGCTCGGCAGCCCGCCGAGTGTTTATCTCAAGACCTATCTTGGGCAGTGATCGGCGTCGGCACGTCGGGTATGGCAAAGGAAGCTTGAATTGACCTGGTTAACGGAATCGTAGGAACAAGCCGGAATAAGTCGCCCTGTGCCGTTCCAGTCCGCGTCTGCCTCCCTCGTCCTGTCGGCACGGTCAATGCTTCGCCCCGGCGAATGATTCTTCCGGAGTTGTTTCTTGCGTATCCGTTCTCTCGTGTTCCTTTCTGGAACCCTTTTGCTGTCGGCGAACGCCGCCTCTGCCGGTGACGGCCAATATTTCTGGTCCGGTGACTGGTATCTGAAGGTCGGAGCCACCGGGTTCCTCGGCCCGAAATACGAAGGCGCCTCGAAGCGCATGTTCCAGGCCGCACCGCTGATCTCGCTCGGCAAGGCCGGCAGCACGGTCCGCTTCTCCTCGCGCAACGACAACATGTCCTATGCGCTGGTCGACCAGGGAAGTTTCCGTGCCGGTCTCGTCGGTAAGTTGATCTTCGAGCGCGATGCCGGCACCTCCAGCGATCTGAAGGGTCTCGATCCGATCAAGTTCGGCGGCGAAGTCGGTGGCTTTGCGGAGGTCTATCCGACCGATTGGCTGCGGGTGCGCGCCGAAGTCCGCCAGGGCATTCGCAGCCACCACGGCATCGTCGCCGATGTCGCGGCCGACGCCTTCACCGACGTCAGCAGCAATGTCCGCATCTCCGGCGGTCCACGCCTGACCGCTGCGACCAGCGACTACTACGGCGCTTATTATGGCGTGAATGACCGCGAGTCGGCCGCATCTGGTCTTGCCACGTATTATCCGCATGGCGGCGTCGGATCCGCCGGCGTCGGCGCCGCGATCACTTGGCAGGCAACGGAGAAGCTCGAAACGAGTGCCTATGCCGAGTACCGGCGTTTGCTTGGCCCTGCCGCCGATTCCAGCCTCGTTCGCGAGCGCGGCAGCCGCAACCAGGTCCTGGTCGGCCTGTCGGCAACCTACCGCTTCGACTTCAGCCTTCCGTGACAATGCGCCGGGCCGGCGCCGCGACGATCTCGCCGCTTGACCGGCCGGACGCGCGGCGTCAAACAGAAGCATGAACACCTTTTCCGCCGATTCCGGCCGCGTCCATGACGCGCCGTCCAACAACTGGGTCTATCGCGTGATGCCGCGCGCGCTCTGGCCCTATGCGCAGCTCGCCCGTTGGGACCGCCCGATCGGCTGGCAATTGCTGCTGTTGCCCTGCCTCTGGTCCGTGGCGCTGGCTACCGGCGCGGTGGCGGGCACCGAGGCATTCTCGTTCGGCCGCTTCCTGTACCATTGCTTCCTGTTCACCGCCGGCGCGATCGCCATGCGCGGCGCCGGTTGCACCTACAACGACATCGTCGACCACGACATCGATATGGAGGTTGCGCGCACCCGATCGCGGCCGCTGCCGTCGGGGCGCGTCTCGCGTCTCCAGGCGAAGGTGTTCATGGTGCTGCAGGCGCTCGTCGGCCTCGTCGTGCTGCTGCAGTTCAACACTTTTTCGATCGTGCTCGGCATCCTGTCGTTGGCGGTCGTGGCGATCTATCCCTTCGCCAAGCGGTTTACCGATTGGCCGCAATTCTTCCTGGGTCTGGCTTTTTCCTGGGGTGCGCTGATGGGGTGGACGGCCGAGTTCGGCACGCTCTCGCTGGCAGCCGTGTCGCTCTATGGCGCGGCGATTGCCTGGACGATCGGCTATGACACGATCTACGCCTACCAGGACAGGGAGGACGACGAGCTGATCGGCGTACGTTCGACGGCACGGCGGTTCGGCGAAAATCCGCGGCCGTGGCTGATCGGCCTCTATGGCATCGCGACGCTGCTGCTGCTCATGTCCTTCGTGGCTGCCGGTGCCGGCGCTGTCGCCTATATCGGCCTTCTGATTGCCGCGGCGATGCTGACCTACCAGATCCTGGTGTTGAATATCCACGATCCGGCGCAGTGTCTGGCGCTGTTCAAGTTCAATGGGGTCGTCGGCCTGATAATCTTTGCCGGCCTGGTGCTGGCGATTCTTATACGCCTGATATGAAAAATCCTCCGTCGCGGCGGAGGATCCTCTTCATACGTTCGGTTCGTCCCGGCAGCCCTGAAAGTGCTACTGCGACCTTTGCGCGTCTGATAGGACGTGCCGCGCTGTAGTGGCGGGCCGCAAAAAGCGTCAGGCCCAGCTGATCTCGCGGGCGGCCTTGCGCTCCTTCGCCTCATGACGCGCACGGAAGCTGGACAGGATGACGGCAACGGCGGCGGCGATATGCTTGCGCATCGGGTTTCTCCTTCTTTCGTGATCTTGGCTATGAAGCCGATATGGCACGAAGAAGGCGACGGATCTGTTTCCGTGGGAACATCTCGAGCAGTCCCAGAAAAACTGTGAATGCTTGCCGTACGGAGCCGCATTGCAAAATCGGCGGCTCGGAAAACGACAACAGCCGACCGCAGGGAACGGCCGGCTGTCGCGCTGGAAGTGCTGCTGCGGATTAACTGCGGGCGATGATCTCGCGCCCGTCGATCTTCATGTGAACGCCAAGCTTGCCGGTGGAACGACGCACGAGGAAACGCGGCCGGCGCTCGGCGAAGAAGGAGTGGCGCCGCCGCGGCTTGACCGGTGCGGTGCGCACGTCGCCGAGATGCTCTTCGAGCGGCCTTGCAACGCCGTCCGCTTCGACCATCAGCATCGGAATGCGATAGGCCTCCGCCCAGGCGCGCCAGTCAGCCGCGATGTCGGACAGATCGTGTGCGACGAGCAGCGGAACGCAGAGGTCCGGGTCGTCGTGATGAAGTTCCAGCGTCACTGTAACGTCTCCGTCGCCGTGATCGATCGCGCGAGCCGCGACCCCTTTGAATGCCCGCGCCGGCAATGCGATCGAAAGCGGCAGGCCGCTCGATGGTAGCACCTTGCGCAGAACTGCGCCACGCTCGTCCAGGCTGATCGTGACATTACCCGTATGACCGTGCAAAGCGTAGCTTGCCTGCTGTGGAAAGCGCTTCGGATCAAGACGGAGCGTGTTTTCGACCCATGCGGGTTGAGAGAGTGTATTGCGCATTTCAATCGCCCTTGTTTTTCCTTGAGAGCCGGTATCCGGTCTTCTCGTCGGGACTTTTCGTCCTCTATGGGCTGGAGAATAGGCGCCCCCCTTTCCGAACGACTTAAGAATCGCGGTTAAGAAAACTTTGCGTTTTTCGATGGTTAGCAAAAGCCGACCGCTCAGGGTTTCCGTTTCGTCAACGGCTCGGACCGTCTTGTCCCGATCGGGCGCAACGCGGGGCGCCGGCCGTCGGCGAAAAGCCAGACACAAGCCAGTGCTGCAATCATGACGCGTCAGAATTCTGTTTCGGGGATGGTTCGCCCACCCCATGGGTAACCGACGGGGCCAGGCATGGTATCGACCTATCTCGACTACAGTCGCATCACGCGTGATTTGCGCAGCAGCCTCAACCGTGTTGCCCAGCAGCCGCAGATCGCGCGCGAAGCCGAGTATTACCGGGAAAACATCGGCAGCGTGAAAACCGTCGACGAGTTCCTCGACGACTACCGGCTCTATTCCTACGCGATGAAGGCGCATGGCCTGGAGGACATGACCTATGCCAAGGCCTTCATGCGCAAGGTTCTGGAAAGCGACCTCAAGGATGACAACAGTTTCGCCAACCGTCTCACGGATGAACGCTACCGCAATTTTGCACAAGCCTTCAACTTCAGTTCGGCAACCGCGGTGGCCCAAACCAACGCACAGCAGGATGCGCTGATCGGCCTCTACAACGAGCGTATCACCAATCTCGATACAGTCATGCGGCAGGAGATGGCCTATTTTGGCGCGGCCATGGATCTGGTCACCGATGTCGACCAGTTCCTGGGTAACGAAAAGCTGCGCAGCTTTGCCTTCACGGTGTTCGGACTGGACCCCAAGACATTTTCCTACACGGACGTCCGCAATGCGCTGACCAGCGATCCCGCGACGCTTACGGCCAACCAGACGGCCGCCAAGACCAGGATGACGGAGGCGACGAAGCAGCTGACGGACCTCGGGGCACGCGACACGGCGCTTTCGCAGATCTCCAGCCTGACGGAGCAACTGGCCGCAGCGCCCGATGCCGAGAAGCCGGCCATCCAGGCGAAGATCGACGAGCAGAACGCGATCGTGGCCGATCTCGACGCCAGGCTGCCTCCGCGCGACCAGGCGCCTGCGCTGAAGGCGCAGCTCTCACTGGAGCTGACGACGCTCGACCGGCAGGTGCGCAGTCTCGATATCTATATCCAGCTCGCCTCGACGTTTAATTTCGATGCCGACGGCAGCGTGCCCGCCGGCGAGAAGGCAATCAGCGACGAAAAGAAGGCGCTGCTCAACGAGGCCTATGTCTTCGAGCGCCCTGGCGTCACACCGTCGGGCGCCGCACGACTGACCGGCGCCGGGGCGTTGCTCAACAAGGAATACTACGAACAGACAATCGGCAGCATCACCACGGTCTCGGACCTGGTCGGCAATAGCCGTCTGTTCAACTACATCGTCACGGCCTTCGGCTTGCCATCCGCGACGACGGTGCCCTCTACGGTCGAAAACATCCTGACCAGCGACATCAACGACCCCGAGAGCTACGTGAACAAATATGGCGGCGAATACAACGCCGCCTACAAGAAGATGTTCGCCGCCTTCAACTTCCAGGCCGACGGCACGCTGCAGGCCGGCAAGACGGCGCAGGATGCGAACCAGATGAAGACGACGTCCGACGAGTACATGGTGCGCTACAACGACAAGAGCGATGCCGAGGACGAAGCTCTGGTCAAGCGCTTCAAGCTCCTGATCGGCACAATGAAATCGGTCGATGAACTGCTCGCCAACAACGACATGAAGAAATTCATGCTGCGGGCCTTCGGTCTCGAAAACGAGGATCTGAGCACGCGAACGTTGAAGCGTATTCTGACCAGCGACCTCAACGATCCCAAGAGCTATGCCAACACGCTGCGCGATGAGCGCTACGTCAAGCTGGTAAAGGCATTCAACTTCAATCCGGACGGCACGCTCGGCGCACCGAAGCTGGCGCAGAGCGAAGCCGACATCATGAACACGGCCAAGGCCTACGTGATCGCCAAGTCCCGCTTTGGAACGGATGAAGAGAAGAAGGTCGCCAAGGATAAGGCGCAGGAGGAAGCCAAATACTACACTGCCGAGATCGAGAAGATCGAGACGCTCGACGCCTTTCTTGCGAACCGGCGTCTGGTCGACTTCGTTCTCGTCGGCGCCGGCATCGATCCGGAAACGGTCAAGACCGAATACCTCAAGGACATGTTCACGTCCGACCTGGACGATCCCAAGAGCTTCATCAATACCGATCCGAACGGGCTGAGATATCGCGAGATCGTCGCCTCCTTCAACTTCGATACGGACGGCAAGATCGTCCGGGGCGAGGCCGGCCAGATCCAGACCCGGCGCGGGTTGATCACCACGGTCGATCTCTATCTCAATCAGTCGCTCGAGGAGTCGGAAGGCGCCGACAACGGCGGCGTTCGCCTGGCGCTCTATTTCAAGCGCAAGGCGCCGGAGATCAACACGGCCTACGACATCCTGGCCGAGACCGCCCTGTTCCAGGTTATCAAGACGGCCTACAGCATGCCGGAGGGACTGCAGAACGCCAAGATCGAGGCGCAGGCCGCCTATATCGAGCGCGTCATCGACATCAAGGAGCTGCAGGACCCGGCGAAGCTCGAAAAGCTCCTGCAGCGGTTCACGGCGCTTTATGACGTCGAAAACAACACGGACGTCTCACCAGGGCTGGCGATCCTCAGCGGTAGCGGTGGTGGCGGTGTCAGCGCCGAGACGCTCCTGTCCCTCTCGCAATTGCGCGCAGGCGGTCGCTGACGCGGACCCGGAAGTCTGGCGACCTCCTGCGGGGTGCACGAGCCCTCGGCCTACAGCGCCGCGCGTCTTTTCAGACGCGCAAAGGTCGCTGTAGCACTTTGATTTACTGCATGTCTTTGCCCTTAAATCGAGGTCGATCTAAGGAGACATGCAGTAGGGCCGCCCGCAATCACCGGTCCGCGCGCAGCACTTTGTCAGGGTTCATGATGCCCGCCGGATCGAAGGCGTGCTTGATCCGTAGCATCAGCTCGATCTCGATCGGCGACCGGATCTCCGCGAGCTCGTCGCGCTTCAACTGGCCGATGCCGTGTTCGGCCGAGATCGAGCCGTTGTATTTGAGAACGATACCGTGGACGATCGCGTTGATCTCGCGCCAGCGATCGAGGAAGGCTTGCTTGTCGGCGTCGACCGGCTGCGAGATGTTGTAGTGGATGTTGCCGTCGCCCATGTGGCCGAAGGAGCAGATGCGCGCGCCGGGGATCGCCTTCATGACAGCGGCATCCGCCTCCTTCATGAAGGCGGGAATGCTGGAGACGGGCACCGAAACGTCGTGCTTGATCGAACCGCCCTCGGGCTTCTGCGCCGGCGACATGCTTTCGCGCATATGCCACAGCGCCTTGCCTTGCGCCTCGTTGGCAGCGATCACGGCATTTTCGACGAGGCCGGCTGCAAATCCCTGTTCCAGGAGGTCGCTGACCATCCGCTCGGCGCTTTCGGCGGAATCGGAGGTGGAGATGTCGATCAGTGCATACCAGGGGTGGACGGTTTCCAGCGGGTCGCGAACGCCGGGAATGTGCCTTGTCGTGAATTCGACGCCGAGCCGCGGCATGAGTTCGAAGCCCGTCAGCGCCGGCCCGCAAAGACTGGAGGCCTTCTCGAAGAGGGCGAGCGCATGCTCGACGCTGCCGACGCCGGCGAAAGCCACCTGGTGTCCGAGCGGCTTCGGAAACAGCTTGAGCACGGCACCGGTGATGATGCCAAGCGTGCCCTCAGCGCCGATGAAGAGGTCGCGCAGGTCATAGCCGGTATTGTCTTTCTTCAGCCGGCGCAGCCCGTCCCAGATCTCGCCGGTCGGCAACACCACTTCGAGGCCGAGGCAAAGCTGGCGCATGTTGCCATAGGCGAGCACCGCTGTACCACCGGCATTGGTGGAGAGATTGCCGCCGATGCGGGCGGAGCCTTCCGATCCGAGCGACAGCGGGAACAGGCGATTGTGATCGTCGGCCGCCTTCTGGATGTCGGCGAGAATGCAGCCGGCGTCCGCCACGATCACGTTGCCGACCGGATCGACGTCGCGAATGCGGTTCAGCCGTTCGAGCGAAAGCACGATATCCGCCTTGCCTTCCCGTGGGATCTGGCCGGCGACGTGGCCGGTATTGCCGCCCTGCGGCACGATCGCCGTGCGGGTCGCGCTGGCGAGTTTCATGATGCGCGAAACCTCGTCGACCGAGCCGGGACGAAGCACCATCGGCGTCGTGCCGCGATAGAGCCCGCGGGATTCGACGAGATAGCGGGCCTTGTCCGCTTCGGCGGTCAGCGTATTGGCGCTGCCGACGATCTCGACGAAGGAGGCGATGAGTTCGGGTGAGGGAAGGGTCGTCGTCATAGGCCTGCCTTCGTGTTGCGCCTGCGCGCGCTATCGGACCGGTTGATATGAAGACACGATCCTCGGTTCGTATCGACTGCGATCATAACCGCAATCGCGGTGCGGACGAGATGCCGCACGCCATCTCACCCGCGCGGCGCCGCCGCCCGCTGCAGCCGATCGATGATCGCTTCGCCCAATCCTTCCGAAGGGATCGGCCCGACGGCGATCGTCGCCGCCCCGCTGGCGTCCGCGCGCTTCATGTAGTCGAAGAGATTGGCTGCCGCTTCGCGAAGATTTCCGGTCGGGCTGAGATCGAGAACCACGGCCGCCTGTTCCTCGCCGGCGATCCGGTCGCCGCCGAAGCGGATCAGCGCCTCACCGCTGCGCACATCGGCGGCATCAAGCCTCACGGCAGCGCCTGGCGCGTAGTGGGAGGCCAGCATGCCCGGCGCCTCGATCGTTGCGCCCGCCGTTTCCGGCCGGATCACCGGACGATCGAGCAGGCGCTCGACCTCGGCGGCATCGAGGCCGCCCGGGCGCAGCAGCCGGATCTCGTTGCCGTCGACC
Organism: Ensifer sp. VA4; assembly: GCF_055710065.1. Classification (NCBI taxonomy): domain Bacteria; kingdom Pseudomonadati; phylum Pseudomonadota; class Alphaproteobacteria; order Hyphomicrobiales; family Rhizobiaceae; genus Ensifer; species Ensifer sp. VA4. Next base: position 207,173 of record NZ_JBVQPO010000001.1, on the reverse strand, counting down.
TTGATGATCGTGGACTCCAAGCCGATTTCGGCTGGGCCGGCATCGAGGATCAGTTTCAGTTTCTCGCCGAGATCGGCATCGACATGGGCCGCACTGGTCGGGCTGATCTTGCCCGAGGTATTGGCGCTGGGTGCGGCGAGCGGCCGCCCGAAACGAGCGATCACCCGGCGCGAGAAGCCGTCGGGCATGCGGATGCCAAGCGTATCGAGGCCGGCCGAGGCAAGCGCGTGCACGGTGCTCTCCGGCCGCTGCGGCAGGATCAAGGTCAGGGGGCCGGGCCAGAACGCTTCCGCCAGGCGTCGGGACAGGGGGTCGAAGCGCACATGAGCCTCGGCCATGGCCATGTCGGAAACATGCGAGATCAGCGGATTGAAACGCGGCCGCCCCTTCATCTCGTAGATGCGGCTGATCGCGTCGGGATTGGTCGCGTCGGCAGCAAGGCCATAGACGGTTTCGGTGGGAATGGCGACCGGTTCGCCTTCGGCAAGAACGGCGCAGGCGCGTTCGATCGCGCGGTCCGGTTCAATACCCGTGTCGATGATCTCTGCCATGCCGTTTCCTTTCCGACGCTTCCTTAGCGGACGTGCCGGGAAAACAGAACGATTTTCTTTGCGGGGATCGGTTGCTGGCTCAGAGGCTGCGGATGATGCGGCGCAGCGCGTCGTCCCGCGCACCCAGCATCAGCACGTTCTTGAGAGCAACCTTTGGGTCGTCCGTGCGGAAGAGCAGCCCGTTGTCACGGACGTTGCGGTTGATGACCATCTGTCCGTCTTCGGCGTTCGGCTCGATCGCGACGGCGAAATACATGCGGGAATAGCCGCTCTGGATGCGGTCGAAGAAATGGGTCTCGTCACCAAGGTCGCTGAAGAAATTGGCGAAATAGAACGACCAGGTGATGTCCTTGGAAGGAGTCACCGCGGTGCGCGCCGCCGTCACATGGCAATAGCCGAGATGCGGCTTGCCGACGAGCGTGCGGTGGAAGATCAGCTTCGGAAACTGGATCGAGGCGTGAAAGCCGTTGATCCGCTTGTGCGTCGTGTCGCCGGCGGTCGCGAGCTTCTTGCCGGTTCTGTCCGCGACTTCCTCATAGCTCAGATACCGTCGTTCGCTCGGCGCCCATTGCCGGCGGTTGATCCTGCCGGTGCGCAGGAACTCGCTGTGAACCGCCGTCTTCGGCACGACGGCCGGCGGCTTCTCGGCCGCTGCGTCGTAATATCTGAGTTTTGCCATGCGCCATCTGCCTGCGGGACATCCTCGTCCACCGGCAAGCCTAGTGCCTTATGGTTAATGAAGGATTTCCTTTCGTTGGCGGAAGATGCGCCGGTACTTTCATGAAAATGTCGCAAACGGGCGAAGTCTTCCCGCGCCTGCGCCATATCAGCCACAAAAGGTGGCATATGCCCAATATTTGATCTATCTGTCTGTTTATAAAGTGAAAAATTCCCGACGCCGGTTTGGGAGAACGGTTTCTGTCGTGTCGTCATTCTGGAATTGGATGTCGCTATCCGGCGTCTGCCAGGACGCCTTCCGCGCTTACATAGCCTTACTCAAGGTGTCGCCTTCCAAAGGGGAGGCGGAGAATTGGGAAGCCGGTCAAATCCCGGCGCTGCCCCCGCAACGGTGGTGGAGCGAAAGCCTCGGCAAAAGCCACTGGACGGTTCCGTCCGGGAAGGCGCCGGGCTGGTCCGCAAAGGACGGCTCCTGAGCCCGGAAACCAGCCTTGACGGACATAACCGTAACGGGTTGCGGCGGGCAGCCGGATCGGAGCCTGAAACGCATGGGTGCGCCCGTGCGGGTTCCTGTCCTGCCTCTCCGAAACATGGCGCATGAGGACAGGACATGGATACCAAGACCGATATGCTTCGCAAGCTGAAGGGCCGGCGTGACGGCTACAGCCTCGATCGGGCCTTCTACATCGATCCCGACTATTACCGGCAGGATCTGGAAAACATCTGGTACAAGGACTGGCTGTTCATCGGCCATGACTGCGAGATCCCGCGGGCCGGCAACTATTTCACCGTCCAGGTCGGCGATTTTCCCGTCGTCGTCACCCGTGATCGCCAGGGTACGATCCGCGCGCTCCACAATTCCTGCCGGCACCGCGGTTCCCGCGTCTGCACGCAGCACAAGGGGTCCGCGGCGAAGCTCGTCTGTCCCTATCATCAATGGACCTACGAGCTCGATGGCTCGCTGCTCTTCGCGCGCCAGATGGGCGAGGACTTCGACAAGGCGGCCCACAGCCTGAAACCGATCCACTGCGAGACGGTCGGCGGCTACATCTTCATCAACCTGTCGGAGACGCCGGCGGATTTCGCGGCCTTCCGTGAACTGGTCACCCCCTATCTCGCTCCGCACCGGCTGGGGGAGACCAAGGTCGCCTTCGAAAGCACCATCATCGAAAAGGGCAACTGGAAGCTCGTCTGGGAAAACAACCGCGAGTGCTACCATTGCGCCGCCAATCACCCCGAACTCTGCCGGACCTATCCGGAAGCGCCGACCGCGACCGGGGTGCAGGGCGCCAAGGACGATCCGGTGATCGCCGCCCATTGGGCGAAATGCGAGGCAGAGGGCCTGCCGAGCGAGTTCCGGATGTCGCCGACCGGCCAGTTCCGCGCCGCGCGCATGCCGCTGGTCGATAATGCCGAAAGCTACACCATGTCGGGTGCAGCGGCCGTCAAAAGGGCGCTGTCGGCCGATGTCCGGCAGAGGCAGATCGGCACGCTCCTGATGTTCCACTACCCGACCACCTGGAACCATGTGCTTTCCGATCACGCCATCACCTTCCGCGTGCTGCCGCTCGGGCCAGAGCTCACGCAGGTGACGACGAAGTGGCTGGTCAACAAGGATGCGGTCGAAGGCGTCGACTATACGCTCGATGACCTGACCCATGTCTGGACCGAGACCAATGACCAGGATCGCCAGATCGTCGAGGAAAACGCCTTCGGCATCCGCTCGCCGGCCTATGAGTCCGGCCCCTATTCGCCGGAGCATGAAGGCGGTGTGATGCAGTTCGTCGAATGGTACTGCAAGTTCATGGAGCAGCGCCTCGAGGGCGATGCGGCTCCGTTGTCGAAGGTCGCCTGACATGCAGATGGCACCTTCCTTCCACCATTTCGACGAACTGCATGTCTGGATCGACCGGCAGCAGATGCTCGAATGCACTTCGGCGGTCGTCGAGACCGCCGATGTCATGACCTTCACCTTCCGCGCGGAGAAGCCGGCCTGGTTTCGATACCTGCCTGGCCAGTTCGTCACCCTCGAACTGCCGGTCGCGGACGAACCGGTCATGCGCACCTATACCCTGTCCTCGACGCCATCGCGGCCGCTCTCGATCGCGGTCACGGTGAAGGCACAGGCCGACAGCATCGGCACCCGCTGGATGTTCGACCATCTCAAGCCGGGCATGAAGCTGAGGGCCTTCGGGCCGCTCGGCGATTTCAGCTTCGTCCGCCATCCGGGCGACAAGTACCTGTTCATCTCGGCCGGCTCCGGCGTCACGCCGATGATGTCGATGACCCGCTGGATGGCGGACTGCGTGCCGGAGACGGACGTCACCTTCATCTCCTGCGCCCGTCGGCCGGAGGATCTTTTGTTCCGCTCGGAACTCGAGGTCCTGGCAACGCAGATGTCCGGGCTGAACCTCGGCTTCATCGTCGAGGGACATGAGGCACGTCACGGCTGGCATGGTCTGCGCGGCCGGATCGACGGTGCCAAGTTGCCGCTACTCGCTCCCGACTTCCTGGAACGCACGGTGTTCTGCTGCGGGCCGGAGCCCTTCATGCGCGGTGTGCGCGAGATGCTGAAGGCAGCCGGTTTCGACATGAGCCGCTATCACGAGGAGAGCTTCCAGCCGGCGGCCGCGCCGGCTGCGGAAGAAATCGCCGTGCGCGCTGGTATCGGCGATGACGGCGACGGTCAGGTGGCCAAGGTCGCCTTCACCATGAGCGGCAAGGAAGTGGTGGCAAAGCCCGGCCAGACGATCCTGCAGACGGCCCGCGCCAACGGCGTCAGGATCGGCGCGGCCTGCGAGGGCGGCATCTGCGGCACCTGCCGTGTGATGAAGGTCGCAGGCGAGGTCGAGATGAGCCACAATGGCGGCATTCTCGATGACGAGATCGACGAGGGCTACATCCTCGCCTGCTGCTCGCGGCCGCTGGGAGATGTCCAGATCGAAGCCTGAAGGGGCTAGGGCGTGTTACAGGGCGGAGGCTGGACGGTGGCAGACCCTGGGCCGCCGGCATCGGCAGGTGGCTTGGAGCATCCGCCCTGCGCGGCGCCATCGGCCGCAACTGCCACCTGCAGGGCGCGCTCATGGCGGGCGAAATCGATCGAGCCGGTCACCAGCATGTCGACGCTGCTGCCGGCGCCGCTCGTGGCACCGGCACGGCTGACGAGCAGTGGCTCGCCAAGCGTTGCGGTCGCCCGTGTGGCCGCGTGCACTCCGGTCCCTTGCGCAGCTTGAGCGACGAGGGTGAGCGGCATTGGTTTTTCCGGCAGCAACGCGCCTTGCGCCCAGATCGCCTTCAGCGCCAGCGGCGACATCGCGGCGACGTTCACGTCGATGTCGTCCAAGGTGCCGGGCACACGATAGGGACAGCGCCGCTTGCCGCAATTGACGCCGGAGGAGAACTGCCACAGCGCATAGCTGTCCCAGTTGCCCATCGGGAAGACCTGGCGGATATCCGGCTTGTAGCGCGCATACCAGAGCGGCAGGCGCGATAGCAGCCGGTGCTTGGCGCGATGCGTGGCGATGTACTTGGCCGTGATGTGGTTGGTATAGAGGATCGGATAGCGTCCGGTCCGGGTCTTGATGTGGCCGGCGAAGATGGCGGCATCCTCGAGCGACATGTATTTGTCGGGATCGATGCCTTCGAGATCGAGAACCATCAGCTCGTCGTCGCGCGGCTCGGCGTAGTCGAGGAAATGGTTCGCCTGGTCCACCGGGTTGCCGGGACGGGCGAGATGGTAGGCGCCCCACAGCAGCCCGTGCGAACGGGCGATCATGCGCCGGGTCTGGTAGAGCTCGCGGCTGACGGCGTATTTGCGCCACATGGTCTTGCAGTGGTTGAAGGTGTCGCCATTGTGGTCGCCGGTGCAGGAGAAGCTTTCGGGCAGGCCGTCGGAGGCCTTGGCGATGAAGCCGGAGATGCGCTTGTCGGCGAGCATGACTTCCCAGTCGATGCTGTTCATTTCATAGGCGTCAACAATGATGGAATTCGACTTGGTCTTCCAGGGTTCCAGTTCACCGGCGCGTGCGGTCGCCGCCGCGAAAATCAGACCCAGGAAGGTCGCGAGGCGCAGAATCATCCCTGTGGTGGAGATATACCGCTTAGCCATTCTCTGAGATTGCCGACAGTATCGTTAACGCATCGTAAATCTCAGCCCCCGCGCGAACTGTGCTGGAGGCAAACGCGAATGTATACCGACCTGCGGCTGTATGTGAGTGATGTCTTGCATAGCGACGTTGTATCCCTTCGTCTCGTGGTTGCAGGCGATCGACGGCAGGAAGGCTTGAAAGCCCGGAGCCGCCAGCTGATTTCCAGTTGCAGCCGGGCTCTTTGCAATTTGGCCCGGACGGTCTCCGAAGGCGGAACAAGCCTGAGGTCTACGCGCTGCCGCGCGATTTCGGATATTCCGGCTGAGGGAGATCCTTGGATTGGCGCCGATCCGGGTGAATCATGCAGAAGTTGAGATCGCGATCGTCGCCCGAAGTCTTCGAGGCTCACGGAATGTGTTTTCGCGGTGGAGGATTTGATAGCCGGGCCTGGCTCCCGGCTCTTAGAGGATACCGATCCGCCTCAGGATCCACCAGGCAAGGCCCATGGAGAGCGCGATGAACAGCGCCGCATAGAGCGTGCCGGTGCCATCGGCGAAGGGCAGTGCCCCGGTATTCATGCCGAAGAAGCCGGTGACGAGCGTCGGCGGCAGCAGGAAAGCGGTCATCAGCGACAGGATGTAGAGATGCCGGTTGGTTTCCGAGGAAATCTTGCTGTCGATCTCTTCGTGCAGCAGGCGCGCCCGTTCCTGCAAGGCGAAGACGTCGCGGTCAACCGTTTCGAGCCGGTCTGAAAGCCGCTCGGCGGCGTCGATGAAGCCGGGCGGCACCTCGTCTTCGTCCGAGGCGGCAGCCCGTCTCAGCAAGGCCAGGATCGTGCGCAGATGGCGGTGAAGCCGCACGACCGTACGGCGCAGCGGCGCGAGGCCCGGTTGCTGCCGGTGCCCCGCTTCGCCATAGACGTGATCCTCGATGACATTCAGGTCCTCGGTCAGTTCCAGAACCAGCGAGATCAAAGTGCGCTGGAATTCGATCACGATCATCTCGAAGAGATCGATCGGGCGGGCGCATTTCGCGCTCTTCTCGACCGCTGCCTTGACGCGGTCGATGCTGCGCAGTGGATGCAGGCGCGTGGTGATGATGATCCTGTCGCTGACGGCGAAATGCAGCCAGCCGATCGTCTTGGTCACTGCGTCGAAGGTGCGCTCGAAGTCGACGAGCGTCCCGTGTACGATATCGTCCGAGACCGTAATCGCGGCCTGCGTGTCGTGGCTGGTCAGCGTCGCGACCGCGAGCGGCGGAAGGTTGCCGATCCGCTCGATCAAGGCAGGTGTGCGTGCGTCGGAGAGCGCCAGATGAACCCAGACCCATCCTTCGCCCGCAAGCAGGCTGTCGATCGAAGCGTCGGTGGCGATACGCTGGCAGCGGCTTTCGCCGGGCAGAAAACGATAGGCCCATACGATGCCGGGTATTTCGGGGGAAATCAGGTTCATCGGAATGCCTTGGCAGGGGCCTACCGCATGTTCCCTAAAGCGCACCGACTTAAGGGAGAAAACATGCGGCCATTCAAAAATGCTACAGCGACCTTAGCGCGCCTTACCAAGACGCGCGGCGTTGTATGCCTTGGCTTCTATGCCCGGTTGATGACAGTTTTGTTACAGGCAAGCACGGCGCCGCGTGCGTAGAGGAGTGGGAATTGACGTTGACGTTTACGTAAAAATCAATAGTGTTCGACGCAACGAGGATACGCTCTGCGCGACCTGGCCATCTGGGAGGATCATCATGTACAAGGCACCCGTCGACGAGATTGCGTTCACGCTGAAACACGTGGCAGGCATGGTCGACGCGCTGCAATCGGGCGCCCTTGGCGACCTCGGCGAGGACTTGGTCGATGCCATCCTTTCGGAAGCCGGCCGGTTCGCGACGGAAGAGGTCGCCCCCCTCGGCGATATCGGCGACCGTCAGGGCTCGCGCCTCGTCGGAGGCAACGTTCAGACGCCGGATGGCTGGCGTGACCTCTATCACAACTGGATCGGCGGCGGCTGGAATGGCCTGACGGCGCCGGAAGAATTCGGCGGCCAGAACCTGCCGCACATGCTGCATGTTGCCGCCATGGAAATGTGGAACGCCGGTTCCATGGCCTTTGCGCTCGGCCCGACGCTCACCATGGGCGCGATCGAGGCATTGGAGAAGCATGGCTCCGACGCGCTGAAGGCCACCTATCTGCCGAAGATGGTTTCCGGCGAATGGACCGGCACGATGAATCTGACCGAGCCGCATGCCGGCTCCGACCTCGGCGTGCTCAAGACCCGTGCCGAGCGCCGCGACGACGGCACCTACCGCATCTTCGGCCAGAAGATCTTCATCACCTGGGGTGAGCACGACTTCACCGACAATATCGTCCATCTGGTGCTGGCGCGGCTTCCCGATGCGCCGGCCGGCACCAAGGGCATCTCGCTCTTCCTGGTGCCGAAGTTCCTGGTCAAGACCGATGGTTCGCTCGGCGAACGCAACGATCTCTTCTGTCATTCGCTCGAGCACAAGCTCGGCATCCATGGCTCACCGACCTGCACGATGATCTATGGCGACGGCAAGTTCGGCGCCGAGAAGGGCGCGGTCGGTTACCTGATCGGCGAGGAGAATCGCGGCCTTGCCTGCATGTTCACCATGATGAACAACGCCCGGCTTGCCGTCGGCATGCAGGGTGTCGCCATTGCCGACGCCGCGACGCAGAAGGCGATCGCATTCGCCAAGGAGCGCACCCAGGGCAAGGCGCCGGGCTGGACCGGGCAGGGCATGAGTCCGATCATCGAGCATCCCGATGTCGCCCGCACGCTTCTGACGATGAAGGCGCTGACGCAAGGCTCGCGCGCGATCTCCTATGCCTGCGCCCATGCCGTCGACATGGCGCATGCGGCCGAAGGCGAGAAGGCGAAATACTGGCAGGAACGCTCCAGCCTGCTGACGCCGATTGCCAAGTCCTTTTCGACCGATGCCGGTGTCGACGTCGCCTCGATGGGCATCCAGGTCCATGGCGGCATGGGCTTCATCGAGGAAACGGGTGCGGCGCGCTACCTGCGCGATGCCCGCATCGCTCCGATCTACGAGGGCACCAACGGCATCCAGGCGATCGATCTCGTCACCCGCAAGCTGCCGCTTTCCGACGGCGCCCATGTTCGCGGCTTCATCGGCGAACTGCGCGAAATCGCGTCTGCCGTGCGCGCTTCGAATCGGAACGGTTTCGGCGAGACGGCTGCGCGTCTCGATGCGGCGCTGGATGACCTGTCGGCTGCGACCGAGTGGTTGATAGCGGCCGTCGCCGCCGGCAAGCTCGCCGAAGCATTGGCCGGCGCCACGGCCTATCAGCGCCTGTTCGGCCTGGCGCTGACCGGTGTCTATCTCGCAAAGGGTGGTCTGGCTGAAGTGAGCGATGCCAAGGAAGACCAGCGCATCGCGCTCTGCCGCTTCACGGCGGAAAACCTTCTGGCGGAAACCGCCGCGCTGAAGGATCGTGTCGTCAACGGCGCCGACAGCCTGGCCGTCGCCCGCGCCGTTCTGGCTTGAGGGGAATACCATGACCGACCACGTCCTCATCGAACGGCCGGAAGCCTATCCCGGCGTCCAGGTGATCCGCTTCAACCGGTCGGAGAAGAAGAACGCCATCACACGCGACATGTACGCGAAGATGACCAATGCGCTGACGGTCGCCTCAAGCGACCAGGCTGTGCGGGCCACCGCCTTCCTCGGCACCGATGGCTGCTTTTCCGCCGGCAACGACATGGCAGACTTCCTCGCCTTCGCCATGGGCGGCTCCATGGGCATGGAGGTGATCGAGTTCCTGAAGGCGCTGGCGACCGCCACCAAGCCTATCGTCTCGGGGGTCGACGGCCTGGCGATCGGCATCGGCACGACCATCCATCTCCATTGCGACCTGACGGTCTCGTCCGAGCGTTCCGTGTTCAAGACGCCCTTCGTCGATCTGGCGCTGGTGCCGGAAGCGGCTTCCAGCCTGATCGTGCCGCGCATCATGGGCCACCAGCGGGCCTTCGCGCTACTTGCCGCCGGCGAAGCTCTGACGGCCCGCGAGGCGCTGGAAGCCGGCTTGATCTGGAAGGTCGTTGCCCAGGATGCCGTCGAAGGTGAGGCGCTGGCGCTTGCCGCCCGTCTTGCCAAGAAGCCGCCGGAGGCGCTTCGCATCGCCCGCGACCTCGTCCGTGGCGACCGCAGCGACGTTCTGGCGCGCATCGACGAGGAAGCCAAGCACTTTGCCGCACAGTTGAAGAGCGCCGAGGCACGTGCGGCCTTTGAGGCCTTCATGCGCCGCTAAACAATCCAGGCTTCGTGCATGGGCGAGGCGGGTGCCGCTGTGCGCCCGTTTTCGTGTTCGGGGGCAACGTCCTAGCCGCGACTGGGTAAAGATCCCGTTGCCGCCGGCATCGCGAACTTGCATAAATCAATTTTAATTGCTTCTTAAATAGCGATCGGTAGCGTGCGGCGCGATAGGCCCATCCTCATTTCGAGGGCCCCAGCCGCATGAAGCATGGCTGGCTCCGCCTTCTGGCATGTTCAACGTTTTCCCGTAGACGTCAGCGCTTCGCCCTCCGGCGGACGATGGATGCTGCGCGAAAATCATCGAGAGCTCATGTCCGGCGGCAGTCGCCGGCATCCATTGGGAGCCCATCTTGTCCAAGCGATCGAACCTCATGACGCGCATCCTCGTCGCCGCGTCCTGTGTCGTCGTCGGCGCCTTTGCCGGCTTTTCCGTTTACATCGACACGCTGCAGCGTAGTACCACCACCAAGGCCGTCGAGGAGAACATTGCCTCCTCCGGCACGCAGGCCGCGCAGAGCGTTGCCAAGTGGCTGAACGGCCGCGTCACGCTGACCGCGATGGTCGCCGATGCCACCGGCCGCGCGGCCGATGACGGCGCCATCCAGCCAATCCTGAAGAACGACGTGCTGACCAGCGAATTCATGTCGACCTATGTCGGCAACGAGAGCGGCAAGTTCATCACCTGGCCGGACAATCCGATGCCGGCCGGCTACGACCCGCGCCAGCGTCCGTGGTACCAGCAGGCCGTCAAGGCCGACACTCGCGTTTTGACCGAGCCCTATGTCGACGCATCGACCGGTGCGCTCATCATCAGTGCGGCGGTGCCGGTCAAGCGTGACGGCAAGCTCTATGGCGTTGCCGCCAGCGACTTTTCGCTCGATACGCTGGTAGCGATGATCAAGGGCGTCGACGTCGGCGGCGAAGGCTTTGCCTTCCTCGCCAGCAAGGACGGCCAGATCCTCGTGCATCCGGATGCCAAGCTCGTCACCAAATCGCTCGCCGAGGCCTTCCCGATCGACACGCCGACGATCGGTGCGGGCATCATGAACACCGAACTCGGCGGCAAGCCGATGCTGGTGAGCTTCGTTCCGGTGCAGGGCCTTCCCTCGGTCGAATGGTATGTCGGCTTCGTCATCGACGCCGATGCCGCCTATTCGGCGATCGACAAGTTCCGCATCGCAGCCACCATTGCCACGATCCTTGCGGTCGGCGTGATGATCGTCTTCCTCGCGACCTTCCTCAGCCGTCTCGTCATCCGTCCGGTGACGGAGATGACCGGCGCGATGGAAAAGCTTGCTGCCGGCAATCACAACGTCGAAATCCCCGGCGAAGAGCGCCGCGACCAGATCGGTTCGATGGCCGCAGCCGTCGCCGTCTTCAAGGCGAACGCCGTCGAACGCGCCCGCCTCGAAAGCGAAGCGGATGCCAACCGGTCGTTGTCGGAACGCGAGCGGCTGGAGCGCGAAGCGCAGAAGGCACGGGATGCGGCCGAAATCCAGCAGGCCGTCGATGGCCTGGCAACCGGCCTCGGCCGTCTTGCCGACGGCGATCTCGCCTACCGGATCGACACCCCCTTCGCCGATCGCCTTGATCGCCTGCGCGCCGACTTCAACAACTCCGTCGCCAAGCTGCATGACACGCTGCGCGCCGTCGGTGCGAACGCCCGCGGCATCGACGCCGGCGCCTCCGAGATCCGCTCGGCCGCCGACGATCTCGCGCGCCGCACCGAGCAGCAGGCAGCCTCCGTTGAAGAGACCGCAGCCGCACTCGAAGAGATCACCACGACTGTCAAGGATTCCGCCCGCCGGGCCGAGGAAGTCGGTGCGCTCGTCGCCCGCACCCGGGCCGGTGCCGAGAAGTCCGGGGAAGTCGTTGCGAACGCCGTCGAAGCGATGCACGCGATCGAGAAGTCCTCCGGCGAGATCTCCAACATCATCGGCGTCATCGACGACATCGCCTTCCAGACGAACCTGCTTGCGCTGAACGCCGGCGTCGAGGCGGCCCGTGCCGGTGAAGCCGGCAAGGGTTTTGCCGTCGTCGCCCAGGAAGTGCGCGAACTCGCACAGCGTTCGGCCAATGCGGCGAAGGAAATCAAGGCGCTGATCACCACCTCGGGCAACCAGGTCAGGAACGGCGTGATGCTGGTCGGCGACACCGGCAAGGCGCTGGAGATGATCGTTGCCGAAGTCCAGGAGATCAACAAGCATGTGAGCGCGATCGTCACGGCAACGCGCGAACAGTCGACGGGTCTCCAGGAGATCAACACGGCGGTCAACACCATGGACCAGGGCACGCAGCAGAATGCGGCGATGGTGGAAGAGCAGACGGCGGCAAGCCACGGTCTTGCCTCCGAGGCCGCCTCGCTCAATGCATTGCTTGCCCAGTTCAACCTCGGCGAAACGCAGGGTGCTTATGCAGGGAGCGGTGCCCGTCGTCGCGCGGCCTGATGCCCTCGCCCTGGAGGCAGAACGCAGCAATAACAAAGGGATAAGGTCATTGCCGCGATTCAGTATGGCAATTGCTTCAAGCCTGACATGAGAAAGGCCCGGGAAACCGGGCCTTTCTCATTGATGTTCTTCGTTCGCCGCTTCTGTCATCCTCAGGCTCAACCCGTGACGGAGAAGATGAGCGATGTTCCCGGACAGCGATCAGACAGTAGGCCGGGCCTCCCGACCTTCTCTCATTTCTCCAGCGTCGCGACCGCCTCGACATGGGCCGACCAGAGGAACTGGTCGATCGGCGTCACCGAGGTGATCCGGTAGCCTGCGGCGGTAAGGATGGAAAGATCGCGTGCCAACGTGACCGGATTGCAGGACACGGCAGCGATTTTCCTGACGCCCGAGCGGGCGATCTCATGACACTGCGCCTCGGCGCCGGCGCGTGGTGGATCGAAGACGATCGCGTCATAGACCTTCAGTTCCTGCGCCATGACCGGACGGCGGAACAGGTCACGCTTCTCGACCGTCACCGGTTTCAGCCCCTGCGTGTTGCGCGCGGCGAAATCGAGCGCCTTCAGCGCCTTGTCGTCGCCTTCGACCGCGTGCACGCGCGCCTTGCGGGCGATGCGCAGCGCGAAGGTGCCGCAGCCGGCAAAGAGATCGGCGACGCGCTTGGCCTTGCCGAGGTGATCGAGCACCAGCTTCGCCATCGCCTCCTCGGCTTCGGCCGTTGCCTGCGTAAAGCTGCCAGGCGGCGGCGAAACGGAAACGCCGCCGAAATCGATCAACGGCTTCACCGGTTCGACGATGATCTCGCCATTGAGGCTGACGCGAGCGATGCCGCGGGTGCCGAGCACCGCTTCGACCGTGCGCCGACGTTCGCGGTCATCGAGCTTCTTGATGCCCTCGACGGCAAGGTCGAGGCCCGAAAGGGTCTCGAGCACCGTGATACGGAACGGCTCGGCGTTGACGGCCATGGCGGCGCCGATCCTGGCGATCGTTGCGAGCTTCGAGACGATGCCCGGGCTCGCGATCGGACATTCGGAGATCGCGACGATGTGATGGCTTTCCGCCTGATTGAAGCCGAGAAGCAGTTCCTTCTCGGTCTTGCGGGCGGTGAAGACCGCGCGGCGGCGCTGGCCGGGATGGGCGACGATCAGCGGCGCCACCTCCGGCTTCAGCCCTTTCGACTTCAAGGCAGCGATGACGAGATCGCGCTTGAACCCGTGATAGAGCGTGTCCGAGGCGTGCTGCATGGTGCAGCCACCGCAGGTGCCGTTGACACCGTCAGGCCCGAAGTGCCGGCAGGGCGGCTCGACGCGCTCGGCGGAAGGCTCCTTCAGCGAGATCAGGGTGCCGTGCGACTTGTTGACCGCCAGCGCCACGCTCTCGCCGGGCAGCGTGAAGGGCGCATAGATCGGCCCGTCAGGGCCTTCCGCAATACCGTCGCCCTGGGCGCCAAGGCGGCTGATGGTGACGGTCTCGGTGCTCATGGCTTTTTCCCCGCCAGCAGAAACTCCACATTGCCGTCGCCGCCGGCAATGGGCGAGGGGATGAGGCCGAGGCTCTGCCAGCCCATGTCCTCCACGAGCCAGCGCTCGAGTTCGGTAGCAACGGCCGGAGCGCTATCGGGATCCTTGAGCAGGCCGGCTTTGCTGATCGCGTCGCGACCCGCCTCGAATTGCGGCTTTACGAGCAGGATGCAGTGTGCGCCGGGAAGCGCCATGTCGAGCGCCGGAGGGAGAGCAAGCTTCAGCGAGATGAACGAGACATCCGAGACGACGAAGGTGACCTCGCGATCGTCAATGTCTTCGGGCGTCATCGCGCGCGCATTCAGACCCTCGATGCTGGTGACACGCTCGTCGTCGGCGATGCGTGGGTGGATTTGCCCATGGCCGACATCGACCGCCACGACATGCTCGGCGCCGCGCTTCAAGAGGACTTCGGTGAAGCCGCCCGTCGAGGCGCCGATATCGAGGCAGCTTTCGCCGGCGGGATCGAGCGCAAAGTGATCGAGGGCTGCGACAAGTTTTAGCGCCGCGCGGGAGACATAGTCCTGTGCCGGATCATCGATGGTGATCGTCACGCTCTCGGCAAACATCGACGATGGTTTGTTGACCGTGCGGCCATCGACCTTGACGGTGCCGCGCTGGATCGCGTCGCGGGCGCGGGCACGGCTGGCGACCAATCCTGTATTGAGCAGCAACTGGTCGAGACGGACCCGGTTTCTGTGTTCTTCATTCTGACGTTCTTCTGACATGCGTTTCTCATGGCGACTTGCCGTCGCAATGGCAAGCCCCTCGCGCTCGGAGCGCTGGCTCTGCTGCATGTTTCGTTTAATCGTAGCCGATTAAAGGACAAAAATATGCAGCGCTTCAAAGGTCGCTGTAGATCACGGATAAGTGCGGTTTGGAACATTACCGCTCATTTGGGGTTCGCTTCACATTGTCTCCAAGTTGCACGGCGAGTAGCCGAGCCAACAAACGGAAGAAGCGATGACCCGCAGCCAGAAACAGTGGTCCCGAGACGTCACGCGCCACAGCAACGCTCTCGAACTCGAACCTCATGTGTTCGAAAAGGATGAGGCGAAGGAGATCGCGGCGTCGCTGAAGCGCTCCGCCGACAGAAGCAGCAGGCGAAAGGCGGGGCCCTTTCGTTCGGCCATGTCGATGCTGACTTTCTATGTCAATCGCGCGGGCAAGAACCTGTCGGACGACAGGAAGAAAATTCTGGAAGACGCGAAAGATGAACTGCGTCGCGCTTACGGTCGGCGCCCCAAGGCGTGAGCGGTCTGCGCTTGCGTTGCTCTTTCCGGGCGGGTGGCGAGTTGGCGATCTTTGCGGTGATGGAACCATTTGCGCTTCGCATGGTTTGGTGGGCGGCTGCGCCCAAAGCCGCCGCGCACGGGCGTGCGCGACGAGGCGCGTACCGACCGATGAACCGTCGCCATCCCGGGCGACCTGCTCGGCTTGGATGGCGCGAGAAGGAGGATTCAATGGCAATTCGAGATCTTATCCCATGGAGCCGCGGGGACAACCTTCCCGCCTATCGCGACGACCCCTTCATGGCGTTCCGCCGGGAGATGGATCGGTTGTTCGATGATGCGTTCAGGGGCCTCGAAGGCGGACGGCTCTACAGCCGCCTGTACGGCACGACATGGCCGCGCGTCGAGGTCACGGATAGCGAGCGTGAAATCTGCATAACCGCGGAGATGCCCGGCATGGACGAGAAGGACATCGAAATCACCTTCGATGACGGGGCCATGGTTCTAAAGGGCGAGAAGCGGGAAGATATGGAATCCAAGGACAGGCGGTTTTCGGAGCGGTACTATGGCCGTTTCGAACGCCGGATACCGATCGGCACGGAGGTGCAGGACAACCAGATCCGCGCCAAATTCAAGAACGGCGTTCTCCAGGTGACGATGCCCAAGACCGAACGCGCTCAGTCCAAGGTTCGACGCATTCCCGTCGAGGCGGAAGCCGATGCGAACGCGTGAGGCTGAGAGCGGATTGAGAAAGGGATGGCGTGGACGCCAGGGAGGATAGCAATGTCGATTGCCCGCATTACCGAAATCTCATCAACATCGTCTGTCAGCTTCGAAGACGCGGTCAACTCCGGCATAACGCGCGCTTGCCAGACGCTGCGCGGCGTCAAGGCGGCCTGGGTGAAAGAGCAGGAGGTTGCGGTCGAAAACGGCGCTCCGGTTTCCTACAAGGTTATCCTGAAGGTGACCTTCGTGTTGGAAGATTAGCCGGCAGCGCCGATACCGATATCCTGCTTCTGGCCGAGCGCCTTGAAAACGGTCGAGACGATGCCGACGCGGTCGAGGCCGGCGGCGGCATACATCGCCTCTGGCTTGGCCTGTTCCATCCAGATGTCGGGCATGACCATGGGGCGCACCTTGAGGCCACCATCAAGCAGGCCGTCCTCGGCGAGAAACTGCAGCACATGGCTGGCGAAACCGCCGACGGCGCCTTCCTCGATGGTGATCAGCACCTCGTGGTGGCGGGCAAGCTGGCGGATGAGGTCGTGGTCGAGGGGCTTCGCGAAGCGCGCATCGGCGACCGTGGTCGAAAGACCGGCGGCGTCGAGATCTTCGGCCGCCATCAGACAGTCGGCGAGACGGGTACCGAAGGAGAGAAGGGCCACCTTCGATCCCTGCTTGACGATGCGGCCCTTGCCGATCTCCAGGATCTGGCCGCGCTCCGGCATTTCGACGCCGACGCCTTCGCCGCGCGGATAGCGGAAAGAGATCGGGCCGGCGTCATAGGCGGCGGCGGTGCGCACCATGTGCTTCAATTCCGCCTCGTCGGCGGCTGCCATCACCACGAAACCGGGAAGCGTCGCGAGATAGGTCGTGTCGAACGAACCCGCATGGGTCGGTCCGTCGGCGCCGACGAAACCGGCGCGGTCGATCGGGAAGCGCACGGGTAGGCCCTGGATCGCCACGTCATGCACCACCTGGTCATAGCCGCGCTGCAGAAAGGTCGAGTAGATGGCCGCGAATGGCTTGTAGCCCTCGGCGGCGAGGCCGGCGGCGAAGGTCACCGCATGCTGTTCGGCAATGCCGACGTCGAAACAGCGGGACGGATGGACCTTGGCGAACCTGTCGAGACCGGTGCCGGTAGGCATGGCGGCGGTGACCGCGACGATTTTGTCGTCGAGGCTTGCTTCCTGCGTCAGCGCATCGGCAAAGACGGCGGTATAGGCGGGCGCATTCGGCTTGGCCTTCGCCTGGGCCCCGGTGATGACGTCGAATTTGTTGACACCGTGATACTTGTCGGCGGCGGCTTCCGCCGGCGGATAGCCCTTGCCCTTCTGCGTCACCACATGGATCAGCACAGGACCCTTGGCGTTATCGCGCACGTTGCGCAGCACCGGCAGCAGATGGTCGAAGGAATGTCCGTCGATCGGGCCGATGTGGTAGAAGCCCATCTCCTCGAAGAGCGTGCCGCCGGTGACGTAGCCGCGGGCATGCTCGACCGCGCGGGTGATCGCCCGGTCGACGGTCTTGCCGAGATAGGCGGTCAGCTTCTTGCCGACCTCGCGGATGCCCATATAGGTGCGGCCGGAGGCGAGGCGCGCCAGATAGGCGCTCATCGCGCCGGTCGGCGGCGCGATCGACATGTCGTTGTCGTTGAGGATGACGATCAGCCGCGCGTCGAGCGCGCCGGCATTGTTCAGCGCCTCATAGGCCATGCCGGCCGACAGCGCACCGTCGCCGATGACGGCGATGACGTTGCGGTTCTTGCCGTCGAGATCGGCGGCAACGGCCATGCCGAGGCCGGCGGAAATCGACGTCGAGGAATGGGCGGCGCCGAAGGGATCGTATTCGCTCTCGGCGCGACGGGTGAAGCCCGAAAGGCCGCCTTCCTGGCGAAGCGTGCGGATGCGGTCACGGCGGCCGGTCAGGATCTTGTGCGGGTAACACTGGTGGCCGACGTCGAAGATCAGTCGGTCATGCGGCGTGTTGAACACCTTGTGGATGGCGATCGTCAGTTCGACGACGCCGAGGCCCGCGCCGAGGTGGCCGCCGGTACGCGACACCGCGTCGATCATCTCCGCCCGGACTTCTCCGGCAAGCTGCGGCAGGTCCTTGTCGTCGATCTTCTTCAGATCGTCGGGGAAGGTCACCTTATCGAGCAAGGGAGTAGCCGGCATCGGATTGGTTGGCAGTTGTGTCACGCTGCATGCCTCATGCGCGCCGCGGGATCAGGCGCGCGATAGTTAGTGGTACCGTCGAAGCGGCTCTTTAGACGCAATCGTTGCTGAATGCAAAATTAGGCGTTCCTGCGTCGTCGACCAAGAGACTAGCGCATGATTCTGTGAATCGAAATCGATTCAAGCGGGATGAGGCAATGTTGCGCGGTTTTATGCACTCATCCCGCCTCTACTTTTGGTCGAAATCAGCCTTCGGGCAGCGGAATGAATTCTTCCTCGTCGCCGGGCACGACGTCGAAGCGGCCGGTGCGCCATTCCTCCTTCGCCTTGTCGATGCGCTCCTTGGACGAGGAAACGAAGTTCCACCAGATGTGGCGGGCCGAACCGAGCGCGGCACCACCGAAGAGCATGACGTGACAGCCCTCAGGCCCGGCGGTAACGGTGATCTCGTCGCCCGGGCGGAAGACGAGCAACTGGTTTTCGGCGAAATGGTCACCGGCGATGATCGCCTCGCCGGAGAGAATATAGAGCGCACGCTCTTCCCACTGCGCGGCGAAGGGGGCGCTTTTGCCTGGCGCGATGTTGAGATCGACGTAGATGGTGTCGGTGAAGACCGAGACGGGCGACTTGGCGCCCTCAAAATTGCCGATCACCACCCGCGCCTTGATGCCGTCGTCGCTCATATGCGGCAGCGCCCGCTCCTCGGTGTGGCTGAAGATCGGGTCGATCTCTTCCTTGTGGTCGGGCAGCGCCAGCCAGGTTTGCAGACCCGAGATCGAGCGCGCATGGCCGCGCTGGTTTTCAGGAGAACGCTCGGAATGCACGATGCCGCGGCCGGCGGTCATCAGGTTGACGTCGCCGGGGCGGATGACCATCTCGGTGCCGAGGCTGTCGCGGTGCTTGATCTCGCCGTCGAAGAGATAGGTGACCGTCGAAAGGCCGATATGGGGGTGCGGGCGCACGTCGATCGCTTCGCCGGCCCGCAGCAGCGCCGGTCCCATCCGGTCGAAGAAGATGAAGGGTCCGACGAGGCGGCGCTTCGCCGTCGGCAAAGCCCGGCGAACCTGCAGTCCGCCGATATCGCTGGTGCGCGGAACGATCAGATGTTCGATGGCGTCGCAGGCGGGCTTGTCGCCGGCCAATGGATCGGGGCCTGGAAAGAAGGACATGCGCGTGCTCCCGTTTTTTGCTGTCGCATCAATAACTAACGCCTGTAATCTGAGGCGGCTAGAGACCATGCCGATACGCAGCGTTTCCACGGGGCGATCAATGTCCTTAGGGCGCCATGCGTTCAAATGAACGCATGAAGAACGCTCCAGCGCATTGATGGCTTAGTCGGCGTCGAGCGGCTCCACGCCCTGCGGCTTGCCGGCGCGGTCGAGCCGGATTTTTTCGATGCGGTCTTCAGCGGCCTTCAAGAGCGCCTCGCAATGCTTCTTCAGCGCCTCGCCGCGCTCGTAGATCTCGATCGACTTGTCGAGCGCCACGTCGCCGCGTTCCAGCGCCGAGACGATCCGCTCCAGTTCCTCGACGGCCTGCTCGAAGGAGAGGGTGGAAACGTCCGGTTGCGTGGTGGTGTTCATGGTTACCCTCTCATCAGTCTCAGAATGTGCAGGCCGGCCGATTCGGCCAGGCCCTGAAGGTCATAGCCGCCTTCGAGCAGGCTGACCATGCGGTTGCCGGCGCTGCGATCGGCGATCTCGTGCAGGCGTCCGGTGGCCCAGTCGAAATCCTCGGCGACGAGATTGATCTGCGCCAGGGGATCGCGGTGATGCGCGTCGAAGCCGGCCGAGATCAGGATGAAGTCCGGCCGGAAATTGGTGAGTGCCGAAAGCACGCGGCTGCGGAATGCCTCGCGGAAGTGCTCGCTGCCGTTGTTCGGCGAGAGTGGCGCGTTGACGATGTTGCCTTTGACGCCTGTCTCGTCCTTGGCGCCGGTACCGGGATAAAGCGGCATCTGGTGCGTCGAGCAGAAGAGCACCGACGGATCGTTCCAGAAGATGTCCTGGGTGCCGTTGCCGTGGTGCACGTCCCAGTCGACGATCGCGACGCGCTCGGCGCCGTGAACCTTTTGGGCATATCGGGCGGCAATCGCCACCGTGTTGAAAAAACAGAAGCCCATCGCCTTGTTCTTCTCGGCGTGGTGGCCCGGTGGCCGCGCCGCCACGAAGGCGTTGTCGGTCTCGCCGGTAAAGACCGCATCGACCGCCGCAACCGCCCCGCCGATGCCGGTCAGCGCCGCCTCCAGGCTCAACGGGCTCGCATAGGTATCCGCCTCGAAATGGTTGAGGCCTTCGTCCGGAATGGCGCGCCGGACGGCGGTCAGATGCTCTTCGGGATGGGCCAGCAGGACGAGGTCTTCGCTCGCCTTTTTCGCTTCGATCCGCTTGAGATCGGCGAAATTCGGATGTTCGAGCGCAATGTTCAGCGCCTTCAGCCGGTCCGGCCGCTCGGGATGTCCCTTCGGAACCTCGTGTTCCAGGAAGACCGGATTTTCGTAGAGGAACGTGGTCATGCCGGGAAACTAGTGCTGTAACCTGCCAAGGTCCATGGCGAGGCGGCGGAAAGGCGGAATTTTCAACAGCGCGGATCGAGCAGCAGCTTGCCGTCGCGGCTGGAATCCGCCTGATGCGTCAGTGCCGCATCGAGCCTGCACAGGGGATGGATCTCCGCGATGCGGCTCCTGAAGAGGCCGCTCCGCAAGCCTTCGAAACTCTTCGCAAAAGCGGCCTCGATCGCTGCACGGCCCGCCGAATGCACCCAGGTGCGCAGCCACAGGAAGGAGAAGCGGATGTCCGGCCGTGCCTGGATCGCCCCCTGCGGGACCGGCACGTTGCTCAGCGCGCCATACTGGACGAAGGCGCCGCCGGGTTTGAGCGTTCGCAGGATGAGGTCGCCGGCGAAAGGACCGCCGACAGCATCGATGATCGCGTCGAAGCGGAGATCCGGCAGGCGCTGTTCGTCTCCAAGCGCGATCTGGCCGGGAACTTCACGCGCGAGCCGCTCGGCGCTGCGCTCGGTGCGAACGATGCCGGTGGCCTCCGCCCCTTCGCCGGCAAGCAGCTTCATCAGCATGCCGCCAATTGCGGATCCGGCGGCCGTGACGCCGATGCGGCGCCCCTCGAGCGAACCGAAATGAGCGTGCAGTGCCTCGATCAACTGCAGCGCCGTCAGCGGGTTGACGTAGCAGGTCGCCGCGTCGGTCTCGCTGATGTCGTCGGGCAGGGCGAAGCACCATTCGGCCGGCCTGATCAGGTACTCCTGCCAAAGACCGCTGGCGCCGATCGGGACCACGCGGTCGCCGGGTTTCAGCGACATGACGCCAGGACCGACGCGCGTCACCGTGCCGAAGCCTTCGAAGCCCGGCACGAAGGGCAGGCTGGTGCGGGCGCTATAGGCGCCGGTCACCGGGATGAGATCGGATGGGTTGATGGCGGCCAGCGCCACCGCCACCTCGACTTCCCCCGATCCCGGCGTGCCGCGCTCTGCATCGACCAGCGCAATCACTTGCCGGGGGTCGCCGAACTGTCTAACGAGGGTGGAGCGCATCGTCAGGGAGCCTCGCATGGACGGCAGGGAACTGGAGAACGTCACGGAAATTCGCATTCCGTTTCGCGATATAGACATGCACGGCCATATGCACAATGCCGCCTACTACGCCCACGCCGAAGCCGCTCTCTCCAGTTTGTGGCGTCATCGCCCGCATGTGGTGAACGAACCGAGCTATCTCGTGCGCCGCTCCGCTTGCGTCTATCACCGCGGCCTGCGCTACGACGAGCCGGCCCGCTTCACCGTCAACGTGGCGAAGATCGGCGGCAGCTCGATCAGCTTTGCCGTCAAGGTCGAAGCCCGCGGTCAACTCGCGGCGGAAGTCGAGGTCGTCTGGGTGGCGGTCGATCCGCAACGGCACACGCCGCTGCCGCTGCCGACCATGACGCGGGAATGGCTGGCGGCTTATTCTGTCTAGCCAACGACATTCCGCGAAAGGTGCGAGGCGATTGCCGCTCGCAATCGCGTGCATTCAAACCGCCCGAAACAGCGCGACGACACCCATCCCGCCGCCAACGCCCATCATCGCCAGCCCCTCAGTACCCGATGGCGCCGTCAACATCTGCGAGAAGAGCCGGACGGTGAGGATCGCCCCCGAGGCGCCATAGGGATGGCCAAGCGCGATGGCGCCGCCATCGAGGTTGACCCTCTCCGCCGGAATGTCGAGCTGGTCGAGGCTGCCGAGCACCTGCGAAGCGAAGGCCTCGTTGAATTCGATGAGATCGACCTTTGCCGGATCGAGCGCAGGCTGTCGCGCTTTCAGCTTCTGCATTGCCGGAACCGGGCCGAGGCCGAGCAGGTTGGGATCGACGCCCGCCGTTGCCGCATCGACGAATTCGAGCGCGAAGGGCGCGCCAAGTCGCTGCGCTTCGGCAAGGCTCGTCACCAACGCGACGGCCGCGCCGTCGTTGATCGGGCAGGCATTGCCGGCCGTCACCGTGCCGCCCTCGACGAAGACCGGCTTCAGCCGCTGCAGCGTTTCCATCGACGCATTGGGTCGTGGGCATTCGTCCCGTGACACGACGCTAGCCGCCGTCTCGATCGGCACGATTTCGCGGAGGAAACCGCCGGCAAGCTCGGCTCTAATGGCGCGGCGATGGCTTTGAAGCGCAAAGCTGTCCTGCCGTTCGCGAGAAATGCCGCAGGCCACCGCAACATTCTCGGCGGCGACGCCCATGTCCGGATCGCCGATCTCGTCCGGCGCCATGCGGGCGCGCTTGACCGGGGCAAGTTCGCCGCCACGCTCCAGCGGCGGCCTCAGGCGGATATGCGCGCGGCTGGCGCTCTCGGTGCCGCCGGCGAGATAAAATCGTCCCGCGCCGGCCTGGATCATGCGCGCCGCAAGCGTGATCGCTTCCAGCCCCGATCCGCATTGGCGATCGACGGTGACGCCCGGTGTCGAAACCGGCAGGCCTGCTTCGAGCGCTGCGAGCCGGGCGAGATTGCCGGCGCTGTTGGCGGCGTTGCCGAGAATGACGTCGTCGATATCGGTCGCTGCCAGCCCGACATCCGCAACAAGGCGGGTAATCAGCGCTGCCGCCAGCCGTGACGGCTCGACATCGCGAAGCGTGCCATTGACGCGGCCGATCGGCGTTCTGAGTGCCGCGATTATTACCGGCACGCGCGATGGATCAGTCGATGCGTTCGAGGCCATCGTTTTCGTCCGAGATCCATTGTCTGAGTAGGCCGGCCGCCACCTTGCCCGAGCGCGTCATCGGCATCTTCCGGCAGAGCCAGAGGCGACGCGGATGTTTATAGCGGGGCAGGTGGGCGGCAAGATGGCGACCGAGCGCTTCCCGGTCGAACGCGCTGCCTTCCGGCTCGATGACGGCAACGAGTTCACTGCCGAGATCCGGATGATCCAGTCCGAGGACGACGGCGGCATGTACGCCGGGATGCGCGGTCAGCGTCGTTTCCACCTCTTGCGGATAGATATTGTTGCCGCCTGAAAGCACCATGCCGCCGGCGCGGCCGAGCAGGTGAAGCGTGCCGTCTTCATCGAGAAAGCCGAGATCGCCGACCGTCGCAAGCCGACCAAGGCGACGAAAGCCGGCGCCATCGGCGTCGCCGACATAGCCGTCGGAGACGAGTGTACTATCGACGAAGATCGTTCCCGTTTCGCCTGCGGGCACTTCGTCCCCCGTATCATTGCGAATGCTGAGCGTGACGCCGGGAAAGGCGCGGCCGACGGCGGTGGCCGAAGCGGTGTCGTTCTGCGAGGCGACGCTGATAAAGCCCAGTTCCGAGGCGCCGTAATATTCGATGACGGCAGCCGCCGGAAAGGCAATGGCGGCGTCGGCTCGATCGCCGGTCGTCAGCTTTGAACCGGCGACGGTGATCTGTGTGACGGATGCGCATGGATTGCCGCCTGCGGCGGCGCAAAGCCGCCGCAGCATCGTCGGCACGAGAACCAGGCGCTTCACTGCCCCCGCTTCGATGAGGCGCAGCGATCGCGCGTCGAAGTGCGCGGTGCCGATGAATTCGGCGCCGGCGACGAGCGTTTCGGCCAGCGCATAGAGCGTCAGCCCGTGTGCCAGCGGGCCGGGGGCGAATGTGCGGGTCTCACTGTCTATGCCGAAGAAGCGTTCGCTGGTCGCGAGGCTTCGCCGCCATGAACCGCGATCGCGGATGATCGCTTTCGGCGTGCCCGTCGTTCCGGATGTGAAGACGATCAGAAATGGCTCGGTACCGGCGCCGGCTGCAAGCGGCGCTCGCTCATTGCCATCGGTCTCGCGGAGGGATCGCATCTCGCCGCTTGCCGGGGCCTGCAGAGACAAGCCGGCGCCATTGGCGCTGATGACGAGATCGGGAGACAGGCGATCGCGCATGGCCTCTCGGGTTGAGGCCGGCAGATGCGGATCGATCAGCGCGACGCAGTGGCCGTTACTGGTGGCGGCGAGAAAGGCGGCAGCGAAAAGCGGATGATTGCCGGCTTCCAGCGCGATCAGCCGCGAGCGGTTGCCAAGTACGCTGCGGTGCAAGGTGCTCCCGGCCAGTTCGTCGAATGCTGCAACAAGCTGTCCGGCCAGGCGTTGCAATTCGCCATAAGTGAAGACCCGGCCCTCGATTTGGAAGGCCGGGCTGTGCGGATGTTCGTCCGCATGGCGATTGACCGCGGCGGCAAACGGCATCGGCTCAGGTGCGAGCCGGCAGCAGCGGGTAGCCGGCATAGACCGCGCGCGCGGCAAGTGTCGCGATCGCAGCCTTCAAGAGGTCGCCTGGGATGAAGGCGAGCGAACCGGTGGCGACCGTCAGGAGCGGCGTGCCGGTAACCACTGACACCCAGGGCATGCCGATCGCATAGAGCACGACGATGCCGCCGAGAACGGAGGCAAGGAAGAAGCCGATGAACTGGCGCGTCTCCGCCTGGCCCTCGCGCACCATGCGCTCGGCAATGAGGCCGGTGACGAAAGCAGCGACGACCCAGCCGATGATGAAGCCGCCGGACGGCCCGGCGATCGCGGCGAGGCCACCGCGCCCACCCGAAAGCACCGGCAGGCCGATGACGACCAGAAGCAGGAACAAGAGGAAGGCAAGCGCGCCGCGCTTGGCTCCGAGAATGCAGCCGGCGAGCATGACACCCATCGACTGTGCGGTGATCGGCACGGGAATGAAGCCGAGCGTAATCGGCGGGATGAGGCCGAGCACGACGACGATCGCGGCGAAGAGGGCGATGAGGACGAGGTCTCTGGTATTCATGCAGGTCCGGTTCCCTTGTGTATTAGTGGGCGCGAATTTATTGACGGCGAAAGCCGCGCGCGTCAATTGCCGCGGCAATCGTATCGGCATCCTTAAGCGTCAGGATGATGAGCGGGCCGATGATCGTGAACGGTCTGACGGGCAGGCCGCGGGCGCGATGGGCCTCGCGGATCGCCTCGTAGCGCGCAAAGATATCTGGGACGAAGCGCAGCACGAGCCCCAGCGCCAGGCTGACATCCGCCGCCCGCACCAAGCCCAGCCTTTCGAGCGGCGTCAGCAGGATGGTGACTTCGTCCATGAAGGCGCTGATCGTCGTCGTTGCCGTGACTGTGGCGGCGAACAGCACCAGCGCCATCAGGCGCAATGTCAAAGCCGCGACCTCGGCAACCGGCAGGAGAACGAGGTTGACGGCAGCCAGGAAGAAGATCGTCAGGAAGACGAAGCCGACACGTTTGAACGCCTCCCTCGGCGAGAGCCCGACGGACAGATAGAGGCCGGTGGCAATGACGAAGGCGATTGCCTGATGCGCGAGCGACGAGCTGAGGAAAAGCACGATGCTCAGCATCAGGAGCGCAATGAGCTTCAATCTCACCGGCAGGCGGTGCAGCAGGCTATCGCCCTCGATGTGCAGGCTCGTCAGCATCCGGCGATCTCGTGGTAGTGGCGGATCGTCTCGTGTGGGTTGCCGTCGGCGGCAAGCCGACCCTCGTGGAAGAGCAGCAGCCGGTCAACGTTCTCGACGAGCGCGAGATCGTGGGTGATCACCACCGTATCCTCCGGCAATTCATCGATTGCGGCGGCCACCCGGCGCCGGTTCCTGAGGTCGAGCTGGTTCGTCGGCTCGTCGAGGATGAGGATCTTCGGGTCGGTGACGACGACGCTCGCCATGGCGACGAGCTGGGTCTCGCCACCCGAAAGCTCATGCACCCGCCGGCGCGCCAGATGTTCGATGCCGAAGCGCGACAGCGCACCTTGCATGCGGCGATCGATTTCCTCGCGCGAAAGGCCGCGGTTCTTCAAGCCGAAGGCAATGTCCTCGGCAACGATGGGCATGATGAGCTGGTGCTGCGGGTTCTGGAAGATGAAGCCGGCTTCGGAAAGCACGGCGCGATCGTCCTCGACCGTATTCAGCCCGTTGACTGTCACTCGGCCCGCGGAAGGCTTGACCAGGCCATTGATCAGCCGGGCGAACGTGGTCTTGCCGGAACCGTTGAGGCCGATGATGCCGACGCGTCTCTCGCCGAGCGTGAGGGTCAGGGGGTGCAACGCTACCCGCTCGCCGAAGCGGACCGCGCAATCGGTAAAGCGGATGTCCATTCCGTCCTCGCTGTCTTCGGCTCGCGCCGTTTTCGGGTTGCTCTATAGGCCAAGTCCGACAACAAGGGCAATGCGCGTGATCTGCCTGGTACCGCGTTTGAATTATGGGAATAAAAGCCTATTCTTGTCGCCATGACGATTCGCCTTTCCAACAGCGACGCCCGTCGCATCTTCCTCGCCAAGCAGGGCCTTTCCGGTGCGCCGAACCGTGCACTCGGCAAGGAAGGACTGCTCAAACTCATCCACGACATCGGTTTCGTGCAGGTGGACAGCATCGCCACGGTCGAGCGCGCCCATCATCAGATCCTGTTTGCCCGCAACCAGACCTATCGGCGCGAGCATCTGACCGCGCTTCTGGAAGACGACCGCGATCTGTTCGAACACTGGACCCACGACGCCTCGATCATTCCGAGCAGCTTCTTCCGCTATTGGAAGCATCGCTTCAAATGGGAGGGCGAGACGATTGTCGAGCGCTGGCGGAAATGGCGCGGCGAAGGCTTCGAAAAGGGCTGCGACGAGACCTATCAGCGCATCGCCGAGGGCGGACCGGTGCTCGCCCGCGACCTCAAGGAAGCCGAACACGAATCCGGTGGCTGGTGGAACTGGCATCCCTCGAAGACGGCGCTCGAAGTGCTCTGGCGCACGGGCAAGCTGGCGATCGCAAGGCGCGAGAACTTCCAGAAGGTCTATGATCTGACCGAGCGGGTGATCCCGCCGCATCATCAGGATGGCGACGTCAGCCACCAAGAATTCATCGACTGGGCTTGCCGCAGCGCGCTCGAGCGTCTGGGCTTTGCGACCCATGGCGAGATCGCTGCCTTCTGGGATCTGGTGTCTCCTGATGAAGCCAAGGCCTGGGTTGCCGAGCATCGCGACGAGCTCGATGAAGTTTCGATCGAGGCGATCGATGGTGGGCGCCCGCGCGCCGCTTTTGCCTTCGCCGGTTTTCCGGACACGCTGGGTGATATTCCCGAACCGCCAGGCCGTGTCCGGGTGCTCAGCCCCTTCGACCCGCTGCTGCGCGACCGCAACCGCACGGAGCGCCTGTTCGGCTTCTTCTATCGCATCGAGATCTTCGTGCCCGAAGCCAAGCGCGAATATGGCTACTACGTCTTTCCCTTGATCGAAGGCGATCGGATGATCGGCCGCATCGACATGAAGGCGGACCGCAAGCGCGGCAGCCTCGACGTCCGCAAGCTCTGGCTCGAGAAGGGCGTCCGGGCGTCGGCGGGCCGCCTGGAACGCATCGATGCGGAGCTCGACCGTGTAGCCCGTTTTGCAGGCGTCGATCGAATCGAGCGCCTCGAAGGCTGGAACGCGTCACTTTAGATCATGATGACTTTTTGGTCGCACCGACCAGCAAGTCATCGAGATCGTCTCTCATCGGTCAGAGCGGGATGCGGGCGGACAACCGCACACACTTTTCCTCATCCCGTCCTAAGTGAGATTTTCCTTGGCTTGAACCCGCGGCCTTCCTAAATGGAGGCCATAGATATCTTGATGCGGGAGCGCGCCACCATGAACACCGATCTGATGAGCCTCTTCGATGCCGACGAGGCAACGATCCGCAAGGTTCTCTCGGAGACGCTCGCCGCTGCCGACGACGGCGAACTGTTCCTCGAGCATGCCCAGGCCGAGGTGCTGTCCTTCGATAATGGTCGCCTCAAGGGCGGCAGCTTCAATACCGACCAGGGCTTCGGCCTGCGCGCCGTCGCCGGCGAGGCGGTCGGCTATGCCCATGCCGGCGAGCTTACCCTGTCTGCCCTCCGTCGAGCCTCCGACGCGGTGGCGCAGGTAACGCGCGGTTACGCCGGCACCTATGCCGCAGCGCCGCAGCGTACCAACAAGAAGCTCTATGGCGACGAAAACCCGATCGGCGAGCCGAGCTTCGAGGCGAAGGTTGCGCTCCTGCAGGAGATCGACGCCTATCTGCGCGCCAAGGATCCGAAGGTTCGCCAGGTCACCGCCTCGATCGCGGCAAGCTGGCAGGTCGTCGATATCCTCCGGGCCGACGGCCACCGCGTCCACGACATCCGGCCGATGACGCGCATCAACATTTCCGTCGTCGCCGGCGACGGCGACCGGCAGGAGAGCGGCTCTTTCGGCACCGGCGGACGCCGCGGCTTCGGCGATTTCGTCACCGAGGAAAACTGGAAGACGGGCGCCGACGAGGCGCTGCGCCAGGCCCTGGTCAATCTCGAAGCGATCGATGCGCCGGCCGGCACCATGGACGTGGTGCTGGCATCCGGCTGGCCGGGCGTCATGCTGCACGAAGCGGTCGGCCATGGCCTCGAAGGTGATTTCAACCGCAAGAAGACCTCGGCCTTTGCCGGCCTTATGGGTGAACAGGTCGCGGCCAAGGGCGTGACCGTCGTCGACGACGGGACCATAGAGGCGCGTCGTGGCTCCATTTCCATCGACGACGAAGGTACGCCGTCCGGCTACAACGTGCTGATCGAGGACGGCAGGCTCGTCGGCTATATGCAGGATCGCCAAAACGCCCGGCTGATGGGCATGCAGCCCACCGGCAACGGCCGCCGCCAGGGCTACGCCCATGTGCCGATGCCGCGCATGACCAACACCTACATGCTCTCCGGCGACCGGACGCCCGAGGAAATCATCGCCTCGGTCAAGAAGGGCATCTATGCTGTCTCCTTCGGCGGCGGCCAGGTGGACATCACCTCCGGCAAGTTCGTCTTCGGCTGCACCGAGGCCTATCTGATCGAGAACGGCAAGATCGGCGCGCCGGTGAAAGGCGCCATGCTGATCGGCAATGGCCCGGACGCGATGAAGCGGGTGACGATGGTCGGCAACGATACCAAGCTCGACACCGGCATCGGCAATTGCGGCAAGGCCGGCCAATGGGTGCCCGTCGGTGTCGGCCAGCCGCATCTGCGCATGGACCAGATCACCGTCGGCGGCACGCAGGCGTAATGATCTTCGTTGTCGCGGACCGAGGGGAAAGGACGGGCCCATGCACAAGATCGCGGTTAGACCTTTTGAGCCATCGGACGTTGATGCGGTCATCGGCGTCATTCTGCCGATTCAGCGCGAAGAGTTCGGGATCGTGATCACGGCTGACGAACAGCCGGATTTGCACGTTATCCCGGACTTCTATCAGACCGGCCGTGGCGGCTTCTGGGTGGCGACTGCCGACGACAGGATTGTCGGCACGGTGGGTCTCAAGGATATTGGCGCCGGTAATGCGGCCTTGCGCAAGATGTTCGTCGCCGCAGAGTTTCGCGGCCGCGAGTTTGGCGTCGCGCCGCTGTTGCTCGAAACGCTCCTCCGGCATGCCGCAGACGCCGGCATCTCCGCCGTCTTCCTCGGAACGACCGACAAGTTCCTGGCCGCGCATCGTTTTTACGAGAAGAACGGCTTTACCGAGATCAACCGCAATGCGTTGCCAAGAACGTTTCCGCTGATGGCGGTCGACAGCAAGTTCTACGTCCGCCGCCTCGGCGCATAACCTTTGTTGCCGCTCAGCCGCGTGACGGCAGCATCATGCAGTCGTAGGAGCGCTGCTTGAGCGCATCGCAGGCGGCCGCTGCCGCGTCCCGACTCGAAAAGCCGACGAAGCGGGCGCGGTAGACCGCATTGGCGCCCTTGCCGACAGCTTCGGTATAGGGCGTGGCTCCTGCGAGCGGAGCGCCCGCTTCGGAGCGCGCCTGGGCAAGCAGCATGCGCGCCGCCTCGGCCGACGGTGCAGCTGAAATCTGGATCTGCCAGCCGCCGGATACGGGCGTCGCCGCGGTATTTTCGATCTCGGCGACCTCGGTCGGCCGTTCCGCGGGGATCGCCGTCGCGGATGTCGCTGCGATGAGCGCCGCAACGGAATCCTGCTTGGCGCGCTGTGGCGCGGCGTAGGGCATCGGCGCTTCGGCTGTCGCTACGGATGCCACGTCCACCGCACTTTCGACCGGCTTGCCACCGCGCGCCGATGCCACGAGCTGCCGCCCGCCCTTTGCCGCCTTGCCGACATGGCGATCGAGAAGCGCGGCCATCTTGGCATCGCGGCTGCGCGCCGTTCTGCCGCCGAGCACGACGCCGACCACCCGGCGATTGCCGTCCTTGACGGCGCTGACGATGTTGAAGCCGGAAGCGTTGGTATAGCCGGTCTTGATGCCGTCCATGCCCTCGTAGCGATACATCAGGTTGTTGTGGCCGCGAAGCTTGCGGCCGTGGAAACGGAAGCTCTCGGTTGCAAAGAGCCGGTACTCTTTGGGA
The DNA here is from genome assembly GCF_055710065.1 of Ensifer sp. VA4. Classification (NCBI taxonomy): domain Bacteria; kingdom Pseudomonadati; phylum Pseudomonadota; class Alphaproteobacteria; order Hyphomicrobiales; family Rhizobiaceae; genus Ensifer; species Ensifer sp. VA4. The sequence continues at coordinate 176,675 of NZ_JBVQPO010000001.1, read as the reverse complement.
AAGTCGCGTATCAGCGCGACGGCCAGCGTCGACATTTCCCGTGCCGTCGTCACCTGCTTGCTCGCCGGCAAGCCCGAGGCGTTGACAAAGACCGTCTTGCTCATGCCGAGCTGCCGTGCCTTGGCGGTCATCATCCGAGCGAAATTGGCTTCAGAACCTCCGAGTTTTTCCGCCATGGTCGCTGCCGCATCGTTCGCCGAGCGCACGATCATGCCGAGCACCGCCTCGCGGACCGTGATCGTCATGCCGGGCTTGAGGCCGAGGCGCGTCGGCGGTTTGGCCGCCGCCGCCTTCGAGACCTTGATCTTGCTGTCCCAGGAGAGTTCTCCACGCTTGAGCGCCTCGAAGGCCAAGTAGACCGTCATCATCTTGGTCAGCGAAGCCGGGTGGTTGAGGACGTCAGGATTTTCTGCCGAGAGAACCTTGCCCGTGCGCGCGTCGAGCACCAGCGACGCACTCCCGGCGATCGCCGTTGCCGACCCAAGCGCGAATGCGAAGGTCGCCAACAGGAGGCAGCGCAAAGTTTTCATGTCGATCCCCGTCGAAAGAGCGCCGTTAGTCACGGGCGCGATGCTGTTTCGTTTTGTGACAAGATCCGTGTCTTTGCTGCAACTTTAGGGCGGACTGGGACAGTCCTAGCCCGTTTTCGAGTCTGTGGTAAATGGGCGATAAATGTCTTCTCATTCAACAAGGTTTAACGCCCTCGTCGTTAACCTTGAGCCCGCAGAGCACGACGCTCTGGCGCCGCACGAGGGAACATGGGGCCGACCACCAAGAACACGATCAGGACGATTGTTCGCCGTGCCGCGATTGCCGGCGGGCTGGAGGTCGCCGGCGGGCTGAGCCGCGCCGGGCTGATGGCTGGCGCGCGCGGGCAGGGCGCCATCTTCACGCTGCACCATGTCCGGCCAAAGCTCGCGCGTGCCTTCGATCCCAACGGTCATCTGGAAGTCACCCCGGAATTCCTCGACGCGACACTGACGACGCTGAAGCGCGACGGCAATCGTTTCGTCACGCTCGAACAGTTGCCCGATGCGCTGGCCGCGGGGAGCGGGCCGATCGCCTGTTTCACGCTCGATGACGGCTACCGCAACAATCTCGAGCATGCACTGCCCGTGTTCGAGCGCCATCAGGCGCCCTTCACAGTCTTCGTCACCGGCGGCTTCATCGACCGTACCCATACGCTCTGGTGGGAAACGCTTGCCGACGTGCTCGCGGTGAGCGAGACGCTGCGCTTCGACTTCGGCTCAGGAATGGAGGCGCTAGAGGCCCGTACGACGGCGGAGAAACAGGCGGTCTTCGGCCGCGTCGCAGCCTACATCCATAGCCATGACGAGGCGAAGGCGATTGCGTCGCTGAATGCCGCCGCGCTCCAGCGCGGCATCGATCCGAAGGCAATAACCGACCGGCTGACCTTGGATGAGACGGGGCTGCGGCGGCTGATCGAAAGCCCGCTGGCAAGCCTCGGTGCCCACACGATCAGCCACCGGTCGGTCGCCCGTCTCTCCGACGCCGAGGCAAGGCGGGAAATTGGCGAGTCAGCACAACGCATCGAGGCCATTACCGGCCGCCGGCCCCTAACTTTTGCTTATCCCTATGGCGACGCACCGGCGGTCTCGCCGCGCGATCATCGGATCGTCGCCGATCTCGGTTTCACTCTCGCGGTCACGACCCAACCCGGTACGCTGGTCGCACGAGCCCACTCCCGGCCTCATGCGCTGCCACGTATTTCGCTGAATGGTCATTTTCAGCGGGCCCGTTACGTCTCGGCACTGGCCTCGGGCATTCCCTTTCGCCTACAGCGCCGCACGTCCTATTAGACGTGCAAAGAGCGCTGTAGCGGGTCCTTCAATCGGCTACGATCAGAGGAAACATGCAGTAACGGGCGCCTGAACGGCGGCCAATCACGGATACATTCGTACCTTTTCCCAGCCGCCCTCGGGTGCTGCCCGGCGGAATTCCAGCCGGTCATGCAGACGGAACGGGCGATCGTGCCAGAATTCGATCGAAGTCGGGCGGATACGGAAACCGGACCAGTAGCTCGGACGCGGAATTTCGCCGAGCGCGTAGCGGGCGGTGTATTCGGCTACGGCTTTTTCCAGCGCGAAACGGCTTTCAAGCGGGCGTGACTGTTTCGATGCCCAGGCGCCGATGCGGCTGCCGCGCGGCCGGCTCTTGAAATATTCATCCGCCTCTTCGTCGGTCACGATCTCGACCGGACCGCGCACGCGCACCTGCCGCCTCAGGGACTTCCAGTGAAAGCACATGGCCGCCTTGCGGGCGCCAAGGATTTCCTGGCCCTTCTGGCTCTCGAAATTCGTGTAGAAAACGAAGCCGCGCTCGTCGAAGCCCTTCAGCAGGACCATGCGGACATTCGGCAATCCGTCGCTGTCGACGGTGGCGAGAGCGACCGCATTCGGGTCGTTGATTTCGCTGCCTTCCGCGTCCTTCAGCCATGTGCCAAACAGGGAAAAGGGTTCATTTGATTCGGTGAAGTCACCGCTTGTTAACTCATTCGCCGCCATATTGCGTTCCAATGCCGTGATGTCTGGCGCGGAAATGCTTCGGGATGAGCCCGACCTGTATTTCCGCATCGAAAATGTCGGAGCCTGTATGTTGACCTTGTCGAGAAACGTGCGGCTCCAGCGAGTCTGACAGGATTGCCGTGCAAGACATAGCAAAGTGGATCGACGCCAAGAAGGGGTATTCCTTCGCCTTGCTGCGTAGCGCGGCAATTTGCCTGCCGGTCCTGGCGCTGTCCGGCTGCATGGGCGCGGGGCTCGATCTCTTCGGCAGCAGCGTCGACCGCACGGTCTCCACCGGTACCGTTCCCGTTGCCAAGACCTCCGATGGCCTCTCCGATGCCGTGATGGTTCGCAATGCCGTGACCTCGGCGGAACTGGGCGGCGGCATGATCAACCCGATCCCCTGGGCCAATGCGACTTCGGGCAGTGCCGGTGTCATCAGCAGCATTCAGGAAGACCGCGCGAGCGGCATGCTCTGCCGCCGCTTCACCACGACGCGCCATTCCTATGAGGGTATCGCAAAGTTCGACGGCAGCACGTGCCAGGGCGGCGATGGCGCCTGGTATCTGACGAGCTTCGGCCCGCGCGACTGAGACAAAGCTCGGAAATCGGCGATTAACCACAATTCTCTAAAGGTGCGAACGATCGTCCTTGGCGCTCATTCCAGTGCCGGCGGCGCCGCTGCGGCTAACCACTATTTAGCAAGTTCTCCGGATCATCGATGCCCAGTGGACGGGCGACAACGACGCCTTCAATCGGGGCATGAGGCGGGCGTCAGGGAGAGGCCGCCGATCAGAGAAGATGGTAGAAGCCATGCGTGATCCCTATGTGATCCTCGGTGTCCGGCGCAATGCCGGCCAGGACGAAATCAAGGCGGCCTGGCGTTCGCTGGCAAAGGCCGTGCATCCGGACCATAATCAGGACGATCCCACCGCGGCCGAGCGCTTTGCCGAGGCAGGCAAGGCCTACGAACTTCTGCGCGACCCGAAGCTCAGGAGCCGCTACGACTATGCACGCCGTGAGGCCGAGCTTCGTCGCATGGAGGCGATGAAGGCAAAGATGCGCGGTAACGTGCAGGAGGAGCCGCCTGTCGACGCGGAGACGGCCGAGGACGCCATCTCGCAGATTTTTGGTGCGGAGGCGCGGGCCAAGTCGGCCCGGCCGTCACCGAAGCCCGCGTCGAACCCGTCGCCCAAGCCTACACCGAAACCGGCCGCGGCGAAGGAACCGGAGCGGCCTGCTCAGACCACCGAGGCAAAGTCTCAACCCGCGGCCGAGGTGCAGCAAGAAACCGCAGCCAAGGTGGATTCGCCGTTCATGCAGCGCGCCGCAGCGCCCGCAGCCGAACTCGTCGCAGCCATCGTCCGGCGCATCCGCGGCCGTGCCGCGAAGACCGCGGAGAAGGTGCCCGACCTGACCGTCGATCTGGCTGTCAGCATCGAGGATCTGATCAATCGCCAGCGTCTGACGGTCGAACTTCCGGATGGCGAGAGCCTGAAGGTTCAAATACCTCCGGGTGCCGTCGACGGCCAGGCCATTCGCCTTGCCGAACAGGGCTATCGCGTCACCGGCATGAGTCGTGGCGACGTGGTTGTTACGCTTCGGGTCGATCAGGGTGGCGCTTTCCGCACCCGCGGTCTCGACCTGCTGACGACCTTGTCGATCGATCTCCAGGGCGCCGTTCTCGGTTGCGAGGAGCGCATCGAGACGCCGGTCGGCCCGGTGACCGTCGTCGTGCCTGCCTGGTCCGGGTCGGACAAGACCATCCGCCTCACCGGCCAAGGCCTGCCTGGAAGCTACGGCACCCGCGGCGACCTCCTGGTCGAGCTGCGGCTGGTTCTGAATGACACGCCGGATGAGAAGGTGACCGATCTGATGAAGTCGCAGCGCGACGGACTCTATTTGTGATGGCCCATTTGTGACAGTTCTCTGACACTTTGAACCAATATTACGGGGACTAACAGTTCCTGATGTCGGCCGCGCTTGAACCACTCCGGCGGCTATGCCATAGGCAATTCTCGACATTTTGCCGCACCCGTTCCGGCGGTGCGTCTGCGACATTTGTGAACTTCGGCAACGGCGCCGGCCGTTGCTGGAAATAGTATTGGGGACTTTACCATGGCTCAGGCATCCGGTCTGATGAAGGGCAAACGCGGCGTCATCATGGGCGTTGCAAACAACCGTTCCATCGCATGGGGCATTGCCAAGGCCATCCACGCGCAGGGTGGTGAAGTTGCGCTGACCTATCAGGGCGACGCACTCAAGAAGCGTGTCGAGCCGCTGCTCGCCGAGATCGACGGCTTCATGGCCGGCCATTGCGACGTCAGCGACGAAGCCAGCATCGACGCCGTCTTCGACACGCTCGAAAAGCACTGGGGCAAGATCGATTTCGTCGTTCACGCGATCGGTTTCTCCGACAAGGACGAACTGACCGGCCGCTACGTCGATACCTCGCCCGAGAACTTCGCCAAGACGATGCAGATCTCGGTCTACTCGTTCACCTCGGTCGCCCGTCGCGCTGAAAAGCTGATGACCGATGGCGGCTCGATGCTGACCCTGACCTACTACGGCGCCGAAAAGGTCATGCCGAACTACAACGTCATGGGCGTCGCGAAGGCTGCGCTCGAAGCGAGCGTGAAGTATCTCGCGGTGGACCTCGGTCCGAAGAACATCCGCGTCAACGCGATTTCGGCCGGCCCGATCAAGACGCTGGCTGCCTCCGGCATCGGCGACTTCCGCTATATCCTCAAGTGGAACGAATACAACGCGCCGCTGCGCCGGACCGTAACGATCGAAGAAGTCGGTGATGTTGGCCTCTACATGCTCTCCGACCTGTCGCGTTCGGTTACCGGTGAAGTCCACCATGCCGACAGCGGCTACCATGTCGTCGGCATGAAGGCCGTGGACGCGCCCGATATCTCCGTGATCAAGGACTGACCGAACCTCCACGACGGGTTCGGTCGACGGCCTTCTGCCCGGAGACATGTTGTGCTGATCTATATGATCCGTCACGGACAGACTGACTGGAATGCCGAAAGCCGGCTCCAGGGGCAGAAGGACATCCCGCTCAATGATTTCGGTCGCCAGCAGGCGACCGGCAATGGCGCAGCACTTGCCGCTATCCTCGGCGCCGACGCCGTGCATTTCGACTTCGTCGCGAGCCCGCTTGGCCGCACGCGCGAGACCATGGAGCGCGTGAGGCTGGCGATGGGGCTCGATCCCACCGCCTACCGGACAGACGAACGGCTGAAGGAAGTTTCCTTCGGCGACTGGGAAGGGCACACTCTTCCAGAACTCAAGCGTTCGGCGCCGCAAAGAATCGCTGAACGGCGCGCGGTGAAATGGGACTTCATTCCGCCGGGACCCGATGCCGAGAGTTATGAGATTCTGTCCTGGCGCGTTGCCGCCTGGCTCAAGGATGTGACGAAGCCGACCGTGTGCGTCAGCCACGGCGGCGTCATCCGATCGCTTTTCAAGCTCTTTGGGGAAATGGAGGCCGAGGAGGCTGCGTCTGCGGCGATCCCGCAGGATCGCCTCCTGCGCATTTCCGGCGGGACCATTGGCTGGATCTGACCGCTGAAATGAAGGAGCCGCCCCGGAGGACGGGTGGATCTTGGTCTTTTTTACTGCACGATTTCGAGGTCGTTGATGACCCGTTTGCCATCGACTTCCGTGTAGAAGACCAGAACCTTCACGCCTGCCTTCAGGCCCTCGAAATTGAACTCTTCAGGTGCCTGGTAGCTCTTGCCGTCATCGAGCTGGAGGCTGAGGCGCTCGGTATCGACACCCGTAATGGTAGCTTCCACGTCGGCGCTTTCCGCAAGAGCGGATAAAGGCGAAAGCAAGCCGGCGGTGGCCATGAGCGCGGCAATGACAAAACGCATCTTTCTTGCCCTCTTCAACGATTCTGCGAACATCCCTCTCATCACCCTTGGCCCCCGATTGTGGCAAAAATTGCCTTGTAGCTTGGCTTTTGGCCGTCAGGCCCCGGTTTTTTGACGGGCCTTTCGACGCCGGAACACTGAACGGCGACACCGCTTTTTTCAAGCGGGTGGGCGCCGAAGTCCGGGAGGCGGAATGCCGATTTCCCCATGAATCATAGGGTTTTCCAAGGAATTGTGACGAAAGCCAATCTTAAGAATCGCTCGCTACCTTTGGTTGGGGATCGAGGGGAAGAGATTGAAGATCATCGACGTTCTGCGCCAGCGCGTTCGGGCGGCCGCCAGATTTGCGAAACCATCGCTGATACCAGCGGCGATCGCCGGCCTCGTCGTCTTTGCCGGCGGCTACGTCTACGAGCGGCAAAATCGCGAAAATTTCCAGAATGATCTCCGGATCGACGTCGAGAATGAACTGAACCTCATCGCCAATCGGTTGCAATCGGCGATAAACACCAACATTGCGGCGCTGAACGGGTTCGCCAACAGCATCGGCGTGCACCCGGCGATGACGCCTGACGATTTCACCGTCATGGCGACGAAGCTCCTGCTGCAGAACCCGCAGATGGTGCGCGCTTCGGCTGCGCCCGGCGGCGTGGTGGGGATCGCTTTTCCGCGTGAGAGCCAGCAATGGTTCGTTGGCACGGATTTCAACAGGTTCGGCGCGACGAGGCACGCCATCGAGCGGGCGTCGTCGACGGTGAGGCCCGTGATGATCGGCCCCATTCGCCTGCCGAGCGGACGCAACGGTTTCGAGCTTTTCCTGCCGGTCTTTTCCAAGATCCAGGGACGCATGGAGCGCTGGGGCTATGTCGAGGCCATTATCGACGAGAAGGCGCTCTATCGCGCGGCGCGCCTCCTGGAGACCGGCAGCGAAGCACCGGAGCTGACGAAGGATCATCGGCACATCGACGTTCACCTCGCGATCAGGGATATCTCCGAGCAGGAGCGGATCCAGGATGCGTTCTTCGGCGACGACGCACTTTTTCGCAAGGCGCCGGTGACGCGCCGGCTCGATCTGGCAGGTGGCGCCTGGGAACTCGCCGCCATGCCGGTTGGAGGCTGGGACCAGCTTCCTGAAAACATAGAGAGCATTCGCCTGGCGATCGCCGCCGCCGTCGCCATCGTGGTGATCCCGATCCTTTTGACCGGCGGGCTCGTCAACGAGCGGCAGCGCAATATTGCCAAATTGAAGGCGCGGGAAGGGGAGCTGATGACGCTGTCTCACCGGCTGAACCTTGCGCTTGACGCTTCCAAGATCGGTATCTGGGAGATCGACGTCGAAACGCAGCAGCGCTCTTGGGACGATCGCATGTTCCATCTGCATGGGCTCGAGGTCCACCTGGAGGAACCGACCTATGAAGAATGGCGCGCGACGGTGCACCCGGAAGATATCTGCATCGCCGCCAACGCGCTGTTCCGCAGCTTGGACGACGGACTGGAATACCGCTCGCAATACCGGGTCGTCCTGCCTGACGGTGCGGTGCGCCATATCCGCAACGTCGGCTCCAGCCATCGTGGTGCCGACGGCCGTGCAAAGGTCACCGGCATTAGCTGGGATGTCACAGACGACGTCATGAAGACCGAGCGGCTGACTGCGGCCAAGGCCCAGGTCGATCAGCAGAATCTCGAGCTCGAGCAGGCGCTGAAGGGTCTTTACGAGCGCGAGCAGGACCTTGAACTGCTCTCGCGCCGCCTCGACCTGGCGCTCGATTCCTATCGATGCGGCATGTGGGAGGCGGATCTCGACAGCGGACTGACCTATTGGGACGAACGCATGCACCAGCTCTACGGTCTCGTCTATATCGATGGGACCACCAATGAGGAGACGTGGCTCACCGCGCTTCATCCTGAAGATCGGGCGCCGGCGCTGGACGCGGTCAACCGCGCCATTGCGGCGGACGAGACCTATGTGCACCAGGCGCGCGCGATTCTGCCGGCCGGCGGCGTTCGCCACATCCGGTCGGTCGGCAAGCTTCACGTGGCGCCGGATGGCGCACGCAAATTTGTCGGCATGGCGCTCGATGTCACCGAAGACGTGCTGATGACCGAACAGTTGCGCGCAGCCAAGGCGATGGCGGATGCGAAGAACGCCGAGCTGGAACAGGCCCGGGTGCGGATCGAGCACAACGCCCTCCACGATCCGCTGACCGGCCTCGGAAACCGCCGCATGCTCGACAAGGCGCTGGAGCGCCTGGCGAGCGCCGGTGATCGCGAGGATATCGCCATCCTCCATATCGATCTCGACCGTTTCAAGCAGATCAATGACACGCTCGGCCACGCCGCCGGCGACGCCATGCTGATCCACGCTTCCGAAATCCTCCGGGCAAATACATCGCCCGGTGACATCATCGCCCGCATCGGCGGCGACGAGTTCGTGGTCGCCGCCATCGGCGCGCCCGGCGAGGCGGCACTGGCGGCGCGCTGCGACCGGATCATTGCCGCGATGCGCCAGCCGGTCGATTACAACGGTTTTCCCTGCCGTTTCGGCGTCAGCATCGGTGTTGCGGTCGGCCGTGGCGCGGAGATCGATGCGCGCAAGCTGCTCATCAATGCCGACATCGCGCTTTACCGCGCCAAGGAGGCGGGCCGTAACCGCTATCAGTTCTTCACCGAAGTGCTGCAGGCCGAGGTCGTGACCGCCAAGCGGATCGCTGACGAAATCCTCGAAGGCATCGAGCGTGACGAGTTCGAGCCCTGGTATCAGCCGCAGTTCGATGCAATCACGCTCGCGCTTTGCGGGGTGGAAGCGCTGGTGCGCTGGAACCACCCGCGTGAGGGCATCCTGACGCCGGATCGTTTTCTCGGCATCGCCGAGGAGTTGAACGTCACGGCGGCGCTGGACCGTCTCGTGCTCGAAAAGTCGCTGGCCGACCAGATGCGGTGGGCCGCTGCCGGCGTGCGGGTGCCGAAGATCTCGGTCAACGTCTCGGCCAAGCGGCTTCAGGACGACGACCTCCTGTCCTCTCTCGAAGGCCTGAGCATCGCGCCCGGCCAGATCTGCTTCGAACTGGTGGAATCGATCTTCCTCGACGAGAGCGACGACATCGTTGCCACCAATATCGAAGGCATCAAGAAGCTTGGCATCGACATCGAACTCGACGACTTCGGCACCGGCCACACCTCGATCGTCAGCCTGCTGAAGATCAAGCCGAAGCGGCTGAAGATCGATCGGCAGCTCGTCGTTCCGGTCTTGAGCGCGCGCAGGGAGCAGGCGCTGGTCCGTTCGATCATCGACATTGCCCGCTCGCTCAACATCGAGACCGTGGCCGAGGGCGTGGAGACCATGGCGCACGCCGAAATGCTCGGCATCCTCGGCTGCGACGTTCTGCAGGGCTATGCCTTCGCCAGGCCGTTGAGCTCGGAGAAGTTCCTCGCCTTTGCCGCCGAGCGTGGCCTGCGCCTGGCTTCGTGACGAATGCGACGGCAGCAGGCGCAAAAGTCTTTCCCCGTCCCCGGCTTTCCACTAAGAGAGGGCATCCGCCTACGAAACGTACGGCCGTTGCTTGCTTAAGGTCCGGTAGCCTTCATGTCGCATAATACTTTCGGTCATCTCTTCCGTGTCACCACCTGGGGCGAAAGCCACGGGCCGGCGCTTGGCTGCGTGGTTGACGGCTGCCCGCCCGGCATCCGCTTCACGCTCGCCGAACTCCAGGCCTGGCTCGACAAGCGCAAGCCCGGCCAGTCGCGCTTCGTGACGCAGCGCCGCGAGGACGATCTCGTCAAGGTACTGTCAGGCGTGATGTTCGACGAGGACGGCGAGACGATGATCTCGACCGGTACGCCAATCTCCATGCTGATCGAAAACACCGACCAGCGTTCGAAGGACTATTCCGAAATCGCCAAGCGTTACCGCCCGGGCCATGCCGACTATACCTACGACCTGAAATACGGCATTCGCGACTATCGCGGCGGCGGTCGTTCGTCGGCGCGCGAGACCGCGGCACGCGTTGCTGCCGGCGGCATCGCCCGCAAGGTCGTTCCGGGGCTGGTCGTGCGCGGCGCGCTGGTGCAGATCGGCAAGCACAAGATCAACCGGGCCAACTGGGATTGGGCCGAGGTCAACAACAATCCCTTCTTTGCCCCGGACCCCGAGATCGTGCCGGTGTGGGAAGAGTACCTCGACGGGATCCGCAAGGCCGGCTCCTCGATCGGCGCCGTGGTCGAAGTGGTCGCGGAAGGCGTGCCCGCCGGCATCGGCGCGCCGATCTATGCCAAGCTCGATCAGGACATTGCCTCCAACCTGATGTCGATCAACGCCGTCAAGGGCGTCGAGATCGGCAACGGCTTCGGTGCCGCCGAGATCACCGGCGAGGAGAACGCCGACGAGATGCGCATCGGCGCGGACGGCAAGCCGGTCTTCCTCTCCAACCATGCCGGGGGTATTCTCGGTGGCATCGCAACCGGCGAACCGGTGATCGCGCGTTTTGCCATCAAGCCGACCTCGTCGATCCTCACCGAGCGCCGCTCGGTCGACAGCGATGGCAACGAAGTCGATGTCCGCACCAAGGGCCGCCACGATCCTTGCGTCGGCATCCGCGCCGTGCCGATCGGTGAGGCGATGCTTGCCTGCACGATCGCCGATCACTATCTGCGTGACCGCGGCCAGACCGGCCGTCACTGCACAACTCCTTAAATCGGAGACGATTTAAGGACAAAATTATGCGGCAACTTAAAGTGTTACAGCGACCCTTGCGCGTCTAGTAGACGCGCGGCGCTGTAAGTAATTCGGCCTTAAGCAAATCGGCCAAGCAAGTCGGGAAGAGCACCATGTCCTATGATCAGAAGCGTGTCGTCGATGCCATCCGCGCCTTCGAGGCCGGCGAAATCGTCGTCGTGACCGATGACGACGGCCGCGAGAACGAGGGCGACCTGATCGTCGCCGCGGTGCATTGCACGCCGGAAAAGATGGCCTTCATCGTGCGCCATACCTCCGGCATCGTCTGTACCCCGATGCCGCGCGAGGAGGCGAAACGCCTCAACCTCAATGCCATGGTCGCTGAAAACGATTCCGCCCACACGACGGCCTTCACCGTTTCGGTCGATTTCAAGCACGGCACGACAACAGGCATTTCCGCCGACGACCGCACGCTGACGGTGCGCAATCTTGCCAATCCCAATGTCGGGCCGACGGACTTCGTTCGCCCCGGCCACATCTTCCCGCTGGTCGCGCGCGAAGGCGGCGTCCTCATGCGTTCCGGTCACACGGAAGCTGCCGTCGACCTCTGCAAGCTCGCAAGCCTGCCGCCGATCGGCGTCATCTGCGAACTCGTCAATGACGACGGCACCGTGATGCGCGGGCCGCAGGTCGCGAGCTTTGCCGAAACCAACGGACTGAAGCAGGTTTCGGTCGCAGACCTCATCGCCTATCGCCAGCGCAAGGAAACGCTGATCGAGCAGGGCGGCTCCTTCGACATCGAAACGCCGTACGGTCCGGCCAAGGGGCATTCCTATTCGCTCCCTTGGGATCCGATGCAGCATCTCGCCGTCGTCTTCGGCGACATCCGCGACGGCGTCGACATCCCGGTCCGGCTGCATCTTGAAAATGTCGGCGCCGATGTCTTCGGCAAGGACTGCCAGATCGATCGCATCATGAAGCGCATCGCCGAAGAGGGCAGGGGGGTCATCGTCTACCTGCGCGAAGGATCGGTCGGCGTCGGCGTGTCGCAGACGGCTCGCAAGGGCAAGCACGATCGCGAAGCGCATGACGAGGCGCAGGCGCGCGAGAACGAATGGCTGGAAATCGGCCTCGGCGCGCAGATCCTCAAGGATCTCGGCATCAGCTCGATCCGCCTTCTTGCCTCGCGCGAGCGCCACTATGTTGGCCTCGAAGGCTTCGGCATCAAGATTGCCGGAACCGACATCATCTGAAGCACGACGCTTCTGATTACGACAAAGCCCGGATCGTCGATCCGGGCTTTGTCGTTTGCGCCGGCGCCAACAAAAAACCGCGCTCGAAGCGCGGCGTTCTGTCTTCTTGGCGTGGGGTCCCGGGGCGCCGCTCAGGGCAGGGCGTCGTAGCCTTCGCCGAAGCCCTTGAGATCAACCGGGATGCCGATGCCTTCCTCGGGCGACTGGAAGACGATGAAGGTGGCCGTGGCGCCGGAGCGGAAGGTCTTCAGCAATTCGTCTTCGAGCACGACTTCTGCATAGCAGCCATCGGAGAAGCAGCGCACGAAGTAGGCGCGGCCGATATCCTTGCCGTCGACATTGAGGCCGAGGCCGTTCGGCAGCAGGACGCCGAGCGGGGCGAGCACGCGCAGGATCTTCGCCTTGCGATCCGCCGTCTTCAAGACGACGACCGACAGGCCGACTTCCGGCCGGTCTTCGGCAATGACGTTCTGCATCAGCGCACACTGGTCGGTGGATGCGCCGGCCGGCTGATCGCAAACGATCGACCACGCGCCGTGATTGGACTTGACTGTGCCGGGGGTTCCGGCGGGCTGCTGGGCCAGGCTCTGAGCGGGGAGGGCGAGAACGGCAAGGCCGAAGGCGGCGAAGGCCGACAGTCGCGAAAAGAGGGGCAGGCCCATGTAAACCTCAAAACGTCGAATCATCAGGGCTATTCTTGAAGCGCGCGGGAATAAATGAAAAGCCCCGCGGGGCACATTCCAGCGTCATATGGCGGAAATTGGGCGGGTAAACGCCCCCATCCTGTGTGTTGCCGCGCCGGCCGCGTGCAATCGCCGCTATAGGCGCGGAAGAGGTCATATAAGTCGATTCGTGACGGCTTCTAAGGGGTGCCTGTGTGAAAAGATGCGTTTGTGCAAAAATGCCGCACGGGGTTGATTGGTCAGATGTTGCGGCATCGGACAAACTGTGGTTTGAAGCGCAGCAGTATCGCAGGGATTCTGCGTTCCGGTTTGATCCTGATCAAGCGCATTGGGGAGACACATTGTGAAAAACAAGGCTTATGCAGTTCTGGCAGCGCTTGCCTGTCTGCTTTTTGCTTCTAGCGCCTTTGCTGACAAGCCTGTCGAATGGCAGACGAATCTTCAGCCGGCCGCTACGGGCATCATGGAAGAAATCACGTGGTTTGAGCATTACACCCTGTGGTTCATCATTCCGATCACCCTCTTCGTTCTCCTCCTGCTGATCATCGTCGTGGTCAAGTTCCGTGAAGGTGCCAACCCGGTTCCCTCGAAGACCAGCCACAACACCGCGATCGAAGTCATCTGGACCGTCGGTCCGGTTATCGTGCTGCTTTTCCTCGCCATTCCGTCCTTCCAGCTCCTGACTGCGCAGCTCACGCCGCCGGCCAATCCGGATCTGACGGTCAAGGCGACCGGCAACCAGTGGTACTGGTCCTATGAATATGAGGTCGGCGAAAGCCCGCTCTCCTTCGACAGCCTGCTGATGAAGGAAGAAGATCGCGCCGCCCTCGGCAAGGAAGACAAGAAGGAATATCCGCGCCTGCTCGCTGTCGACAACGAAGTTGTCGTTCCGGTCGGCAAGACGGTTCGTCTCCTCGTCACCGCCGCCGACGTGATCCATGCCTTCGCAATGCCTGCCTTCGGCGTGAAGATCGATGCCGTTCCCGGTCGCCTGAACGAAACCTGGTTCAAGGCTGACCGCGAAGGCCTCTACTACGGCCAGTGTTCCGAGCTCTGCGGCAAGGATCACGCCTACATGCCGATCGCCATCCGCGTTGTTTCGCAAGAAAAATACGACACCTGGCTCGCAGCCGCCGCTACCAATCTCGGCGATGCGAACAAGGCGCTCATGGCGTCCATCGAAGCGGCCAAGACCGTCGACGTCGCCGCTAACGCCGCACAGTAATCGGAAGGGGAGCTCGACCCATGGCTGGAACAGCCGTTCATCACGATCAACGCCATGATCACTCCGATCATGGCCACGCAGACCATGCGCACAAGCCTCTGAGCTTCTTCCAGCGCTGGTTCCTGTCGACCAACCACAAGGACATCGGCACGCTGTACCTGATCTTCGCGATCATCGCGGGTATCATCGGTGGCACGCTTTCGGTGTTCATGCGCGCCGAACTGCAGGAGCCCGGCATCCAGATCTTCCACGGTCTGGCACAGATGGTCTACGGCTTCGAGGGCGATGCTGCCATCGACGGCGGCAAGCACATGTTCAACGTGTTCACGACCGCGCACGCGCTCATCATGATCTTCTTCATGGTCATGCCGGCGCTGATCGGCGGTTTCGCCAACTGGATGGTGCCGATCATGATCGGTGCGCCGGACATGGCGTTCCCGCGCATGAACAACATCTCCTTCTGGCTGATCGTCCCGGCCTTCCTGCTGGTGCTGCTGTCGATGTTCGTCGAGGGGCCGGCCGGTGCCTACGGCGCAGGCGGCGGGTGGACGGTCTATCCGCCATTCTCGACATCGGGCATGCCCGGGCCGGCCATGGATTTCGTGATCCTCGGCCTGCACATCGCCGGTGCATCCTCGATCCTCGGTGCGATCAACTTCATCACCACGATCCTGAACATGCGCGCTCCGGGCATGACGCTGCACAAGATGCCGCTGTTCGCCTGGTCGGTACTGATCACCGCCTTCCTGCTGCTGCTCTCGCTGCCGGTTCTGGCAGGCGGCATCACCATGCTGCTCACCGACCGCAACTTCGGCACGGCCTTCTTCGCGCCTGAGGGCGGCGGCGACCCGATCCTGTTCCAGCACCTGTTCTGGTTCTTCGGTCACCCGGAAGTGTACATCCTGATCCTGCCGGGCTTCGGCATCATCAGCCACATCGTCTCCACCTTCTCGCGCAAGCCGATCTTCGGCTACCTCGGCATGGCCTACGCCATGGTCGCGATCGGCGCCGTCGGCTTCATCGTGTGGGCGCACCACATGTACACCGTCGGCATGTCGCTCGACACGCAGCGCTACTTCGTCTTCGCGACGATGGTCATCGCTGTTCCGACCGGCGTTAAGATCTTCTCGTGGATCGCGACGATGTGGGGCGGTTCGATCCGCTTCACGACCCCGATGGTCTGGGCGATCGGCTTCATCTTCCTGTTCACCGTCGGTGGCGTCACGGGCGTTCAGCTCGCCAATGCCGGCCTCGACCGCTCGCTGCACGACACCTACTACGTGGTTGCTCACTTCCACTACGTTCTGTCGCTCGGCGCCGTCTTCGCCATCTTCGCTGCCTGGTACTACTGGTTCCCGAAGATGTCGGGCTACATGTACTCCGAGTTCATCGGCAAGCTGCACTTCTGGGTCATGTTCATCGGCGTGAACCTGATCTTCTTCCCGCAGCACTTCCTGGGCCTCGCCGGCATGCCGCGCCGCTACATCGACTACCCGGATGCTTTTGCCGGATGGAACATGGTTTCGTCCTACGGTTCCTACATCGCGGCCGTCGGCGTCCTGATCTTCCTCTTCGGCGTCGTCGAAGCCTTCGCCAAGAAGCGCGTCGCTGGCGACAACCCGTGGGGCGAGGGTGCGAACACTCTGGAATGGCAGCTTTCTTCGCCGCCGCCGTTCCACCAGTGGGAGCAGCTCCCGCGCATCAAGTGACGGGCAACGAACAGAAGCCGCCGGTTCCGGCGGCTTCACCCCGCCGGGAAACCGGCGATACGCGGCCCTTGCGGCCGGGACTAAATCAGGGACAGGACATGACGGTCATCGACAATCACGAAGCAGTCGGCATGGAAGGCGTACCGCGTCTGTCCGAAGCCTCTGCGCGCGATTATTTCGACCTTCTGAAGCCGCGTGTCATGTCCCTCGTCGTCTTCACGGCGCTCGCAGGCTTGGTACTCGCGCCCGGCCATATCAATCCCTTCATCGGTTTCATCGCCATTCTTTGCATCGCCGTCGGCGCAGGCGCGTCCGGTGCGCTGAACATGTGGTATGACGCCGATATCGATGCGGTCATGAGCCGTACCGCCAAGCGCCCGATCCCGGCAGGCAAGATCCTGCCGCAGGAAGCGCTGGCTTTCGGTCTGACGCTCTCTGCCTTTTCCGTGATCATCCTCGGGCTCGCCGTCAATTGGCTCGCAGCCGGGTTGCTCGCCTTCACGATCTTCTTCTACGCGGTCATCTACACGATGTGGCTGAAGCGCTCGACGCCGCAGAACATCGTCATCGGCGGTGCGGCCGGTGCTTTCCCGCCGATGATCGGCTGGGCTTGCGTCACCGGCGCCGTGTCGATCGAGAGCATCGTTCTCTTCCTGATCACCTTCCTTTGGACGCCGGCGCATTTCTGGGCGCTCGCGCTCTTCAAGATGGGCGACTACGGCGCCGTCGGCGTGCCGATGATGCCGAATGTCTGCGGTCAGGCGACCACCAAGAAGCAGATCGTCATCTATGCCGTGCTGACCGCGCTTATCGGTATCTGTCCCACCTTGCTCGGCTTCGCGAGCATCGGTTACGGCCTCGTCGCAACGGCACTCGGCCTCGGTTTCATCTGGTATTCGATCGGCGTGCTGCGCATGCCGGAAGCGGATGAGCGCATGCTGCCGGCCAAGAAGCTGTTCGCCTTCTCGATCATGTATCTGTTCGTGATCTTTTCCGCCCTGATGGCGGATCACCTGATCGTCAATATCTGGCTGAATGCCGGGAGTATTGTCTGATGGAAACCGTCAAGCTCACTGAAGCCCAGAAGAAGTCGCGTCGCGGCCGCAACATTGCGCTCGGCTTCGTCCTCTTCGGGCTCGTCGTCCTCTTCTACATCGTCACGCTGATCAAATTCGGCAACGGCATGGTCAACTGAGGCGGGATGGCATGACGAATTCACTGGAAACCACGCCGAAGCAGCGCTCGAACCGAGTCGTCGTCGGCACCTGCCTCGCCTTCGTCGCCGGCATGGTCGGCATGGCCTATGCAGCCGTGCCGCTCTACGACATGTTCTGCCGCGTCACCGGCTATAACGGGACGACGCAGCGTGTCGAGCAGGCTTCCGATGTGATCCTGGACGAGAAGGTGAAGGTCACCTTCGACGCGAACACCTCGGGCGGTCTGCCCTGGGAGTTCAAGCCGGTCCAGCGCGACATCGATATCCGCATCGGCGAAACGGTGCAGGTGATGTACCGGGCGAAGAACCTGTCGTCGAAGCCGACGACGGGCCAGGCGACCTTCAACGTCACGCCGATGCAGGCTGGTGCCTATTTCAACAAGGTACAGTGCTTCTGCTTCACCGAGACGACGCTGCAGCCGGGAGAGGAGATGGAGATGCCGGTGGTATTCTTCGTCGACCCGGACATCGTCAAGGCGGTGGAGACCAAGGACATCAAGACGTTGACGCTTTCCTACACCTTCTACCCGCGCGAACCGTCGAAACCGGTGGCGCAGGTGAAGACGGAAGAGAACAAACTTTGACTGGAGGTCCTTTTCGGCTATGCCGGAAAGGCGACAAGAGAGAGACTTATCGGGGATTACTGACATGGCCGGTGCGCATCAGAAGAATCACGACTACCACATCATCGACCCGAGCCCCTGGCCGTTGCTTGCCTCGATCGGCGCCTTCGTCATGGCGTTCGGCGGCATTTGCTACATGCGCTACCTCGCGGGCAGCTCGCTGAAGATCTTCGGCTTCGAGCTCGCCAACGTCTGGATCCTGCTCGCCGGTCTGATCATCGTTCTCTACACCATGTTCGGCTGGTGGTCGGACACGGTAAAGGAAGCGCACGAAGGTCACCACACCCGCGTCGTGTCGCTGCACCTGCGCTACGGCATGATCATGTTCATCGCTTCGGAAGTGATGTTCTTCGTCGCTTGGTTCTGGGCCTTCTTCGATGCGAGCCTTTTCGCCGGCGAAGCCATCCAGACCGCGCGTACAACCTTCACCGGAGGCGTCTGGCCGCCGAAGGGCATCGAAGTGCTCGACCCGTGGCATCTGCCGCTTTACAACACCGTCATCCTGCTGCTTTCGGGCACGACGGTCACCTGGGCGCACCACGCGCTGCTGCACAACGACCGCAAGGGTCTCGTCTCCGGCCTGACGCTGACGGTCGCCCTCGGCGTGCTGTTCTCCTTCGTCCAGGGCTACGAATATGCCCACGCTCCGTTTGCCTTCAAGGACTCGATCTACGGCGCGACCTTCTTCATGGCGACCGGCTTCCACGGCTTCCACGTTCTGGTCGGCACGATCTTCCTGCTCGTCTGCCTGTTCCGTGCGCTCCGCGGCGACTTCACCCCGAAGCAGCACTTCGGCTTCGAAGCGGCGGCCTGGTACTGGCATTTCGTTGACGTCGTCTGGCTGTTCCTCTTCTTCTCCATCTACATCTGGGGTAGCTGGGGTGCACCGATCGCTCACGGCTAATTCCGCGAGCATCTGACTGTAGCGAACAAGGCGGTTGCAGCCATGCAGCCGCCTTGTTCTTTTGATTGCCTGCTGCCAGTGAAGCGAGATAGGTCGACCCGGGCGGCATGATCATGATCCACGGCAGCCCAATTATTTCGGCTGGTTGGCGTTTTTGACGCAGCGGTTCGATTGGACGGACGGCCGCATTGCGGTTACCAATGCCGAAATGGATGAAATCTGGGCGATGGTGCCCAACAACACACCGATCGAGATCAAGCCGTGAGCGAAGATAAAGCACATTTCCCGCCGGTGGATCCGGTAATGACCGGCATCAAGGGGCTTTGCCCGCGTTGCGGCCAGGGCAAGCTGTTCGACGGGTTCCTCAAGGTCAAGCCGGCCTGCACGAATTGTGACCTGGACTACCGCTTCGCCGATTCCGGCGACGGCCCGGTGGTCTTCGTCATCCTGATCGTCGGCTTTGTCGTCGTCGGTGCGGCGCTTTGGGCGGAGATCAACTTCAACCCGCCGCTCTGGCTGCATTTCCTGTTGTGGATCCCGCTTGCGACCATCCTCAGCCTTGGGCTGACACGCATGCTCAAGGGCGTCTTGATCAACCTGCAGTACCGCAACAATGCGCGCTCGGGCGAAATCGACCGTGGTTGAGCTCGAGAGCAGGAGGAAGCGGGGCCTTTTCGGACGTCTCGCTGCCTTCGTTTTGCTGGCCGTCGCCTTCGCCATCCTTGTCTCCCTCGGCACCTGGCAGATGCAGCGGCTGCACTGGAAGGAAGGCCTGCTCACGGCGATCCAGGAGCGCCGGTCGGCGCCTCCGGTGTCGATCGGCGAAATCGAAAAGATGCTCGCAGACGGGATCGACATCGACTACCGCACCGTCACGGTTACGGGCACCTTCGATCACAGCAAGGAGCGGCACTTCTTCGCGACCTATGACAGCCGCACTGGCTACTACGTCTTCACGCCGCTGACTTTGGACGATGGCCGCTTCCTCTTCGTCAATCGTGGTTTTGTTCCCTTCGAACAGAAGGATTCGTCGACCCGTCTTGCTGGCGAGCTTCCGGCCTTCGTCGGCATTCATGGCCTTGCACGATCGAAGCTTGACCAAAAGCCGTCGTCGCTCGTTCCGGAAAACGACCTCGCCAAGAACATCTTCTACTGGAAGGATCTCGACACGATGGCGTCGTCCGTCGGGCTTCCCGCCGACAAGGTGGTGCCGCTGTTTGTCGATGCCGATGCGACGCCCAATCCCGGTGGCCTGCCGATCGGCGGCGTTACCCAGTTCGATCTGCCCAACAACCATCTCCAATACGCGCTGACCTGGTATGGATTGGCGGCAGCATTGGTGCTGGTCAGCGGTCTCTACCTGGTGCGCCGCGGGCGATAGCCGCGCAGACGGCGCCGTGCTAACCCTGTTGAAGGGATCGACGGCAGGGAACAATGATGGCGATCATCGCAAACTCTCTGATTGCCTTGACGGCACTGCTGCATGTCGGCTTTCTCGTGCTCGAGATGTTTCTGTGGACCGGGCCGCGGGGGAGGGCGGTCTTCCGCATGACGCCAGAGCAGGCGGAGACGACGCGGGTGCTCGCCGCAAACCAGGGGCTCTACAACGGTTTTCTTGCGGCCGGCCTGTTCTGGTCATTGATCCAGTCGGAACCGGCCTTTGCCTTCGAACTGAAGGTGTTCTTCCTTGTGTGCGTGATCGTTGCCGCTATATATGGCGCGTGGTCGGTCAAGCCGCGCATCCTCCTGATCCAGGGCGGCCCGGCGATCGCAGCGCTTGTTTTCGTTTTAATGGCATCCTGATCCATGGCATCATCAGCGGCAGCAAAATCCCCGATCACCATTCGCCTCTGCGGGCCGCGCGGCTTCTGTGCCGGCGTCGACCGGGCGATCCAGATCGTCGTCCTGGCGCTGAAGGAGTTCGGCGCACCCGTCTATGTCCGCCACGAGATCGTTCACAACCGCTATGTCGTCGAAGGTCTCGAGGCCAAGGGAGCGATCTTCGTCGAAGAACTCGACGAGATCCCGCCGGAGCACCGCAAGCAGCCGGTCGTCTTTTCTGCGCACGGCGTGCCGAAATCGGTGCCCGCAGATGCGGATGCCCGCAATCTCTTCTATCTCGACGCCACCTGCCCGCTGGTCTCCAAGGTCCACAAGCAGGCGATGCGCCATTACCGTCTCGGCCGCCACGTCGTGCTGATCGGCCATGCCGGCCACCCGGAGGTGATCGGCACCATGGGGCAATTGCCTGAAGGCGCCGTGTCGCTGGTCGAGACGGTCGAGGATGCCGACGTCTACCAGCCGCCGGATCCGGACAATCTCGGCTTCGTCACCCAGACGACCTTGTCGGTCGACGACACGGCCGGCGTCATCAAGCGGCTGCACGAGCGCTTTCCGAACCTGACCGCGCCAGCGGCCGATTCGATCTGCTACGCCACCACCAACCGCCAGGAGGCGGTGAAACAGGCAGCCCCCGGCTGCGATCTGTTCCTGATCGTCGGCGCGCCCAATTCGTCCAACTCCAAGCGCCTCGTCGAAGTGGCGCAGAAGGCTGGCGCGAAGAAATCCGTGCTGGTCCAGCGCGCGTCGGAAATCGACTGGGCCGAGATGGGTGATATCTCGACTGTGGGTCTCTCGGCCGGCGCCTCGGCGCCCGAAGTGATCGTCAACGAAATCATCGAGGCATTCCGCGAGCGCTACGACGCGAGGGTGGAACTCGCCGACACGGTCGAGGAGAACGAGAACTTCCTCGTCAACCGCGAGATCCGCCACGTGCCGCTGACCGCCGCCGACATGGCCTTCGTCAACGGCGAATAACCCGCACTTCTTGCCGCATTTTCTTGAAAGTGGAAGACCTTGGCAGTTTACACCGATATCACGGAAGACGATCTCTCCCGCTTTCTCACCGCCTATGACGTCGGCCAACTGACCTCCTACAAGGGGATTGCCGAAGGCGTCGAGAATTCCAATTTCCTGCTGCACACGACCAAGGGCTCCTACATTCTCACGCTTTACGAAAAGCGGGTGAACGCCGATGACCTGCCGTTCTTCCTGGGGCTGATGCATCATCTGGCGGAGCGGGGGCTGTCCTGCCCGCTGCCGCTGCCGCGGGCCGATGGCAAGCTGCTCGGTGAGCTCTCCGGCCGTCCGGCTGCCGTCATCTCCTTCCTCGAGGGCATGTGGTTGAGAAAGCCCGAGGCAAAGCACTGCCACGAAGTCGGCAGGGCGCTTGCCGCCATGCATCTTGCCGGCGAAGGCTTCGCGCTGAAGCGCGCCAATGCGCTTTCCGTCGCCGGCTGGCGGCCGCTCTGGGTCAATTCCGAGGCGCGTGCGGACGAGGTGCAGGCGGGTCTCAAGAACGAGATATCGGCGGAACTCGAACACCTAGAAAGCCACTGGCCGAAATCCCTGCCGGAAGGCGTCATCCACGCCGATCTCTTCCCGGACAACGTCTTCTTCCTCGGAGACCGGCTGTCCGGCCTGATCGATTTCTATTTCGCCTGCAACGACTACCTCGCCTATGACGTCGCCGTGTGCCTCAATTCCTGGTGCTTCGAAAAGAACGGCTCCTACAACATCACCAAGGGCATGGCGATGCTTTCGGGCTATGAGAGCGTACGCAAGCTGACGCCGGCCGAGGTCGACGCGCTGCCGCTGCTCTGCCGCGGCTCGGCGCTGCGCTTCTTCCTGACGCGGCTCTACGATTGGCTGATGACGCCTGCCGGCGCGCTCGTGGTCAAGAAAGACCCGCTCGAATACCTGACGAAGATCCGCTTTCACCGCGCCATCGCTTCGAGCGCGGAATACGGCCTGAAACGCGAAGAGGGCCGGGTATGAAACACGTCGACATCTTCACGGACGGGGCCTGCTCCGGCAATCCGGGGCCGGGCGGTTGGGGCGCGGTGCTGCGCTACGGCGAGGTGGAAAAGGAACTCTCCGGCGGCGAGGCCGAGACCACCAACAACCGCATGGAACTGCTGGCGGCGATCTCGGCGCTCGATGCGCTGAAGAGCGCCTGCGAGGTCGATCTCCATACCGACAGCAAATATGTGATGGACGGCATTTCCAAGTGGATCCACGGCTGGAAGAAGAACGGCTGGAAGACCGCGGACAAGAAACCGGTGAAAAACGGCGAGCTCTGGCAGCGGCTGGATGAAGCCAATCGCCGTCACAAGGTGACCTGGCACTGGGTCAAGGGCCATGCCGGCCACCCGGAGAATGAGCGCGCCGACGAGCTCGCCCGCAAGGGCATGGAACCCTACAAGAAGGGGCGCCGTTCGGACTCTCTCCTCGTGAAATGAAAAACGGGCCGTAGGGGCCCGTTTCCATTTGCATCTACTTCTGCGCTCAGAGCTGTTCGAGCATCGCGGCGGCGCCCGAGACGGTTGCCTGGCCCGGGCTTTCTTCGAGATTGAGCGACTTCACTACGCCATCTTCCACCAGCATCGAATAGCGCTTCGAGCGCACGCCGAGCGTGCCGGCGGAGAGGTCGATGTCCATGCCGAGCGCCTTGGTGAAGGCGGCGTTCCAGTCGGAGAGGAAATGGATCTTGCCCATGCCGCCAGACGCAGTTGCCCAGGCGCCCATCACATGCAGGTCGTTGACGGAGACCACGGCGATATCGTCGATGCCGCGGGCAAGGATCGCGTCGCGGTTCTCGAGGTAGCCCGGCAGGTGGTTGAGAGAGCAGGTGGGCGTGAAGGCACCGGGAACGGCGAAGAGCACGACGCGCTTGCCCGCGAAGAGCTGATCGGTGGTGACCTCCACCGGACCATCGGCGGTTTTTTCCTTGAAGGTTGCGGCTGGCAGTTTGTCTCCGACGGCGATGGTCACGGCACTCTCCTTGCGTTGCTTGCGTCTTCGCTTCTCCGCTCGTGGCGGAGAACCTGCGGGACTATAGATGCGGCCTAATCAAAGGCAAGGGTCGTCTCCATGCTGCGGCCCTTCGCGCGTATGGTGACAACGATCGGCTTGCCCTTGAGTTCCTTGTCCTTGCCGCGGAGCCGGACCGGGACGGTCGCGCCGAGACCGGTCTCGCCCTCCGTCGTGATTTCGGGCTTGCCGAAGGAAACACCGGATGGGCCGGCCAGGAACAGTTCTGGATGGTCATTGCCATCGGGCAAATGAAAGGAAACGTTCAGCACGGCCTTGTCCGCATCGTAGTGGCTTGCCGTGACGGCAAAGTCGCCGGAAGGTGCCTCCGGCAATGCGGCGATCGCGTCATCGATGCGCGCGCCGTCGAGCGGATTGTCCAGATCACCCTGCTTCAGCGCCAGCGTCAACTCGCCCTGAACCGGGATGCAGATATCCTCGCAGATCCCGAGAAACACCGAGGCGCGAATATTGACGTCGCCCGCGCCTTGGACGCGCCTCAGCGTCAGCGGAAAAGCGACCGGCCTGTCGTAACCGACATAGCGCACCACGCCGTCGTCGAACGTCTTCGGCACCGGGAAGCCGATCTTCTCGAGCACGACGCCGCTCGTCGGGTCGATCGTCACCTGCGGGGGAATGCCGCTTGCGCCCGGTTCGCGCCAATAGGTCTTCCAGCCGGCATTGAGCTTGACCTCCAGCGTTGCCGGGATCGTACCGTCCTGCTTGGGCTGGGCCGCGACCAGGCGGACCATGCCGCCCGGGGAGGTGACCCACTCGCTGGTGGCCGCCTGTGTCGCCACCGGAAGAAAAAAAGCGGCGATGAGGCTTGCCGCGCCAATGAACTGGGCCATGTTCTGATATGTGGAGTGCTGGATCATGCCAGAAGCAATACCGCCTTTGCCGGCGAGGCTCCAGACGCTCCAAAGAGAGCGATGATCATAATCGCTTGATCGGACACGGCGAAGTGAACGTCGTGCGTGCAATATTTCCAGACCGCGACGCTGAGGCGCTTTTCATTTCGCGGTGAATTGATAGGCTGTTCCCATGATGTCGACTCCGATGGCGCAGAAGAGACGGGAGCGAGGTTTTCTTGACGGTCAGTTCCTGATCGCCATGCCGGGAATGTTTGATGCCAATTTCGCCCGCACGGTCATCTTCATCTGCGCCCATTCGGACGATGGCGCGATGGGCTTCGTGCTCAATCGACCTCAGCAACTGACCTTTCCGGACGTGCTGCTTCATCTCGATATCCTCGACGAGGAAGAGGCGATCCGCCTTCCGCAGATGACACGGGATTTCCAGATTCAGGCCGGCGGGCCGGTCGAGACCGGGCGCGGCTTCGTGCTGCATTCCGACGACTATCTGAGCGATTCCAGCATCCCCGTCAGCGACGATATCTGCCTCACCGCGACGCTCGATATCGTCCGCGCCATTTCGCGCGGGGAGGGGCCGGTCAAGGCGACGATGATGCTCGGCTATGCCGGGTGGGGACCGGGGCAACTCGAAGCGGAAATCACCCAGAACGGCTGGCTCACATGTCCGGCGCGTGAGGAACTGATCTTCGACAGGGCGCTGGACGACAAATACGACCGGGCGCTGGCCCTGATGGGCGTGTCGGCCGCGATGCTCTCCGCGGATGCTGGCCACGCCTGATTGTCGGATCAGCCCGCTTTCTTCAGAACATTCATGCTGAAAAGCAAAGCCCGCCGGGCTGTTGCCTGACGGGCTTTGGACGCTGGTGTGCTGTTCGCTGAGCGGCGTCGGCTTGCCGAACTCACGCCCGCTTCATCAGCGGAAAGCGTTCCTTCAGCAGCCGTTGGATCGATTCCGAGCCGATGGGCGGTCCGAAGAGGAAGCTCTGGCCGTAGTCGCAGCCCATCTGCGAAAGCTGGATTGCGTCGTCCTCGGATTCGATACCCTCGGCTACCACCTGCATATCGAGCTCACGCGCCATGGTGATCACCGAGCGCAGGAGAATGCCGCGCTTGTCGCTCGGGTCGCGCACCAGTGCCTTGTCGATCTTGATCGTGTCGAAGGGGAAACGCGTGAGGTAGGACAGCGACGAATGGCCGGTACCGAAGTCGTCGAGCGCCAGTTTCAGGCCGGCCTCTTTCAGTTTTTCGAGGACGAGACGGGCCTGCTCGGGGTTTTCCATCACGAGCGATTCCGTCAATTCCATCTTCACCTTGTCCGGATCGCAGCGGTTCTTGGTGAGGATGGCGCGGACGTCGTCATAGAGCTCGTTGTTGAGAAGCTGCGCGCTCGAAAGGTTGATCGACACGAAGATCGGCAGGTCGCCGGTCTGGAGCTGCCATTCCGTCAGATCGCTCGTCGCCTTGTCGAAAGCGAACATTCCGAGCTGGCTGATGAGGTCCGAATTTTCGGCAATCGGAATGAACTCGGTCGGGGAGATATTGCCGCGCTTCGGATGATCCCAGCGCATCAGCGCCTCGAAGCCGGCGATCTCCGCGTCGCTCAATCGAACGATCGGCTGGTAGACCAGCGAGAGCTCCTTGCGTTCGATCGCCCGCTTGAGGTCGGCTTCGAGCTGGAGCCGGTCCGAGCCGGACGTGCGGAAGGCAGGGCGGAAGGGTTCGACGCGATTGCCACCTTCCTTCTTCGCCCGGAACATGGCGAGCTCGGCGTCGTCGAGCAGGCCTGCAGCGCTTTGCTCCTGGTCGAGCCAGGAAACGAGGCCGATCGATGCCGTCAGGTTGATTTCGCGGTTGCCGTAGTTGAGCGGCACCATGATCGCCTTGCTCACCGCGTCGGCGAAATCCGCGACCTTGGCGGGGTCGCGCTCGGACATCAGGATCAGACCGAACTGGTCGCCGCCGAGGCGGGCAAGCGTGTCCTGCGGGCGCAGGAGCCGGCGCAGGCGCCGGGTCAAGGCGATCAAGATGTTGTCGCCGGCGGCGATGCCCAGGAGGTCGTTGACCTGCTTGTAGCGGTCGATGTCGATTGCCAGCACCGTCGGACGGACCGAATTGCTGCCGTCGGCCATCAGCAGCATCGCCTGCAGCCGGTCGAGGAAGACCTGACGGTTCGGAAGGCCGGTCAGATTGTCGAGCAGCGCATTGTGCAGCAGCCGCTCGACGGAATTGCGCTGCTCGGTGATGTCGATGATCGTGCCGACGCAGCGGATGATCTCGCCGTTGGCGCCGAGTACCGGCCGGGCGCGGATGGCGAGCCAGTGGTAATGGCCGTCTTCGGCGCGCACGCGAAATTCGTGGTTGAGCTTGCCGCGGCGGCGCTCCAGAAGCACGTCGAGGGTCGCCCGGAAACGGTCGCGGTCGTCGGGATGCAGGCGCGGCAACCAGTTGCGCAAGGGACCGTGCATGCTGCCGAGCGACAGTCCGAGCTGGGTCGAAATATCGGGCATGGTCACCACCCGATCGCGGGCGACATCCCAGTCCCAGACGGTGTCGCCGGAGCCGGTGAGCGCCAGCGACTGGCGCTCGAGATCGGAGAACAGGCCCTGCTGGTAGCCGCTGCCGGCAACCGCATGCTGCATGACGGTGAAGCCGATCAGCAGCACGATGAGGACGAGACCGCCGCCGAGCGCCGGCTGCACGATGTCGTTGGCGAGCTGGCCGGTGACGGTCAGCCACGCGCCGAAGAGCCAGACGAGGATGAGCAGCCAGGCAGGTACCAGAAGGATAGCACGGTCGTAGCGGTTGAGGCCGAGATAGGCGATCAGCACGATCCCGACCGTTCCGGTCAAAGCGAAGGAGAGGCGGGCGATGCCGGACGCGATCGCCGGATCATAGACGGCGACGCCGAAGAGCAGGCCGAGGCCGAGGATCCAGGCGAGCGTGGCGTAACCCAGATGCTGATGCCAGCGGTTGAGATTGAGATAGGTGAACAGGAAGATCACGAGGCCCGCCGCCAGGAAGACCTCGGTGCCCGCTCGCCATATTCGCTCGTCGCCGGCCGTAACGCTGATGAGCTTCGACAGGAAGCCGAAATCGACACAGATATAGGCGAGAACCGCCCAGGCGAGTGCCGCCGTTGCCGGCAGCATCGAGGTTCCCTTGACGACGAAGAGGATGGTCAGGAACACCGCGAGCAGGCCGGCAATGCCGAGCACGATGCCGCGATAGAGCGTGAAGGCGTTGACCGTATCCTTGTAGGAATCCGGCTCCCACAGGTAGATCTGCGGCAGTTCCGGTGTCGCCAGTTCAGCGACGAAGGTGATGATCACGCCCGGCGCCAGCGTGATGCGGAAGACATCCGCCTCGTCGCTCGGTTCCCGGCTGAGCGCGAAACCTTCGCTGGGGGTGATCGAAAGGATGCGCTTGGAGCCGAGATCCGGCCAGAAGAGCTTGGAATTCACCAGCCGGAAATGCGGCGCGACGATCACGCGGTCGAGCGGTTCGGCCGAAACGTTGGCGAGCGCGAACACGGCCCAGTCGCCCTGATGGTCCTCGCTGCTGGAGCGCACCTCGATGCGGCGCACGATGCCGTCGGTTCCGGGCGCCGTCGAGACCTGGAAGGCTTCGTTGCGGCCGCTGTAGATTTCGGTCGTCGCCGTCAGGTCGAGCGCGGTGTCCTCGCGCGAGATCTTCACCGGCTCCAGAGCCTGGGCCGCACCGCCGAGCGCGCAGAAAAACGTCGTGAGCGTAATCAGAAACGCTGCCAGCTTCGGGGCTGACCAGGCGAAGGGCGAGCGGGTTAGAGGCATCAAAGGGGCATATTCCTGTTCGGTAGGGCATCGTCGGACAGGAGAGAAAAGAGCACGTGGTCCCGCCACTGGCCATTGATTCTCAAGTACTGTCTTAAGTAGCCTTCACGCTCAAAACCGGCCTTTTCAAGGAGCCGGATGCTTCTTGAGTTGTCCGGAATACAGGCTGCTTCAATACGGTGCAACTCAAGGGTCGAAAAGATGTAGGGAATGGCGAGCCTGAGGGCAGCGTACATATGGCCCTTGCCGGCGTGGCGTTCGCCCATCCAGTAGCCGATCATGCAGTTTTGCCCGGCGCCGCGGCGGATATGGCCGATCGTCAGTCCCCCGAGCAACATCTCGTCTGGCTTGTGGAAAAGAAAGAGCGGCACCGCCTGGCCGGAGGAATATTCCTGCTCGTTGCGGATGACCCGGCTGCGAAAGGCGCTCTCGGTCATCTCGTCGGGACGCCAGGTTGGCTCCCAAGGTTCGAGGAAGGCGCGGCTCTCGCTTCTCAGCTGATACCACTGGCGATAATCGGCGTAGCGCGGGAGCCGCAGCAGGTAGTTCTGATCGGCGATTTCGATCGTCTCCGGCTGCCGCGACAGGAACCGAAAAACCGATCGTGTCATTGCTGCCTCCGAGGCCGTCCAGTTTGCGTGCGGGGATCCTCTATCGTCCGCCCGGCAGCGCGCCTTTGCGCTGTCACGAACCGAAACGTTGCACAACTTTGCGCGCAAATCGAATCCGATTTTGCGAAAAGACGCAAAGACTTCACCATTTCGAGTACGGTGCTGGCGTCCCTCGGCGGCCGAGAGCGATTCCAGGAAAAGTGGCGATCGCTTTTCCGCCAGGAATTGCCCGGCCCCGAAAAGGCAAGATCATTTCACGGTTTCGATGAAAGCATGAAATGACCTACAGCGCCGCGTGTCTGATGAGACGCGCAAAGGTCGCTGTGGCACTTTGATTTGTTGCATGTCTTCGTCCTCAAATCGAGGTCGGAGACATGCAGTCGGGCCCGTTTAGCTGGCGACGGCGTGCGGAACGGTGGCCTTGCCGGTCAAGGACGACAGGATATCGCCCATCGGGGCAAGCTGCTCCAGCGGGCCGATGGCCGAAAGCGTCGGCGTCGTGTCGAAGAACAACCGGCCGGCAAGGTCGGTCAGACGCTCGATGGTGATGCCGGAGAGGCGCTCCATCAGCTCTTCGTTCGGGATCGGGCGGCCGTAGAGCATCATCTGGCGGGCAATCTGGCCGGCCCGGGCCGCCGGGCTTTCCTGGCCCATCAGCAACTGCGCGCGGATCTGGGCGCGGGCCCGCTCGATTTCCTGCTGCTCGATGTTCATCGAGGATTTGCGCAGTTCGTCGACGATAACGGGCATCAGCTCCGGCAGGTTCTCGCCGCCGGTGGCCGCGTGCACCCCGAAGATACCGGTATCGGAAAAGCCCCAATGGAAGGCGTAGACCGAATAACAGAGGCCGCGATGCTCGCGCACTTCCTGGAAGAGGCGTGAGGACATGCCGCCGCCGAGGATGTTGGCGAGGATCTGCGAACAGTAGAAGTCGCGGGCGTGATAGGCCTTGCCCTCGAAGCCGAGCAGGACCTGTGCATCCATCAGGTCGCGCGTCTCGCGGCTGTCGCCGCCCGTGTAGCGGGCGACTTCGAGCACCGGCGCCGCGATCGGTGTGCGCGGAAGGGTCGAGAAGCGCTCCTCCACCTGACGCACGAAAGCCTCGTGCTCGACGGCACCGGCCGCGACCACGAACATGCGGTCGGTCGTGTAGTTGCGGCCGAGATATTGGCGGATCTGATCGGCAGAAAACGACATGACCGTGTCGGGGGTACCGAGGATCGGCCGTCCGACGGTCTGGTTGCGATAGGCGGTCTCGGCGAAACGGTCGAAGACGACGTCGTCGGGCGTGTCGTCGGCGGCGCCGATCTCCTGCAGGATCACCTGTTTCTCGCGCCGCAGCTCCTCGTCGTCGAAGGTGGATTCGGTGAGGATGTCGGCGAGAATGTCGACCGCGAGCGGCACGTGATCCTTGAGCACGCGTGCATAGTAGGATGTCGTCTCGGTCGACGTGGCGGCGTTGACTTCGCCGCCGACATTTTCGATTTCTTCGGCAATCTGGCGGGCGGTGCGTCGCGCCGTGCCCTTGAAAGCCATGTGCTCCAGCAGGTGGGCAATGCCATGTTCGCCCAAGGTTTCATTGCGCGAACCGGATTTGATCCACACCCCGAGCGCCACGCTTTCGAGATGCGGCATCTGCTCGGTTACCACCGTCAACCCGGAAGGGAGCCGGGTGCACTCAACTTTCATCATACGTTTCTTCTCGTTCTTACCCCCGGAGACGGGTACGCTCGCCGATAAAGGTCTCGACGCTCTTCAGGTCCGGATCCAGGATATCGAAACGCTCCTCCCTGTTCATCAGGTCAGCAAGCCACGTCGGAAGCGCCGGGTCAATACCACTGGCCGATTTTACCGCGTCCGGGAATTTCGCCGGATGGGCGGTGGCGAGCGTCACCATGGGGGCGGACGGCTTCTCGTGCTTGGCAGCGACGAAGACGCCGACGGCGCTGTGCGGATCGAGCAGATAGCCGGTTTTTTCCAGCGTCTTGGCGATCGTCTTAGCCACCTCCTTCTCCGAGGCGCGGCCGGCGCGGAACTCCTTGCGGATGGCCTTCAGCGCCTTTTCGCGAATGGTGAAGGAACCGGACTGCTTGAGGCCGTCCATGGCCGAGCGCACTTCGCCCGGGTCGCGGTCGTTCGCCTCGAACAGCAACCGCTCGAAGTTCGACGAGATCTGGATGTCCATCGACGGCGCGGTCGTCGCCTTGACGTCGCGCATCTCGTAACGCCCGGTCTTCATAGTGCGGGCAAGGATGTCGTTCTCGTTGGTGGCGATCACCAGCTTGTCGATCGGCAGTCCCATGCGCTTGGCGACGTATCCTGCGAAGATATCGCCGAAGTTGCCGGTCGGGACCGTGAAGGAGATCTTGCGGTCCGGACCGCCGAGTGCCACCGCCGTGGTGAAGTAGTAGACGATCTGGGCCATGATGCGCGCCCAGTTGATCGAGTTGACGCCCGAAAGCTTGACGCGATCACGGAAGGCGGCGTCGTTGAACATGCCTTTGACGAGGTTCTGGCAGTCGTCGAAGTTGCCTTTGACGGCGATGGCGTGAACGTTCGATGCCTTTGACGTCGTCATCTGCCGCTGCTGCACTGGCGAAACCTTGCCGTGCGGGAAGAGGATGAAGATGTCGGTGCGTTCGCGGCCGGCGAAGGCGTCGATCGCGGCGCCCCCGGTGTCGCCAGAGGTCGCACCGACGATCGTGGCGCGCTCGCCGCGCTCGGCCAGCACATAGTCCATCAGCCGCGCAAGCAGTTGCATCGCCACGTCCTTGAAGGCGAGCGTCGAGCCGTGGAAGAGTTCCATGACGAAGGCGTTGGGCCCGGTCTGCACCAGCGGCGCTACCGCCGGATGGCGGAAGGTGGCGTAGGCTTCGTCGATCATTTCGCGGAACTTGGCCGCGGGGATCTCGCCATTGGTGAAGGGTTCGAGCACGGTGAACGCGATTTCCTGATAGGACTTGCCGCGTAAGCCCCGGATTTCCTTTTTGGAAAACTTCGGCCATTCCTTGGGGAGATAGAGACCGCCGTCGCGCGCCAGACCGGCAAGCAGCGCGTCGCAGAAGCCGAGAGGAGCGGCTTCGCCGCGCGTCGAGATATACTTCACCATGATTGTCCTTCGTCCCACCTCTAGGATTGCCGCGGCTTACAGCGCCGCGCGTCTTATCAGACGCGCAAAGGTCGCTGTAGCACTTTCAGTTGCTGCATGTTTCCTTAAATCGGCTACGATTTAAGGAAACATGCAGTAGAAAACGGCGCCGCGGCATGCCCGTCTTATTGCGTCAGTCCTTGACAAAGTCTGCATCTATTCTTGTCACCGACGCAATTTCCGACCGTAGATCAGGCTTCGGAAAATTCGGAAGGGACGCGCTGACCCGATCGATTTTTCAGTTTGTCGCTGCTATAGACGATGCCCGAAGGCCATGAAAGGTCTTCCGGCCGAGATTTCGGTCAAGGAGTTTCAACCGGTCCAGCAGAGGTTGTTCAACGTGTTTGGCAAAGTATCCCGGCCTGTTCTCGCAATATCTTTTCTCGCGATCCTCGCCGGCTGTAACAAGACGCAATCCGGCGGAGCGATCGATGCGGGCGGCAGTGCCACCGCTCCGACGCCAGCCGTCGTCCAGGCCGCGTGCCCGCAGGTCGTCCTGCGCGATGGCACGTCGGTGTTCACCAGCTACGCCAAGGGTGCCAAGAACGACCCGACGAAGGTCGTCTACCAGGCCTCGCTCGCCGACACCACGCGCCAGTGCGTGCAGAGCGAGGGCTCATTGACGATGACCGTCGTGGTGCAGGGACGCGTGGTCAGCGGCCCGGCGGGCGGCCCCGGCAAGATCACCATGCCGATCCGTGTCGCCGCGACCGACGAAGACAAGACGCTTTACTCAGAACTGACGCAGCATGCGGTCGAAGTTCCCTCGACCGGCTCGGCACAATTCGTCTTCACCAAGGCGAACGTGACGCTGCCGGCCGGCGCCGGGTCCAACGTCACCGTCTATGTCGGCTTCGACGAGGGTCCGCCGGCCAAGGGCAAGAAGAAGTAAGCTGCGGCGCACGCCGCATAAAAAACGCCGGGGCTTGCCCCGGCGTTTCATTTCCATCCCGCTCTGGCTTACTCAGCCGGAACGCTCTTGCCGCCTTCCCATTTGTAGAGCGAGAAAGCCTGCGAGGTCAGGTCGCCGGCTTCGCCATAGGTCAGCTTGCCGAGCACCGTGTCGATCGCTTCGCCGGACTTGATCGCGGTGGCAACAGCAGTCGCGTCTTCGGCGGAGCCGGCCTTTTCGATGCCAGCCTTCAGCACCTGCACGGCGGCATAGGCGTTGAGGGTGAAGGCTTCGGCCGGAATGTTCTTCGCCTTCAGCGCTTCGACGGCCGGAGCCGATGCCGGATTGCGGGTCGCGTCACTGGCGTTGGTGTAGATCGTGCCGGAGGCAGCTTCGCCGCCGATCGCCCAGAACTCGGTGTTCGACAGGCCGTCGCCGCCGAAGATCTGCGCCTTCACGCCCTGGTCGTGCATTTGGCGTGCGAGCAAGCCGCCTTCCGGATGGTAACCGCCGAAGTAGATGACATCGACGTTCTCGGACTTCAGGCGGGTGACGATGGCGCTGAAGTCCTTGTCGCCCGGGTTCAGGCCTTCGTAGACGACTTCGGTGATGCCGCCTGCGTTGATCGCCTTCTTGAAGCCGTCAGCAAGGCCCTTGCCGTAAGGAGCCTTGTCGTGCAGGACGGCGATCTTCTTGTCCTTGAGGTTCTCGACCACATAGGCAGCGGCGACTTCGGCCTGCTGGTCGTCGCGGCCGCAGGTGCGCAGCACGTTCCAGAGACCACGGGTGGTGAGGTCAGGCGTCGTTGCCGTCGGCGTCACCATCAGGATGCCGTTTTCAGCGAGAACGTCGGAAGCTGCCATCGAGGTGCCCGAGAGCACCGGCCCTACGACGTAGCGGATGCCTTCGCCGGCCGCCTGGTTGGCAACCGACACCGCCTGCTTCGGGTCGCCGGCGTCGTCGAGCAGCTTCAGGACGATCTTTTCGCCGTTGATGCCGCCAGCCTTGTTGATCTCTTCAGCGGCCGTTTCTGCCCCGTTCTTCACCTGCTCGCCATAGGCCGCGACCGGGCCGGTGAGCGGCGTGATGACGCCAACGGTGATATCGGCGAAGGCGAGCGGGCCGAAGGCGACGCTGGCCGCCAGGGTCAGGCCGGTCAACATTGAAAGACGCATAGTGTTTCCTCCTAGAAATACCCCTGATGGGGCTTTGCTTGATATGGCCTTCGTGCGCGGCTTCGAAAACCTACTGCATGTGTTCTTGAACCGTAACCGGTCAAAGGACGAAAACATGCAGCATTTCAGGGTGCTGCAGCGACCTCTCGTCTCTGATAGAGCGCGTCGCTGCAGAGATTTTCGGAGGGACGCGGCGCCACTTCAATGTGTCATCGTGTCCCTCGGCGCCTAATCGGACGCCTGCCGTGGTGGCCGAAGGCTTTTTCCCGCTCCGGCCGAAAGCCGGGGCGAAAGTGGTGCGGCCGGACGTGGCCTTCGCGGCGTCAGGCCGTCATGGACTCCGACCATTCGGAAAGCGCTGCGATCACGCCGGGAAGGGCCGTCATGCGCGAGATCACGGTTTCGGCGCCTGCCTCCGTCAGCTTGTCGGCGTGCGACGGGAAGGTGTGGGAACCGCCAGTGAAGCCGACGACGCGCATGCCAGCGGCGCGCGCGCCGTGGATGCCATGCACGGAGTCCTCGATGACCAGCACCCGCGACGGGTGGACCCCCATCTGCTTGGCACCGTGCAGGAAAATGTCCGGCTTCGGCTTGACGCGATCGGGCCCGAGGTCGCGCGCCGAGTAGATGCGCGAGCCGAAGTGATCCTTGATGCCGACCTTGCCGAGCATCATTGCCAGCCGCGCCGAGGTGGAGTTCGAGCAGATGCAATGGGGCAGCGTCAGTTGCAGCAGCATCGGCTTGACGCCATCGATGATCTTGACGTCGCGTTCCAGTCGCTTGTCGAGAATGGTGTCTACCTTGTCGATCAGCGACGCGGAAAGCGGAATGCTCGCTTCCTTCTCGATCTGCAGCAGCGTGTTGTGCCAGGTCATGCCGGCAAAACGCTCGGCCATCTCTTCGAGGCTGATCGGGTAGCCCGCTTCGGTAAGCAGCGCGGCTTCGACTTCCGAGGCGATGATTTCGGAATCGACGAGAACGCCGTCGCAATCAAAAATGATGAGATCGATACCGGTCATTTGGAACAGTTCCCTGGGAGGAGAAGGCGCCGCAGGCAGGGGGAGGATAGCTTGCGCGGCGCGGGGCTTTCGTACGCCAGAGCTTTATACGAAGGTGGCCGAAAGCTCAACCTTTGGAAATCATCGAAACCGCTGCTCCGCTTGCTCGACAGCATTGTTTCGCGGCTCTATCTGTAGGCGATGGAAAAGCAACAGGACGATACGCTTGCAAGTCGCATCAGCAGGGCTCTCGCCGAGAGGATCATCTCCGGCATCCTGATGCCTGGCGAGCGCTTGCGGCAGGATCATATCGCCGAGGAATTCGGCGCGAGCCATGTTCCCGTTCGCGAAGCCTTTCGGCGGCTGGAGGCCCAGGGGCTTGCCGTCAGCGAGCCGCGCCGCGGCGTTCGCGTCGCCTCCTTCGATCTCAAGGAGGTGAGGGAGGTTGCCGAAATGCGCGCGGTTCTCGAGGTTCTGGCCCTTCGCCACGCCATCCCGCATTTGACGCCGGCGATCCTCGACCGGGCGGAAGCGGCGACGGTTGCCGCCGATACCTCACGGGACGTCCGCTCCTGGGAAGCGGCGAACCGCGCCTTTCACCGATTGATCCTGCAGCCCTGCGGCATGCCGCGGCTGCTCGCGGCCATCGACGATCTGCATGCGGCGAGCGCCCGTTTTCTCTTCTCCGCATGGCGCACGAGCTGGGAAGCGCGAACGGACCACGACCATCGCGCCATCCTTGCAGCCCTGCGCGAAGGCCGTGGCGACGAAGCTGCGAAGATCCTCGAGCGGCACGTGGGATGGATCGGCAAGACGCCGGTCAGGACTGCTGCAGGTGAAACCCGCGAAGCCTTCTCGATTGTTGGCTAAGATCGCGTCCGCGCTACGGCCGCCTATTGCGGAAACAGCTCCGAAAACGCCTTCTCGCCGCTTGCGGTAAAGCGGATGGCGCGGCTGTTTGCTTCGCGCTTCGCCCAACCCCTGTCGATGAAGAGCGTCAGCAGCGCCTCGCCAAGCGAGCCGGCAAGATGCGAGCGGCGCTCGCTCCAGTCGAGGCAGGTGCGGCAGATCGGGCGGCGCAATTTCTTCAGTGCCGAATAGTCGATGCCCAGTGCCTCGATCCGGGTCTGGCCAGCCGGCGTCAACGCGAGGTCGTCGCCGTTGATCTCGATCTGCTTCTCGGCGATCAGGCTGTCATACATGCGCACGCCATAGTCGCCGGCGAGATGGTTGTAGCAGACGCGCGCTTTTCGCAGCGCCGGATCCTTCGGGCCGGGGCGGTGACGGTTCATGCCGCGGCTGGCGGCGAAGCCCATCAGGTTCTCGAGCATCAGGCCGACTTCATCCTCGGCGAGCTGGAAATAGCGGTGCCGCCCCTGCTTGCGCTGGCTGAGCAGGCCACCCGCTTCGAGCTTGGAAAGATGGGAGCTTGCGGTCTGAAGCGTGATCCCGGCATGGGTGGCGAGTTCGGTCGCCGTAAGGGCCCGACCACCCATCAGCGCCGTCAGCATGTTGGCGCGGGCGGGATCTCCGATCAGGGAGCCGATGAGAGCGATGTCAGGACCTTCCTTCATACTTCGATCGTAGTCGAAGCATCCCCGTCGGACAAGCGTGCATAGTCGTCCCATCGAAGACCGGCGACAGGCCGGGCCACAAGGAGACGACGATGATCACCTGCTTCATCCGCTACGAAATCGATCCCTTCAAGAAGGAAGAGTTCGCCACCTATTCGCGCAACTGGGGCGAGGCGATCCCACGCTGCGGCGCCGATCTCATTGGTTACTTCGGGCCGCATGAGGGCTCGGCGACGACGGCCTACGGTGTCTACAACATCGAGAGCCTCGCGGCCTACGAGGCCTATCGCGCCCGGCTTGCAGCTGATCCGCTCGGCAGGGAAAACTATGCCTTTGCCCGCCGCGAACGGTTTATTCTGAAGGAAGACCGCATTTTCCTGAAGAACGTATCCGCTGGCATCGGAGGAAAGTGAATCATGATTGCCGTCATCTTCGAAGTCCTGCCGGCCGAGGGCCGTCGCGACACCTATCTCGGTATCGCCGCCGACCTGCGCCCTCTGCTTGACGACATCGATGGTTTCATCTCGATCGAGCGGTTCCAGAGCCTGGCGAATCCCGACAAGGTATTGTCCCTGTCCTTCTGGCGCGACGAGGAGGCGGTGAAGGCCTGGCGCAACGGTGCCGAACACCGCGCCGCCCAGGATGCGGGACGTCACGGCGTCTTCGCCGACTATCGCCTGCGCATCGCCTCCGTCATCCGCGATTACGGGTTGAACGAGCGCCGTGAAGCGCCGGCCGACAGCCGCGCCTTTCACGACTCCAAATGAATCGGCGTGTTCGTATCTTGCCGTTGGCGTGGGATGCGGGCGGAAAACCGCGCACACTTTTCCTCATCCCACGCCAGGGGATCTCACTAACATGGCGTGACTACGCACTTTTTCGGAACGGCCTTCAGGCTTTGGTAACCATCTTCGGTAACCATAAGCTCCATAGTCCGTTCCGAGTAAGCGTATTTGCGAGTTGTCCATGTCTTCAGTTGTTTCGCTTGCCGAAGTCTCCCGCTCCACCCGTCCGCTGGGCTGGCTCGACAGCATCATCAAGGGTGACTGCGTTGCGGCGCTCAATGCGCTTCCCGACAATTCGGTCGACGTCGTTTTCGCCGACCCGCCCTACAACCTCCAGCTCGGCGGCATGCTGACCCGTCCCGATCAGTCGGTGGTCGATGCCGTCGACGACGAATGGGACCAGTTCGCCTCCTTCGAGGCCTATGACGCCTTCACCCGCGCATGGCTGCTCGCCTGCCGCCGCGTGCTGAAGCCGACCGGCACTCTCTGGGTCATCGGTTCCTACCACAATATCTTCCGCGTCGGTGCCATCCTGCAGGATCTGCACTTCTGGATCCTCAACGACATCATCTGGCGCAAGACCAACCCGATGCCGAACTTCAAGGGCCGCCGCTTCCAGAATGCCCATGAAACCCTGATCTGGGCGACGCCGAATGCGAATGCCAAGGGTTACACCTTCAATTACGATGCGATGAAGGCCGCCAATGACGACGTGCAGATGCGCTCCGACTGGCTTTTCCCGATCTGCTCCGGGCATGAGCGGCTGAAGGACGACGATGGCAAGAAAGTGCATCCGACCCAGAAGCCGGAGGCGCTGCTCGCCCGCATCCTCATGGCCTCGACCAAGCCGGGTGACGTCGTGCTCGATCCCTTCTTCGGTTCCGGCACGACCGGCGCCGTCGCCAAGCGTCTCGGCCGTCACTTCGTCGGCATCGAGCGCGAGCAGGACTACATTGACGCGGCCTCGGCGCGCATCGATGCCGTCGAACCGCTCGGCAAGGCCATGCTGTCAGTGATGACCGGCAAGAAGGCCGAACCGCGTGTCGCCTTCAATACACTGATCGAGAGCGGGCTGATCAAGCCCGGCACGGTGCTCACGGACGCAAAGCGCCGCTACAGCGCCATCGTCCGCGCCGACGGCACGGTCGCTTCCGGTGGCGAGGCCGGCTCAATTCATCGCCTGGGCGCCAAGGTCCAGGGGCTTGATGCATGCAATGGATGGACATTCTGGCACTTCGAAGAGGGGAACACCCTGAAGCCCATCGACGAACTCAGAACCGTCATTCGAAATGATCTGGCAAAACTGAACTGATCAACCAGTTCGGCCAGATCCTTCGAAAGGCGCTCCGACCGGTTTTTGTACCTTCAGTCCCGGAAGGAGAGCTTTAAATGCCCGGAATCCTCAAAGCGGATTCCGGGCATTTGTATGTTTGCGGGATGATTGCAGGAACGTTGACGCGATAGGCAAGGAGGCTTCGCCTGATTGCCAATCCTTGCGTCCGGAAATAGGATTCCGAGAACCCAGTCTTCACCCGAATAAGGGTTGCCGTCCGCATGGCCTCGCCCGATCGACTCCAGCGCACGAAGCAGTGGGCGCGTCAGATCCAACGCGACGTCGTCGCGCTCTGGTTCGCCGCGCGCGACCCTCGAACGCCGCTTTCAGCGAAGTTCGTTGCCGGCGCAGTCGCCGCCTACGCGCTGTCGCCGGTCGATCTGATCCCCGATTTCATTCCGGTGCTCGGCTACATCGATGATTTGGTCATCGTTCCGCTCGGCATCCTGCTGGCGGTGCGTCTCGTGCCGCCGACGCTCATGCACGAATTTCGGGACCGGGCGACGGCATTGGAGGAGCGCCCATCCAGCCGCGGCGGTCTGGTCGCGATCCTGTGCATCTGGCTGGCGGCCGCAGCGCTTGCCGGTTGGGCGGTGTGGCGCGTCGTTTCGCCCGAAAGCTGAAGGCGCGCCGTACCTTAGCCGTCGTTCCATCGACCGGGCGAAACGGGCTTGCGTCAGGAATGGATGCCGTATGAAGTGAGGTCGGCCTTCAATTTCTCGGGGTCGACGAAGTGCACCGCGTGCCAACCGGCGAGCCGCGCGGCTTCGACATTTGCGACGCTGTCATCGATGAAGAGGGTCGCCGACGGGGTCAGGCCGAAGGTCCGCGCATGCGTTTCGTAGATGGCGATATCGGGCTTGATGAGCTTGACGTCGCCCGAAACGGTGACGCCGCGCGGCAGGGTCAGGAAGGGATAGAGGGCCTGGGCCTCGCGGAACGTGTCGGAGGCGAAGTTGGTCAGCATCGTCACGTCGCGTCCCTCGGCAATCAGCCGTTCCAGCAGCGAAACCGTCTCGACATAGGCATGCGGCACCATCTCCTGCCAATATTTGCGGAAGGCGCGGATCTGCACTTCGCGATCGGGAAAATCCTTGATCAAAAGCGCCTCGGCCTCCTCCCAGGAGCGGCCGCGATCCTGCTCGATGTTCCAGTCATGGGTGCAGACATTGGCGAAGAACCATTCCCGCTCCGCCTCGTCGGGGATGATGCGGCTGAACGGCAGGTTGGGATCGTAATGAATCAGCACCTTGCCGATGTCGAAGACGATGTGGCGGATTTCGATGCTGCTCATGGACGTATTCCTTGCTTGGTCTTTTAGATCAGAAGTTAGGCCGGCACGTGGACTGAGAACCGCACATTTTTCCTCATCCTGCTCCAGCACTTGGTTTCTAGAGCGTCTTTCCGTTTCCAGTCTTTCCACTTTGAAAGCGGAACACTCTAGCGCTCCGCCTTGAAGGCATGCGGAATCGCCTGGGCGATCGCCTTTTTCATGACCGTCGGCAGCGCCTGGGCCTTGAGGGAGTGAAATGGTTCCCACCAGCCGTCGCCGTCCGTTCCGGCGCGCGCGACATTGGCGCGGTAGACGGAGAGACGCAACTCGAAATGTGTGAAGACGTGGCTGATGGTGCCACAGTCTTCCCAGTGCGCGGCGAAGGGTTGGGAGGCGAGCGAGGTGTCGCCGTCCTGTCGCGCCGTCCAGTCGGTGCCGGGCACCTCGGTCATGCCGCCAAGCAGGCCGCTCTCGACCCGCTTGCGCAGATAGACGGCATTGTCGGCATCGATCGCGACGAAGGCGGCGCCGCGCCGAAGCGGCTTGTCCTTCTTCTGCGCCTTGCGCGGAAAGGTCTCGGGATCGGCAACGACCAGCGCTCGACAGTGCGCACGGAAGGGACAGAGCGAGCAGGCAGGCCGCTTCGGGGTGCAGATCGTCGCGCCGAGGTCCATCATCGCCTGGGCGAAATCGCCCGGGCGATCATCGGGCGTGAGGCCGGCGACGCGGGCGCGCATCGCGGGCTTGGCTCCCGGCAGGGGCGTTTCGATCGCATAGAGCCGTGAGATCACCCGTTCGACATTGCCGTCGAGCACCGCGCTCTTGCGGTTGAAGGCGATCGCGGCGATTGCGGCGGCGGTGTAATCGCCGATGCCAGGAAGGGATTTCAGCCCTTCCTCGGTGTCGGGGAAGCGGCCGCCGTGGTCGTTCGCGATGGCTTCGGCACATTTCTTCAGGTTACGGGCGCGGGCATAGTATCCGAGCCCAGCCCAGGCCTTCATCACGTCCTCGTTGTCGGCGCGCGCCAGGTCCTCGACGGTTGGCCACAGCGACAGGAATTTCTCGAAATAGGCTTTTACCGCCTGGACGGTCGTCTGCTGCAGCATGACCTCGGACAGCCAGACATGATAGGGATCGGCGACGACCTCTCGCTTGGCCATAGGCGGCGAGACCCGCCAGGGCAGGTCGCGGTGGTGCCTGTCGTACCATTCCAAAAGAAGGGGTGCGGCGTCGGCCGCCGGTATCGGATCGTTCATGATTTGCCGGGAGTTCTCTTTCCGGCCTATACTTGGCGAAGCGGAGCCGCGGCATCAAGGCTCAATCGACGTTGCATACAGAAAGTCGCTTTCGTGAGTGAGCAGAAGCCCCGCAAGGGCGTCGTCCAGATCAGCGAGGTCGCCAACGGCCTGATCGACCCCGTGCTTGCCAAGCGCGCAGGCATCAACACCATGCTGCTCGGCTCTTGGGACGAAATTGCCGGCGAAGACTTCGCCGATTGCACGCGCCCGGAGAAGATCGCCTGGCCGCGCCGTGCCTCGGAAATTTCGGGTGAGGGCGGTTACCAGCCGGGCGTGCTGACGGTTGCCTGCGAAGGCGCACGTGCGCTCTTCCTGACCCATGCCCAGGGAGAACTGATCCAGCGCATCAACGGCTTCTTCGGGTTCTATGCCATCGGGCAACTGCGCATCGTTCAGAAGCCAGTCTCGCCGCAGTTGAAACACCGCGGCAAGCCGAAGCCGCTTTCGGGCGAGCCCGCGCGCCGGCTGGAGGCGATGGTCGAGGGCATCGAGAGCGAAGAACTGAAGGCGGCCTTGCGACGGCTTGGGACGGCCGTGCTGGCGCCGCGACGGCGATAGGGCCATCAGCCGGTCACAATTCTTTGAATTCTGTTGACGCCCGGCCACTTGCCGCCCTGCGCGCAGCAAGATATCGAATCCGCAGCATAAATCCTTCCGAACACGGGTCAAATTCATGTCCGCTTCCGCAATGAACCTTACGAAACGCCTGCTCGGCGGTGCCGCCATCGCAACCGTCGCCCTGGTGCTTGCTGCCTGCAGCGACGAAAAGAAGGAAACGGCCTCGACGACCACGCCAACCGAGACGGCGGCAAAGCCGGACGCCACCACGACCGCATCGACGACTGCGACCCCGGCAAGCACCGAGGCCAAGCCGGCCGCCGGCACGGAAGTCGCTCAGTCGACCGCCGCCCCAGCGAAGGTCGAGCTTCCTTCCTCGGAAGGTTCGGTCGATCAGGCCAAGCTGCTCGAGCCGGGCGCTCTGCCGGAAATGGCGCTGGGCGACGCCAATGCGCCGGTGACGATCGTCGAATACATGTCGATGACCTGCCCGCACTGCGCGGCCTTCCACAACAACACGTTCGAAGCGATCAAGACGAAGTACATCGACAGCGGCAAGGTCCGCTTCATCATACGCGAATTCCCGTTCGATCCGCGTGCGGCGGCTGCCTTCATGCTGGCGCGCTGTGCGCCGGAAGGTCAGTATTTCCCGATGATCTCCATGCTCTTCAAGCAGCAGCAGCAATGGGCCG
The DNA here is from genome assembly GCF_055710065.1 of Ensifer sp. VA4. Classification (NCBI taxonomy): domain Bacteria; kingdom Pseudomonadati; phylum Pseudomonadota; class Alphaproteobacteria; order Hyphomicrobiales; family Rhizobiaceae; genus Ensifer; species Ensifer sp. VA4. Next base: position 134,088 of record NZ_JBVQPO010000001.1, on the reverse strand, counting down.
CGGCCCAGAACGGCCGTGACGCGCTGCTGCAGATGTCCAAACTCGCCGGTTTTACACAGGAGAGCTTCGAGGCCTGCTTGACGAACCAAAAACTTCTGGATGATGTGAACTCTGTCATGCAGCGGGGCGCAAAGGATTTCGGCGTTCAGTCGACGCCGACCTTCTTCGTCAATGGTGAGCACTATTCGGGGGACATGTCGGTTGACGTTATGTCGGCCCTCATCGACAGCAAGCTCTGATCCTTCGCTTTTCCTGAAAACGGGCGACGGCAGCAGCCGTGTGCCCGTTTTTTTGTTCGTAGCGTTGCGGCAAGCGGGGTCCCGACATGCCGCACGCTGACGTTTCACCGAAGGCCCGTTCGAACGCCCGTCGCATGCGAAGCGCCATGACGGATGCCGAGCTCAAGCTCTGGAACGAACTACGCGCGCACCGACTGATGGGGCTCGGCTTTCGACGGCAAGTTCCGATTGCTGGTTACATTGCTGATTTTGCGTGCCCGACGCAAAGGTTGATAGTCGAGTTGGACGGATCTCAGCATGCAAGAGCGGGGGCTGCCCATTACGACCTGCAGCGCACCCAACGTCTGGAGGCGGACGGCTGGACGATACTGCGCTTCTGGAACGACGATGTGCTGCGAGACATCGACAATGTATGTGAGCATCTAGTGCGCGTAATTGGTAAGGGGGCGTTCGAATGAAGCGCTGGTGGCTTACCCCCCTCTGCCCTGCCGGGCATCTCCCCCACAAGGGGGGAGATCGGCCAGTGGCGATGTCGCATGCACACAGCCACCATTGCAGGGTGTCGAAAGGGCAGTTGAACCTGGTGGTGAGCCGGTCGCGATGGAATCGAGCCGATGCTCCAACTGATCTCCCCCCTTGTGGGGGAGATGCCCGGCAGGGCAGAGGGGGGTATCTGGCCCCAGCGTCTGCCACATGAAGTTCAACAAGCTCCGCCTGCTCGGCTTCAAATCCTTCGTCGAACCGACCGAATTCATCATCGAGAGGGGGCTGACCGGCGTCGTCGGGCCGAATGGCTGCGGCAAGTCCAATCTCGTCGAAGCGCTGCGTTGGGTGATGGGGGAGAACTCCTACAAGAACATGCGCGCTTCCGGCATGGACGACGTGATCTTTTCCGGATCCGGCAACCGCCCAGCGCGCAACACGGCGGAGGTCGGCCTCTATCTCGACAACGGCGATCGCACGGCGCCCGCGGCCTTCAACGATAGCGACGAGATCCAGGTGACGCGCCGCATCGAGCGCGAGCAGGGCTCTGTCTACCGCATCAACGGCAAGGAGGCGCGCGCCAAGGACGTGCAGTTGCTCTTCGCCGATGCCTCGACCGGCGCGCGTTCGCCGTCGATGGTCGGGCAGGGGCGGATCGGTGAGCTGATCGCCGCCAAGCCGCAGGCCCGCCGCCAGCTTCTGGAAGAGGCGGCCGGCATTTCCGGCCTGCATTCGCGCCGCCACGAGGCGGAATTGCGCCTCAGGGCAGCGGAAACCAATCTCGAGCGCCTCGACGACGTCACGTCGCAGCTCGAAAGCCAGATCGAGAGCCTCAAGCGCCAGTCGCGCCAGGCCAACCGCTTCAAGATGCTGTCGGCCGATATCCGCAAGCATGAGGCGATCCTGTTCCATATCCGCTGGGTGCAGGCCAAGGAGGCGGAGGCCGAGGCGACGAGCCAGCTCAACCAGATCACCGCACTGGTCGCCGAAAAGGCGCAGCTGCAGATGCAGGCGGCCAAAGAACAGGCGATTGCCAGCCTGAAACTGCCGGAACTGCGCGAGAACGAGGCGCGGTTCGCGGCGGCGCTTCAACGCCTGCAGATCGCCCGCGCGCAGCTCGAAGAGGATGCCGGCCGGATCCTCAGACGGCGCGACGAGTTGCATCGTCGCCTGGCGCAGCTTGCCGAAGACATCGCTCGCGAAGAGAGGCTCGTCGTCGACAATGCCGGCATTCTGGCGCGGCTCGACGAGGAGGAGGCCGAACTTGGCGACATGCTCGCCGAGGCTGACGACCGCGCGACGGAAGCGCGTGAGCGGCTGGAGGAAGCGAATGAAAGGCTCGCCGACAGCGAAGCGTTATTGGCGCGGCTGACCGCCGAGCGGGCCGAGGCCCAGGCGGGTCGCAACCAGCTCGAGCGGACGCTGCGCGATCTCTCGGAGCGACAGGCCCGGCTTGCCCGGCAGTTAACTGAACAGTCGCGCGATCTCGATGAACTCGACAGACAGATGGCCGCACTTCCCGACCCGCACGAGAAGCAGGGGCAGGTCGAGGTCGCCGAGGCCGCGCTCGAAGAAGCGGAAGCCAATGTGCTTGCGATCGAGGAGGCTCTGGCTGAGGCGCGGCGCGCGGAGGTTGACGCGCGTCCACCGGTCGATCGCGCACGGGCCGCTCTCAACGGTATAGAAACGGAAGCGCGCACGATCCGCCGCATGCTGGAGGCGGTTTCCGGCGGCGCCTATCCGGCCGTGGTGGAGGAGATGAAGGTCGACCGCGGCTTTGAGACCGTATTGGGTGCCGCGCTTGGCGACGATCTCGATTCGCCGCTCGACAGGCGCGCGCCGGCCCATTGGCGAGCGCCCGGCGATCATGCCGGCGACGCCGATTTGCCCGAAGGCGTTAACCCGCTGATTGCCCATGTGAAGGCGCCGGATGCGCTGACGCGTGCGCTCAAGCAAATAGGCATCGTCGCAAGCGAGGCGGAAGCGGAGCGGCTGCTGCCATTGTTGAAGCCCGGTCAGAGCCTCGTCACCAAGCAAGGCTCCGTCTGGCGCTGGGACGGGCATGTAACCGGTTCCGAGGCGCCGAGTGCCGCCGCCCTGCGGCTGGCGCAGAAGAACCGCCTCGCCGAACTCGAAATAGAAACCGAAGGTGCCGCAGAGGCGCTGCGCCGCGCCGAGGCTGAACTTGCGGCCGCCGGCACGCGCATTCGTGCCGAAGACGAAAGGCTGCGGCTCGCGCGTGAGGCGCAGCGCATGATCACGCGGCAGCTCGCCGAAGCCCGTGACGCCCTTGCGGCTGCCGAGCGCGCCTCGGGCGATCTTGCCCGCCGGCGCGCGGTATTGGCGGAAACGCGTAGCCAGATCGAAGCCCAGGTCGAGGAAGTGGCCGAGCAGATCGAAACGGCGAACGACGCGCTGGCTGATGCACCCGATCTCTCAGAACTTGAATTGAAACTGCGCACGCAGACGGCCGATGTCGCCGCCGATCGCGCCGCCGTCGCCGAAGCCCGTGCCGCCCATGACGGCCTGGCGCGTGAGAACGAGGCCCGCCAGCGGCGCATGACAGCGATAGCCAGCGAGCGCCAGACCTGGAAGGCGCGCGCCGCGAGCGCCGAGGAACATATCGCGACGCTGCGCGACCGCGAAGCGGAGGCCCGCGATGAAGTCGAAGAACTGATCGACGCGCCGGACGAATTCGATGACAAGCGCCGCGCGTTGATGGGCGAATTGCAGAAGGCGGAGGCGGCGCGGCGCGAGGCGGCCGACCTCCTCGCCGAGGCCGAAAATCACCAGCGCGAGGCGGATCGGCTGGCAGCAACCGCGCTTTCCGAGCTTGCGGAATCGCGCGAGAAGCGTGGCCGCGCCGAGGAGCGGCTGGTCTCGGCCCGCGAGCGCCGTATCGAGATCGAAGCGCGCATCCAGGAAGCGCTCTCCTGTGCGCCGCATGAGGTGATGCGCCTGACCGGGCTCGCGGTCGATGAAGCGTTGCCGGACATGCGCAACATCGAGCGTGAACTCGAACGGCTGAAGATCGAACGCGAGCGGCTCGGCGCCGTCAACCTGCGCGCCGAAGAGGAGCAGAAGGAGCTTTCCGAAAAGCTCGCTCTCATCCTCCGCGAGCGCGACGACGTCATCGAGGCGATCCGCAAGCTCAGGAGCGCCATCCAGAACCTGAACCGTGAGGGCCGCGAGCGCCTGATTGCCGCCTTCGACGTCGTGAACGTGCAGTTCCAGCGGCTGTTCACCCATCTCTTCGGCGGCGGCACAGCCGAACTGCAACTGATCGAGAGCGACGATCCGCTGGAAGCGGGTCTCGAAATTCTCGCCCGCCCACCGGGCAAGAAGCCGCAGACGATGACGCTGCTTTCGGGCGGCGAGCAGGCCCTGACGGCCATGGCGCTGATCTTTGCGGTGTTCCTCACCAACCCGGCGCCGATCTGCGTGCTCGACGAAGTGGACGCCCCGCTCGACGACCACAATGTCGAGCGCTACTGCAACCTGATGGACGAGATGGCGGCCTCGACCGAGACCCGCTTCATCATCATCACCCACAACCCGATCACCATGGCCCGCATGAACCGCCTTTTCGGTGTAACCATGGCCGAGCAGGGCGTATCCCAGCTCGTCTCCGTCGACTTGCAGACGGCGGAACGGCTGCGCGAAGTAGTCTGATCGACGCTTCCCGGACCTGATCGACCAGCCTCCGGCTGACCGAAACGGATTGCATGATGGGCTATTCTTGGACGCGCCCCACCGCGCCAGTTTATATCAGTTTTTTGTGATGTGGCCGGCAATGTGGCGGATAAAGCCTCTGGCGGGCATTACGGCATGTCTCCTTATATCGACCTCGATTTAAGGAGACTTGCAGCAAATCAAAGTCCCACAGCGACCCTTGCGCGTCGGGCAAGACGTGCGGCGCTGTCGACCGCCAATATGTTGCATTGTTACACAAAATGATGCGGTGCAGCATAATTCTTCACCGGATGCATTTTCAGCCTGAAACATATACTGTAGATCGTCATAAAAGACTGTTTCTGGGTGGAGAGCAGGTATGACGAAATGGGTATACACCTTCGGTGGGGGCAAGGCCGAGGGACGTGCAGGTGACCGCGAGCGGTTGGGTGGCAAGGGCGCAAACCTTGCCGAAATGTGCAACCTCGGCTTGCCGGTGCCGCCCGGCCTGACGATCGTCACCGATGCCTGCAACAGCTTCTTCGACAATGGCAGGCAGATGCCGGAAGGCCTGCGCGACCAGGTGCGCGAGGGCATCAGTCGGATGGAAGAGGTGACCGGACGGGTCTTCGGCGACACGTCCCATCCCTTGCTGCTTTCGGTTCGCTCCGGCGCCCGGGCCTCGATGCCCGGCATGATGGATACCGTTCTCAACCTCGGCCTCAACGACCAGTCGGTGCATGCGCTTGGCCATGACGCCGGCGACGCGCGTTTTGCCTGGGATAGCTACCGCCGCTTCATCCAGATGTATGGCGATGTTGTCATGGGCGTCGATCACGATGTCTTCGAAGAGATCCTGGAAGATGAAAAGGCGCGCCTCGGCCATGAGCAGGACACGGAGCTTTCCGCCGTCGAGTGGCAGCACGTCATCGCGCGCTACAAGGAGGCGATCGAAGAGGCGCTCGGCGAACCCTTCCCGCAGGATCCGGAAGTGCAGCTCTGGGGCGCGATCAGCGCCGTCTTTTCGAGCTGGATGAACCCGCGCGCGATAACCTACCGCCACCTGCACGGCATACCCGCCGGCTGGGGAACAGCCGTCAACGTCCAGGCCATGGTCTTCGGCAATCTCGGCAATTCCTCGGCAACCGGCGTCGCCTTCACCCGCAATCCCTCGACCGGCGAGAGCGAGCTCTACGGCGAGTTCCTCGTCAACGCCCAGGGCGAGGACGTCGTCGCCGGCATCCGCACGCCGCAGAACATCACCGAGGCGGCCCGCATCGCCTCCGGTTCCGACAAGCCGTCGCTCGAAAAGCTGATGCCCGAGGCCTTTGCCGAGTTCCGCTCGATCTGCGATACGCTCGAGCGGCACTACCGCGACATGCAAGACCTCGAGTTCACCATCGAACGCGGCACGCTCTGGATGCTGCAGACCCGCTCGGGCAAGCGCACCGCCAAGGCGGCGCTGAAGATCGCCGTCGATATGGCGGAGGCGGGGCTGATCTCCGAGCAGGAGGCCGTCGCCCGCATCGATCCCGCTTCGCTCGACCAACTGCTGCACCCGACGATCGACCCGCATGCGCGTCGCGATATCATCGGTTCCGGCCTGCCGGCCTCGCCGGGTGCTGCCACCGGCGAGATCGTCTTTACCTCCGAAGAAGCGGTTCAGGCCGACAAGGAAGGCCGCAAGGTCATCCTCGTGCGTGTCGAAACCAGCCCGGAAGACATTCACGGCATGCATGCGGCCGAAGGTATTCTGACGACGCGCGGCGGCATGACCAGCCACGCGGCCGTGGTCGCGCGCGGCATGGGTACGCCTTGTGTTTCCGGCGCCGGCAGCATCCGCGTCGATCTTCGCAACGAGCTGCTGACGGCCGGAAGCGTGACGCTGCGCAAGGGCGAGATCATCACTATCGACGGTTCGTCAGGCCAGGTGCTGAAGGGGTCGATCGCCATGCTGCAACCGGAGCTTTCCGGTGACTTCGGCAAGATCATGGCCTGGGCGGATGCCAGCCGTCGCATGACCGTCAGGACCAATGCCGAAACGCCAGCGGATGCGCGCGCCGCGCGCTCCTTCGGCGCCGAAGGCATCGGCCTCTGCCGTACCGAGCACATGTTCTTCGAGGACGACCGCATCAACGTCGTGCGCGAGATGATCCTCGCCGACGACGAGGCTGGCCGGCGCCTGGCACTTGCCAAGCTCCTGCCGATGCAGCGCTCGGATTTCGCCGAGCTGTTCTCGATCATGCACGGCCTGCCGGTGACGATCCGCCTGCTCGACCCACCGCTGCACGAGTTCCTGCCGAAGACCGACGAGGAAATCGCCGACGTCGCAGGGGCCCTTTCGCTCGACCCGTCGGAACTCCGCCAGCGCGTCGACGAACTGCATGAATTCAACCCGATGCTCGGCCACCGCGGGTGCCGTCTGGCGATTTCCTATCCGGAGATCGCCGAGATGCAGGCGCGCGCGATCTTCGAGGCGGCCGTCGAGGCGGCGCGTGAGACCGGCGCGGCCGTCGTTCCCGAAATCATGGTGCCGCTCGTCGGCCTCAAAACAGAGCTCGACTACGTCAAGGAACGCATCGATGCGGTCGCCAAGGACGTGATCGGTGAGGCCGGGATCGACATAGACTATCTCGTCGGCACCATGATCGAGCTGCCGCGCGCGGCACTGCGCGCCGGCGTGATCGCCGAAGCGGCAGACTTCTTCTCCTTCGGCACCAACGACCTGACGCAGACGACCTTCGGCATCTCGCGCGACGACGCCTCGCAGTTCCTGGCAACCTACCAGCAGAAGGGCATCATCGAGCAGGATCCGTTTGTCTCGCTCGATTTCGATGGCGTCGGCGAACTGATCCAGATCGCCGCCGAACGGGGACGGCGCACCAAGAACGGCCTGAAGCTCGGCATCTGCGGCGAACATGGCGGCGACCCCGCCTCGATCCGCTTCTGCGAGGACGCCGGTCTCGACTACGTCTCGTGCTCGCCCTTCCGCGTGCCGATCGCCCGCCTTGCCGCGGCCCAGGCGGCGATCAACGGCAAGGGGTAAGACCACAGCGCCGCGCGTCTTCTCGGACGCGCAAAGGTTGCTGCAGCACTTGAATTGCTGGTTTTGTCCCTTAACCGGCGACGATTAAGGGGAGCATGCAGGTAGAAGCCGACGCCTCCGGCGTCGGCTTGGCTGTGCGCGCTCCTTCGACCGAACGATCGCCAGATCAGCGCATGATGACGACGGGGCGGTCCCAGCCCCACATCATCACGTCGTTCTGATAGCGGAAGGCGCGCGATTCGGCGCGCCGGTCGAGTTCGATGCGTTGCAGGCAGGTGGCAAAGGCGTCGGTACCGCGGCGGAAGCCGTAGGAGGCGCAGGTGTTCCCGTCGGCGATGCGCCGCTCCTCCGGTGTCATCGTCTGGCACGCCGTCAGCAGCAAGGCAGCCGCGACAAGGATCGTCAATCGGGTCGTCATGATCTTCGTGCCTCCAGAGTGCCGGCGCGCCATCGGCGGATTCATTTCTCGAATCGCAATTAATATAGGGAGTTGCGCCGAAAATCGAAGCGAGGCGCGGCAAATCTGCGGCGACTGTGCGGTTGTGCACGGACGGCGCCCCACGATCGCCGGATGTGGTGCTGAAGGTGGGTTTTCGGCAGGTCTGCCGACCGTGTTCAACGTGCAGCACCAGCGGGGGCGTTGTAGGAAAGCTCGAGACGAAACGCTTCGCTGGTTGGCATGCAACCGCTTGCGTCAAATCCGGTGGAAGGGGCGCCGCCGTGCCGCGATCACATGCGCTCGAGCACGCCGACGAAGGACTCGGCGAAGCGCTCCAGGTCGCGCGTGCCATCGCTTGGATGTTCGATGCGTATGGCCGTGCCCTGCTCATCAAGGCAGGCAAACAGGATCGATGTTTCGGCGTCCGCCTCGCCGAGCCGAAGCACGGCGATGCTCATGCAGTCATCGATCAGCTCAGAGGCAGGCAATGCAAACAGAAACTCGGCCCCGGCATTGTCGGCTACGGTCCGGACAAAACCAGGGAAATCATCCTTGTTCCCGGAGAAGCCGTCGAGGGAGAGTTCCAATTCGAGGAGCCCCATCGGAATGCCGCCGTCGCCCGCAGGAAGAGGGGCGGGGGTGGCAATTGCCACGGCTGCTTGCGATGCGCCCATGTCGGTTCTCCGTCGATCGCCGCGCACCCTCACACTCTGCCGGGCGCGGCCGTTGCCTCCGATTGAAACTCCGCGTGCCGGCCTATTCCTGGGCGCGCGGGCACATTCCCATGTGTTGATAGGTGGTTAACGAGAATGGCGATTTTGCGGCGAAGCCTCGGGCGCGGCCCGCAGCGCGGCGGTCGACTGGCGCATTGCCTGTTTTCACGGCTCGGGGCATGGTCTAAGAATGCGGTCTGTTTCGCGGCAGGGGATTGATTCAACTACATGATGATCCGGTACGAGCGTCCCTATTCCTATGCCGCCCACTGGGCGCGTCGTTTCGCCCGTGTCTCCTTCGTACTCTTCGCGCTCTCGCTGCTCGCCCACCGCTTCGGGCCACTGACGACACCGCATTTCATGGCTCTCGTCGGCCTGTCCGGCGTTTTTGCGCTGCTTGGCGTATTGCTTGCCGTCGTCGGCCTTGCCCGCCTCTGGCAGGTTGCTGCGATCGGTGGTCTCGCGTCGGCTGCGGCCCTCGTTTACGCCGCGCCGGCGCTCGGTTTCATCGGTTTCGGCGCCGTGCAATATCTGACCCGCCCGGCGATCTACGATGTCAGCACCGATACGGTGACGCCGCCGCCATGGCTCGAGGTGCCGCAGACCGAAGAGAGCTGGCTGAAACGCAAGGACGCCGTAACGCCCGAGGACCGGGAAGCGCAGATCCTTGCCTATCCGGGCCTCACCGGCCGGCGCTATGATGGCGCGCTCGACCGCGTTTACCAGGGCGTGCGCACCGTCATCGAACAGAACCGCGTTGGCATCACCGAGGAGCTTGGCGTCGAAAACGCCCGCGCCGATCTCGAGGACCTGACCGTGCGACCGAATGCCGGGGCGGAGACGACGGTCGAGCCGGAAAACGTCCCGGTGCCGGCGGCGCGGCCGGAACTCTCGCTCGAAGGCGCGCTTGCGGGACGGCGCGCCAGCGACGTCGTGCTCCAGGGCGAATGGCGCACGCTGATTGCCGGCTTTCGTTTCGATGTGTTGATACGGCTGCGCGAAGAGGCCGAGACGACCTTCGTCGACCTGCGCGTTGCCTCCCGCTACGGTCCGCACGACCTCGGCATGGGGGCAGCGTTTGCCGACCAATTCCTGCGGGCGCTCGATGCCGAGCTGCTCGGCATCGCCGGCGACTGATCAGCATCGAGCCGGCAGGTGGCGTCAGTCGCGCACAACGGCGCCGCGACCATCGAATGCGGCGATGGCAAGGGATCCCAATCGCGTCCGAGGATCTGCTGGTGGAAACTCTGCCATTCGCCCAGGATTCATGCGATGAAGCGCCCACGCTCCTCAGGCGTCGGCACCATGCAGCTCTGACGGTGCCCCGCGATGCGATAGCGGTTTTTCGCAACGAGATCATAAAGCGGGTCGCGAAGGGCAGCGGGCAGAATACGGCAGACATTCACCAGCGACCATGGCAGGCCCAGCCGCGCGAGCGTTCGGATCGATCCGTCGGATTTGAATCGGGCTACGCCGTCCTCGATCAGGAGGTTGCTTTCGAAGCTGCTGGCATCGAGCCCGTAATGCCGGTAGAGCGCCTGGCCAATCGGTGACTGCGCCGTGAGATAGCGGTACTGCGCACGCCGGTCATGGCGAAGCAGGAAACGCACCCAGCCGGAACAGAGGATGCATTCACCGTCGAAAATGATCACCGGTTTGTCATCGGCAAAGGCAGGCACAGAGGCATCGCTGCGATAGCTGTAGGCCGCCCGCCGCATGATCAGCCGGCTCCGCCGGGCGCCAGCCGGTAAGTGCCGAGGAGCGAGGGCGGCCCGTCGGTCTCGACCCGTCCTTGCTCGATCAGGTCTTCGAGATGCGCAAGGACCGAGAGCGCGGCGGCCCCATGCAGCCGGACATCGGTGGAGGCATAGATGACCTTGACCATATCAGGAATCCGACTGTCGCCGGCACGGATGCGTTCGAGCACGGCGCGCTCGCGCATCTTGCGGTGGGCGCGCAAGCCCCGAAGGAAGGAGGCCGGCTCGGTCACCGGCCCGCCGTGGCCGGGCAGGTAGAGATGGTCGTCGCGGTAAAGCAGCTTCTCGAGCGAGGCCATGTAGTCCGCCATGGCCCCATCCGGCGGTGCGACGATCGTCGTCGCCCAGGCCATCACGTGGTCTGCGGAAAAGAGAATGCCGGTGCCATCGAGCGCGAAGGCCATGTGGTTGGCCGTATGGCCCGGAGTGGTCAACCCCGTCAGGCTCCAGCCATCGCCCTCGACGCGCGCGCCATCGGCAAGCACGAGATCGGGTGCAAACTCCATGTCCGAACTTTCGGCAAAGGGATTGGTTTCGCCCATATGCAGGGGGCGGGCGGAGCGGTGCGGGCCTTCGCCCACGATCAGCGCGCCGGTTGCGGCCTTCAGCCGCCGGGCGAGCGGCGAGTGGTCGCGATGCGTATGGCTGACGGCGATATGGGTGACCTCGCGGCCGGCCAGCGCCGCCATCAGCGCCTGAAAATGCGTTTCGTCATCCGGGCCGGGGTCGATGACGGCAACGGAGCGCTTGCCGACGATATAGCTGTTGGTGCCCTGAAAGGTGAAGGGGCCGGGATTGTTGACGGTGATGCGCTGCACGTCGTCCGCCACCGTCACGGCCGCGCCATGGGCCGGCTTGAAATCGAGATCGAAGTCTGGCCCCTGCATGCGTTTCTTCCTGGCTTTCACTTGTACTCGATCTCGATGAACGACATCGGCTCGCTGCCGGCATTGACGACATTGTGCGCCACGCCGGCCTCGCGGCGATAGGCAGCCCCCTTGGCGATATCGACGCGGCGGCTGCCCGTTTCTTCTTCGAGCAGGAACTGGCAATCGGTCATCGGCACGACGACATAGCCGAGGCCGTGCACATGATGGCCCGTGCCGGCGCCGGGCTCGAAATCCCAGCGTGTGATCCTGACAACCGCGTCATCGACGAGCACGCTCGGAACGGCAGGGGGACGGGCGCGAAACTGGCTCATGGCATTCTCCATTCGCCGGGACAATAGGAGGTGCGGTCGGCGAAGGGAAGGGCGCATGCGCGACCCATGTTGGGGAGCCGGACTGCCTTTTGCACAAGGCGCAACAAATCCGCCGAAAATTCAACTTAGTGCCAACTTAGTGATTGTGACCGGCGGCGAGCTTTGATAATCAGGCGCTCGATTTGGCGGACCTATCGTCCCGTCAATCTGTTGGGGCGTCGCCAAGCGGTAAGGCACCGGTTTTTGGTACCGGCATTCCCAGGTTCGAATCCTGGCGCCCCAGCCATCTGTTTTCAAGTAGATAACTTCGATCACTTACATGAAGGCGCGCGCCTCGCCATGCGCCGCAACGAGTGCGCTCAGTTTTTCTATCCAACGGTTCGCCTCTGCGGCCACAAGGCGGGAGAGGTCGGGGACATCTCCGAGACGCCGCGCCGGGCGATTTCTTGTTTAGGGCGGTCTTCACCAGCGGTTGTGCGATGACCTGCTGTCGCTGTTTTCCCGAGAATAGCGGTCTTCCCTTTGTGTCCAAGTCGGCGCTCTGTTCACCGATTTGGAAACGGGAGGCGAAATGTTCAAGGGAATTGGAAGGCTGGGCTGACCATTGGTCTTGCCTCCGCCTCCATGACCACGCGGGCCTCCCCCGCTGGACTTGGCAATGGCGCGCGAATTTAAGCTTGTGCCAAGCAGTAGGGTTATGGTCGGAGGGGTTACAGCGGCAAAACGCCCAGCCTTCATGAGAAAATTTCGGCGGGCTTCAGCTTCTGATGTCAATTCTTCGGGGGTATTTTCTAATTCCTTTGTATTATCTTTCGACATGATCCACCTAATTATACTTAAGTTAAAATAACGGACATATATTATCAGTGATATTCACGAACGCAACCGGCTAGATTTCGCAGTAATACTTCAAGAATTCAGGGAAAGAGTTTTGTACAGGGGAACGCCCGTGATTCGGCGCGACTGCATGTCTCCTTAAATCGTTCTCGATTTAAGGACAGAGACATGCAGCTACAGCGACCTTTGCGCGTCTCATAAGACGCGCGGCGCTGTAGATATAGATCGGATCACGTCGTGCCTGTTTATGGAGCGTGAAAAGCCGACTGTTACCCCGCAGAAAACTTCCGGCAAGACTCAGCGGAGGGCAGCAATACCAAAAGCAGTTCCTAAGGAGAGGGTGCACGTCCAGTCGGCGCAGCTTCGATAATCTGGAGAAATTCAGCAACGGCAGTGTGCTTTTGCTTTGCCGCTTCTGCGTGGCTGCGGGTGTCGCCCTTCGTCAGTTCTCGCGGCACCGGGTCAGGCACCCTTCAACCGTCGTTATTCATCTGCTCAAGGTAGCTAGGGGGCTTCAGGCACTGCAGCGACGTTCTTCAATCATCCGATCGGACACGGCCCAGCGCGCGCCGACTCTACTTGCGCTCTTGTCAAGTCGCGCTGCAACTGACACGCTAACTACGGTGATTCCTACTTGTATGAGGGAGAAGATGGCTCACAAATTCGAAATCTACAAAGACAAGGCTGGTGAATACCGGGTTCGCTTCAAGTACAACAGCGAAGTGATGTTCTCGACCGAGGGCTACAAGACCAAGGCCAGCGCACAGAACGCCATCGACTCAATCAAGAAGAACGGTCCAGACGCGCCCGTCGAAGACAACAGCACGAGCTGAGTTCGACCACACTCTCCTAGACGAAACCCGCCGATTTTCACCGGCGGGTTTTTTGTTACCTGGAGCTCAGCCTGCGGTTGCCGCCGGCTTGGTCTGGGCCGGGGCGCCCAGGAACTCTTCGCACCAGCTCGGGCCATCGGCACGCTTGTGGTCGCCGGCAATGCGGATCGAGCGGATGACATAGTCGGACGAGACGGTGAGCTGGACAGAGCAGCTCAGATACTCCGTGCGGGCCGACGAGAGGCGCTTGCCTCGCTTGCCGTCCTTGGTGGTTTCGTACTGCGCCGGAATCTTGCGGGTCTTGTAGCCGCCCTTCCAGCTGTAGACGGTGGAGCTGCCGCTTTCGACGTCGGAGATCGGCGGACCGTATTGAGCGAAGAAGCCGCCGGCCGGCTGACCCAGCCAACGGGCCTCGACCGCGTTCCTGCTGATCCCAGTCGTTGTCGTCGTGCAGCTGGCGAGCATGAGCGCAACGCCCGCCACCGTCATCATGCGGAAGTTCATGTTTCTGTCCCTTTGGCTCTCGTTCTGAAATAGGCATGGCGCGGAGGCCCGTATCCCCTAGGTTTCCACGCTTTCCGTTGTGCCTCTAGCGCCAAACCAAGCGAAAGGAAATCCACGCCGCGCCTTGCATTTCAGGAAAATAGGAAGCGTTGCACAAAGTCCCTATCGGGTGCGTCTCCAGGCACCGCTGGCGGGCAATTTCCGCACGAGTTTTCCACCGTCACAAATTTTTTGAAAAAGGTGCAAGGTTTTTCGAGATAGGCGCTTGTGAAATCAAAATGCCTGTTCTATAGAGGCGCCGCTGGTCACGGAGTGTAGCGCAGTCTGGTAGCGCACCACGTTCGGGACGTGGGGGTCGCGTGTTCGAATCACGCCACTCCGACCAGCCGAATCAATCCCTTAGACATATGCTCTGATGTATTCCGCCCCCGCGGCGGACCGATTGCGCCTGATCTTTGCCCCCTCGTTCGGCGTCGATCCTTCACCTTCTCACCCACCAGCCTCAGTCGTTCGTCGCTTCCTCCAAGCCGTTTGTCGAATAGCCGTGTATTCGCGCCTGGGTCGACCTGTCTGCGCGCAAGCGAAGGCTCTAGGTTCCCGTCATTCGATCAATGACGACGAGGAACGGGAATGTCGATCAAGCACCTATCCGTTGCGGCGATTCTGCTTATGGCCGGCCATTCGGTGGCCGTTGCGCAGAGCTGCGAGAAGAATTTCAAGGCCTCGGGCGTGCCGTTGGTGACGCCGGTCTATTACAAGACCTGGCAGGAGTTTCCGAAGCTGAAGCCCGAGACCGCCTTGCAGCGGATGGCGCGCGGTGTCGCTGCGGAAGGGTTTTCGGGGATCGAGGTCAACAAGTCGCTGGGCACCATCGAGGCCTATCAGGATACTGCCGGCTCCGGACGGCTGCAGACGCTGCGCGTCGTTGCCCGCAAGCGTGGTTCGGGTACGCGGGTTGATGCGATGTTCGATATTCAGGTGGGGCAAGTGGCCACCAAACAGGTGGTGCAGGAGGGGCTCTGCAACATCATCCGCTCCGCAGTCGAGTAAGGACCAGGCGGGCGCGGCGCACAGGTAGGGACAGGAGAGCGTTTCCATGATCGACCTGGAAACGCTCCGTCCGCTTGTCGGCGCTACCTCTCGAGTGCCTTTAGCGCCGATTGCGCAGCGGCCTGCGCTTGCAGCATCGACGTGAAATTGCCCTGGGCGGGATAGGTGACGCCGCGATACGTGATGACGAAGCACCATTTGCCGTCGATGCGTTTCTCGACCTTCACGGTGGTTTCCGGTTGCCTGTCCGTGCTCACCTTCTCGTCTCCCTGATTCGGCGCATCGTTGCGCGAAAGTCGTCCAGATACGCCGGAGAGGTTGGTTCTGTCCATCGCTACCGCCCGTGTCAGATCAGGGATCGCTGTACCGTGGAGAGTCCCGGGACTGTGCGTGCCGGGCGGCGTCCTCGCTGCCGGCTCACGGTCAGGCGGACTGTCCCACGACGTCCAGAAACGGTGAAACAGCCCTATCGATCCTCATGATCGACGCGCCAACTTACGAATGCGCAGACGGATGAAAAGGTGCGATCTGTGCGATTTCGGGTCAGGGTGAAGCGATTGCCTGCCCTGTCCCGTTTTGGGACGGTGAGGACTCCAGGGCGTCATGCCAGCCTGCTGCAGAGAAGCGGGCCGGGGCCGTGCCAGGCGGCCCTCCACCCCGGACGATTCCCTCTTACGCGAGCGATGCGCGCCGTTTTATTGTTCACGTTGAAACGACCTGTTCACGGATTGGCGTCTTATCAGCGTGAACAATCAGGGCGATATTCCCCTCAACACTTGTTCTTGCCCGAGAGGCTCAGATGTTGAAGGAACCGATCTTCACCTTTCGCGAGATCGCCATATGGACTGCCATCCTTGGCAGCGTCGTCGGCTATCAACTTTGGCAGCACGCCGAGCCTGCGCCGTTGACGATGGTTCTCCCGGCGATCGAGCAGCAGCTTTGATGATGAATGCCGGCAGGGGATCACTCCTCCGGCATGCCGTTGCGCCGGGCCGCCTGCAATAGATCGATTTCGCCGGCGGCCGGACCGAACTGGTCCTCCAGCCGCTCGGCCTCCTCCGCATCGAGCCGATATTTCCGCGCAAATGCCTGGATCGATATCATGCGCCCGCGAAAGCCTTTCGGCCGCGCATCTTCGCCTTGATGTTCCGTCTTCATGGCGCTTCTCCCATGCAGCGGGAGATAGGGCGGAAGAGCAGGTTGCAAAGGCCAACGCGTCCGGGAGCGGTCGCCGTTCAAGCAACAAAAAGGGGCCTCGACCAGGCCCCTTTTTGCTATCTGTTGCGGCTGTCGGTCAGCCGTCGATGTCGTCGATGATCTCGATTGCCTTGCCGGCGCTTACACGCCGGACTTCGGCCTCCTCGCGGCGGCTCGAGAACAGTTCGGTCGCCATCAACTGATCGGCGAGGTCGGCCGGCAGCGAGAGGATGACGCGGGCGTCTTCCGTGTGAATGCCGCCGAGCGCCGAACGCTTCGCCGTGATCATGCCGCCGGCCACCGTATTGTTGGTGTCCGGGTCGATCAGGATGAAGGCACCGGTGGTGCGGTTCTGCTCGTAGCTGTCGAAGATCGCCTGCTCGTCGAAGGCGAGATGCACCTTGCCGATGGCGTTCATCGGCAGTTGCTCGGCGTGGTTCCACTTGCCGCTCTTGAGGTCGAGCTGGCTGATGGGCTGAACCTGGACGCGCTGGCGGCGACTGCCGCTCTTCAGCCAGTAGCGCTTGCCCGGCTGGATGCCTTCCGGCTGCAGGGCAACGAGCTGTGCGTCGAAGGCCAGGCCGGTCAGCGGCTGGCTGTCGATCGCCACGATCATGTCGCCGCGCGACACGTCGACCTGCCGGTCGAGCACGAGCGTGATCGCGTCGCCGGCAACGGCGGCGTTGCGCACGAGGTCGAAGGTGACGATCTTGGTCACGTTGGCGACCATGCCGGAGGGAAGGATGACGACGCTGTCGCCGGGCTTCACCGAACCGCCGGCAACCGTGCCCTGATAGCCGCGGAAGCTTTCGCCCGGGCGTGAAACGCGCTGTACCGGCAGGCGGAAACCGACGGTCTGGGCCGAGCGTGTCGTTGCCAGTTCCAGCACCTCGATCAGCGTCGGGCCCTCGTACCACGGCATTGAGGCGCTGCCGTCATAGACGACGTTTTCGCCCTTCAGTGCCGAGACCGGAATCGCCGTGACCTGGCGCACACCGAGCGACAGCGCCAATTCCTTGAACTCGTGGCTGATCTGCTCGAAACGGGCGCGGTCGTAGTCGGTCAGGTCGATCTTGTTGACCGCCAGCACGAACTGCTTGATGCCCATCAGCGTCGCGATCGTCGCATGCCGGCGGGTCTGCTCGAGCAGGCCGACGCGGGCGTCGACGAGCAGCACGGCGAGGTCGGCGGTCGAGGCGCCGGTTGCCATGTTGCGGGTATATTGCTCGTGGCCGGGCGTGTCGGCGACGATGAAGGAGCGCTTGTCGGTCGAGAAATAGCGATAGGCGACGTCGATGGTGATGCCCTGTTCGCGCTCGGCCTGCAGGCCGTCGAGCAGCAGCGCGAAGTCGGGCAGACCGAGATCGTTCTGCTTGCCGTTGGAATCGCGCTGCAGCGTCGCCGCCTGGTCTTCCTTGACCGCCTTGGTGTCCCAGAGCAGGCGGCCGATCAATGTCGACTTGCCGTCGTCGACCGAGCCGCAGGTGATGAGGCGAAGCGGGCGGCTGTCACGGGTGGCGCGCGCCGACTCCTGCGCCGGGAAGGCGAGGACCTCGCCGGCAGCAACGTCCTGAACGGCATTCGCGGTTGCGGGTGCAGTCATCAGAAATATCCTTCGCGTTTCTTCTTTTCCATCGAGCCGGACTGGTCGCGGTCGATGGCGCGGCCCTGGCGTTCGGAAACGGTCGCGGTTTCGAGTTCGGAGATGATGTCGTCGAGCGTCGTGGCGTTCGAGCGGATAGCGCCGGTCAGCGGGAAGCAACCGAGCGTGCGGAAGCGGATCACTTCTTCGCGCTTGGTCTCGCCCGGCAACAGTTCGAGGCGCGGATCCTCGGCAAGGATCATCATGCCGTCGCGTTCGACGATCGGCCGCTTCTCAGCGAAGTAGAGCGGTACGATCGGAATGTCCTCGGCCTGGATGTAACGCCAGATGTCGACCTCGGTCCAGTTGGACAGCGGGAAGGCGCGCACGCTTTCACCCTTGCGGATCATGCCGTTGTAGACGTTCCAGAGTTCCGGACGCTGGTTGCGCGGATCCCAGCGATGGTCAGGCGTGCGGAACGAGTAGATGCGCTCCTTGGCGCGGCTTGCTTCCTCGTCGCGCCGTGCGCCGCCGAAGGCCGCATCGAACTGGCCGGCGTCGAGCGCCTGGCGCAGCGCCTCGGTCTTCATGATGTCGGTATAGAGCGCCGAACCGTGGGAAAACGGCGTGACGTTCTCGGCGGCACCGCGCGGATTGATGTGCTCGATCAGATCGAGATCGTAGCGCTCGACGATCTCGTCGCGAAACGCGATCATCTCGGCGAACTTCCAGCCGGTGTTGACGTGCAACAGCGGGAAGGGCACGCGGCCGGGGTAAAAGGCCTTGCGCGCCAGATGCAAGAGCACCGAGGAATCCTTGCCGATCGAATAGAGCATGACCGGGCGCTCGAACTCGGCCGCCACTTCGCGGAAGATGTGGATCGCCTCGTTCTCCAACGCCTTCAGATGCGGGTCGAGCGGCGGCTTGGTGCTCTGCGGGTTATGCAGTTCCGTTTCCGGATGGGTATGGGGCATTTCAGTCTCCGGGAGGATTTGTCTTCAGAGGAGCGCGCCAGCCCTCAGGCGGCGCTGCTCGAATTCGGGATGATGGAACTGGCGGCGGCTTCCGGAACGTGCAGACCACATTCGCGCTTCTCGTCGTTCTCCCACCACCAGCGTCCGGCGCGCTCCGGCTCGCCGGGCTTGATGGCGCGGGTGCAGGGCTCGCAGCCGATCGACGGATAGCCGCGCGCGTGCAGCGGGTTCACCGGAACGGCATTGGCGGCGACGTAAGCGCGGATGGTCTCGATGTCCCAGTCTGCCAGCGGGTTGACCTTGATGAGGCCACGGTCGAGATCGGCCTCGGCAAATGGGGTCGAGGCGCGATTGCCGGACTGGCCGCGGCGCAGGCCGGTGATCCAGAAGGTTGCCCCTTCGAGTGCGCGCGCAAGCGGCTTCAGCTTGCGCACGTCACAACAGGCATGCCGCGCCTCGACGCTCTCATAGAAGCCGTTGAGGCCGTAGCGCGCCGCATAGGCGTCGATGTCGGCCTGCTCCGGATGATAGCGCTTGATCAGGATACCGTAGGTTTCTTCCGTCTTGTCGATGAGGGCGACCGTCTCGTTGAACAGGCGGCCGGTCTCCAGCGTTGCGACATCGACGGAAAGCTTGTTCTCGCCGATGACCGCGGTGATCACTTGGTCCTCGATGCCGAGCGAGGTCGTGAAGACGGCCCGCCCGTCAAGGCTTGCGACAAGCGCCAGCCGACCGGCGAGATCCAGGCCCTCGAGCGTCTCGTTCAGTGCCTTGGCGGTGGTTTCGAGGGATGACGTGGTCATGGCTGCGTCCTGTTCCAACTTGGTCGGAATATCGCAGCCCAATGCGGCAATGGACAGAAATAGCGGTTTCTAATGCTCTTTGTTTGGAGCAAATCTGCCTCTCAGAACGAAAGGCAGCGAAAAACCGAATATAGACTAGTAAATTACTAGATTTTATACTTTAATTGCGGTGATAGATACCGTTTGACACGGGAAGGCGCGATCCAGGCGGTCCACGCCTTCTTTGCATCGATCGTCAAAACTCAGCCCGACCATCCTCCTGTGGCAGCGCCGCGATAGGCGAAGCTTGCGGCTCAAGGCGCGTGCAGGCGAGGGGCGGCGATCTCCGGGGCCGTACGAGACGGCGCACAACCGAAGTCATCGCATTGAAGGCCGTGACGATCATGATCAGCATGGCGACGGCGAGCAGGGACAAGCACACGAGCAGTCGTGTCTTGATTGTCATGATAACGTTCTGCGGTTGCCCGCAAGGCAAATCATCCTCGGGCGATGCCGCGGACAAGGCCGCATGGGCATCGGGACGCGAGCTCGCCTTGGCAGGGGAGTGATGACGATGACGGGATGGAGCACGCGTTATCACGCGGCGGATCTGCCGTCATCGGCGAAATTTCAAGCTGCTGAGTATGGTTTCGCGCAACCCCTGGTCATCGCTGCCGCAGGCGGCAGTTGAATGGCGACGCTCAAGAAGTGTTGAAGACCACGTCCTTTCGCAAATCGTTCTTCGGGTTCAAGCTGCCGCCTCTTCGAAACTGGCGAAGGAGCGGGCAGATGTTGAAAGCCATATCGCACCGTGGTGTTGCCGCGGTCATTCTGACGGGGCTTCTGGTAACCGGCGCTTACGCCCATCACGGCTGGTCCTGGGCCGAGGCCGACCAGATCGAGCTCAAGGGCATCATTCGCGAGATCTCGATGGCGCCGCCGCATCCGACCCTTCAGGTGGAATCAACCACGGATGGTATGTGGCGCGTCGAACTCGGCAATCCCCGGCAGACGGAGCGCTCCGGCTTCGTCGAAGGGGCGGCCAAGGCAGGCGATGCGATCGTCGTTCTCGGCAACCGTTCGCTCGACCCCAGCGAAAAGCGCATGAAGGCGGTGCGCATCACCGTTGCCGGAAAGACCTATGACATCTATCCGGAACGCATCCGGGCCGGTGGATGAGCGCGGCGGACCTCGTCGATTGGATCGCCGGCTGGCCGGTCGGCGCGGCGCTCAGACGCTCGGCGCTTCTTTATCTGCTGGTCAACGCAGCCCACATCCTGGCGATTGGCCTGCTCATCGGCGCCATTCTGCCGCTTGACCTCAGGCTGCTCGGTCTCGTCGGAGAGGCGCCGGTCACGGTGCTCGGCCCGTTCCTTGCCCGGGGAGCCGTGATTGGCCTCGCGCTGGCCGTCGTCACCGGCCTTTGCCTCTTCAGCGTCAGGCCTTCCGCCTATCTCGCCAATCCGGCATTTCTGACCAAGCTCGCGTTTCTGACGCTCGGCACGTTGAACGCGCTTTCGGTCCGTATGAGTCGTGGCTGGTCAATCGCCATCGCAGGCGGAGCAATGGCCCAGCGCCTGCGTGTGCAGGCGCTGGCCTCCTTCATCCTGTGGCTCGGTGCGTTGCTCGCCGGCCGCTGGATCGGCTTCGTCGGATAGCCGTTAGCGGTCGCTCACCTGCCAGCGCGGATTGATCCACGGTTCCTGGTTCGATCGGGCGAGCGGCTGCTTTCCGAGAATGTGGTCGGCCGCCTTTTCGCCCGTCATGATCGAGGGGCTGTTAAGGTTGCCGTAGGTGACGTGCGGGAAGATCGAACTGTCGGCGACGCGAAGGCCCTCGACGCCGATGACGCGGGTCTCCGGATCGACGACCGCCATCGGATCGTCCTTCGCACCCATCCGGCAGGTGCCGCAGGGGTGATAGGCGCTTTCCAGGTGCTCGCGCAGGAACGCGTCGATCTCCTCGTCCGACTGCACCTTCTCGCCCGGCTGGATCTCCGGACCGCGATAGTGGTCGAAGGCTTTCTGGCTGAAGATCTCGCGGGTCAGGCGCACGCAGTGGCGGAACTTCTCCCAGTCCTCCGGGTGGCTCATATAGTTGAAGCGGATGACCGGGTCGGCCATCGGGTCGGATGACCGCAGCGTGACGTTGCCGCGCGACTTCGAGAGGTTGTAGCCTACATGCACCTGGAAGCCGTGTGTATTGGCGGCCGCCTTGCCGTCATAGCTGATCGCCACCGGCAAGAAATGATACTGGATGTCCGGCTGCTTGACCCCGGGGGCGGAGCGCAGGAAGGCGCAGGCCTCGAACTGGTTGGAAATGCCTAGGCCTTTCTTGAAGAACAGCCATTGCGCGCCGGCAACCCCCTGCCAGAACCAGGGCAGCCAGGAATAGAGCGACACCGGCTTGGTCGAGACCTGCTGGAAATAGAATTCCATATGGTCCTGCAGGTTCTGCCCGACGCCCGGCCGGTCGACCTTCACCTCGATGCCCATGTCCTTCAGGTGCTGAGCCGGGCCGATTCCCGAGAGCATCAGCAGCTTCGGCGAGTTGAACGAGGACGCCGAGACGACCACTTCGCGGTTCGCCTTCACGATCTCGATCTTGCCACCGCGTTCGATCTCGACGCCGGTCGCCCGGCCGTTCTCAAGGATGATCCGGCGAGCGAAGCAGCGCACGAGCGAGACGTTCTGGCGCTTCATCGCCGGCTTCAGATAGGCATTTGCCGCCGACCAGCGCCGACCCTGCCAGACGGTCTGCTCCATCAGCCCGAAGCCTTCCTGTTTAGAGCCGTTATAGTCGTCGGTGAGCTCGAAGCCCGCCTGCTCTCCGGCCTTGATGAAGGCGTGGAACAGCGGATTATGCACCGGACCACGCTTGACGTGCAGCGGCCCGTCGGTGCCGCGCCAGCCGGCTTCGCCGCCATGCGAATGCTCCATGCGCTTGAAATAGGGGAGCACATCGGCATAGGCCCAGCCGCGCGCGCCGAGTTCTTCCCAGCGGTTGAAGTCTTCCGCGTGACCGCGCACATAGACGAGACCGTTGATCGACGACGAACCGCCGATCACCTTGCCGCGCGGCGCGGTGATGCGCCGGTTGTTGAGGTTCGGCTCGGGCTCGGAGAGATAGCCCCAGTTGTAGCGCTTCATGCTCATCGGCCAGGCAAGCGCCGCCGGCATCTGGATGAAGGGACCGACGTCCGAGCCGCCATATTCCAGCACTATGACGGTATTCTTGCCGTTTTCGGAAAGGCGATAGGCGAGCGCCGAACCGGCCGAGCCGGAGCCGATGATGATGTAATCTGCCTGCATAAGCGTGGTCTTTCTTCTAGCTGATTGCCCCTCGGCATGCCCGTCATCCGCGCGGGTGAGGAGATGCGCCCCTCATCCGCCTGCCGGCACTTTCTCCCCGCAAGCGGGGCGAAGGGACGTTGCCGCACCGTTTTGCGCACTCTCGAACTGCTCGTGTGGCACGTCCCCTCTCCCCGCCAGCGGGAAGAGGGCCAGTCCTCGGGTTAAACCCGAGGAGAGGGGCAAACCCCAATCTCAATAAGGCGCCTGCACCGGCCCCATGCCGACATAGACGGTCTTCAACTCGCTGTAGTGGTTGAGTGCCGCCACCGAGTTCTCGCGGCCGAAGCCGGACTGTTTCGAGCCGCCGAAGGGGATCTCCACCGGGCAGAGATTGTAGGTGTTGATCCACAGCGTGCCGGCCTCGAGCTGGTCGACGACACGGTGTGCGCGGGTGATGTCGGCGGTGAAGACGCCGGCCGAAAGCCCGAACTCGGTCGCATTGGCACGCGCGATCACCTCGGCTTCGTCGTCGAAGTCGAGCACGCACATGACCGGGCCGAAGATCTCTTCGCGGGCGATCGTCATGTCGTCGGTGACGTCGGCAAAGACCGTCGGCTGGATATAGGTGCCGGCTGCGTTGACGGCATTCGGGATGCCGCCGCCGGTGACGAGCCGCGCCCCTTCGGCCTTGCCCTTCTCGATATAGGCAAAGACCTTGTCGCGCTGCGGCATGGAAACCATCGGCCCGAGCTGCGTCGCCTCGTCCATAGGATCGCCGATGACGATTGCCTCGGTGCGGGCCTTGAGCCGCGTCAGGAACTGTTCCTTGATGCCCTTCTGGACGAAGACGCGGGTGCCGTTGGAGCAGACCTGTCCGGTCGAATAGAAATTGCCGAGCATGGCGCCGCCGATGGCGCTTTCGAGATCGGCATCATCGAAGACGATCAGCGGCGACTTGCCGCCGAGTTCCATGGTGACATGCTTGAGTTCGGCTGCGGCCGCACCCGCCACTTTCTTGCCGGTCGGCACCGAGCCGGTCAGCGACACCTTGGCGACGTCAGGGTGGTTGACGAGCAGCGGACCGGTTGAGCGATCACCCTGGATGACGTTGTAGAGACCCTTCGGCAGGCCCGCCTCGATCAGAATTTCGGCGATTTTCAGCGCGCCGAGCGGCGTGTTTTCCGAGGGCTTGAAGACCATGGCGTTGCCGGCGGCAAGCGCCGGTGCACCCTTCCAGCAGGCGATCTGCTGCGGATAGTTCCAGGCGCCGATGCCGACGCAGACGCCGAGCGGCACGCGCTTGGTATAGGCGAAGTCGCCGCCGAGCGGGATGTAATCGCCGTTGAGCGCCGTGGCGATGACGCCGCCGAAGAATTCGAAGCTGTCGGCGCCGGATGTCGGATCGGCGACGATCGTCTCCTGGATCGGCTTGCCGGTGTCGAGCGTCTCGAGCTCGGAGAGCTCGCGGTTCCTTTCGCGCATGATCTCGGCGGCGCGCTTGAGGATACGGCCGCGCGCCGTCGGGCTCATCGCCGCCCATTCCGGCTGGGCACGCTTGGCGGCCGCAATCGCCTTTTCGACGATCGCGGGCGTTGCCGCATAGAGCCGGGCGATCACTTCGCCGGTCGCCGGATAGATGCTCTCGATGACGGTGCCGGCGATGTCCTCGACATATTCGCCGTCGATGAAGTGCGAGGCTTGCGGTTGGGCTTTCATGTCATTCTCCCCGCGGATAGCGTTTGGATTCCTCGAGATTGTCGAGGTTCATATGGTTGCGCATATAGCGCTCGGATGCCTTCTGCAGCGGCTGGTGATCCCATGGGTAATAGGCGCCGTTGCGGAGCGCCTCGTAGACCACCCAGCGCTGCGCCTGGCTTTCGCGCACGGCCGCATCGAAGGCGTCCATGTCCCAATGAGCGGCGCGCATGTCGCGGAAGGCCTGCAGCGTCGCCGCCTGCACCGGCGTTTCCGGATTGGCGGCGAGATTCTTGAGTTCCAGCGGATCCGCCTCGAGATCGTAGAGCTGGTCCGGATCGAGCGCACAGTGGATATATTTCCACTTGCCTTCGCGGATGGCGACGAGCGGCGCGTAGGACGCTTCCGCCGCATATTCCATCAGCACCGGTTCGCTGCGCTCCTCGCCGTTGATCATGGGCACGAGGCTGATGCCGTCGGTCCAGGGTTTCACCTCGTCCATGGAAATGCCGGCGAGATCGGCAAGCGTCGGCGTCACGTCGAGATTGGAGGTCGGCGCCAGGTGCAGGCCGGGTGCAACGCCCGGACCGGCGACCATCAGCGGCACGCGGGCCGAGCCCTCGAAGAAGTTCATCTTGAACCACAGGCCGCGCTCGCCGAGCATGTCGCCGTGATCCGAGCAGAAGAGGATCAGCGTGTCGTCGAGCATGCGGGTGCGCGTCAGCGTGTCGATGAGCTCGCCGACCTTCTCGTCGAGATAGGAGATGTTGGCGAAGTAGGCCCGGCGCGAGCGGCGGATATTGTCTTCCGTCAGGTTGAAATTGCCGTAGTCGCAGGAATGCATGATACGCTTGGAATGCGGATCCTGCTGATCCTCCGACAGCATGCCGACCTCGGGCAGCAGATGTTCGCAGCCCTCATAGAGGTCCCAAAACTTCTTGCGCGCCACATAAGGGTCGTGCGGGTGGGTGAAGGAGACGGTCAGGCACCAGGGGCGGCGGTCCGCGTCGTCATTCTCGCGCGAGAGCTGGTAGAGCTTCTGGTTGGCGAGGAAGGCGACCTCGTCGTCATATTCCATCTGGTTGGTGATCTCGGCGACGCCGGCGCCGGTGACCGAGCCGAGATTGTGGTACCACCAGTCGATGCGCTCGCCAGGTTTGCGATAGTCGGGCGTCCAGCCGAAATCGGCCGGGTAGATGTCGGTGGTCAGCCGTTCCTCGAAGCCGTGCAACTGGTCCGGTCCGACGAAATGCATCTTGCCGGACAGCGCGGTGTAGTAGCCGGCGCGGCGCAGGTGATGCGCATAGGTCGGGATCGAGGACTGATACTCGGCGGCATTGTCGTAGACGCGGGTTCGGCTCGGCAATTGCCCGGCCATGAAGGAGGCGCGGGCCGGCGCGCAAAGCGGCGATGAGGTATAGTTGTTGCGAAAACGGGCCGAGCGGGCGGCAAGCGCCTTCAGGTTCGGCGCATGCAGGAACTCAGCCGGCCCGTCCGGGAAGAACTTTCCGTTCAACTGGTCGACCATGATGATCAGGATGTTCGGTCTTGCGGTCATGCGGCCGTTCCCTTGTGGCTGGGGCCTTGGCGATTGAGCCGGTCGATATGCGAGGCGACATAGTCTTCCGTGAGCGCGATCGATGCTTCGATGCCGACCGGCGCAGAGCGCAGACTCTGGCGGATATAAAGTCCGTCGATCATCGCAGCAGCGCCCTCGGCGATGCGTTCCGCGTCATCGGCTGCACAAAGCGCTTTGAGGCTCGCGACCAAGTTGGAGCGCAGGCGCCGTGCATAGACGACCAGTAGCCGCCGCACCTCTTCCGATCGCTGTGCTTCCGAATAGAAGGCGAGCCATGCGGCGACCGTATCCGGGGCGAATTGGCTCGCCTGGAAGGAGACGCGGATAAGGGCGCTCAGCCTTTCGCGCGGGCTCGCCACGGCGTGAAGCGCCGTCACCGTGTCGTCGCGCAATTGCCGTAGAAGGCTGCGGATCGTTTCGATCAGCAACTGTTCCTTGCTGCCGAAGTAGTGATGGGCAAGCGCTGGGGAGACGCCGGCATGACGGGCAATCTCGGACATGGTGACGGCGAGCGTGCCCTGGTCGCCGATCACGCGAAGTGCTGCGTCCACCAGCGCCTTGCGGCGCACCGGTTCCATTCCGACCTTCGGCATTCGTCTCTCCCTTGACGTCAGTCAGTTTATTTTTGATTGATGCATCAATCAATAAAAATCTGCGGTGTTTTTGCTTTCCTTTTGCCGAGAAATGCGGCTCAATCATCGCGGTAGCGATCTTGCGACTCGAAGGACTGGAGGTTGAAATGACCCATGCATTCGATCCGGCCGACAAGACGGCGGTTGCCCGCAAATGGGGATGGTTCGTAGCACTCGGCGTGCTGTTGATCATGTGCGGTGGTCTCGCCTTCGGCAACCTGCTGATGGCGACCGTCGCCTCGGTCTATTACGTCGGATTGATCATGCTGATCGGCGGGCTTTTCAATCTCGCCCACGCCTTTCAGGTGAAGGGCTGGGACAGCGTGCTCTACTGGGGCCTCAGCGGCGCCTGCTACACGATCGCCGGCCTTTTTGCCTTCATCAATCCCTTGCTCGCCTCGTCCTTCCTGACCTTCGTGATGGCGATCGCGCTGATCATCGCCGGCTGCTTCCGCGTCTGGGTCGGTCTCAAGCTCCGGCCGGTGCAGGGCTGGGGCTGGGTGGCGCTCGGTGGTCTGGTCACACTCGCGGCTGGCCTGATCATCGCTGCCGGCTGGCCGGTCAACAGCCTGTGGATCCTCGGCCTGTTCCTGGCCGTCGACCTGGTGATGCAGGGACTGTCACTGATCGCCTTCGGTGTGCTGGCGAAGGGCTAGGAGCGTACGCTGTCAAAGCGAGTGGAAAACACGCACTTTTCTCATTCTGCCCCGGCGTCACAGCTGCGAAGCAGCGTCTCCAACAGCCCGAGCAGGTCACCGCGAAGATCGGCAAGCCCACCTGCGGCCAAGGCTTCGAGACCGATCAGGGCGCCGTAGAGTGCATTGGCGCCGCTGCGGCTGCGGATTGAGGAAAATCCACAACGGCCGAGGAGATCGGCGACATAGGCAATGCGCCGCTCGTCTACCGATTTGAGGATAGTCGCGGCCGCGGCGTCGAAACGCGCCCATTCACGAATTGCGCCTTCGGTCAGCATGCCGCCATAGGCAAGGTTGCGGTCGTTGGTGGCGGAGTCCACCAGCAGTCGTAATTGCTTATCTGCCGGCACCTCGTGCGACTCCACCTCGGCGATGATGGCCTCGGTTGCTTCGCGCGCCCAGTGGCTAAGCATCTGCGCCTTCAGATCCGGCACATCCCTGAAATGCCAATAGAACGAACCCTTGCTCACGTTCAGGTCGCGAGCAATGGCTTCAGCCCGTATCGCCTGCACGCCGCCCTCTGTCAGCGCTCGGAAGGCGGCCTTGATCCAGTCATCGCTCGTGAGGGTGTCTTTTGTCGCCATGGCTTTCCATACGCCACCGTATTGACCAATGCAACCTAATGGCGTACATACGCTGCCGTATGGTGACGCGTGGAGATGAACTCATGAACAGATGGCTTCTGGCGGCGGGCGTTCTGTCCCTGGTGACAACGGGTATCCATCTCTTCGCCGGCGGGCCGGAAGTGCATGTGCCTCTGCTTGCAAGCAGCCCATCGCCGCTGCTGCAGACCTATGTCTCGCTTCTGTGGCACGCGACGAGCGCCATCCTCCTGATCAACAGTCTGGCGCTACTGTTTGCCGCCGTGAACGGACGTTATCGCGCACCCCTGGCAGGTGCGGTGATCGCGCAATATCTCGCCTACGCGGCGCTCTTCATCGGCTATGGTTTTGCTTATCTCGGCTCTCTCTGGAACACGCCGCAATGGGTGGCCTTCGCCGTCATGGCCGCATTCGCGGCGATCGGCGCGCGGTCGGGCACAAGGCCTGCATCACCCATGGCCGCCTGAGGCGGCTTCCACAAACAGGCGAACAAGGTACCAGTCATGTTGACGGCGATCGCGATCCTGCTTTTCCTCGTTCTTGCCGGTATCGCCGGGCTGCACGCCTATTGGGCACTGGGTGGGCTTTGGCCCTGTGACGACGAGGCATCGCTGGTGCGCACAGTGGTCGGGACAGAACATCGCTCGGTAATGCCGCCGGTCTGGCTGACGCTCCTCGTCGCCGCGCTCATTTTCGCCGCAGCGCTCGTGCCATTGTCCGTGACGCCCGTCTTGGCGGGCGCGTTGCCCGCGACCTTGGCCTATAGCGGGCTTGCCGTCCTTGCGGCCATCTTTGTCGTCCGCGGGGTGTTGGCTTTCACGACGGCCTTTCGCCGACGCCACGGCACCGAACCCTTCGCGACTCTCGACCGCCGCATTTACGGTCCCCTCTGCTTGGCTATCGGTGCCGGATACCTGGCGTTGCTCGTTCTCGCCTGGCGCGTTTCCAACTGAAGACTGGTCTTCTGCCGGACATTGACTGGTGACAGGACTTGCTCATGAAACTACTGATTTCATTAGAGTGGTTTGATTGGTCTTGGGCGGTTGCGGCTGTCACATAGCTTTCATCAAAGCTTCATAGTGGGGAAAGACTTCGTTGACTCTTGGCGGCCATGCTGCCGACGTCCGATCGTCCGTTCTTAAGCCTCTGGAGCCCGGCATGTCCGCCGCCCCCGCCGAAATCCTCTCGCTGCGCCGGTTCGGCGACGACCAGATCGTTACGCTCGCCAAGCTGGTGATCGAGAGCGCCTTCCAGCCGATCGCCGAAGCGGCGACCGGCACCGTCTTCGGCTACGAATCGCTTATGCGCGGCTTCCAGAAGCTCGGCTTTGCCTCGCCGCTGGAACTGCTCGACAAGGCCGAGGAGGCAGGGCAACTGCTGGCGCTCGAGCACATGATCAACAGCCGCGCCGTCGCCGGTTTCGCGACGCTGCCCGATTATTCCGCTCGCACCCTGTTCCTCAACTTCGACTCGCGGCTTGTCGGCGGCGAGGGCGATATCGTCGAGCGGCTCGTCAATCACCTGAAGCGCGCCAACATTGCCCCGTCGTCGCTCTGCTTCGAGCTTTCCGAGCGTTTCGACAGCGGCAAGATGCCGGACTTCTCCGCGCTCGTGCGCGATCTCCGGCTCGCCGGCTTCAAGCTCGCCATTGACGATTTCGGTGCCGGCTTCAACGGGTTGAAGCTGCTCTGCGATCAGCCGGTCGATTACGTGAAGATCGACCGGCATTTCATCTCCGGCATCGAAGCGGATGCCCGCAAACGTCATCTCGTCCGCCATACCGTCAACACCGCCCATGTGCTCGGCACGCGCGTCATCGCCGAGGGCGTCGAGACGGAGGCCGAGTTTCTCACCTGCCGCGATCTCGGCTGCGATCTCGTGCAGGGCTATTACGTCGCCCGGCCGACGACACATCTCAGCGAGCTTCTACCTGCCTATCCGCATCTCGATCAGAGCGTGAGCGGCAGACGCTCTTCGTCCTCGCTGGACGGCATCTTGATTCGCAAGCAGATCGAGCAGCTCCCGACGGTGCGCGAAAGCGACGAGCTCGATTCCGTCTTCGATCTCTTCCGGCGGAACCCGCGCCAGGGCTTCTTCCCGGTGCTCAACGCCAATGGCGAACCGCGCGGCATCCTGCACGAATATCACGTCAAGGAGCTGATCTATCACCCCTTCGGCCGCGATCTCCTGAAGAACAGGATCTACCAGCGGCGCATTTCGCATTTCGTCAGCCCGGCACCGATCGCCGATCTCGATACGCCCGCCGACGAGATGCTGAAGATCTTTGCCGGCATGGACGGCAGCGACTGCCTGATCCTGACGGAGGACATGCGCTATGCCGGCACGCTCTCGGCTTCGTCGCTTCTGAAGATCATCAACGAAAAGCAGTTGAAGATGGCGCAGGAGCAGAACCCGCTGACGGGCCTGCCTGGCAACCGCGCCATCCGCGACTACGTCCAGGACGCGATCCTCGACGGTGATCAGGCGCGTTACTTCTGCTATTGCGACTTCGACGACTTCAAACCCTTCAACGACACCTACGGCTTCCAGAAGGGTGATCTCGCGATCACGCTGTTCGCCGCGCTCTTGCGCCGGCACTTCATCGGCGAGGAAAAATTCCTCGGCCATGTCGGCGGCGATGATTTCTTTGTTGGTGTCAGCGGCTGCTCGGTGGAGGAACTGGAGGCGGTGCTGAACCGCCTGCTCGACGACTTCCGTTCCGACGTGCGCCAGCTCTATTCGCCGGAGCATCAGGCGGAAGGGCGCATTAGCGGCTACGGCCGCGACGGCTCGCCGAAGGAATTTCCGCTGATGCGCTGTTCGATCGCAGTGCTCGGGCTGCCGGAAGGCTTCGTCTTTTCCGACGCCCAGGCCGTCAGCGCCCGCATCGCCGAAATCAAGTGCCGCGCCAAGACCAGCGAGGCCGGGCTCGTCCTGGACGCGCTTGGGGGCTGAGATCTGGAGCAATTCCCAGGAAAAGTGTGAAACGGTTTTCCGTCGGGATTGCGTAATTTCAGAGGATTAGATCGTTTCATTGTTTCCATGAAACAGTGAAACGATCTAATCTCCAGGCCAGTTCAGCCCGCCAGTGCAGGCACGCGGTGAGCGAGATAATCGCGCATCTGCGCGAGCGCCATCTCACGCGTCAGTCCACCCGATTGCAAGCCGAGCCGCAGCCATAACCCGTCGATCAATGATGTGATGCCGAGCGCCGCGGCCTCGCATTCGTCTTCCGGCAACAGATGAGCCAGCGCGGAGAGAAGGTTCGAGCGCATACGGGCGTGAATGACCTTCTGGATTCGGGCGAGTTGCGGTTCGCGCGGCACCTCGGCGCAGAGGGAAAGCCAGGCATGGCAGACTGAGGGCTGGAAGAAGCGTTCCTCGAAATTCGCCTCGATGATTGCCTCCAGCCGCTCGCGGGGCGTGCGCGCCCGGTTCAGCCGTTCGACCACCGCTTCCTTCAGCGCGGCATTCGCCTCGCGCATCGCATGTTCGAAGAGCTCCTGTTTGTTGGCGAAATAATGCAGCACGATGCCTTTGGAGGCGCCGGCATGCATCGCCACCTTCTCCAGCGTCGCGCCGGCCATGCCTTCTTTTTGCAGCACCTCGAAGGCCGCCCGGCGCAGCTCGCGTCGCCTGATCTCACTTATCCTCGTCAATCGCATAGTCGCCTCCAAACGATTCTCAGATTGACAAACTTTCCGGAAAGATCAATTGTTGTCCCGTGGGACAATTTTTAGTCCATATGGACAAGTTGGGAGAAAGCTATGCCGGATCTGAAACTCTTGATGTCCACCATTGCGCTCATTGCTGCCACCAACCCGGTCCTTGCCGGCGACCCCGAGGCCTGTCGGCGCGTGCGGCTGGCAGAGCCCGGATGGAACGATCTGGCCTTCACCACGGGCGTGGGGCTGACGGTGCTGAAGGCGCTTGGCTATGAGCCGGAGAGCAAGCTGCTCGGCATCGACGTCATCTACACCAGCCTGCGCAGCGGCGATCTCGACGTCTTTCTCGGCTATTGGGATCCCGCGATGGTGAGCTATTACAAGCCCTACAAGGACGACGGTTCGGTCGAGACCGTGCGCACCAACCTCAAGGGCGCGAAATATACCTTCGCCGTGCCCGATTATGTCTGGGAGGCCGGGGTCAAGGACTTCGCCGACCTGAAAACTTTCGCCGACAGGTTCGAGAAGAAGATGTACGGCATCGAGCCGGGCTCCAATCAGCTGATGCTCGATGCGATCAAGGACCCGAGCCTCGGGCTCGATGGCTGGGAAGTGGTCGAATCGAGCGAACAGGGGATGTTGGCCGAGGTCACCCGCCGGGTGCGCGACAAATCTTTCATCGTGTTTCAGGGCTGGGCGCCACATCCGATGAACACGACGCTCTCGATCAAGTATCTGACCGGCGGCGACAAGTTCTACGGGCCGGACTTCGGCGCCGCGACCGTCTCCACCCAGGTGCGCAAGGGCTACCTGCAGGAGTGCCCGAACGTGGCGAAACTCCTCAACAATCTCGTGTTCGACATCGACTTCGAGAACCGCGGCATGGGCTACCTGATGAACGACGGGCTGGCGCCGGATGAGGCCGGGCAAAAGGCGATCAAGGAGGAACCGCAGCGGCTCGACGCCTGGCTCGCCGGCGTGACGACGTTCGATGGGCAGCCGGGTTCTGCCGCGGTCAAGGCCGCGCTCGGGCTGTGACCGGCATCGACCAACGGCATTGGGGTTCACTGAAGAAGCGGCTCGAACTACCAGGCGGGCGTCAGTTCGCCTATGTCGATCAGGGCCAAGGTCCGGTGCTGTTGCTCCTGCACGGCTATTCTGACAGCAGCCGCAGTTTCTCGCTGATCGCGCCTCATCTGGTCGGTCATCGCCTCATCATTCCCGATCTTGCCGGACACGGCGCCTCGCAAGCGGGGCAAGGGGCGACGGTTGCCGATTTTGCCCGGGACCTCGATTGCCTGGCAGGCCGGCTGGCGCTCAGCGACGTCGTTGTCGTCGGCCATTCCATGGGCGCGATGACAGCAATCGCCTTTGCCGCCGTGCGGCCGGATCTGGTCCGCACGCTCGTCCTGCTGTCCGGCAGCCTGCAGCCCGGGCTCGACGCGACCAATCCGATGGCGCAGGCGATCCGCGCGTTGAAGGATCCGCTTCATCGGGACGATGCGTTCTTCAACAGCTGGCACGCCTGCAGCCGTCCGGTCGATGGCGAATTTCTGGGTTGCATGCGCGAGGAGGCCGCGGACATACCGACACGGATATGGCACACCGTCCTCGATGGCCTGGCCGTTACCGACCTGCGCACCAGCGCGCGGCACCTGCGGATGCCGGTCCTGGCGATCGCCGGCAGCGAGGATCCGCTTTTCGATGCCGGACATCGCCAGCAGCTTGCCGCCACCCTCGTCGCGGCCCGCTTGATCACTCTGGACGGGCACGGTCATAATCCGCACTGGGAGAGTCCCGCCCTTGTGGCCGAACACATACTCTCCTTCCTGTCGGCCGAGGACGGCTCTATCGGTACGACGGAAGCTCTTTCCGCGACGCATCGCCAGCGCTAGATGGGGCACATCAGTGAGCATGAGGTAATGCCATGTCCCTTCCGTCAGAAATGAATTTCGTCGATGTTCCGGCCCCGGGCGGACCGGAAAACATGGTCCTGAAGAAGGGGCCGTTGCCCGAGGTCAAGCCCGGCGACATCCTGGTTCGCGTGGAGGCGGCCGGCATCAACCGCCCCGATGTCCTGCAGCGTAAGGGCGACTATCCGCCGCCGCCGGGCGCAAGCCCGATCCTCGGCCTCGAGGTGGCGGGCGAGATCGTGGCGTTGGGCGAGGGGGCCGAGGGCTTTCGGATCGGCGACAAGGTCTGCGCGCTCGCCAATGGCGGCGGTTATGCGGAATACGCGGCAGTACCCGCGACCCAGGCGCTCGCCTGGCCGAAGGGCTATGACGCGGTGAAGGCGGCCGCGCTGCCGGAAACATTCTTCACCGTCTGGGCCAATGTCTTCGACATGGCCGGTCTTAAGGCGGGCGAGACGATCCTCGTTCATGGTGGCTCGAGCGGCATCGGCACGACGGCGATCCAACTCGCCAAGGCCTTCGGTGCCGAGGTTCTCGTCACCGCCGGCAGCGCCGAGAAATGCCGGGCCTGCGAGGCGCTGGGTGCCAGGCGCGCGATCAACTATCGCGACGAGGACTTCAAGGTCGTCGCGCTCGAGGAAACAGGCGGACGCGGCGTCGACGTCATTCTCGACATGGTTGGCGGGCGCTACTTCGATCGTAACATTGCATCGCTTGCGAAAGACGGACGCCTTTCGATCATCGCCTTCCTCGGCGGCGCCAAGGTGGAAGCCGCAAACATCGCGCCGATCCTGACGAAACGGCTCCATGTCATGGGCTCGGCCCTTCGTCCGCGCACGGCGGCGGAGAAGCAGGTGATCCGCGACGGCCTTAGGGAGAAGGTCTGGCCGCTGCTGGAGGCGGGCAAGGTCGCGCCGGTCATCCATTCGGTTCTGCCCTTCAGCGCGGTTTCCGACGGCCATCGCCAGATGGAAGGGGGCGACCATATCGGCAAGATCATCATGTCCCTGTGATCGGCAAGATCATCATGCCCCTGTGATCGGAACGATCATCAGGCCCCGGTGATCGCGGCGATCATGCGGTTCTTGTGATCGCGAGCATTGCGACGATCTCCGACTATCGTCGATCTTGTAATTGGAGACGGATCGCTTACCTTCGACTGATCAGCAACGAACAGAAAGGAAGGTGATCCAATGTCTAATGAGATTTCGGTCTTGGTGAAGGGCATGGGAGAGGTGAACGTGTCGAGGCAGCCCTCGGCCTGATCCCCGCCTTCCTTCGGGCCTAAAGCCCGGGCCACTCACTTGGCCAGAACTCATGGAAGGGTCGCCTCGGGCGGCCCTTTTCCATTTCCCGCACAATGCGTGCGGTGCCAGGCTTGGTCTAGCCGGCTGCTCCGGCGGACGCCGCTTCCTGGATCAGGAGCCAGGGGTTTGGCGTGTTATCAATGAACTCGTCCTGAATATGCCTCAGGACCTTCCTTTGCCCTGCAAAGGGAACCATGCGCAGCGCTTCGGCAAAGCTCACCCAGCGGAATTCGCTGTGCTCGGCATTCAGGCGGACGGGTGCCTCCTGCGGCGCGTAGCCGACAAAGACGGGCAGCAGGCTGATCGCGTTGCGGTCGGCCTCGTAAAACTGCTCGCAGATATCGGCGGAATAGAAGCGGTCGGGGTGCAGGCCCGTTTCCTCCTCGACTTCACGCAAGCCGGCCTGCCAGGCCGTTTCTCCAGCCTCGATCGCGCCCGCAACCTGGCACCAGGTTCCGGCCAGCGTTCCGGTGCGCCGAAGAAGGAGAAATTCAAAGGCACTCCCTGCGGGCCGCAAGATGACGACTGAAACGGCAAAGCACCTGATCGGGATCTCATGCACGTGGCGTCCTCCTGATTCGATCGGTGGACCATGCAATGTTGGGTAGGGGCCATCAACCCTGGTGTCGTGAACCCGCAGACTAGCTAGACCCCAAAACGCCCGAGTGCCGGGATCTTGATGCCGGGCCTGGCAAAGTCGAAGCCGGCGACGAGGCCGAAGAAATGCAGCTCGAGGCCGCTGCGCACCCCGGCTGAAATGCCGGCCAGACCATAAAGCGTTGCGTGCATGTCGCGGCTATCGGCATCGATCTGGAACAGCTTGCCCTCCGGCAGATAATCCCTGCCGACGGCGTCGGGCGGCAGCACCGCGCCGAGTTCCGGCACCGAGCGCAACACGTGGGCGACGAAGGTGTTGGAGTTCGGGCCTGGCCAGATCCGGTAGCCGCCGGGCGAAGCATAGGGATAGCCGGCGATCGCCGCCTCGATTTTCGGGATCAGTCTGCTGGCCTCGGTGCCAGTCACGGAGACGACCAGCCGCGGTTCGTTGGAGTACCAGCGGGCGTCCGCCGGATAGCCGTTCCGGCGGATCGGCTTGCCCCAGCCGACCTTGTCGTAGCGGTTGTAGGCGGGCGCACCCTGTTCCTTGGTGACGATCCAGGCGTGGCTGGCGATAGCGCCCTTCATGCCGCCCGTCGTTGCCGAGAACACATAGATCGCTGCATCCGAACTATCTGCCGCCTTGGGCAGGATGCCGGCCGAAGACCAATCCGCATCCCGCCAGCTCTGCGGCCGGTCCTGCATGTACCACCAGCCGGCCGAGGCCAGCGCCGGCAACAGGTAGATGACCAGAAAGACGGCGGCGAGCCTGCGGACGAATTTCATGAAAACTCCGTTTCCTGACGCTGGAATCCTGCTAAATGCACGGAGCAATTTCGGATATTTGAGGGCAAGGCATGTCGAATCCCGTTCTCGTCGAAGTCACCCGTGGAAACCTCGTCGAAAGCCGCCATCGCGGCCTTGTGATCGCCGTCGATGGCGACGGCCGCACCGTCTTTTCGCTCGGCGAAACCGACACCGCCGTGTTCCCGCGCTCTGCCTGCAAGGCGATGCAGGCGCTGCCATTGATGGAAAGCGGCGCCGCTGACGCCTACGGCTTCGGCAACAAGGAACTGGCGCTTGCCTGTTCGTCCCATTCCGGCGAGCCGGAGCATGTGGAACTTGCCGCCAAGATGCTTGCAGCAGCTGGCCGCGATGTCTCGGCGCTCGAATGCGGCGCCCATTGGTCGTCCGACCAGAAGACGCTGATCGCCCAGGTCCGCAGCCTCGATGCGCCGACCGCGCTTCACAACAATTGCTCCGGCAAACACGCGGGTTTCATTTGCGCCTGTTGCCATTCGGGTACCGAAGCAAGGGGCTATGTCGGCTACGACCACCCGCTGCAGCGGGAAATCCGCGGTACGATGGAAAGCCTGACGGGTGCGATCCTCGCCAAGGACAATTGCGGCGTCGACGGCTGCTCAATCCCGACCTATGCCGTGCCGCTCAAGGGTTTGGCGCATGGTTTTGCGAAGATGGCGACCGGCGCCGGCCTTGGGCCGGAACGTGCCCGCGCCTCCAAGCGGCTGATCGAGGCCTGCATGGCAGAGCCCTTCTTCGTGGCCGGCACCAAGCGCGCCTGCACACGGCTCATGAAAACGGCGCCTGGTCGCATCTTCGCCAAGACCGGCGCCGAGGGTGTCTTCTGCGCCGCCATTCCGGAGAAGGGCATCGCGATCGCCTTGAAATGCGAGGACGGCACGACGCGGGCGGCAGAGGCCATGATTGCGGCAACGCTTGCTCGCTTCTTCCGCGACGAGCCGGAGCTGCATGCAGCCCTGATGGCGCAGGCCAACCACTCGATGCGGAACTGGAACGGCATCCATGTCGGCGATGTCAGGGTGACGGAGGCTTTTGCCGCCTGAGACGTGCGAGCCGAGGAGTCCACGCGTCTGCGAGCATCCCGGTCGAATCAATCCGCCGGCGACATCAGGCCTTGATCATCGCGATGTTCGCGTCGTCATAGGGCGCGAGCACCCCGTCCTCGATTTCCTCAGCCACGATGAAGCCGGCCAGATCGGCGATCCCGGCTACGCGGTGTGGCGAGACCGCGCCGAATTTCTCAGCCGTCGCAAGCACATAGGTATCTGCGGCCTGCTTCAGGATCGCGCGCTTGACGGCGGCCTCTTCAAAGTCGCCGGTCGAGACGCCATGGGCCGGATGAATGGCGGTGACGCCGAGAAAGAACAGGTCGACGCGAATGCTGGCGATGGCGGCCAAGGCGGCCGCTCCCGTCGCAACCATCGAATGCTTGTAGAGGCGGCCGCCGATCAGGATCACCTCGGCTTCGTGGCGTTCGAGCTCGGCGGCGATCGTCGGGCTGTGGGTGACCACGGTCAGCCGCATCTCGCGTGGCAGCGACCGCGCGATTTCCGCATTGCTCGTGCCGCCGTCGAGAAAGATCGTCTGGCCCGCCTCGATCATCGTCGCGGCCTTGCGCCCAAGCCGACGTTTGACGTCGCCGGCGATCTCCTGCCGTGCCGCAAAGTTCGGTAGCGGCGGCACCAGCGGCAGCGCGCCGCCATGGACGCGCTTCAACAGGCCTTCCGCCGCCATCTCGCGGAGATCGCGCCGGATCGTATCTTCCGAGAGGTCCAATTCGTCCGCCAGACGCTTGGCGACGATCTCGCCGTCGCGCGCCAGTCGTGCGGAAATCAAAGCCCGTCTCTGTGTTGTCAGCATGAATGCCTCCTTGACTCTTCACGATATTGCACGAAATATCGAGAAATATCCAGAATGATCTGGATATTTCGTGCAAAAAAGTGGAGAAAATCATGCTGATTTTGATCGCAGGCCCCTATCGCTCGGGAACGGAAGACGATCCGGACAAGATGGCCGCCAACCTGAAGCGATTGGAAGAGCCGTCCTATGCGCTGTTTAAAGCCGGGCACGTGCCGATGATCGGCGAATGGGTGGCGCTGCCGGTGTGGAATGCGGCGGGCGGCGAGCGGGTGGGGGATGGGCTCTACGAGGAAATCTTCCACCCGGTGGCCGGACGCCTGCTGGCGCTTTGCGATGCTGTGTTGCGCTTGCCGGGTGACAGTAAGGGAGCCGACAACGATGTGCGCATTGCCCGCGAGCGCGGCATACCCGTCTACCATCGCCTGGTAGATGTGCCCGGTTGCGGCGAGGCGCTCGTTGCGTGACCGAAAACGGCCCGGCAGAGATAGCCTGCCGGGCCGAATATGAGGTTTCCACACGCCTCCGCAAGTCATCCTCGGGACCGATGCGCGGTTCAGTCCTTCACGCCGCCCTCAAGCAGAGGGTGGATGTTCCGGTTGGGCCACGGCATGACCGGGGAGGTGAGTCTACTCATGCACGTGCGGCTCGGCGACGAAGGTCAGCGTCGCCGTCAGCCCCTTCTTGTCGGCTGCGGCATTGCCTTCGAGCGGGATTGCGTGGCTGACGGCGAGGATGTTGACGCCGGCATTGCGCAGCGTCACCTCGGCTTCGCCATTCGCGTCCGTCTTTTCGGAGACGAACTCGGGCAGTCCGGCGTAGTCCAGGGTGATTTCCTTGCCTTCGAGCGGCCTGCCGTCGAGCAGCAGGCGGACGCGAAATCTTTCACCAGCCTTCAGGCCGATGGGGTTGTCGAGAGGAACAATCTGCAGCGGCTGTGCCGGGAAGTCCGGCAGATCGCCATGCGCATGCACCAGCGCGATGCTGTATTTGATGGAATGGCTCGCCTGCTTGGCGCCGGGAACCTCGTTCTTCGGCTTGTTCACCCATTTGCCGTCGGCGTCTTCACTCCAATAGCCGTTGTCGAACTCGAGAGCGACGACTGCGGGTTCGCCGTCGAGTTTCAATAAGGCGTGGTTGTCGGCGGGCACGATCGTCACCGGCAATGCCTTGCCGTCCTCGTCAAGCGCCGAGACCGATTTCACTTTGGCCGGATCATAGGCTTCGTCCGCCGGGCCGTGGCCGTAGATGACGGCGAGCGTTCCCCACCGCTCGCCGATCCATGCGCCATGGGAAAAGGCGGGTGTCGCAGCGGCGGCAAACAGGCTGGCGGCGATGAAGGTTGAAAAGAGCGTCTTCATAAGCAACTCCGACAATGTTATAACGTAACAGTCAGCTTGTATTGAAATCCGTTCCGGCTTGTCAATCCGGGTGATATCCTTCCTTCTGCGGGTCACACGCGGGAATAGGAGTGGAGAAAACCCTTTGGGCTTCGCCCGAATTCGCTTGAATTCGCGAGTATTGATACTGTCGGCTCGGCTCGATCGACGCTAAGTCATTCGATCCACCTGACCGCAGAGGAGAGTTAAAGTGTTGAAATTGTTCTACGCACCGGGGACCTGCTCGTTGGCCTCGCATATCGCGCTCGAGGAGGCTGGTGCTGACTACGAGGCGCGCCGCGTCGATTTCTCGACCGCCGAACAGACCAAGCCCGATTATCTCGCGGTAAACCCGAAGGGCCGGGTGCCGGCGCTTCTGACCGACCGCGGCGTCGTCACCGAAACGCCGGCGATCCTCACCTATATCGCTGAGACGCATCCGGCGGCGAACCTGGCACCAAGGGGTGATGCGTTTGCTTTTGCGCAGTTGCAGTCGTTCATGAACTATCTGTGCTCGACGGTGCATGTCGCCCATGCCCATGGTCGCCGCGGTGCGCGCTGGGCGGACGATCCCGCCGCGCACGAGGCGATGAGGGCCAAGGTCGCATCCAACATGACGGCCTGCTTCGAACTGATCGAAAACAGGATGTTCGAAGGGCCCTTCGTCATGGGCGAGGCCTATTCAGTCGCCGATCCCTACCTGTTCACCATTGCCGGCTGGCTGGAATCGGATGGCGTCGATCCCGCTCTTTTTCCGAAAGTGCTGGATCACCGCAATCGCATGACGACGCGCCCGGCCGTTGCCCGAGTATTGGCGGCGGTCAAGCTCTGACCTGTCGCGCAAAAGCGCGCAGCGGTCTTGCTATTACTTACGACGCGCCTTGGGCCACGGGCCGTCCTGGCTACATCAGCATGTAGTCCTTCGGTTGCGGCAGGGGCGGAAGGTCGGCTTCGCCCAGCGCCTCGCGCAGGTTGATCTCGATCGTTTCGGCGAGTGCCACGATCGGCAGGTCGTTCGGCAGCACGCCGAACGGCTCCTCTAGCTCGTCGCCAAGCGCGTCGAGGCCGAAGAACGTGTAGGCAACCAGCGCGGTGACGAAGGGCGTCGCCCAGCCGAGCGCATCGGCAAAGCCGAAGGGCAGCAGGAAGCAGAATAGATAGGCGGTGCGGTGGAGAAGCAGCGTGTAGCCGAAGGGCACTGGCGTGTTGCGGATTCGCTCGCACGCAGCGAGCGTCGCCGACATCTTGCCGACCGTACCGTCCAGCAGTGTCCACTGAAAGTCGCTGATCGTGCCGGATGCACGAAGACCGGCAAGGTCGCGGCCCATCGCGCGCAACAGGAAGTCCGGCGGATTGCGGCTCGCCTTGTAGCCTGGAACCAGATCGCCAGGTATCCACTCGAGCGTCCTGGCGACATGGTTGCCCGGCCGCAGGTGGCAGACCAGGGCGTGGGCAAACGCGATCGTCAGATTGAGCAGGCGCCGCCGCGCCGCTTTCCCCGACGTCTCGTCCAGGATCAGCGTCTGGCGGGCAAGATCGCGCGACGTGAAAATCAGCTGCCCCCAATCCTTTCGCGCCTCCCACCAGCGGTCGTAACAGGCATTGTTGCGAAAGCCGAGAAACACGGAAAGCGCGATGCCGAGCAGCGCGAACGGGCCACTGTTGACGCTTGGCACGATTTGCGGATCGAAGCGGTGCGCCCAGACGACGAGGGCGGAAAGTCCGAAGACGAACAGCACCTGCGGAAATATCCGCTGAATGACCGATCCCCTGAGGATGAAGAACAGTTTCAGAAGGCTGGGGCGGTCGCGAACGATCATGGAAGAGCACCTGTGCGGCTATCGTTTCCACCGGTATAGGCGCTGGCTCCGAAATGGAAGGGCGCATCATTCGATCGCGCCGGCTGCAGCATCGAGATTTTCGCCCCGGATGTCGACGGCAAAGCCTCCCTGGTCGAAAAGGTCAGCAGACACCGACCGACACCGTAGGGCGCCGCCCGGTGT
Organism: Ensifer sp. VA4; assembly: GCF_055710065.1. Taxonomy (NCBI): domain Bacteria; kingdom Pseudomonadati; phylum Pseudomonadota; class Alphaproteobacteria; order Hyphomicrobiales; family Rhizobiaceae; genus Ensifer; species Ensifer sp. VA4. The sequence continues at coordinate 92,740 of NZ_JBVQPO010000001.1, read as the reverse complement.
CCGCTCACGTGAAGTAGTGCAGAATTCAGCTGCCGAAGCTTGCAGAAAGCCTCTTCGGCGCTTTTTCCCGCCAGGCGGCAATCAGCCGCCCGGTTAGACTTCCATCGTCGATCTCCGAGAGCCGGAGGAGCATGGCAGGCCAGCCCTTGTAATGGTCCGTCTCGAAATAGAGCCGCGGATCGAGTTCCAGCAGCATCTCCTTTTCTTCAAGCGCGCACATGACGACGAGCGTCTCGTCATCCTTCATGCGCGCGAAGCTCTTGTCCTTCACCAGCAGCGCCGGCGTGCCGTAGGAGGTGCCGACCGAAACGTCCGGCAGGCCGGCGGCTTCCGCCAGCTTGACGATGCGCGCGAAATTGCGGTCGAGGTCCTCGCTCATCCCGTCAGCTTATCACAAGGCCCTTGTTCGTCACCGGCCCCCGGCCTGCAGGTAGTCGCCGCCGCATTCGGTCGCGCGCGGCCAGGGCCAGCCGGGGAAGGGCAGATCACCGAGTTCGCGTTCGTCCATGCGCTCGAGATCCGGGTGCTGCAGCGGGTCGCGCGCCCAGGCCAGTGGCGTATCCTGCTTCCGATTTTCCGAAGTGGCGAATGCGGTCAACGTCGAGAGAAGCTTCAACATGGCGGACCATCCTTTCGTTCGTTGGATGATCTGCCTGTCCCGCTCTCTTTTCAATTGAGAATGGCACCGAACGAGTTTAGAAAAACTATATGAGGGATCTGAACTCCGTCCATCTGAACGGACTGCGCGCGGTCGAAGCTGCCGGTCGACTGGGCTCGCTCGCCGCAGCGGCAGAGGAACTCGGCGTGACCTCCGGCGCCGTCAGCCAGCAGATCGCCAAGGCGGAGGCCCAGCTCGGCCGCGTCCTGTTCGAGCGAACGTCGCGGGGCCTCGTCCCGACCGACTTTGGCCAGCGGTTCCTCGCGCGCCTCGGCAACGCCTTTCAGGAACTGGCGGAGGCCGTGGCTTCGGCACGGCGGCGCGACGAGTCAGTGTTGACAATCTCGGTGGCACCGGTCTTTGCCGCCCGCTGGCTGGTCTATCGGCTCAACCGCTTCGCCGAGCGTCACCCGGACATTCGCCTGCGTATCGATGCCACGACGAAGCTCGTCAATCTCGACACGTCCGATGTGGACGTCGGCATCCGAGTCGGCTCCGGCGAATGGCCCGGTGTGAAATCCGAACTGCTGTTGCAGCAGGAGGTCTTTCCCGTCTGTTCGCCGTCCATGGCAGAGAACCTGCGTGTACCTGCAGATATTCTAAAGCTCCCTGCCGTGATCGACGGTCACTCGATGTTCAGCTGGGAGGTGTGGCTTCGCGAAGTCGGCCTCTCCGGCGCCGAAATGCGCGTGCGCCACACGTTCAACGAGGCGTCGCTGGTGCTCGACGCGGCGATCTCGGGGCAGGGTGTCATGCTCGCCTGGCAGACGCTGGCCGGTTTCGCGATCAGCCAGGGCAGTCTGGTCGTGCCCTTCGGCATTCGTGTCGAGACGGGCTACGGCCACTACTTCGTCAGCTCGCCATCGCGGCGGGAAAGCAAGGCCGCGGCCGCCTTCAAGCGCTGGGTTCGTGACGAGGTGGAAGAGGGCATGCGCCTGCTCGATCTCAGGGCGCCGCGCGTTCGCTTCGACGCGGCGACCATGACTTGACGATACCCGGGCAGCCGTCGAGCCGTTCGCGGCGGTCTATTCCGGTTCCGCCAGGCGCATGTCCATCATCGCCTTGAACGCCGGCCGGTCGTGGCAACGGGCAAGCCAGGCGGCCACGCGCGGATATCTGTCGAAAAGCTGCTTCTGGCTCATTGTGTAGCGGAACACTTCCGCAAGGTTGAGATCGGCCACGGTGAAGCGATCGCCGACCACATAGTCCCGCCCGTCGAGGTGGCCCTCCAGGCGGGCGAAGGCCTTGTCGAGGGCCTTGGCGCATCTCGCGATCGTTGCCTTGCCTTCTTCAGTTTCCTCGTTGCCGTAGTCGTAGGTGAGCACGATCTGCACGGCATGCGGCTCGACCTCGGTCGCCGCCCACATCGTCCAGTTGCCGATCAGTCCTTCTTCACGGATATCGGCCGGCGCCAAAGGGCCGCCATATTTGCGCGCGAGATAGAGATTGTTGGCAAGCGATTCCGTCAGCACGACGCCGTCGTCGTCGATCGCCGGGATCAGCCCCATCGGGTTGACGGCGAGGAAGGCCGGCGACTTGGTGTTGATGGGCGCATTGGCGGCAAGCGGATCGGCGACCCGGCGCGCCTGGATGACCGGCACGGATTTGAAGGGGATGCCGAGCTCCCGTGCCATCCAGTAGTTGCGCGATGCGCGCGAGCGATAGACCCCGTAGATCGTCAGCATGTCGAACTCCTCCCGTCGTTGCGTGCCCCTGTCTTAGGTAAGCGCGAGGGAGGGCGGAAGCCCAGGCCGCTGATATCACGCATGAAATCTTTTGATAGGCCATGCGGCCGATTGTCGACGTGTCGTTCGCGCCGTTGGTCCGGCCGCTGCGGGCGGCGCGACTTCGAGATTGCAACCTCTACACGATTTCTCTACAAGTTATTTAGGAAGGGCTAACTCTTGCTCGTCTAACGTGAAGTGGGGAAAAGATCGACCAGCGACGTGACCAAACGCGTCGGGAGGGCTGCTTGGCGAAGAACACGTCCCGCAATCCGCGATATGCCGCCATAAACGGCGGCGGCAACGAGGATACACGTCGCCTAATCGATGCCAGCCACCGGCTGGCCGAAGAAGTGGCGCGCATCTTTCCTACCGAACCCGACATCGCCGACCGCCACTACTGGTTGGAAACGATGATCAACCATGTGCCCGACTACATCTATGCCAAGGATGTCGAAGGGCGGTTCCTCATCGCCAACCAGGTGACTGTTGCCGACAACGGGCTGGCGGCGCTGAGTGATATCGTCGGCAAGACCGACTTCGATCTCCATCCGCCGCATATGGCAAAGGCGATCGCCGACATCGAGCGCCGCGTCATCGAGACCGGAGAGCCGATTTTCGGCATCGAGGAACGGGCGATCGTCAGCAAGGGCCGCGACCGCTGGCTGATGACCTCCAAGGTGCCGCTGCGCAACAAGCGCGGCAAGATCGTCGGCGTCGTCGGCGTGTCGCGCGATATCTCCGACCGCAAGGCCGCCGAGCGCTTGCTCGAAGGGCAAGCCCGCCTCCTGGAAATGATCGCCAACGGCCGGCCGCTCGACGAGTTCTTCCGGGACATGATCCTGCTGATCGAGGCGCTGATGCCCGGGATCAAAGGGTCGGTGCTGTTGTTGTCTGCCGATGGCCGCTATCTCTCCCACGGCGCAGCGCCAAGCCTCGACGAGGCCTATTGTGCCACCATCCATGGTGTCGAGATCGGTCCTCGCATGGGTTCCTGCGGTACCGCCGCCTGGCGCGGCGAGCAGGTGATCGTCTCGGATATTCTCGCCGATCCTCTCTGGGACGAATATCGCGAGTTCGTTCGACCCTATGGTTTCCGCTCCTGCTGGTCGACGCCGGTCCATTCGCGCGACCGCAAGGTGCTTGGTACCTTCGCGCTCTATTCCGGCTCGGTTGGTGTTCCCGACGACGGGCAGCGGGAGCTGATCGCGATGGTGGCGCATCTGGCGGGTATCGCCATCGAGCGCAAGCAGGCAGAGGACCGTATCAGTTTCATGGCGCATCATGATGCGCTGACGGGCCTGCCGAACCGGGCGCTGTTCGAGGAACAGGTCGCCGAGGCGCTGGAGGCCCTGCGCGGCACCGGTCAATGGGCGGTGCTCGCCTTCCTCGACCTCGACAATTTCAAGCTGGTCAACGACACGCTCGGCCATGCGGCCGGCGATGAACTGTTGAAGGTCACGGCATCGCGCATGCGTTCGTCGGTGCGCAAGTCCGACATGGTCGTGCGTGTCGGCGGCGACGAATTCATCCTGCTGTTGAACGGCCTTCCCTGCGAGCGTGATGTCGTACTGGCGAGGCTTGAGGATATTCGCCGCGCCATCGCCGCACCGGTGGAGATCGAAGGCCGGAGCTTGCAGGTCACCTGTAGCATGGGCGTCGCCTGCTTTCCCAATCAGGGCAAGACGGTGGGCGAACTGCTCGCCAATGCCGACATGGCGATGTATCGGGCGAAGGAGTTCGGTCGCAACAATCTGCAGGTCTTCACGGAGGAAATGGCTGCCAAGGCGCACGAAAAGCTGCGCCAGCAGGAGGAACTGCGCAGGGCACTGGCGCGTGACGAGTTCTTCCTGCAGTTCCAGCCGCAGATGAACCTTGCGAATGGCCGCGTTTTCGCAGCCGAAGCGCTGCTGCGTTGGCGTCACCCCGATCGGGGCACGGTCTCTCCGGCCGCGTTCATTCCGCTCGCCGAAGAAACCGGGCTGATCGTGCCGATCGGCGACTGGGTGCTGCGTGCCGCCTGCCGCCAGGCCAAGGGCTGGCAGGATGCCGGTCTGCCGCCGCTGATCGTCAGCGTCAACGTTTCGGCGCGCCAGTTCCGCGAGCGCAACTGGGCCGGCCACGTGGCGGCCATCCTTGCCGAAACCGGACTTGAGCCCTGCTGTCTCGAACTGGAACTCACGGAAAGCCTGATCATGCAGGACGTGCCAGGCGCAATCGCCACCATGCACGAACTGCAGGCGATCGGCGTGCACCTGGCAATCGACGATTTCGGTACCGGCTATTCGAGCCTCAGCGCCCTGAAACGCTTTCCGGTGCGCCGCCTGAAGATCGACCGGTCCTTCGTTGCGGACATTCCCGTCGATCTCGACGACAATGCGATCACGGCGGCGATCATCTCGCTCGCCCAAAACCTCGGCCTGCGCGTCATCGCCGAAGGTGTGGAAAACCAGGCCCAGGTCGAGTTTCTGCGCCGGAGCGGTTGCGACGAGATCCAAGGCTATTTCTTCAGCCGGCCACTCGCCGCGCCTGATTTTGAAGCATTGATGCGCCAGCCGCGTTTCAGTGCCCATAGCGTCTAAGTTCCCTCCGCTTCACGCCGCGACGCAAGCTTCGGTCCAGCCGCAAATGCAAGCATCGCCCCCATTTCGAGGGGCTGTGCGTAGTATTTCGTTAAGCAATTTCATGCAGCACTCCTCAGGCCGCACTCAAGCCCTCCAGAGTTCGATGTCCTCTTCAGTTCTCTTCTCCCGCCGTCAGTTTCTCCGCTCGTCCGGATTGGCGCTTGCCTCTGCCGGCCTTGCAGGCTGCACCTCCTCGATGAACACGGATGTCTTCCGCTATGAGACGGCGCCGGTGTTCCGCAATCCCGCGCTCGAGGGACGCTTTACCGATCCGCGCGCCGAAGGCATCTATGAGAGGCAGGATGGCCCGGGGCCGCTGCCGACCGGCCTTCCGCCGCAGGACCTCTACGTCGAGGACATCTATGCCTCCGTGAATGACGGCGGCTATCAGGTGCCGGCCATTCCCTTCCGCCAGATCGACGCGCGTTTCTATCGCCAGGAGGTCAGCGATCCCTTCGGCGAGCAGCCGGGAACGATCGTCGTCGATACCGGCGACCGTTACCTCTATCTGATCCAGCCGGGGGGCAGGGCGCTGCGTTATGGCGTCGGCCTCGGTCGCGAGGGATTCGCCTGGTCGGGCCGCGGCGTCATCCAGTGGAAGCAGAAGTGGCCGCGCTGGACCCCGCCGGACAGCATGGTCGCCCGCCAGCCGCAGCTGAAACCATATTCGGCCAAGAACGGCGGCATGGCGCCGGGTCTCAACAACCCCTTGGGTTCGCGCGCGCTCTACATCTTTCAGAATGGTCAGGACACGCTTTATCGCGTCCACGGGACGCCGGAATGGAAGTCGATCGGCAAGGCCGTTTCGTCCGGCTGCGTGCGAATGCTCAACCAGGATGTCATGGACCTTTACGATCGCGTGCGCGGCAAGGCGCCGATCCTCGTCATCTGAAACCGCTGATGTCGTAGCTCACTGCGTCCCATCGCTCATGCGGTGGGTGCCTCCGCTAGTTCCGCTGCGATCAGTCCGCGCTGTGACCGGAATTGAGCTGCCGCGTCAATTGATGCAGCGTTTCCCGGATTTCGCCCGCTTCCTCCAGGCTGCAGCCTGAAGCCTTGCCGATATCCATGAGAATGCCGAAGGCTTCGCGCTTGAGGCCGCGGCCCTTTTCCGTGAGGCGGACGATCACCTGCCGCTCGTCACCCGGATCGCGCTGGCGTGCGACATATCCGGCCACCTCCAGGCGTTTGAGAAGCGGGGACAGCGTTCCGGAATCGAGCCCGATTTCCTCGCCGATGCGCTTTACCGTCATCTCGTCCTGTTGCCACAGCGCGAGCAGAACGAGATATTGTGGATAGGTAAGGCCGAAACGATCGAGCAACGGCTTGTAGGCACGGTTGAAAGCATGCGCCGCCGAATAGACGGCGAAGCAGAGTTGCTGGCCGAGCGCCAGCGCTTCCTCGGGGATGGTATCGTTATGTGTCGCCTTGTCAGTCATCGTCGCATCTTCGCAAAAACACGCCAAAAATGCAATTTGCAAAATTAATTTGTGCACAATTGAATTTCGCGCTATCTAATTCGCATCCACTCGGAAACGCAAAGGAGACCCGCCAATGCCTATTCTCTATCGCACCACTGCATCCGCAACCGGTGGCCGTGCTGGCCAGGCCAAGAGCGCTGACGGCGTTCTGGATGTCACCCTCACCGTGCCGAAGGAGCTCGGCGGCGACGGCGCCCGCGGCACCAACCCGGAGCAGCTTTTCGCCGCCGGATACTCGGCCTGCTTCCTCGGCGCGCTGAAGTTCGTTGCCGGCAAGGAGAAGGTAAAGCTTCCGGAGGACACGAAGGTGACGGGAACCGTCGGTATCGGCCCGCGCGACGATGGTACCGGCTTCGGCATCGATGCCGCGCTTGAGATCTCGTCGCCTGGCGTCGACAAGGCGGTTCTCGAAGACCTCGTCCAGAAGGCGCATATCGTTTGCCCCTATAGCCACGCGACCAAGGGCAATATCGACGTCAAGCTGACGGTTGCCTGAGATCTCAATTCCAATAGGAATCCAAAAGCCCGGCGGTTCTTCCGCCGGGCTTTTGTGTTCTCAGGGGCATGATGCTCCCTCCAGCCCCGCTGCAGGAGGCGGCGGCCGCCGCGCCTCAGCGTCGTCGAGGTACCCTTGCCCTCACGGTCGTGGTCAGCGCCGGCTGAGGCTGCCGAGGATGCCGCGCACCAGGGCGCGGCCGACCTGGGTGGCGACGGTGCGGGCGACCGATTTCATTGCGGCTTCGACGACCGTCTCGCGCTGGTAGCCGGAGCTGCGCGGACGCGCCTGCTTGCCGGACGCTTCCGGCTCGTCGTCGCCGAAGCCCGGCAGCGTCCAGCGGCTGCCGCCGGTATTGGCTTCAGTCGTCTGCTGCTCGGCCCGTTCCTGCGCCTCTGCCTGCGCGTCGGCTGCCTTCTTGGCGCGTGCCGCCAGAAGCTCGTAGGCCGACTCGCGGTCGAAGTCTTCGTCGTAGAGGCCACGGACGGGGCTGACGTCCATCACCTTCTGCCGCTCGGCCTCGGTCAGCGGGCCGACGCGCGACTGCGGCGGACGCACGAGCGTGCGCTCGACCATCGAGGGCGCGCCCTTGCCTTCGAGCGTCGAGACCAGCGCCTCGCCGGTGCCGAGATTGGTGATGACGGTGGCGCAATCGAAGTCCGGGTTCGGACGGAAGGTATCGGCGGCCGTCTTCACCGCCTTCTGGTCGCGCGGCGTATAGGCGCGCAGCGCATGCTGGACGCGGTTGCCGAGCTGGCCGAGAACGGTATCCGGCACGTCGAGCGGGTTCTGGGTGACGAAGTAGACGCCGACGCCCTTGGAGCGGATCAGGCGCACGACCTGTTCGACGCGTTCGATCAGCGCCTTCGGCGCGTCGTTGAAGAGCAGATGCGCCTCGTCGAAGAAGAAGACCAGCTTCGGCTTGTCCGGGTCGCCCACTTCCGGCAGCTCTTCGAAGAGCTCCGAAAGCAGCCAGAGCAGGAAAGTCGCGTAAAGCCGCGGGTTCATCATCAGCTTGTCGGCCGCCAGCACCGAGATCGCGCCGCGTCCGTCGTTGGTCGTGCGCATGATGTCGGTGATCTTCAGCGCCGGCTCGCCGAAGAAATGCTCGGCGCCCTGCTGCTCGAGGATCAGTAGCTCGCGCTGGATCGAGCCGACCGAGGCCTTGGAGATGAAGCCGAACTGGTTGGAAAGCGCGCTGGCATTGTCGCCCATGTAGTTGAGCAGCGCCTGCAGGTCCTTGAGATCGAGCAGCGGCAGGCCGCCCTGGTCGGCGATCTTGAAGGCGATGTTGAGCACGCCTTCCTGTGCGTCGGTCGCATTCATCAGCCGCGACAGCAGCAGCGGTCCCATCTCCGACATGGTGGTGCGGACGCGATGGCCCTTCTCGCCGTAGAGGTCCCAGAAGATGACCGGGAATTCCTGGAACTCGTAGGGGTTCGTCGGCAGGCCGATCTGTTCGGCGCGTTTCAGGATGAAGTCCTTGGGTTCGCCGATGGCGCCGATGCCGGAGAGATCGCCCTTGACGTCCGCACAGAAAACCGGGACGCCGGCGTTGGAGAAGCCTTCGGCGAGGACCTGCAGGGTGATCGTCTTGCCGGTGCCGGTAGCGCCGGTGATCAGGCCATGGCGGTTGCCGAATTTGAGTTCCAGATACTCGCCCTTGTTGATCGAATCATCAGGCTTGCGGCTGGTGCCGATAAAGAGCTTGCCTTCTTCCAACATGTGGGCTTCATCTCCGTTTCGTCAATGAAAGCGGGCGGTTCGCGGTTTTTGCCGGCGCCCGTCATCGCTGTGTGGCTCGCTCCTGTTATAGGTGGTGCAGTCACGCCCGGCAACTGGACTGTTCCTGTCCAAGGAACGGGAAAGCGGATGGGTGAACAGTGCTCGGCTCGACGCCTTGCGAAGCCTGCGGCGCCGTGAAACCATCGGCTTTTCGCGGGCTGGGCGCCATTGAAAGGGGCCTGCAGATGCCGGCCGAAATCCGTGAGTTTGTCCGGCGCCGGCAGCCGTCGCCGCTTGTCATTTTCGAAGTGATCATTTACCTTGACGTCAACGTCAAAAACCCAATGAGGGAGTTAAGTCCATGAATGAACTGGTCACGCGCGTCGCGGAAAACGTTGGCATTGAGCCGGCAACGGCCGAAAAGGCTGTCGGCATGATCCTCGGTTTTCTGCAGCGCGAAGCCGCCGACGGCCCGGTTGCCAGGATGATCGAAGCGATCCCGGGCGCATCCGAGCTGATCGCCCAGTACAACGGCGAAGGTTCGGGCGGCGGCGGCCTGCTTGGCGGCCTGATGTCGGCCATCGGCGGCGGCGGCGTCATGGCGCTCGGCCAGCAGCTGATGAGCCAGGGCCTCGGCATGGGCGAGATCACCTCGCTCGCCAAGGAAACCATTGCTTTCGCCAAGGAAAAGGCCGGCGACGAAGTGGTCGACGAAGTCGTCGCCTCGGTTCCGGGCCTCAGCCAGTTCGTCTGATCCGCGGTGTCCTTGCGGGCCGACAAAACACCCGCCGGAGCGATCCGGCGGGTGTTTTGATTCCCGCAGTGCCGGCCTGAGCTGGAACCGATCCTACGGTCGCGCCCGGCTGCTTTCGCTTGCAGATCAAGCAGCCTTGTCCCAGACCGGTGCGAGGCCGTCCGGATTGACGATCCGGCCATCCGGGCGGGCAAGGGCGTTGATCTCCACCATCTCGCCATCGCCGAGCGCGAAGTCGAAGATCGCGAAATTTTCCCTCAGCCGATCGATCGTCGCAGTCTTGGACAGAGCGACCACGTCCTTCTGCTGCACCAGCCAGCGCAGGGCCACTTGGGCGGCCGTCTTGCCGTGGCGCTCGCCGATCTCCCTGAGCAGCCGATCGTTCGGGACCTTGCCGTTGGCCATTGCGTAATAGGCGGTGATCGACATGCCGTGCTTGCGTGCGGTTCCGAGGACCGTGGTCTGGTCGAGATAGGGGTGATACTCGACCTGGTTGGTGGCGATCGGCGCATCGCTGAGCTTCACGGCTTCTTCCATCTGCGCCGTGTTGAAGTTGCTGACGCCGATGTGGCGGACCTTGCCGGCCTTCCGCACGTCGTTGAGGGCGCCGATGCGCTCTGCCATCGGTACGTCGCTGCCGCCCGGCCAATGCAAGAGAAGCAGGTCGACATGGTCGGTCCTCAGCTTCTTCAGGCTCTCGTCGACCGAGGTGAGGAAGTCCCGATACGCATAGTTGTCGACCCAGACCTTGGTGGTGAGGAAGATGTCGGCGCGCGAGACGCCAGAGTTATGGATGGCTTCGCCGACCTCGGCCTCGTTGCCGTAGATCTGCGCCGTGTCGACGTGATGGAAGCCGAGCTTGAGTGCTTCCGGCAGCACCCGCAGCACGTCGGCGCCAGGCATGCGGAAGGTGCCGAAGCCGAGCGCTGGAATGTTGGCGCCGTTTGAATTGACGGAATGCATGGTGGGTAACTCCTTGTACTTGACCTGCCGTACTTGGCGAGCGCCCGGCCGCATGGCCGGGCGAGAAAGGAACGATCTATAGGTGGTCCTCGAGGGCGGCGGATCAAGCCGGTTGGTAGGCGGCGCCTGCTCGACGATCAAGAACGCCGCTCAAGAGCGTGAGCATCAGGGCGGCCGCGACGAGCAGGGCACCGATGACCGGCGTCATGCCGAGACCAAGCGGTGAGGCGACGACCACACCGCCGAGCCACGCGCCGACGGCAATGCCGAGATTGAAAGCTGCGATGTTGAGCGCCGAGGCGACATCGACAGCACCCGGACGGTACTGCTTGGCAAGTTGCACCACATAGAGCTGCAGGCCCGGCACATTGGCGAAGGACAGGAAGCCGAGCGCGGCAAGCGTCACCAGCGTCAGCGCCGGCACTGGAGCGGTGAAAGTAAAGAGCACCAGCACGGCCGCCTGGGCCAGGAACAGGCCGACCAGCGCCTTCACAGGATCGCGGTTGGCGATCTTGCCGCCGGCAATGTTGCCGATGGCGATGGCGACACCATAGAGCACGAGGATCAGGCTGACGGCGCCTTCAGAGAAGCCGGTGATGTCCTGCAGGATCGGCGCGAGGAAGGTGAAGGCGACGAATGTGCCGCCGTAGCCGAGCGCGGTCATGGCAAAGACGATCAGCAGGCGGCCGGAACCGAGCACACGCACCTGATCGATGAGCTTGGCCGGCGGCGCCTTGGAGAGCGTGTTCGGCAGCAGGGCAACGATCGCGGTGAGCGCGATGACGCCGAGACCGGTCACGGCCCAGAAGGTGGCGCGCCAGCCGAAGGTCTGGCCGATCCAGGTACCGAGCGGCACGCCGGTGACGATCGCGACCGTGAGACCCATGAACATCATGGCAATGGCCGAGGCGCGGCGATCCTCCGGGACGAGGTCGGCGGCGATGGTCGAGCCGACCGAGAAGAACACGCCATGGGCAAAGGCGGAAATGACCCGCGCGACGAGCAGGGGCTCATAGCTGGGGGACAGTGCGGCGGCGGCGTTGCCGACGATGAAGAGTGCCATCAGCCCGATCAGAAGCGGCTTGCGCTCGATCCGGCCGGTGAGTGCCGTCAGCACCGGCGCGCCGAAGGTGACGCCAAGCGCATAGACGCTGACGATCAGGCCGGCGAGCGGCAGGGTGACATTGAGGTCGGTGGCGACCGTCGGCAGCAGGCCGACGATCACGAATTCCGTTGTTCCGATCGCATAGGCCGCGATCGTCAGCGCAAGGATAGCAATGGGCACGACGAGACCTTTCCCACCCGGCTGGGAGGGGCCGGGCGCGTTGGTTGTTGATGAAATCGAAGCGGAATATGAGCCTTTGCACTCCGCAAGATAATAAGCATAATCTGACAAAGGGCTGTGAATTCATTTCAAAGGTGACGACCCATGGACAATCGGGCGGGTGAGATGGAGGTCTTCGTTGCCGTTTCGGAGACCCGCAGCTTCTCGGCCGCGGCGCGACGCCTGAAGCTGTCGCCGTCTGCAATCAGCAAACTGGTGACGCGGATCGAGGACCGGCTCGGCACACGGCTTCTCGTGCGCTCGACCAGGACCCTGCAACTGACGCCGGAGGGGGAGGTCTACCTTCAGCGGGCGCAGCGAATCCTGACCGAGATCGTCGAAACCGAACAGCTCGTCGCCGCCGGTGGCCGCATGACACCGCGGGGGCTTTTGCGAGTGAATGCCGCCGTCGGCTTCGGCGAGCGCTACATCATGCCGCTCGCGCCGGAGTTCCTCGCCCGCTACCCGGAGGTGCGGCTGGATCTGACCTTGACCGACAGCATGATCGACGTGGTCGGCGAGAGGACAGACGTGGCGATCCGTACCGGTCCGTTGCGGGATTCATCGCTGAAGGCACGCAAGCTCATGGAAAGCCGCCCGGTGGTGATCGCATCGCCCGCCTATCTGGAAAGGCATGGGACACCGCAAACGCCGGATGAACTCGACGGCCACAATTGCATCCGCTTCAATTTCCGTCGCAGCGTCGACGAATGGGCGTTCCGTATGCCCGGGCAGCCGGCCGCGGAGTTGCGCTCGGTCTTCGGCAACATGCAGGTCTCGAGCGGATCGATCGTCCGCCAGCTTTGCCTTGCCGGCATCGGCATTGGCCGTATCGGCCGCTTCCACGTCGAGCCGGATTTCAAGGCCGGAACGCTCGTACCGTTGCTCGAAGATTATCAGTCGGGCGAGATCGAGACGGTCTACGCCGTCTATGCCGGCCATGAGCATCTCGCCGCCCGTATCCGCGCCTTCATCGATTTTCTGGTCGAACGTATGTAGCGTCGGCCGGCGCTACGCCTTCACCGCGACGATGAAAAATCTCGGGAAGCGCAAAAGGACGTTGCCGCCGCTCATCGCCGGATAGGCAGCGCGGATCCGGTCCGTGTAGTCGGTAACGAAGGCGTCACGTTTGTCTTCCGGCACGGCGTCGAGATAGGGGCGCAGGCCCGTACCTTTCACCCATTCGACGATAGCCTCGGCATTGGCGAGTCGATGGTAGTAGATCGTGTGCCAGACCTCGATGCCGGCCGCCTGTGGCGCCAGGCATTCGACATAGGTTGCCGGGCTCGGCATGGGATTGCGGCGGATGGTCTTGCCGGCAAAGACGTCGGCGAAAGCCGGGCTGCGAGCCGTCGCCTCCATCAGCAAATGGCTCGGCTCTCCAAGGTTGTCCGGCATCTGGACCGCAAGCGTGCCGCCCGATGCGAGTGCCGCCATCAGTCTTTCGAAGATCGTCAGGTGGTTCGGAAGCCATTGGAAGACAGCGTTGCCGTAAAACAGCGCCGCGCCGGCAGGCGGAACCCAGTTTGCGAGATCCGCCTTCTCGAAGGTGACGCCGGGCAGCCGCTTCGCCGCCGCAACGAGCATGTTCTCGTCGCTATCGAGGCCTGAAAGCGTGGCCTCGGGAAACCGGTCGCGGATGAGTTCGGTGGAGTTGCCCGGGCCGCAGCCGAGGTCGAAGGCGACGCCATCGGGCAGGTCTGGCACTTGGGCAAGAAGGTCTCTGGCTGGCCGGGTGCGTTCGTCTTCGAACTTCAGATATAGCGCAGGCGACCAGGCCATCAGGAGATCCTTCAGATACCGAACTGCAGACTTTCGAGAGAGGGCAGGATCAGCGCCGGCCCGTGATCACGATACTCGTCCGGCATGTCAGCTCGGTTGATCCATACGGTGCGAAAGCCGAATTTCGTCGCCCCGGCAATGTCCCAGCGGTTCGACGACTGGAAGGAGACGGCATGCGGGTAGAGCCGGTACCCGGTTGTGACGATGTCGTAGACGGCAGGCGCGGTCTTGAAGGCCTTGACCGCGTCGACGGAAAAGACGTCGTCAATGATGATGTCGAGCGCCGCGTTGCGGACCGCAGAGGCAAGCATGGCCGGCGAGCCGTTGGAGAGGATGGCGATGCGCGCGCCGCGCTCCTTGAGCCCTTTCAGAACCGCCGGCACTTCCGGATAGCAATCGAGCGCCCAATAGGCGTCGAGCAGCCGCTTGCGAAGTTTCGGGTCGGCGGAGGGGAACCGTGCGAAGGCGTAGTCGAGCGACTGTTCGGTCAGTTGCCAGAAATCCTGATAGCTGCCCATCAGCGAGCGCACCCAGGAATATTCGAGCTGTTTGGCGCGCCAGAGTTCGGAAAAAGCCTGCCCGTCCGGCCCGATTTCCTCAGCGTGGCGCCTGACGGCCGCATGCACGTCAAAGAGCGTGCCGTAGGCGTCAAACACATAGGCCGCGTGGGACATCTTTTCCTCCCGTCATTTGTCTTCGGCACTGGCGGGACAAGGTCGAATCGCCCCGTCAAAGCCCATCCGAAAACAAAGGCTTACAGCATCATGCCTGATCAGGCAGCCAACTGTCACCGTTCTTTCGTGGGATCATGTCAAATCTTTGTGCAATGCACAACGGCCGGCGGGACGGCTGCAGAGTTCTCGCATCAGCTTTTGCCTGGCTTCCAGACTTTCGCCGGGAAGCGCAGCGCCTGCTTGGCGAGCTTGCCCTTGAGCCCGAGCGCCGTGTCGCAAAGGTTGACCACATGCCGGTTCGGCTTGGCCTCCGGCCTCAGCGCATGGAGCGCGGCCGCGGCGTCTTCCGGCGGCATGTAGCGCGCCAGGATGCCGAGGGTGAGCGCGGTCGCGCGGCCGATCCCCCTCAGGCAGTGGACGAGCAGATGTGCGTCTTCGGGCAGGCGGTCGACAAAAGCGAAGGCAGCCTCGATCGTCTCCGGACGGGCCGCATCCGGTTCGTCCGGATCGGTGCTGTCGCCAAAAAAGAGTTCCAGGTGCCGCTCCGGCGGCAGCTCGATCATCGAGAGCAACCGGCTGCCGGGGGCGCGGATCGAGATCAGGTGCGTCGGCGCCCAGAGCGCCCGGTTGTGCCGCGCTTCTGTTTGCGAACTGACGATCGCCCGCACCGGCCAGCCGGATGGATGCGCCGGATTGGCCTCGAGAACAGGATGGTAGAGTTCATCCCCGGTGACGGCTGCCGCAAGCGCCATGACAGGACCTCGCTGTGATTCTTCCGAGCGGATTTTGCCCTGAAATCGGTCGCGGCTTAAGGGCAAAATCATGGGATAGGGCGAAAAGCTGCCGGCAGGCATCAGCCCGAATGGATATAGCGCCGCGACCAGTGGGACGGCACGAGGACGGTCGCAAGCGCGAGCCCGGTGCTGAGCGCAAAGGACGCCCAGAGCGAGGGCGCGCCGAAGCGGTGCTGCAACAGAGCGCCGGTAACCGCACCTGAGAACATGCCGAGCCACGGCACGATCTGCACGAACCATTGACGGTTTTTGTTGCCGAGCAGCCAGCGGCCAAGACCCCGCCCGAAGCGGGAGAGTGCCCCGGTGACATAAGTGAGCCCGATCGGCAGCCCCTCGATATGTTCGACCGCCGCGTTGACCAGGCCCATGGAGAGCACGACGCCGTAGAAGTAGAAGGGGCGCGGCATAAGGGGGCCGAAACCGGCGCAGAGCATCAGCACGAGACTGACCGTCGAGAGAACGCCGACGACACCGAGGCGCGCGGCTACGATCACGCCAAGCGCGTTACCGATGATGAACGCCCCGAGCGCGCCGACGAGCTGCAGCGCACCGGTGAAATTGCCTTCACCGAGTGCGATCGCCGCCCGGGTCGTATTGCCGCTCATGAAGGAGACGAAATCGCCGATACTCAAAAGCCCGATCGCGTCGGTCATGCCGGCGAGGAACGAGATCGTCGCAGCAATGGCCAGCGCCGTGCCGGTGCGCTGCCGCTTGATCAATCTTCGTCGTCTCGCAATGGTCATCTGCCTTGCCCCCTGTCGGGAACGAGGTTTAGCCCATGCTGCAGGTGAGTCGAAATGGGTGTGTTCGGCGTTCTTGCGTCGACCGTTCCGATCTGGCTGTCCATGTCCGCATTAAAACCGCGTGATGACGCTGATGCCGAGGTCGGTCGCACGATCCATGCCAGTCAGCGCAGGGATCGCCTCCGCAAGCGAGATCTCTCGGCCGATCAGCTGTTGCGGCTTCAGCTTGCCGTCGGCGATCATCGCCAGCATGGCGTCGTAGCGCCAGGCCTGCATGCCGTGGCTGCCGTAGATCTCGAGCTCGTGGCCGATCACCTGGGCCATCGGGATCTGCGGCGTCGCCTGGTCGCCGAGCATGAGGCCGACCTGGACGTGGCGCCCGCGCCGGCGCAGGTTCTTGATCGAGTTGAAGCAGGTCACCGGATTACCGAGGGCGTCGATGGAGACGTGCGCGCCGCCGCCGGTGATGTCCTTCACGGCCGCCGCCACGTCCTCGACCTCGCGGCCGTTGATCGTCGCGACCGCGCCGATTTTTTTGGCGAAGGCAAGCTTGTCCTCGGCGATGTCGATCGCAATCGGCTGGGCGCCGAGGGCGGCCGCGATCATGATCGCCGACAGGCCGACGCCGCCGCAGCCATGCACGGCCACCCATTCGCCGCCCTTGACCTTGGCCTGGTCGGCGACGGCGCGGAACGAGGTGGCGAAGCGGCAGCCGAGGCTCGCGGCCGTGGTGAAGTCCATGCTTTCGGGCAGGTGCACGAGGTTCTGGTCGGCAAAGTCGAGCGCGACATATTCGGCGAAGGACCCCCAATGGGTGAAGCCCGGCTGGAACTGCGCCTCGCAGACCTGCTGGTTGCCCGAGCGGCACTCGCCGCAGCGGCCGCAGCCGGAAACGAAGGGCACGGTGACCCGGTCGCCGACCTTGTAGCGCATCACGCCGCGGCCGGCAGCGGTGACCACGCCTGCCAGTTCGTGGCCCGGCACGTGCGGCAGCCGGATATCGGCGTCATGGCCCATCCATCCGTGCCAATCGGACCGGCAAAGCCCCGTCGCCTCGACCTTGATGACCACGCCATTTTCCGTCGGAGTCGGATCGGGAAGCGTGCGGATTTCCGGCGTCTTCTCGAACGCGTCGTAATACATGGCTTTCATCGGGGCACTCCTTGCGATGTCTGAACAGATGCGGCGCGACCATCGATGTGGCGGGCCATCAGGATTTCGTCGACTTCTGCGTCTCCGTCGAGCAACCCGCCCGGAACGCGCCCGATTGCTCGGAACCCTTCGCGTTCGTAGAAGCGGATCGCGGTCTCGTTGTCGGCGCGGGCGACGAGCTCCAGCATCCGGATACCGGCCGAGCGGGCATGCTCGGTCAGATGCGCGAGAAGTTGGTGCGCTACGCCGGACCCTCGTGCTTCGTCGCGCACATAGACCATGATGATCGTGGCCCGGTGCGCCAGCCGGCTCGCGCGCTCCCGCATCAGGCCCATGATGCCGAGCGGCTCGTCCCCGTCGAGCGCGACGAAGACGGCGTTGGCGGTCAATCTCGCCTGCCATTCCGCCGTCGAAAGCCGCGCCCAGTCCGCCGCTGTCGAAGCGAAGGCCTGGGGCTCGCGGGTGAGCGCCTCCAGCCTTATACGGCGGAAGAGGTCGACGTCGTCCTCTTCGAGATGCTTGATACGCATGGCTTTCCCTTCCTTTGCGCAAGAGACTAAGCGAGACGCCGTCCCGGTGCCAGAATGGCCGCCATGACATTTTTTGATATACCCATTCACCCCGATGCTGCTTTTTTGGGCTATGCGGAACGAACGGAACAAGGAAAGTGAAGGAGACGCCGATGGCCGTCGATACATCCCCCCGCTCAGTGACCTGGACCTATGTCGATGGTGAATGGCTCTCGGGCAACCCGCCGCTGATCGGCCCGACCTCGCACGCGATGTGGCTGGGTTCGACGGTATTCGACGGCGCCCGCGTCTTCGACGGCGTCGCGCCCGACCTTGATCTGCATTGCCAGCGCGTCAATCGCTCGGCGACCGCACTTGGCCTGAAGCCGACCATGGCGGCCGAAGAGATCGAGGCGCTGACCTGGGAAGGCGCCAAGAAATTCGATGGCAAGACCGCGCTTTACGTCAAGCCGATGTACTGGGCCGAACACGGCGCCGCCGGCGTCGTTGCCATCGATCCGGAATCGACTCGTTTCGCGCTTTGCCTGTTCGAAGCGCCGATGGGCAACGGTCATGGCGGCTCGTCGCTGACGCTCTCGCCCTTCCGCCGACCGACGCTGGAATCGATGCCGACCGACGCCAAGGCCGGCTGCCTCTATCCGAACAATGCGCGAATCCTGACCGAGGCCCGTTCGCGCGGCTTCGACAACGCGCTCGTGCGCGACATGCTGGGCAACATCGCCGAGACCGGCTCTTCCAACGTCTTCCTGGTCAAGGACGGTGTCGTCTTCACGCCGGCCGCCAACCGCACCTTCCTCGCCGGCATCACCCGCTTCCGCGTCATGACGCTGCTGCGTGAAGCCGGTTTCGACGTGGTCGAGGCAACGTTGACCATGGCCGATTTCGAAGCGGCCGACGAGATCTTCACGTCCGGCAACTATTCCAAGGTGCTGCCGGTGACACGCCTCGAAAGCCGCGACCTGCAGGCGGGCCCGATCGCCGCCAAGGCGCGCGATCTCTACATGGATTGGGCGCACGCGGCGCGCGACGTCTGAAACAATCCGAAGGTCCCGGCACCGAGCGCGAGGTCTGCCGCGCTCGGACGGTATACACCCGGAGTGCGTTCCCGGTCGCTTGCTTTCCCGCCATCAGCGAGAGAGGGAAGCGCGCGACGTGACTGCGGCGCGCTTATGGATCAGATAGGCCTGCACTGAAATACCCGACAGGAAGATCAGCAGCCAGACGAGCAACGTCGTTTGCACGATCGGCGATTCCGGTCCACTTGCGAGCGGTTGCGAGGCCGGCAGACGTTTCAGCGTTTCGGCGACCGCCGGCACAATCAGCAGGAAGTAAGTGAAGGAGAGGCCGAGCGTCGTGAGATACGGTTTGAGGCGGCCGAAGAAGTCGACGCGCGCAGCGGCAAGGCTTCCGGCGATCACGAGCAGCGTGACGATGCCAAGCGCATGCCCTGCATTGAAGCCGCCGGTGCTCGACAGCCCCGCCGTTGTCAGCACGGCGAGAACGAGAGTGGCGAGATAAATCTTGCCAGAGCGCGTCGCAGGATCGATCGCGCCATAGCGGGCGAAGCCGTAAAGCCCCGCGATGACGGGCGCCAGGCTGATTGCCGTATGTATGATGCCGAGGGTGGATAGCGGATTTGCCATGATCTTGCTCCTTCCATGTGGCCGACCGACTAGTTGGTCGACTCAACTGCAAAAAAGAGATGCGCTTGCTTTATGCCGGCGCATCGGGCCTTCACGCTGAACTTATACCGGCTACGGGCTGCCTGGCGTTACCGTGGGAACAGCCCTCGCGAAGTCTGCGTCGTCATTGTTGCGGCTTTGTGACGTCGCAACAACGCGGGCGAAGCCGTCATCACAGTGGCTTGGTGGTCAGAAGCTGATTCATTGCGCGACGGGCGATAGCGGAAAATACGCTTGGATCGGAGCCGGCGACGCGCGCGGCCAGCATGGCGCCGTGGACCGAGGCAATCAAGGAGTCGGCCGCCACTGCCGATCCATGTTCAGCCCTAAGCACGCCTTTGGCGACGCCGTCGTCGATCACTGCGCGGAGCCAGCCGGCGAGATCGGCGAAATGGCCACGCACCTGCTGAACGACGATTTCCGGCAATGACGGGATCTCGGAGGCGAGCAACGCGCCGATACAGAACGGCATGTCCTGCCGGCGAATGCAGTCCTCCCAAAAGCCGATATAGGCGTCAAGCCGCGCCGCCGGATCGGCGACAGCCGCCAGCAGCCCTTCGACGTGGCGGCGATTGTTCTTGCGGTAACGCGCAAGCACCGCCGCCGCCAGATCCGCCTTGGTCGCGAAGTGATGATGGATCGTTGCTTTGCCAACCCCCACTTCGGGCGCAATGTCCGCATAGCTGAATGCGTTGTAGCCCCTCGACACCATCAGGCGTTCCGCGACATCCAGGATCTTTTCGTAGGTCTCGCTCACCATGGCGAAAGCTCTACCAACTGGTCGGTTGGAGCTCAAGCTATAAGCGGTGCCCGAGCGTAGGGGCGGCGCAAGACGTTCGAGCTGGCAAAATCATCCGGCAGGTCGATCGTCAGGCTGCGAAGAGCGTGGTGATCGTCGGGTGTCAGCGCCGGCTGCTCACTTGGCCTTTTCCGGTGCCTTGATGATCACTCTATCGGGCGCCAGTTCGCCGCCGAGCTCGACCGTCTTCTTCTGCTTGTCGAAGACACAGATCCGGGTCACGGCCGTGTCGGATCCTTTGGGCGTGCCGATCACCAGCGCCAGGTCGAAGCTTTCCAAGCCGAAGGGATCGACGACCGCGCTTGCCTTCTCGAGCGACGAGGCAGCGGCGAGGCATCTTTCCGAAACCTCGGCCCGGAAAGTCTCCCATGCGTCGCCGGAGGAGGCTGCGGCATTGGACGCGAGCAGCGCCGCGGCTGCGGAAAGGGCGAGGGCGTGGATCAGGCGCGACGGCATGGGCAGTCCTTCTGCATGGTTGTGGCGGTTGCAAAGTGTGACCCGCAAGTTCAGATGGCGTTAGACGGGAATATCCGGGAACAGCCGAGAGGCCTTGAGAAACAAAGGCTTGCGGTGGGAATGGGGAGTAACGCCGGCGGAACGGCGCGCAAGATCGGGTTGCGGCGGGGCGGCGCCTGGCGAGTGGCGGCGGCGGAACGATCAGTGTTCCACAACGGCGGGAACAAGGCGGTCGATCCAACCATCGTAGCGAAGGGGTCGACCTTCGAGCATCTTGTTATCGGTTCCAACACATACAACCCGTCGTCTTTCGACTGGCGAGGGGTAGTCGGCTTCACGTACCTGCGCATGGGCATTCTGTCCGACTCGTGGATTGCCGCGGAATACTCGAACCTGAACACCCCGAGTGGCTTCTATTCGATTGGCGCTGAAGTGGCTGCTTGACCGGAACGAGATGTTGCGGCAGGCAATTGATGAACGCAACGGTTGAGGATATCGTTTCGCGGATGGGGAACGCTGAGGGAACTTTGCCAGCGTGAAGTCATGCCCCCGTGGCCCCAACCACAAATCAGTTTGGCGAGGGGTTACCACGCGTGGGCTTCTACATGGTCTCTGTACTTCGCGATCTCAGCTTCCGTAGGTAGCCGATATTCCCACTCACCATCAGCCTTTAGACGGCGCATCCAGAGTTTGTCATCGATCCCGCACCAACCCCACTGATTGAGCGGGCCACCGTGCAGGATCTCATCGCGCCTAGGCATGATCAGTCGTTCGATTAATCGCAAGAACTTACGCATCATACCGCCGCACTTTCAAGCGTGGTGATGATAGCGCTGCGAAACATCGCTCCCCTCCCTTCATGCCGCGCAAATTGAACCACCGAACGCGGTTCCCGGCAAGAGAAGTTCATATCGCGAGTTTGCTCGGATCGAAGCCGATGCTGGCACTCGGCGAAGAATGGTCGTTCGGGATTTATCTTCTGCATATCCCCCATCATCTGGGCGGAAATGGCGAAGCCTCTCGGCGCCGGGAAGTGCGGGCGCCGCGCCATGAACTTATAGATAGAGCAATGCGAGCAAACCGATCAGGTAAGAGAGGGCGATAACGGATGCTGAAACCGCAAAGGCAAAGGGATTGAATGATCCCGTCGCGAAACGCCTTACCATGTGAGCCAGTATCAAAGTGTTCAGGAACGCGGCGACGGGAGTCGCCAGCATCGCCAAGCCAGTGCGGAAGTCAAACGGCAGATAGGAGAGCACCGCGTTGATCTGAGCCAAAACCGCGATCAAAGCCAACCGCGGTTCCAGGAAGGCTAGAACGATCGCCGTCGTCTCGAAGGCGTAAAAATACCTGTCGTGCATCTTCGGCAGGATCCACGGCATGAGCTGCAGCGTCACCGCGGCGGCGAGAACGACAAACTTGGGGGACCACTCGCGTTGTCGTGCCGCAAAGATCGAGAAAGCGAGCCCAGCCGCCGCACCGAGCGACAGACCGACAGCAACGCCCGGCCCATAGAATTGTTTCGGGACGAACAGCCATAGATTTGCCGCCGACATGGAAAGCGCGCGGAAGAACTCCGCCTGGCGCAAATAGATCGCGACGACATCGAGCAAAGGTCGGCCAAGTGCGAGCGTCGGCAGAGCTACGATCAGGTAGACGGCCGGTAGCGCACCCAACCACGCCCAATGCAATCGCCGTTGCAGCACGACGGCGAAGATCAACGGGCCTAAAAAGACAGCCTGAAGCTTGACGCTCACCGCCATTGCAAAGGCGAGCATGGCGCAGCGGAACGATTGCCTGCAGATCAAGTAGACCGCCAGAAGGACGAAGAACGTCCAGATCGCATCCGCCTGACCCCACATAGCTCCGTTGTATAACGCATTGGGTGCGAGCCAGATGATCGCGAAGGCAAATGCCGGGCGAAGAGGGGCGTGCGTGCGTGCAGTGCCCACAAGCCTATAGCCGAGGATCGCGCAGCCGAACTCAAAAACGAAGGAGATCCCTTTGATGAGGACCAAGGGCGGCAGGATCCCGTCGAACCTGGTCGCGAGCAGAAGCAGGTAGCTATAGAACGGAGTGTAATTGGTGAGCCCTTGGCGCAGGCTGTCGGCGCCGCTTGATCTGGCCAATTCGTACCATGGCAAAAGGTATTTGAATGTGTCCGGGGTGGTGTGCTCCCGCAATTGCCACCGGATCCAAAGACCGACGATGGTCGCGGATATGATGATGATTGTCGGCAGCAGTGCCTCGCGGGCGCGCGCGTCGTCTGCTCGGGAAACTACTTCTGACAAATGTGGTCCCCTCCGCGCGCACTTAATGCTTTCGATTGAACCACCGCTCGCGGTTCGCGGCAAGATCGTCCTTTCTAGTTAGTTAACGGGGAATATTCCCATGCAAATCGTTGAATTGAAGCGCTTCGCGCCAGCCGCGAAGCATACGATGCTGTCTACCGATGCCGAGGAGGATCTTTCCTACTCGGCGAAGCGGCTGACGCAGGTGTGGCCGAAGCGGTTTCCGACGATCGAGAGCGCCGCGCCCTACGCCCACAATCCGGAGGCGCTGGCGAACAAGGTTTATGGCGGCCGGATGGGGAATACCGAGCCGGGCGACGGCTGGAAGATAGCACGGGTCATATCGACGCGAAATTCCCGCCTTAGCCCGCTGTTTGCTTCAAGGGCGGATTGAAATCGACGACCCAGTTGCTGCCAACTGATCTTGCGCGCAGCGCCATTCGATTTTGCGCGCTACACAAAGCTGCACGCAAACGGTGGCACGATTGTGCTCGAAAGTGTCATGCTTTCAAAATGATATTGAAAGTATATTCCGTGGGTTGAGGAAAAAATGGCATTGCATCGGTTGCCTCCATGGGGGCTGGTGCCTATGTTCCCGCTCACAGATTTCCCTCACGAAATCCCATGCCAAGAGGAGATGCCCACATGGCCTTCGAATTGCCGAACCTTCCCTATGACTACGATGCGCTGGCGCCCTACATGTCGCGCGAGACGCTCGAATATCACCATGACAAGCACCACCTTGCCTACGTGACCAACGGCAACAAGCTCGCTGAAGAAGCCGGCCTCTCCGACCTGTCGCTCGAGGAAATCGTCAAGAAGTCCTACGGCACCAACCAGCCGCTGTTCAACAATGCCGGCCAGCACTACAACCACATCCACTTCTGGAAGTGGATGAAGAAGGGCGGCGGCGGCACCAGCCTGCCGGCCAAGCTCGAGGCGGCCATCAAGTCCGATCTCGGCGGCTACGACAAGTTCCGCGCCGATTTCATCGCCGCCGGCACCGGCCAGTTCGGCTCGGGCTGGGCCTGGCTCTCGGTCAAGAACGGCAAGCTTGAAATCTCCAAGACCCCGAACGGCGAAAACCCGCTCGTTCACGGTGCTTCGCCGATCCTCGGCGTCGATGTCTGGGAACACTCCTATTACATCGACTACCGCAACGCCCGTCCGAAGTACCTCGAAGCCTTCGTCGACAGCCTGATCAACTGGGACTACGTGCTCGAAATGTACGAAGCGGCTGCCAAGTAAGCCGTCCGTCTTCAATGCATCACGTTTGGGCCCGGCGCTTGCGCCGGGTCTTTTCGTTTGCGGCGGCCTGCTGCCGCGTGCCGGTCAGGCTGCCGGCGGTGTCTGCCAGCCGCTGATCCACAGTTCCCGGAGGCGGTTTCCCTCACCCGGAAAATAGGCGTCTGCCGCTTCGCAATGTTCGACGCGATCCGCCCGGAAGTTGCGGATCGCCTTCCGCAGCTCACACCAGGCAACGATGTTGGCGGTTTCGGAATAGTAGATCAGCGCTACCGGCTGGATCGTTCGCTCCGTCGCTCGGCCGAGCTCGTCGCGATAGTTGAGTTCGAGCTTCTGTTCATCGCGGATTGCCCGGCGCACCAGGGCAAGATCGATGCCGGCGGGCGAGGGGGCAATCGTTCCCCAGGCGTGCAGCGCCTGGGAGCGGAAGGCGAGCCTGAGCGGCTCGGGCACTGCAGCGGTGATCTTCTGGTTGACCCTGACGGCCGCCGCCTTCAGTTCCTCGTCGCCGGTCCGCGACAGCAGCGCCAGCGCCACGGCAATCGCTTCCGTTTCCTCGATCGAAAACATCAGCGGCGGCAGGTCAAAGCCGGGCCTGAGGATATAGCCGATGCCGCGGCCGCCCTCGATCGGCACCCGCATCGCCTGGAGTGCCGCGATATCCCGGTAGATCGAGCGCACCGTCACCTCCAGCGTCTCGGCCATCGCCGCTCCAGTCACCGGTTTTCGCGCAAGCCTGAGGATTTGGATGATCTCGAATAGCCGTGCCGCCTTGCGCATCGAAAACCGCTCCCGTCATCAACGCTCCTGACAGACCCTTGTCAGTTGCCCGGATTTATACCATCAGCCAACGAGTTGAAAAAACAGCAATTCGTCTAGTGATATGAAAAATCGGGCGATGGACAACTGACATGACATACACGGAAAATCTCTGGCTCTTCTTCACCTTGCTTTTCGGCATCATCATCGTGCCGGGCATGGATATGGTCTTCGTTCTGGCCAACTCGCTGACGGGTGGGCGGGCCTCAGGCCTGTCGGCGACGGCAGGCATCATGGCGGGCGGCGTGCTGCACACGCTCTATGCGGCGCTCGGCGTCAGCGTCATCCTCCACCTCGTGCCAGGGCTCTTCAACGTGCTGCTCGTCACGGGTGCTGCCTATATCGCCTGGATCGGCTTTTCGCTCGTCAAGAGTTCGATCACCATTGGCGGAATAGAAGGCTCGGGGAGGCTCTCCCGCTGGGCGAGCTTCCGGCAGGGTGCGCTGACGAGCCTGATGAACCCGAAGGCCTATCTCTTCATGCTGGCGGTCTATCCGCAGTTCCTCAAACCGCAGTTTGGGCCGATCTGGTCGCAGGCCTTGGTCATGGCCGCAATGATCGCGACGACGCAGCTCGCGATATATGGTGGCCTAGCGCTCGCCGCCGGCCGCGGCCGCGATTTCCTGGTCGGCAGCCCCGGCGCAACGGTGTGGATCGGTCGCGCCGCTGGTGTCGTGCTCATTCTGGTCGCGGTCTTCACCATCTGGCAGGGCTGGGCGAATTGACGTTCATCGTGCCGAACGGCCGAAGTATAAATATGAATTCTAAAGTCATGTTTATTCGATTGATCGGTTGAAAGCCCGGAAAAACAAAGCGGCCAGTCGAAATTCTGTTGTCGTAACAAGCACATCAAAAAAATGTTACTTCCGCAGAATACTCAAAATGACATCATGCCGCCGCATTGGACATGAAGGCCAGCCAGGCAGATTTGCCAAACCGATTTGATTTGACCGGGAGATCCTGATGAAAATACGCGCACTCATGTTGGCAGCCGCTCTTGCGGGCTTGGGTGTTACTGCCGTGACGGCAGCCGACGAGCCGCAGGTGGTTCGCCAGCAGGCGATGAAGAAGGTGGGTGCAGCAACTGGGGCACTTGCCGGGATCGCCAAGGGTGAAAAGCCCTATGACGCGGAGGTCGTCAAGGCGTCGCTGACGACGATCAGCGAAACGATGAAGACCTTCCCCTCGCATTTCCCGGCCGGTTCCGAGACGGGTCACGAGACCGAGGCGAGCCCGAAGATCTGGGAAAACATGGACGACTTCAAGGCCAAGGCCGCCAAGCTCGACACCGATGCTGCGACGGTTCTGGCACAGCTTCCCGCTGACCAGGCGGCCGTCGGCACGGCTCTCGGCGGCATCGGCAAGGACTGTGGCAGCTGTCATGAGAGCTATCGCCTGAAGAAGGATTGATGGGCGGCGACGTCGCACCACGTTTGACAAGGGAGGCACGCGACTTCGAGCCGCGTGCCTCGATCTGTTTTAGGGCTAGTCCGCTTGCGGCTGCAGCGCCGCGCGTCTTATGAGACGCGCAAAGGTCGCTGCAGGACTTTGATTGGCTGCATGTCTTTAAATCGAGGTCGATTTAGGGAGACGTGCAGTAGGCATGAGGGTGACAATGGGGCGTCGCACGAGAAAGCTGATTTCGGGTCTTGTGGTGCTGGGCGTTGTCGGCGGGGCAGCCCTCTGGTGGCTGACGAAGCCGGCGCCGTGGAGTGCCTCTCATTGGGAGGGGGTCGGCGAGCCTGATCTCGCCAATGGCGAACAGGTCTTCTGGGCCGGCGGCTGCGTGAGCTGTCATGCCAAGCCAGGCGCCGAAGGTGATGCCCGTCTCGTTCTCTCCGGCGGCGCGCCGCTGAAGAGCCCGTTCGGAACCTTCCATGCACCGAACATCTCGCCTGATGAGACCGCCGGGATCGGTGGGTGGACACTTGCCGAATTCGGCAACGCAATGACCCGCGGGGTGGGGCGTAACGGCGAGCACCTCTATCCCTCGTTCCCCTACGGCTCCTATGCGCGCATGACGGCGAAGGACGTCAACGACCTCTGGGGTTTCATGAAAACCCTGCCGAAGAGCGCCGAGGTGGCGCCGCCGCACGACCTGCCGTTCCCCTACAACATGCGGATGGCGCTCGGTGGCTGGAAGCTGCTGTTCCTCACCGACAAGCCGCGCGTCAGCGTCGACGGTAGCGATCCGAAGCTCACGCGCGGCCAATATCTCGTCGAGGGGCCGGGCCATTGTGGCGAATGTCATACGCCCCGAAATGCGCTTGGCGGTTTCGAGCCCGAGCAGTGGCTCGCAGGTGCGCCGAACCCGGAAGGTAAGGGCCGCATCCCCAACATCACGCCCGGCTCCAAGAGCATCGGTAGCTGGAGCGCCTCGGACATCGCCTCCTATCTGGAAACCGGTTTCACCCCGGAATTCGATTCCGTCGGCGGCTCGATGGTCGAGGTGCAGAAGAACATGGCGAAGCTGACGCCGGCCGAGCGGGAGGCGATTGCCGCCTATCTCAAGGCGGTTCCGGCGCTCTGACGCCACAGCGCCGCGCGTCTTGTCAGACACGCAAAGGTCGCCGCAGCGGTGGCGGTTCTCAGCCGACGCTGGCGCTTCCGTTCATCCGATGCTCGTGTCCGTAGAGTGCCAGAAAGCCGTCGAGCTCGGGTGAGCCAAGGCCGAGGCCGCGCAGGATCTCCGCGGCAAAGCTGATCGGCGCGGTTCCTGCGGCGGTGACGACATGGCCGCTGCGTAGCGCCTGCGGTTGATCGCGATAGTGCGGCCTGCCGTGATAGCGGGGCAGCGCCGCAAGGCTTTCGGCGCTGTTGCCGGTGTGGTCGATGCCGTTGAGAAGACCGCTTGCGGCGAGCGCGTTGACGCCGCCGCATATGGCCGCGACCACGCGCTTGTCGCGATCGAAAGCGCGGATCGTTGCTGAGAGATCAGGAGCCTCATTGGTCTCCCAGATCGACCCGCCGCAAATGACCAGCCCGTCAAAACCCGCAGGATCGAGCGAGTCGATCGACAGATGTGCCGAGACGTCGAGGCCACCCATCGACGTCACGCGGGCACCGTCGGCGGTGGCAACGTCGATGTCTACGCCGAGATGGGTGCGCGCCGCCGCCATCAACAGCGCACATTCCCAATCGGCGAAGCCTTCACAGAGCACGATTGCAAGGCGCATCGTTCCATCCTCATCCAAGCTTCTGCATATAGCGCATGCCGGTCACCGGACGAGGCACGAAGCGTTCGGATTCGTAGAAATGATGCGCCTGGAAATTGCCGGTGGCGGCGCTGACCGAAAGGAAGTCGCAACCGGCCATCTTCGCCTGCTCGCGCGCCTTGGCAACGAGGTGACGGCCGATGCCGGTGCCGCGGCTTTCAGGACGAACGAAGAGATGGTGCAGTTCCATGCCGCGTGCGCCCTCGGCAGCCCGGTAGATCGGCACCAGGATCGCGTAGCCGATCAGCCGGTTGCCTGCCTCGGCAACGAGTGCGGTGATCCAGGGCGTGCGGCCGAAGAGGTCGCGCTCGAGCTGTTCCGGCGTGATCGGCGCGGCGTCGCCATGGTGGGCGGCCAGCTCGGCGATCATCTCGCGCAGTTCCGGCAGGTCGCGCTGCTTGGCGCAGCGGATCGTGACCATCGGCGGCCGCGTCGACGGGACAGGATGAAGTGTGGGGATGGCGGTCTGTAGCATGTCTCGGCTCCTCGGGTTCTCTCGCCATCAGGAGCCGGAAAAACAAAAGCCGCCTGATGGCGGCCTTGTTGAATATGATCAGCAGGCCGCTCCTATCGGAACAGCCAAAAATACACGCGGCAAATGGGTGCGTTCTTGATCATGGGCGCTAGATTGTTCGTTTTCGCAATTTTGTCAACGGGGATTTTTCGCGCAGTCGATTATCCGCTGCGATCTCAGTGTTCGCTCTCGCACATGGAGTGGTCAGCCAAAGCCCGGATCACATAGCAGTCACCCACCGTGTGATTGCCGTCGCAGGCGACGATGCGTTCCAGCTCCTGCTCCAGCTTCTTCAACCGGGCGATCTTCTCGCGAACGGTCGCCAGATGTTCGCTTGCGATCCGGTCGGCTTCGCCGCACGGGCGTTCCGGGTGCTGGCTGAGGGCGAGCAGATCCCGGATCGAATCGATCGACAGACCGAGATCGCGCGCGTGGCGGATGAAGGCCAGTCGCTCGAGTTCGCTTTTCTCGTAGCGCCGCTGGTTGCCTTCGGAACGCTCGGGCGCCGCGATCAGCCCCATCTGCTCGTAATAGCGAATGGTCGGAATTTTCACGCCGGTGCGCCGCGAGAGTTCGCCGATGGAGTACATGGTTGCCTCAAACCTATAGCTTCTGGAGCAATAGATAGTTGCGCGCTGTTGGGTGTCAATGGCGGGGGCGAGGGAAGAACTCGTATGGGACCTTCGTTGCGATTGTCGGGGCAAGCCGCGGGCGCGCGTTGGTGCCGGTCTCTTCGATCGGCGAAACCGTACCCATCTGCTGGCGGCGCTCGGAGACGTAGTAGCTCGAGATGCAGTTGTCGATCTTCATCGGAATCCCCCGGAATCTGTCGTCCGGGGGACGCTGCTTTTGCGGGCTTGCGTGGTGCTTGCTCCTGCAACCTTCTAGCGAGAATTAGGGATGCTTCTCGCGCATCAGGGCAGGGTGTAGGCGATGATGTAATCACCCGGCCTGGTGCCGACCGAACCGTGGCCTCCGGCGACGATCAGCACATATTGCTTGTCGCCGACCGCATAGCTCATCGGTGTCGACTGGCCGCCGGCGGGCAGGCGTGCCTCCCAGAGCTGGCGGCCGGTCGTCAGGTCGTAGGCGCGCAGATAATCGTCGACCGCAGCACCCAGGAAGGCGACGCCGCCCTTGGTGATCATCGGTCCGCCGATGCCCGGCACGCCCACCTTGAACGGCAACGGCAGCGGCGTCATGTCTTCGACGGTGCCGTTCTTGTGCTTGTAGGCGATCTTGCCGGTTCGAAGATCTGCTCCGGCGACATAACCCCATGGCGGCGCCTGGCAGGGAATGCCGAGCGGCCCGAGGAAGGGACCCATGAAGACGCCATAGGGCGCGCCTTCGTTGCGGTTGAGGCCTTGTTCCGACCCTTTCTCGTCCTGTCCCCTTGGCGGAATCTGATCACGAGGCACGAGACGCGAGGTGAAGGCGAGGTAGGTCGGCATGCCGAACATCACCTGCCGTTCCGGATCGACGGCGACGGAGCCCCAATTGAAGGTGCCGAAGTTGCCGGGGTAGACGAGAGTCCCTTCGATCGACGGCGGCGTGTAGCGCCCCTCGTATTTCAGCGACCGGAACGCGATGCGGCAGGCCAGCTGGTCGAAGAGCGTGATGCCCCACATGTCCTTCTCCTGCAGCGGCGCAGGCATGAAGGTGAGGCCAGAGACCGGCTGGCTCGGCGCGCTGAAATCCTCGGGGATCGCTCCGCCCGGGGCCTGAACCTCTTCGACCGGGATGATCGGCTCGCCGTTTCTGCGGTCGAGCACGTAGATATCGCCCTGTTTCGTCGGTCCGACCAGCGCCGGGACCACCGTGCCGTCGTCCTTGGTGATGTCGAGCAGGGCCGGTTGCGCCGGCACGTCCATGTCCCAGAGGTCGTGATGCACGGTCTGGCGGACCCAGCGCACCGCGCCGGAGTTGATGTCGAGCGCGACGATCGAGGACGAATATTTCTCGACGTGCTCGCTTCGACCCATGCCGAGCTGGTCCGGCACCTGGTTGCCCATGGGGATGTAGACCATGCCGAGCGCCTCGTCATAGCTGAACACCGACCAGCTGTTCGGCGAGTTGGTCGTGTAGGTCTGGCCTTCGGGAAGGGGCGTCGTCACGTCCGGGTTGCCGCTGTCCCAATTCCAGATCAGCGCGCCCGTGTTGATGTCGAAGGCACGGATCACGCCGGATTGTTCCTGGGTCGAATAGTTGTCGTTGACGGCGCCGCCGATGATGAGCTTGCCGGCCACTGCCACCGGCGGTGACGTCGAATAGTAGTAGCCGGCCGGATTGTACTTCATGCCCGTTTCGAGCCCCAGCACGCCGTTGTCGGCAAAGCTGGTGCAGACGGAGCCGGTCGCCGCGTCGAGCGCGATCAGGCGCGCATCGGAGGTCGGCAGGTAGACCCGCTCGGCGCAGGGGCTGCCGGGAGCTGCGGCCGGGTCGGCCCAATAGGTGACACCGCGGCAGGTCTGATGCTGGCGGTCGGGGTTCATGCCCGAGTTGGAATCATATTTCCATTTCTCCTCACCGGTCGCCGCATCGAGCGCGATCGCCCAATTGTGCGGCGTGCAGGCATAGAGCGTGTCTTTCACCTTGAGCGGCGTGACCTGATAGGTCGTCTCTCCGACGTCGTCGGGCCGTTTGACGTCGCCGGTCTGGTACTGCCAGGCAAGCTTGAGAGTGCCGACATTGTCCGGCGTTATCTGGTTGAGCGGCGAGTACCTTTGACCGAACGGCGTCCGCCCGTACTGGTGCCATTCGGCCGGAGGCACCGAGCCTCCGAGCGGCGGATTGGCGGCAACGACATCGCTTGGCAGATCTCCGCGAATGTCGTGCGGGTCCTGCGTCAGGGCATAGCCGGCCACGCCGATCGAGATCAGCACGGCGATCGCCAGCGGCCAGGCGCTCACCGCGTAACGCTCGCCCGTTGGGCTCTCGAAACCAAGTGGACGACGGACGGACGGCAGCAGCAGCCAGAGCCCCAGAAGCACGATGACACCACCGCGCGGGCCGAGTTGCCACCAGTCGAAGCCGACCTCGGAGACCGCCCAGCCGAGCGATCCGAGAACGATGAACGCATAGAGCCAGATCGCCGCCGATTTCCGCATGAATATGAGCACGGCCGTCAGCAGGAAGCCGATACCGACGACGAGGTAGTAGGGGCTGCCGCCGAGCATCAGCAGCTTGGCTCCGCCACCGCCGAGCACGAGGCCAATGAGAGCGAAGACGATGGCCGTCAGGATGAGCATGATGGAAACTCCCGCATTGAAGAAAGGTGCCGCGGCACGGTTTTTTCCATAACGCCGGTCCCGTTCGGGGCCGCGTGAGACAAGTCGGTTTCGGAGTTGGCGGCCGCAAGCGACGTCGCGGCAGCCGGGTGTGGAAAGGCGCGCCTGGCACCCTTACCGCTACAGCCCGCGCGTTTTCTCAAACGCGCAAAGGTCGCTGTAGCACTTTGAGTTGCTGCATGTTTTCGTCCTCAAATCAGAGACGATTTAAGGAAACACGCAGTAGCACCTAACGCGCCGCACATGCCTTTCAATAGCCACAATTCCGCAGCGCGGAAATTTAGGGGTGTGCGATGGGGTTGCGCTCAAGCTGCAGCGATAAATGAACACAAGGCCGATGGGTATGGACTCATCTGCTGGCGAGCCGTGCCATCACGCCATGAAAAAACAAGAAGTTAGAACGTTTCGGTGATTCAGGACGAGAAGCAGCCGGCCGGATCGCGTCGAGGTGGGAAAGCTTCAGATGACTGTCACGTGCCGCAGAAGGTTTGCAGGACTTCTTCTTCGGGCTTCGGCGGCTCCTGGTAGGCAGCAAAGTGCGGCTGGTCCTCGTAGGGTTTTGCGGTGACCTCGACGAGCGCCTCGAACAGCGAAAAATCGCCGTCGTTGGTTGCTGCTGCAATCGCCTGTTCGATGCGGTGATTGCGGGGGATGTAGGCCGGATTCACCGCCTTCATCGCGTTCGAGCGCGCCTCGGGCGTCGCCGTTTCGCGGGAAAGCCGTTGGCGCCAGTCCTGAAGCCATGGCTGGACCGTCTCGGCCGCGGCGAAAGTAGCGCTGAACGTCGCATCGCCTGCCGGATCGCGAGCACTGTCGCACAGCCGCCGGAAGGTGAGAGTGAAATCGGCCCCGCCCTTGTGCATGGCCGTCAGCAGTGCCTGCACGAGATCAAGGTCGCCTTCTTCGCTCGTGGCCAACCCGATCTTGGCCCGCATGCCGTCCAACCAATGGCGCTGGAAGATTGCGCCGTATTCGCCGAGCGCATCGTTGGCCAGTTCCACCGCCGTGTCCGCATTGTCGTCGAAGAGTGGCACCAGCGTCTCGGCGAGGCGCGCGAGGTTCCATTGGCCGATGCCGGGCTGGCTCGCATAGGCATAACGGCCGATATGGTCGATCGAGGAGAATACCTTCTTGGGGTCGTAGGCATCCATGAAGGCGCAGGGGCCGAAATCGATCGTCTCGCCGGATATCGTCATGTTGTCGGTGTTCATCACGCCATGGATGAAGCCGACATGCAGCCAGCGGGCAATCAGCTCCGCCTGGCGCGCCGCCACCGCCTTGAAGAAGGCGAGATAGGGCCGCTCATGGTCCTTGATCTCGGGATAGTGCCGGTCGATCGCGTAGTCGGCGAGGATCTTCACGGATGCCATGTCGCCGCGCGCGGCGAAGAACTGGAAAGTGCCGACGCGCAGGTGGCTCGCTGCAACGCGCGTGACGATCGCGCCGGGCAGGATCTGCTCGCGATAGACGGGCTGGCCGGTGACCACGGCCGCAAGCGCCCGTGTCGTTGGGATACCCAAGGCAAACATCGCCTCGCTGACGATATATTCGCGCAGCACCGGCCCGAGCGCCGCGCGCCCGTCGCCACGCCGCGAAAAGGGCGTTTGGCCCGGTCCCTTCAACTGGATGTCGCGCCGCGTTCCGTTGCGGTCGATCACCTCGCCGAGCAGGATCGCCCGGCCGTCGCCAAGCTGCGGCACGAAGGTGCCGAACTGGTGCCCGGCATAGGCCATGGCAAGCGGCTCGGCGCCAGCGGGCACACGGTTTCCGGAGAAGATCTGGGCACCTTCGCGCTCGAGCACGGCGACGTCGGGCCCGAGTTCCTCGGCGAGCGGCTTGTTGAGCTTGATCAGCCAGGGCTCCGCGACGGGCGTCGGCTCGACGCGCGCAAAGAACTGCTGCGGCAGCCGCGCATAGCTGTTGTCGAAGGCAAAGGCTTCGGCATTTCCGGTCGGTGAGGGGGGAGCATAGTTCATGATCAAGCGGTCAACGGCGTCTGCCGGGATTGCCCGGGGCCGTCCTTTCCGCTCAAGTCTACACGAGATCACGATGATTTTGCGCCGACCCGAGCAAAAATCATCGTGATCGATTCTTGGAAGTTGGAGCGGGATGCGGGCGGAAGACGCTCCGGCACCATGGCTTTTCGCGAGAGCGGCGGCGCCCTCCCGCGATCACTCGCGAGAGGGCCGGGAGGGCGAGGCCCCGTGCCTCAGGCGCTGAGCGCCGTCGGTGGAAGGCAGGCCTCGCAGATTGCCGCGATATGGCGATGATCGGTGCCGCAGCAGCCACCGAGGATGCGCAATCGTGGCAAATGCGCCGTCAGTGTTCTGTACCGCCGCCCAAGGTCGGCGGGATCGCCGGCATCGAGCGTTTCGCTGTCGTCGAGCTCGGCGTGGCTCATCATCGAGGCATTGGCCCGGATCCCGGCAATGCGTTGCGTCCAGCTGGCTCGGGCGTCGAGGACCGTGTCGAAATGGCTCGGATGGGCACAGTTGATCATGTAGTAATGCGGATAGCCGCCGGTCGCGGCGTCGACGGTCTCGACCGCAGCCTGAAGCGTGCGGCCGTCCGGCAGCCGACCATTTGTCTCCACCGTGAAGGAGATGGCTGAGGGCATGCCGTGGCTCTGAGCGGCCCGGGCGATGCCGATCGCTTCGTCGATGCTGGTCAGCGTATAGGCGCTGACCATGTCCGCCTCGCTGGCCGCAAAGGCCGAGATTTGCGCCGAATGATAGTCTTCGGCCTCGTCAGGGCTCATGCGGCCGAGACGGTAGCCGTCGCCACGCGGACCGATCGCTCCGCTGAGCACGATCGGTGCCTGCGGGCGCTCGTATTCGGAGCGCAGTTCCGAGAGGATGTAGATGGCATTCTGGTTTGTGACGGCCAGCGCCTCGTCATTGTAGCCGAGCTTGACGCCCCAGTCCGAGCTTGCCCGCCAAGTGGGCGTGTCGAGCACGAAGCCGGTGCCATGTTGTTGGGCGATCGCGAGATAGCGTGCGTAGTAGTTGAGCAGCCGCCGCCGCCCATCGGCGGTCGCAAGCAACACGAAGGCTGCGAAATGCGGAAGCGGGACGCCTTCGTGGAAGATCAGCGTCGTCTCCATGCCGCCGTCGCTTAAGAACAGCCCACCGTTCAAGAGTGGCAGGCTCCGTCGGTATTTGGCCATGTCGGTCTCCACCGTTTCAGTCTTGCTGATGGGTCCGGGGACGCCTCCTATCCCGTAGAACCAAGTAAATTACTGCCCTTTAATCATCTTCTAAACTAGACGACTTAAGGTATACTATTGCTAATATATCCGCATATTGTAGCGAAATCAGTAACTTACTGCGTTGGTTCCGTCACGGCGTCGCCGGCTGGTGGCCCCTTCGTTGTCGGAAACCGCACCAATGGTAGGGCACCGGCTAATGCGAAAGGGTGAGGAAACGCGGGCGAGGATCCTCGACATCGCGGAGGCGGCGGTGTTGGCGAAGGGTTTCGGCGCGACCTCGATCGATGAACTGATCGCCGAGATCGGCATTACCAAGAGCGGTTTCTTCTACCATTTCCGCGACAAGAACGAGCTCGCGCGGGCGCTGCTCGAGCGCTACATCGAGAATGACGAGCGCATCTACGACGAGATCTTTGGCCGGGCCCATCAATTGGCCGACGATCCGCTGCAGGCTCTCCTGCTCGGACTGAAACTGCTGTCCGAAACGCTGTCCGACCTGCCGAACGGCCACCCCGGTTGTCTGGTCGCGGTGATGTGTACCCAGGAACGCGCCTTCGATCGCGAGATCCAGGAGATCAACCGGCAGGCGGCGCTGATGTGGCGCCGGCGCTTCGGCGCGATGTTCGAGGAGATCATGCGCGTTTATCGGCCGCGCGAACCGCTGGATGTCGATCAACTCGCCGACATGGTTTCGACGGTGCTCGAAGGCGGCATCATTTTATCCAAGGCGCTGAAGCAGCCGGAGAGCCTGCCGCAGCAGTTGCTCGTGCTTAGATCCCTTCTCCGGCTGCTGTTCCAGCCGGCGACCGCCTGAGTCATGCCGCGCAAAAGAGCGCAGCGGTTTTCCGACAACAGAAAGAACGCCTCAATCGGCTTGAGGAAACGGATGCCTTATCTTTCCATTTCGAGCGCCAGAGCAGCGAGCTTGCGCACTGTGTTCAGGTTGCGGGCAGTGCCGGATTTCGCAGCCGGCAGCTTGAACTTCGAACGGCCGGAACCGTTCGGAAAATGGATGTAGATTTCGCTCCCAGCCAACCGCGCTTCCTCGCCATCCGGCGCGACGAGCTTGTCGAGTGCGTCCGCTGGTGCGGGCTGCGAAAGGAAGACGACGTGAAGCAGGTTGGGTTGGGCGCCCGGGAACGGCGCGCGATCGGCGATCGCCTGCAATTGCGCGCCGGTCCGGATCATCACGCCCGGCGCCTTCCCGAGTTTTTCCTGAAGGGCGCCGTCGAGCATCGCTGCTACCTTCTCTGCCGGCAGATCCGAGCGGAACAGCACGTTGCCGCTCTGGATGTAGGTCTTGACGTCGGCAAAGCCGAGCCCCTCGCAGATCGCCTTGAGGTCGGCCATCGCCAGCGGTGTCGTGCCGCCGACATTGACGGCACGGAGCAGGGCAACATGGACGGGCATGGCGGGACCTCCTGGAATCTCATGGGGTAGAGCGGGATGCGGGCGGAAAACCGCGAACACTTTTCCTCATCCCCCTCCGGTTACACCTTCCCGGCGACCTTGATGGCGAAGGCATATTCGAAGGCGATCTCTTCGAGCCGTTGGAAGCGTCCCGAGGCACCGCCGTGGCCGGCGTCCATATTGGTCTTCAGCAGAATGGGCTCGCTGCCGGTGGTCTTTTCGCGCAGCCGCGCCACCCATTTCGCCGGCTCCCAATAGGTGACGCGCGGATCGGTCAGGCCACCGAGCGCGAGGATCGCCGGGTAGGACTTTGCGTCGACATTGTCGTAGGGCGAATAGCCGGCGATGATGTCGTAGAATTCACGGCTTTCGATCGGGTTGCCCCATTCCGGCCACTCCGGCGGGGTGAGTGGCAGGGTGTCGTCGAGCATGGTGTTGAGCACGTCGACGAAGGGCACGGCGGCGATGATGCCGGCGAACTTCTCCGGTGCCATGTTGGCGATCGCGCCCATCAGCATCCCGCCGGCCGAGCCGCCCTCGGCGACGATCTTCGCGTAGGACGTGAACTTCTGTTGATTCAGATAGTCAGCGGCGGCGATGAAATCCTTGAAGGTGTTGGTCTTCTTGGCCATCTTGCCGTCTTCGTACCAGGCAAAGCCGCGATCCTTGCCGCCGCGGATATGGGCGATGGCATAGACGAAGCCGCGGTCGGCAAGCGACAGGCAATTGGTGTTGAAGCCGGCCGGAATGGTGATGCCGTAAGCGCCGTAGCCGTAGAGCAGGCACGGCGCCGAGCCGTCGAGCGGCGTGTCCTTGCGGTAGAGCAACGTCACCGGTACCTCGGTGCCGTCCCAGGACGGGGCGAAGACGCGCCGGGTGACATAGTCGTCCGGGTTGTGGCCGGAGGGCACCTCCTGGGTCTTGAGCAGCGTGCGCTCGCGCGTCGCCATGTCGTAGTCGAAGAGCTGCGATGGCGTCGTCATCGACGAATAGGAGAAGCGGATGACGTTGGTGTCGTATTCGGCGGCACCGGAAAGGCCGAGCGAATAGGCCTCTTCCGCAAAGGCGATCGCATGCTCTTCGCCGGTCTGCCGGTCGCGGATGACGATCTCCGGCAGGCCCTCGCGCCGCTGCAGCCAGACGAGATGTCGGGCATAGGCCATGTGGCTGAGGATGAGCGTCCCCGGCTTGTGCGGTACGACCTCGCGCCAGTTTTCCTTGCCCGGCGCATGGACCGGTGCCTCGACGATCTTGAAGTCCTTGGCGCCGTCGGCATTGGTCAGGATGTAGAAGACGTCGCCGCCTTCGGTCATCGAATATTCGAGCCCGGTCACGCGTTCGGCGACGAGCTTCGGTTCGGCCGTCAGGTCGCTGGTCGAGAGCAGCCGGTATTCGCTGGTCTCGTGATCGTGGATGTCGATATAGATGAAATCGTCGAGCAGCGAACCGCCGACCGACATGAAGAAGCCCGGATCGTCCTCTTCGTAGACCAGCCGGTCGTCCGCCTGGCTGGTGCCGAGCACGTGATGGAAGATCTTCGACGGGCGATGGTTGTCGTCGAGCACGGTGTAGAAGAAGCTCTTGCCATCGGGCGCCCACGCGCCGCCGCCGCCGGTATTCTCGATCACGTCGGCCAGATCTTGGCCGGTGGCGAGATCGCGGACCCTGAGCGTGAAGTATTCCGAGCCCTTGTCGTCGTAACCCCAGATGCCGAGGCTGTGGTCGGTCGAATGGTCGAGGCCGGCGAGGCGGAAATAGGCCTTGCCTTCCGCCTCCTTGTCGCCGTCGAGCAGCAGTTGCCGGATCGCCTCATCCTTGTGGTCGCCGTCGCGGGGAATGCGGAAGTAGCGCGGCTGCTCGCCGCCGGTGACATAGGCGTGGCCATAGGCAAACGGGCCGTCCTTGACCGGTATCGAACTGTCGTCTTCCTTGATCCGGCCGCGCATCTCGGCAAACAGGGTCTTTTGCAGCGGCTTCGTGTCGTCCATGGCCGCGTTCATGTAGGCGTTTTCGGCTTCCAGATGCTTGCGGATTTCAGGGTCGAGGATCGAGGGATCCCGGAACATCGCCTGCCAATTGTCCGCGCGCAGCCAGGCGTAGTTGTCCGTGCGGGTAATGCCGTGGCGCGTATCGCTCACCGGCTTTTTCGCGGCGACGGGAGCTTTGGGGAGGTTGCTGAATACGGACAAGATGCGTCTCCGGGATCGATGCGGCGGGAGACAATGAGATAGAGAGCCTGGCGATAGCGATCAAGCGCAAAGGCAGCAGCGGCCGACTGTTCGCCGTTGTCTGCGGATTGCCTTCTCCCCATGTCGTGGGGAGAAGGCATTTCCTCTTACGTCGGAGCCTTGATCTTTCGACGATATTCCTCGACCGGCAATCCCCCGATGCCCCAGTCTTCGAGCGCCACCTCGTCGATGACGACGAAGGTGGTGGCCGGGTTCTTGTCGAGAACGGTGGCAAGCAGGTCGGTGACGCCCTTGATCAGGGCCGCCTTCTGTTCGGCCGTTGCACCTTCCCGGGTGATCTTTATGTTCACATACGGCATGTGGCCTCCCTTATTGCACGGGTTTGATGTCGTAGTGGAAGACCTTGGCGATGATCTGCCACCGGCCGTCTACGTAGACGAGAGACAGCAGGTCGATAAAAGCCTTGTCGCCGATGGCGCATTGCACTTTCGCGAGCGCCGTCACCGGCCCTGCGAATTCGATCGAAAGGATACGGTCGGCGCGCTCCTCGCCACGGCTGGCCGGCGAAGGGCGTCCGTCGACGATCGGAAAGTACCTGTCCATGTCAAGCTCGAGCAGGATATCGTCCGTTGCCGTGGCGTAGAGCGCCTTCGGATGGAAGACCCGTCGGAGAATGCTCGTGTCGCTCCGGTAGAGTCCGTCGAAGTAGTGGTAAAGCACCTCGACGACGGCGGCGAATTGGGGATCGGTCGACGGGCCGCTCATGCCGCGATCAGCCCCTCGCTCTGCATGGCGGCACGCACTGCCGGCCGTTCGCCGATCCGTTGCATATAGGCTTCAAGATGCGGCCAGGGGGCGAGGGAGATGCCGGTGGTGCCGCTCCAGTTGACGACGGTGAAGAGATAGGCATCGGCGACCGAAAATTCCGCACCGAGCAGATAGCGGCGCCCGTCGGCGAGCAGGCTTTCGATATTGCCGAAGCGTTTGGCCACTTGCTCCTTTGCTGCCTCCTTTGCCTCAGCGCCTGCCGCGCCGTTGAACAGCGGCGAGAACGCCTTGTGCAGTTCGGACGAGATGAAGTTCAGCTGTTCCTGCAGGCGGGTGCGCTCCAGCGTGCCGTTAGCCGGCGCAAGCTTTGCCTCCGGAAAGCGGTCGG
This sequence comes from Ensifer sp. VA4, assembly GCF_055710065.1. Classification (NCBI taxonomy): domain Bacteria; kingdom Pseudomonadati; phylum Pseudomonadota; class Alphaproteobacteria; order Hyphomicrobiales; family Rhizobiaceae; genus Ensifer; species Ensifer sp. VA4. The sequence goes on along the minus strand of NZ_JBVQPO010000001.1, from coordinate 53,045 downwards.
CGATGTATTGCACCACGGCCGCACCCTCGGTGACGACATCGCCGCTCTCCAGCACCAGGGCCGGTACATAGCCCTTGGGGTTGATTGCCTTGAAATCGGCTCCGGCTTCCGTGAGATGCGTCTTCGTATCGACCCTGACGATCTCGAAGTCGGCGCCGGCTTCGCGCAGGCTGATATGAGGGGAAAGCGAGCAAGCGCCGGGGGCGTAATAGAGCTTCATGAGCAAGTTCCTTCCTGAAATGACTGCCCCTTGTCGGGGACGGCGGAACCTAAGCGGAAGCGATAACCTTTGTATATTAGATAACCTTATGTTACCTCCTTTTCCGGTTTCCCGTCGGTAACTGGAAAATTTTGTCGATGAGCTTGAAAATTCGGAAAAATCGGGCCCCGGCCCTGCCGCCCAGTTGCCCGGTGGGCGAGTGCATGGTGCTGCTCGGCGGCGCCTGGACGCCGAACATCCTCTGGTCCTTGAGCGCAGGCCCGCGCCGCTTCAGCGAGCTCAGGATCGACGTTCCCGGCATTTCGGCAAAAGTCCTGAGCACACGGTTGAAGGAGCTCGAGGAGAAGGGGGCGATCGACCGGCGGATTGTCCCGACGTCGCCGCCCTCGGTGGAATACAGCCTCAGCGATCTCGGCCAGGAGTTCATTCCAGCAATCCACGCCATCGTCGAGGTCGGCTACCGGCTGAAGCAGCGGCGTGCGGCCGAACAGTTGCCTGCCGAAGCCGCGGCGCCAAGTGCCGCACCCGCTACCGGTGGCGCGTGAAAGCTACCAACGCCCTTTCAGCGATTGCGCGGCGTGCTCGATGAATGCCCGGACCTTCGGGGTTTCCGCCTGGCGGTCGGCAAAGCAGGCATAGAAGTCGAAGGGCTCGTGGTCGGTGTTGGCCACCCCCTCGCGTGGAAGGCCGCCGAACAGCGGCACGAGCTGACCGCGCTCGATCAGCGGCGCTGCGATGAAGGCGCCGAGCCGCGCGATGCCGGCGCCGGCGATCGCCATTTCCGCCAGCGTATCGATGTCGTTGCTGACGATCGTCGCTTTCAGTTCCGGCTCGAAGCGCAGGCCGTCGCGGGTGAATGCCCAGCGAAAGATGCGCCCATGCCCGGCATAGCGATAGACGAGGCAATCGTGGTGGATGAGGTCTTCCGGCCGTTGCGGACGGCCACGTCGCTCTAGATAGGACGGCGCTGCGCAGATCATCATCGGCACTGACGCAAGCTTGCGCGCGATCAGGCCCGGTTCCAATTGCAGGCCGAAACGCACGCTGATGTCGATACCTTCGCCGATATGGTCGATCTCGCGGTCGGTGACGACGAGTTCGATCGAGACATCTGGATACTTTGCAGCGAAGGACGGCACCAATGGCGCCACCACATGGCGACCGAAGGCGACGGAGGAGGCGATCTTGAGCGAGCCACGCGGCTCGGCGTTGAGCGCGGAGACGGCCGCTGCGGCGAGCTCCAGCTCATGAACGACGCCGCGCACCCGCTCGTAATAGAGCCGGCCGCTCTCGGTGAGACCGAGCTGGCGTGTGGTTCGGCTGAGAAGCCGGCTGCCGAGCGTTCGCTCCAGGCGCGCGATGTTCTGGCTTGCCGAGGCCGGGGTGATCCCGAGCTTACGCGCGGCCGCGGCGATGCTGCCTTCCTCGACGCTTCTGACGAAACTCTCCACTCCGCGCAACGTGTCCATAAGCCCATCCATCGAATGCTTGCGTCTATTCGATAGTTTTGCCTATTTCTGAAGGAAGCTGCAATGGCCTACTTCGCTAATCCGCTATCCGTATAGTGCGCTCCGAAGCGAGGGGATGGTCCTCTCGGTCATCTCGGGAGAGCTTCTGATGGAAGATACCCTATCGGCTCCGCGGATCGCGCGTCGCCGCAAGCTGCCGCCCCGGGCGGCGCCCGTCGCCTTTGCCTTCTTCATGTCGGCGATCATGGCGTTTCTGATGTGCTGCGTCATCGTCGTCGCCAATACGGGGATTGATGCCGGCTATCCGGCCCGCGTGCTCAATTCCTACGGCTTGGCGATGCCCGTCGCCTTCATCTGCGTGCTGCTCGTGCGACCGCTGGTTGCCAGGCTCGTCGGCGTCGTCTGCCACCTGCCCGGCTGAGCAAAGCACCGTCCCGGAAAGCCGGGACGGGCAGGCCTGTACATCGCGATCGGATGAAGCGGCCGCAGCGCCCGAAGCGGCTGCGGCCGGCGCGTTGCCGCAAACTCCATTCGTCTGCGGTCCGGGAGAGAGGTCAGGCGACCAGCTTGAGGCCGATGCCCCAGGGGTCGATGAGGCTGTAGCCATCGCCGGCGCGGCTGACCGGAATTTCCAGCGCATCGAGCTTGACCAGCGCCGCCGTGCGTTCCGCCGGGTCCTTGTACTGGATCGTGTAGTCCGAAAGCCCGGTCATGTGGCCTTCGCGCTTCGGGGCGCCGCGCGAATTCCAGATATTGGCGGCGACGTGGTGATGGTACTTGCCCGCGCCGAAGAAGCTGGCGCCCGGATAGCGGGCCATCAGCCCGAGACCCAATACGTCGCGGAAGAAGGCATCGGCCTGAGGAATATCGGAGACCTGCAGGTGGATATGGCCGATGGCGGTTCCATCGGCCATGCCGTCCCAGTCGCCCTTGGGCGCTTCATCGTAGAGTGCCTGGAGATTGAGCGGCAGCGTGTCCATGCCGACGGTGCCGTCGGGCTTGAAGCTCCATTCGGAGCGAGGCCGGTCACGATAGACCTCGATGCCGTTGCCTTCGGGATCGGCGAGATAGATGGCTTCGCTGACCAGGTGGTCGGAGGCGCCCTGCAGCCGGATGTTGTTGTGCGCGGCGTGGGCCAGCCAGCGAGCGAGTTCTTCGCGGCTCGGTAGGAGAAAGGCGTTGTGGAAGAGACCCGGCGCATTGCGGGGTGCCCTGGCGGCGTTGCCTTCGGTCGTCAGGCTGAGGAGCGGACGGCCGGCAACGCCGAGTGTCTCGCCGCTCTTGCTCGTTTCGATCGGCTTCAAACCGATGATCTTCTGGTACCAGGCCGAAACGACGGGCAGATCCTGGACGACCAGATGTGCGCAGTCGACATGCGCCGGCATGGCAATGGCGTGGTCGGTCGGGATAGCTGTCAAATCTGCCTCCTCGGGCGTCGAACTGCAGCCGGTCTGCCGGCCCAGTTGCGTTGAAACTGTTGCCCGGAATATGGGCCGGCGCGTCCGTTCACGGAAGCCCGTCAGTCGCTTGATGTTGTGTTCGATGAGCGTTGACAGTGGTTGCCGTCGCCCTACCTCCATTTGAGTAGGGTCACGCGAGCGCGGCGCTTTCGATTTGATTTCAATCAAAGCCGGGAAAGCGGTCGGGGCGCAATCTCCAGACGAGGGATTCGCCCGCCACATCCGGTGCGGCGATCCGTGAGGGCAACAGAAGGAGTGCAGCATGTACAAGAAGATCATCGTCCCGATTGCCATGGACCAGCTCGAGCACGGTGAATCTGTGCTGGGCATTGCCGAGAAGCTGATTGACGAAGGGGGCGAGATTGTTCTGCTCAATGTCGTTGAGGATCTGAACGCCTATGCGCAGGGCTATATGATCGTCGATTTCCCGCTGGAGATGGTCGAGGAGTCCCGCAAGCAGGCAAAGAAGACGCTCGAGGACATGAAGACCAAGCACGGGATCAGCGGGCGTGTCGAAATTCGCACCGGCGGCGCTGCTGGCACCATCAACGCCTTCGCGAGCGAAGAGAATGCCGATTTGGTGATCATCGCCTCCCACCGGCCGGGTCTGATTGATTACTTCATCGGCTCGACCGCCAGCCGCGTGGTCAGCCATTGCCCCTGCGCCGTACTCGTCGACCGGTAATCTGCCAACAATAAGAGCGGCTGCGGCGCGATCTTGCGCCGCCACCGCCGAGGAGTCTTCAGATGGACAAGTTTGCGCTTGACGATTTTCGCAGCCGCCTCACTCACCGCAAGGAGGAGCTGCAGGGGCGACTGGTCAAGATCGAGCACGATCTCGATCAGCCCATGAACGCCGATGTACCGGATCGCGTGACCGAGCGGGAAGACGATGAGGTTCTGGAGGGCCTCGGTCTTGCCGGCCAGGAAGAGATCCGCGCGATCGATGCGGCCCTCGACCGGATCGCCGCCGGCACCTTCGGCACCTGCGTCCGCTGCGGCCTGCCGATTTCGTCAGCGCGCCTGCAGGCCGTTCCCCATGCGCCGCTCTGTCAGGAATGTGCGGCGGAAGTTACCCGCGGTGCAAGATGATCCATCGAACGATCGCCGCGCCAGCGGCGGCGAACTTCCGATCGTCATCTTAGTTCCAGCTTCAGTCTCGGCAGAAAGCGTCCCGGGATGACGGTCGATGCGATGACGGCGTCATCGACGGCGCCCATGTGGCGATAGAAATCGGCAGCGCCCGGGTCGGCGTCGATCGTCATGACCGTGGCGCCACGGTTGATCGCCGCCTCGACACACCAGTCGAAAAGGCTTCGGCCAATGCCGGCGGCGCGGGCGTCCGGCTCGATGAAGAGCTTGTCGAGTTCGGCGATCTGGCCATGGGAGCGAACCTGCGCCAGACCGAGGATCCGTTCACCATCGACGGCGATCTGCAGATCGGAAACCTTCCAGTCTTCGGCCGTCAGCGTCAACGCCGGACGACACGCCTCCAGGAAGGCGGCGTCGTATCCCCATACGGCTTTCGACCGCAGGCAGAGGTCGCTGAGCGCGGCCGCCAGTTGCGGCTGCGGGGTGCGTAAGATTGGCATCGTCCTCCTCCCGATCGGCACGTCATCCTGCGCGCCCCATGTGGTCGTGACCGGGCGCGCAAACAAGGTTCCAGCACCTCGCAAACATGTCATGCGATTGTTGTAATACGTTGCAAAAGTTGATGCTTTCGGCACGCCACCCTATCTTTGCGGCAGCTCGGGGCTGTGGCAGGATGACGATGGCGGCGCGACAGCTACGGGGCGTGCGACGGAAAGAAGGACAGAGACCCGGGGAGAGGGACTGCGTGGAATTTGCTGGCGTCAAATGGAACTATGACCGCTCGGAACTGATTGCCGACGGCATCGTGCACGGCATCGGCCTTGCCGCCGCGCTGGTCGGTGTCACCGCGTTGATCTTCTATGCGACGCTCTGGAGCACCAGTGGCCAGCTTGCCGCCGCCGCCGTCTACGGGGCGGGGCTGCTTGCGACCCTCTCGATTTCGTTTCTCTACAACCTCTATCCGATTTCGCGCACCAAATGGTTCCTGCGCCGTGTCGACCATTCCTCCATCTTCATCCTGATCGCGGCAACCTATACGCCGTTCCTGCAGCGCGGCGTGGACGACCCGTTCCTGTTCGTGATGCTGATCGGCATTTGGGCGATCGCCGCCCTCGGCGTTGCGATCAAGTGTCTGTTTCCCGGCCGGTTCGACCGGCTGGCGATCCTGCTTTATCTCGCCATGGGCTGGAGCGGCGTACTCGCCGCCGGGCCGCTCCTGTCGACGCTGACGGCAACGACGCTGGTACTGATCCTGATCGGCGGAATCATCTATTCCGCCGGCGTCATTTTCCATGTTTGGGAAAAGCTGCGCTTCCAGAACGCGATCTGGCACGGCTTCGTCGTGACCGGTGCGGCCGTGCATTATTCGGCCGTGCTGACCTGCTATAGCGCCGCATCCTGAACCGTGGTCAGTTTGGCGCTTCGCCCGCAACGGCAGCGACAGGCGGATGCTGACAGCCTTCCGATGGCCTCAGCGCTTCCGCCATGCGTGAGATCACGCCGTCGAAACTGGTGAGCCGGCTCTTGCGGTACTGCAGGCGGAAATAGGCGGCGCTGCCGTCGCAGAGAGCGATGGCGCGCGTATAAAACACCTCTTTGCCACGGACCCCCGAAAAGCTTGCCCAGGCGGTCGTCACGCGCGAATAGGCGATGCGCCAGTCGCCCTCGCGCTCGTAGCCGATGCGGTCGTTGACGTCGGTTTCGAAGTCGCCATCCAGCAATGTGCTGCCAAAGACCGAAAGGGTCGCGCCATTGTCGTTGGCATGGAAGCTGGCGCCGTCGCCATTGTCTCCCTGGCTCTGCAACTCGAAGCCAGGCGGTATGTCGAGCACGTAACCGAAACGCGCATTGGCATAGGGTACCCAGTCGTCGGCGGCCGTCGCTGCCAGGGCCGACGAGAGCAGGAGAGTGAGTGCTGTCAGTATGCGCAGCATGCGGACCTCCTCTCGCTTGCTTGACAGATAGTCTAGATAGCGCGGCCTCGGCTCAGGGCCTGTCCCTGATGGAACACCAGACCCCATGCCACTCCTTCCGCGCGTCGGTGTCAATCCTCGGTAAACGTCATCGCATGGCCGTTGAGGCAATAGCGAAGTCCCGTCGGCGGCGGGCCATCCGGGAACACGTGTCCGAGATGGGCGTCACAGTCGGCACAGCGGATCTCCATGCGCACCATGAAGTGCGAGCGGTCCTCGATTTCCCGGATCGCCTGGTCGTCGATCGCTGCGAAATAGCTCGGCCAGCCACAGCCGGAATCGAACTTGGTGTCCGAGCGGAAAAGGGCCCGGCCGCAACAGACGCATTCATAGGTGCCGGTCCGCTTGTTGTTGAGGAAAGGGCCGGTGAACGGACGCTCGGTACCCTGCTGCCGGGTGATGCGGTATTGTTCCGGCGAGAGCATGGCCCGCCATTCCGCATCGGTCTTCACCACCTTGGGCGTCTTTACGGTCGTCATGAAAGATCTCCTGTCGTTGCGCCGACTATATAGGAATGCTGCCGGAAGCGCGCAATTGACGTGTCTCGGAGGCGACGCGGCGTAGGTCAGGCGATCTCCCTGCGGATCACCGTCGGACCGGCCCCGCGCCGGCGTTTGCTGTTGTTGTAGAAGGCGATGAATTCCGATGCCGGCAACGCCTTGGAGAACAGCCAGCCCTGGCCGTACTGCACGCCGCGCTCGATGAGATAATCGGCTTGCTCCTGCCGCTCGATGCCCTCGGCGACGATGTAAAGGTCGAGCGACTTGGCGATGTCGATGATATGCGGCGTGATCGAGCTGGTGGCGGAATCCGTTCCGATTGTGTCGATGAAGGACTTGTCGATCTTCAGTGCATCGAGCGGAAGCTCCTGCAGATATTGCAGGCTCGAGTAGCCGGTGCCGAAGTCGTCGATCGCCACCGAGTGGCCGCGCCGGCGGGCTTCCTCGATCGTCGCGCGAGCCGATTTCACGTCCATGAAGCCGCGCTCGGTCGCTTCCAGCCAGATCTGCTGGGTCACTATGCCGGTGTTTTCCAGTGCTGCCTCTATCACCGGTAGGATGCGCCCTGATTTGATGTCATCGGCGGCGAGGTTGACGGCAATGTGCAGCGAGCGATCCGCAAGGAGCATCGTTCTCAGTTCGGCGACCATGGCATGGATGACTTGGTCGGTGATTTCTTCGATCAGGCCATTCTCCTCCGCCAACGGGATGAAGAGATCGGGGCGGACCATTTGCCCATCGGGCCGCCGCCAGCGCACGAGCGCTTCCGCGCCGACGCAGATGCCGGTCTTTAGTTCGATCAGCGGCTGATAGTGGACGATGAACTCGCGCCGCTGGACGGCGATCGAGAGCTCTCCGAGCGGCGAAAGGCGGCGCCGCGACGTCCAGACGACGAGACCGACCATGAGTGCTGCGACCAGGGCGCCGACCGGCAGGAGCAGCAGCCGCTCCCGGTCCATGTCGTTGAGAATGGAGATACCGGGGGCGCTGGCAACGGCAATCCAGTTTGCGCCCCGTGAGGTTGCGAACAGGTCGTCGCCGTCACTGCCGGTTTTGGGAAGATCGGCGAGCCGCGCTGTAAGCGACGCGTTCGGATTGTTCAGAGTGCTGATCAGCACACCGTTTTTCGTGGCCACCGCAAGCCGGGTGCCGGGCTCCGCAATCACGTCGACGAATCGAGCCGGATTGGTCAGCACGGTGTAGGAGCGATATCGAAACGCCGTCATGGGGGTGCCGGTACTGATCGTCGGATACATCCGCGGGATGACTTCGACGCCGTTGCTCGCGAAAAAATCGGCGGACGGAGAGCGGGTGAGACGGCGCGGCGGGTAGCCCCACGACGTGCACCTCAGCAGCCCGTTCTCGAAGTAGCCGATATCCTCGATGGAGGTCGTGTTGACGACGAGCGAGCGCAGCGCTGCGATGTGCGTCGACATGCACGGCGGCATGTCGAACCGGTCGGCGACCTTCAGCGCCCGGGAGGCCTCCTCGAGCGCCGCATCGGCGCGCATGATGGCGTAGTCGGCAAGGCGCGAAAGCCGCATCTGCTCGCTGCGCACCGCGATCGACCAGGAAAGATAATAGGCCGCCAGCATCGGCAGGATCGCGCCGAGTGCAGCCAGGATACTGGCGATGACGACTATGCGAGATCGTTCCAAGCAGGCCTCGCCCGTGATCGTTGTGTTCTTCAGTTCATGCTGCTTGCGGCAGAAAGACGGTCGATGAGCGAGCCTGCGGGTTGGCAGATATCGTCGAAGGCAGACGTTGCGAGCAGCCGTCGGTTTTCGCCGGCCCGGCGATCCAGGCTTCGTATTATTTTGAATTGAAGAAGCCTTTACGTACAACTACCACGTCTTATTGTCCCGATTCCAGGGCGTTCGATCCTGCTGCGACGACAAGTGAATATTATGCTAACAGCATTTTAATTGTAGTCGGTGGCCGCCGCATGAAACGAACGAATCTGATAGTGCTTGGACTGCTGCATCCGATCTCCGAAGCGACTTTACGGCACATAACGTCGTTTTTATCTGGATAAGGCTTGAGGCGCCATAACCCTTCTTTTATGTCGGGTCTTCGATTGATTGCATGGTGAAAATATAAAGGAGCAGGCCAGGACGATGGATGTTGCGGCCCTGACATTTCTGGCCCTCGCACTCCCTTTCGTGGGGGCTTTGGTCGCGCCGCTGCTCACGCGCCTGCTCGGGCACAAGGCGGCCTGGGTTCTGGCACTCTTCCCCGCGGCCATTGTCCTGCATTTCACCCGCTTCTGGCCGGAAGTGGCCAAAGGCGAGGTGGTCACCGGCGGCTATGCCTGGATCCCGTCGTTCAATGTCAGCTTTTCCTGGCTGATCGACGGTCTGTCGCTGACCTTCGCCCTGTTGATCGCCGGCATCGGCACGCTGATCGTGCTCTATTCCGGCGGTTACCTGAAAGGCCATCCGCAGCAGGGGCGGTTCTTCTCGTTCATCCTGATGTTCATGGGGTCGATGCTCGGCCTCGTCGTGTCCGACAGCTTTCTGATGCTCTTCGTCTTCTGGGAACTGACCTCGATCACGTCGTTCCTGCTGATCGGCTTCGACCATTCGCGCGAAGCGGCCCGGCGTGCGGCGCTTCAGGCGCTGGTCGTGACCGGAGGAGGCGGGCTCGTCCTGCTCGCAGGACTTCTGATCATCTGGAACGTCAGCGGCGTCACCCAGCTTTCGCTGCTCATGGCCTTTGGCACGGAGATGCGCGAAAGCCCGTTCTATCTGGCGGCACTTCTTCTCGTTCTCGGCGGCGCCTTTACGAAGTCGGCGCAGTTCCCCTTCCATTTCTGGCTGCCGAACGCGATGGAAGCACCGACACCCGTCTCGGCCTATCTGCATTCGGCGACCATGGTGAAGGCTGGCGTCTATCTGCTGATGCGGCTCAATCCCGTTTTCGGCGGTACGCCTGAATGGCAGATCCTGCTGCCGCTCTTTGGCGGTGCTACGCTCGTCATCGGTGCAGCCCTTGCCTGCCGTCAGACCGACCTGAAGCTGATGCTCGCCTATACGACGATGGCGTCGCTCGGCCTGCTCGTCATGCTGACCGGTCTCGGCGCCCCGCATGCGATCGAGGCGGCGGCGCTCTATCTCGTCGCACACTCCCTGTTCAAGGGCGCGCTTTTCATGGTCGCCGGCATCATCGACCATGAGACCGGCGCGCGCGACGTGACCAGGCTCGGGGGCTTGCGCTCGGCCATGCCTCTCACCTTCGTCATTGCGCTTGCCGCGGCATTCTCGATGGGCGGGCTGTTCCCCTTCTTTGGCTTCATCGCCAAGGAGGAAATCTATTACGCACTCTCCGGCTTCGACCGCCGCTCGATGGTCTTTGCTGCGCTCGCGATCTTCGGCAATGCGCTGATGTTTGCGGTGGCCTTCGCCGTAGCCCTCAAGCCATTCGTCGGTGCGAAGGTCGAGACGCCGAAGGCAGCGCACGAGGCGCCGGTGCTGCTCTGGCTCGGGCCGGCGCTGCTCGCCGCCAAGGGGCTTTCGACGGCCTTGCTCTCGGGGCTGACCCATGAACTCGTTTCGACGCCGATGGCATCGGCGATATCAGGCGAACCGCGTGCGGTCGCGATATCGGTCGTTCCGCACGTCGGGATGCCGTTGGCCATGTCGATCGCGACCGCGTTGATCGGGATCGTCTTCTACCTCAAGCTCGATCGCCTGCGTGACTTCATCGCCACGATCCTTGCCGATATCGGCTGGGGGCCGGACCGTGGTTTCGACCAGTTCATTCGCGGGCTCGTTCGTTTTTCCGGGGCGCTGACGCGCCGGCTGCAATCCGGCAGGCTCGACGTTTACATGACGGTGACCTTCATCCTGGTTGCCTTCGTCCTGCTGCTCGTTCCGCTCATCTATGGCGAACTGCCGCGCGCGCCGTTCTTCGCACCCGACGTACCGCTGCACGAACTCGCGATTATGGCAATCGCGGTCATCGGTCTCCTTGCCGTCGTACTCGCGCCCGATCGGCTGACGGCGATCGTCTCGCTCGGCATCCAGGGCTTTGCCGTGGCCGTCATCTTCCTGCTCTATGGCGCGCCGGACCTCGCCTTCACGCAGTTCATGATCGAGACACTGTCGGTCGTCGTTCTGGCGCTGGTGATGACAAGGCTCAGGCTCTCGCCGTCCGACCATCGGCCGCTCGCACAGAAGGTCCCGGATTTCGCCATCGCGCTCGCCTGCGGCGTCGGCTTCAGCTTGATGTTGCTGAAGGCGACGGGTGTTCCCTTCGACGCCACGCTGACCGAATTCTTCAATCTCTATTCGAAGTCGATCGCGCACGGGGCCAATGTGGTGAACGTCATCATCGTCGATTTCCGCGGCACGGACACGCTGGGCGAGATCGCCGTGCTGATGGTCACCGGTCTTGCCATCCTGTCGCTGGTCCGCTTGAGGGCCGGTTCGCTTCGCCGTATCGCCGACAACGATCCGGATGCGGAGGAGCGCGCATGAAGTCGGTGATCTTCCGGGCCGTCGCCCCGTTTCTCGCCAGCCTGATGGTGCTGTTTTCGATCTTCGTGCTGCTGCGCGGCCATAACGAACCCGGTGGCGGTTTCATCGGCGGGTTGATCGCAGTATCGGCGCTGGCGATCTACGGCATCGCCTGCGGGGTCGAGACCGTGCGCCGCGCGATCTATTTCCATCCGATGGCAATCGCCGGCGCGGGGCTCTTCGCATCGGCGGTCGCTGGACTGATCTCGATTGCCGCACGCGTCCCGTTCATGACCGGTCTCTGGATCTATCCCTCGGTTCTCGGTGTGGAGATCCCGCTGTCGACCGTGATGCTGTTCGATTGCGGCGTCTATCTCGTCGTCGTTGGCGCGATCAGCTCGGTTGCGCTTTCGCTCGAAGAGCGGGGAGGCGAGTGATGGAAGCCTGGTTTGCGTTGCTCGTCGGCATCTTCTTCACGGTGGCGGTCTATCTGCTGCTGTCGAAGTCCATCATCCGCGTCTTGCTTGGCGTCGCCATCCTCGGCAACGCGGTCAACCTGTTGATCTTCACCGGCGGGCGGCTGACGCGCGGCGTGCCGCCGGTTATTCCCGGCCACCAGGATACGCTCACGGGACCGGCCGCAAACGCTCTCCCGCAGGCGCTGATCCTGACGGCAATCGTCATCTCCTTCTCCTTCTTCGCTTTCCTGCTGGTTCTGGCCTGGCGCGCCTACGAGGAACTGCAAACCGACAATACCGACGAGATGCGCGTAGCCGAGCCGAAGGACGAGCCGGCTCCGCCGCTTGGATACTGACCGACCCATGGCCGCTTCGACTTCTCCCCCCGCAGATCTCTCCGCCGCGCTCGTTCTCGATCCGGTCGCCTCTGCCGAATGGCTGGTGATCCTGCCTGTCGCCTGGTGCCTGGCGATCGGCGCACTGCTGGTGATGCTGCGCCGAAAGATCGACTGGCACCCTTACATTGCGGTCCTTGGTCTTGCCGGCCTCGTTCTCATCGACGTTTTCCTGCTCCGGCATGTACTCGCAAGCGGTCCGTTGACGATGGTCATGGGGCGCTGGCTGCCGCCCTTCGGCATCGCCTTCACCGTCGATCTCAGCGGCGCGCTCTTTGCGCTGGCCGCCTCGGTGGTGGCGCTTGCCGGCGGGATCTATTCGCTGGCCGATATCAATGACAGCGGCCGGCGCTACGGCTTCTATCCGTTCCTGATGCTCCTGATGGCGGGGGTCTCCGGCGCCTTCCTGACCGGCGACATCTTCAACCTCTACGTCTGGTTCGAGGTGCTGCTGATTTCCTCCTTCGGCCTGATCGTACTCGGCTCCGAGCGGGAGCAGATCGACGGCGCAGTGAAGTACGGCTTCCTCAACCTGATCGCGACCACGCTGTTCCTGATCACCACAGGCTATCTCTATGCGAGCTTCGGCACGCTCAACATGGCCGATATCGCTCGCAAGGCGGAAGGTCTTGCCGGTACTGCGCCGCTGATGACGCTGACGGCGCTCTTCGTGCTCGCCTTCGGCATGAAGGCGGCGGCCTTTCCGGTCAATTTCTGGCTGCCGGCTTCCTATCACACGCCGCGCGTCGTGGTGTCGGCGCTCTTCGCCGGCCTGCTGACCAAGGTCGGCATCTACGCCCTGATCCGCGTCACCGTGATGCTGCTGCCGCTCCAGCGCGAGGAACTGAGTTTCGTCATTGCCCTGGCCGCCGCGCTGACCATGCTCGTCGGCGCGTTCGGGGCGCTGGCGCAATCGGATTTCCGCCGCATGCTCGGCTATCTCGTGGTCGCCGGCATCGGCTCGATCCTCGCCGGTATTGCCGTCGGTGGCCCGGGAGGTATCGGCGGCGCGATCTTCTATGCGCTGCACTCGATGTTGGTGATGACCGCGCTTTATTTCGCATCCGGCGTTGCGGCCAGGCTCGGCGGCAGCTTCTCGCTTTCGTCGCTTGCAGGCCTTTATCGTCGCCATGCCGGTTTCGCGGCGCTGACGCTGATGCTCGCCTTCGCCGTTTCCGGTCTGCCGCCTTTCTCCGGCTTCTGGCCGAAGGTGATGCTGGTCAAGGCGGCGCTCGATATCGGCGCCTGGTGGTTGGCAGGGGCCCTGCTTCTCACCGGTTTCCTGACGACTGTTGTCACCGGGAGGTTCTTCCTGTTGGCCTATTGGCGCGATGCTGGCGCCGGCGAGGGAGCGACGGCGTCCGCGACGATCTCGCCCGCGGCACTCCTGCCGCTCACCGCATTGACCGTCCTCGCCCTGGCGATCGGCCTCTATCCGGAGCCGCTGCTTGCGACCATTCAAACTGCGGCGACCGGGCTCGCCGAGCCCTCGGCCTACCTGAACTCGGTTTTCCCGGGAGGTGCCCCGTGACCAAGTTCCTCACCATCAACCTGGTGTTCACGGCGATCTGGGGTGCGATCAGCGCCAGCTTCTCGCTGGCCAATCTGATCCTCGGCTTCGCCGTCGGAGCCCTGTCCCTGTGGCTGATACGGCGCGAGCTCCAGCCCGTCACCTATCCCGTGCGACCGCTCAAACTGTTCCTGCTGACGGCTCTGTTCTTCAAGGAGCTGGCAATCTCGGCAACCAAGGTCGCCCTCATGGTGATCCAGCCGAAAATGGTGTTGAAGCCCGGCATCTTTGCCTTTCCGCTGACGGTCAAGAGCGATTTCGAGATCGCGCTGCTCGCCAATCTCATCACGCTGACGCCGGGAACTCTTTCGGTCGACGTCTCCGACGACCGCCGGACGCTCTACGTCCATGCGCTCGATTGCGCCGATCCCGGCGGCTTGCGGCGCGACATCGCCAACGGCTTCGAACGGCGGATAAAGGAGGCTTTCGAATGAGCCTGCCAGACCAGATCGAAGCCTTTGCCACGGGCTTCGCACTTATCGCGCTGTCTATCGCCCTTCTGATTACCGTCTGGCGCATCATCCGCGGTCCGACCTTGCCGGACCGCGTGCTCGGCCTCGACATGCTGGTGGCGATCGCCATCGGCCTGATTGCCGTCGTTGCGATCCGCACCGGTTTTAACCTTTACATCGACATTGCCATCGCCCTGGGCCTGGTCGGCTTCCTGGCGACGGTCGCCTTTGCTCGTTTCGTGCTGGCCCGCGGGCTTTCGCCGGAAAGCGCGCCGGAAGCAACGCGCGTCTCCACACCGCGATCCAACGCGGTCCGGCGCAAGCACAAGGGAGGCCGCCGATGAACCCTGTCCTGAACATGGCCATCGCCGTATTGGTTGCCGCCCTGTTGATCGTCGGCGCGGTCTTTTCGCTGCTTGCGGCAATTGGCATCTTGCGGTTTCCTGATCTTTACACGCGGATGCACGCGGCGTCGAAGGCCGGCACCATAGGTTCCGGCCTGTTGCTGCTGGCTGCAGGCGTCCATTCTCTGGATGCGGCAATACTGATTCGGGCGCTTGCAGGCTTCTTCTTCTTCGTGCTGACTGCACCAATTTCGGCTCATCTCTTGGCAAAAGCCGCACATCAGGCCGGTTACAAACTTACGAAACTGTCAGTCGTAGATCAGCTTCCGCAAAAGGAAGAGCCACGTCGTCGCTGATCGATGACATTTCTGTATCTGTATTTCAGAACTTTGCGATGCAGTGTGGCCATTTTAGCAATTTGGAGATAAAGTTGCTAAGTGTCGGCAAATTTATGTTTGGACATTTCACGCTTCGATGTTAATCGGGTAAATGTAAAGTGTCGTCGCGGAAAATACTTTGATCTGAAATTCCAGCTTGAGTTGTGAATGTTTGGTTGTTGCTTTGAGAGTTCGGTCGTCCCGGTGACTCGGCAGCAGGTTTCGTAATCAAAATTCCAACTCTTGATATCGTGGCCGGCGTTTGTCTTCGCCGCGTTTGATGGTCCATCCCAAGGCAGCGAAGGCTTCCTGACGGCTCTTGCAAGCGTTCCTCCCCCGAGACGTCGTTTCGGGTTGTGCTGAAGTCCGATAGGAGAAAGAAATGACTGAAACAGCGCTTGGCGCGAGCCATGAACTTCTGGTTGAACTGACGGCGGAAATCGTTGCCGCCTACGTCAGCAATCATGTGGTTCCCGTCGCCGAGCTTCCCACGCTGATCGCAGACGTGCACTCGGCCCTCAACAACACCGCGGCGCCGGCACCGGTTGTCATCCCGGTTGAAAAGCCGAAGCCGGCCGTGTCGGTTCGCAAGTCCGTCCAGGACGACCAGATCACCTGCCTCGAATGCGGCGGCACCTTCAAGTCGCTGAAGCGTCACCTGATGACCCACCACAATTTGTCGCCGGAAGAATACCGCGAGAAGTGGGACCTGCCGACCGACTACCCGATGGTCGCGCCCGCCTATGCGGAAGCACGCTCGCGCCTCGCCAAGGAAATGGGCCTCGGCCAGCGCCGCAAGCGCCGCGGCAAGTAAGGCTTCAACCGTCTGGTGAAGCATTGCGGCTGTTTGCTGCGAGTACCTGACGGCATTTGGTTTGATCACGAAGGGCCGGGCCTGAGCGTCCGGCTCTTGTGCTTTGTGCTGTCGGGTCCTGACAGTCCGTCAGGCGGCCAGCCGAAGCTCCGCTTCGTTCTTGATGCGGCGGATCATCGAGCGCAGGCCGTTGGCGCGCTGCGTCGAGAGATGCTCGATCAGGCCGATCTTGCCGAAGGTATCGATGGCATCGATCTCGGCGATCTCCGAGGCATGTTTGCCGGAAAAGATGGCGAGCGCGATTGCGACAAGGCCGCGCACGATATGCGCATCCGATTCACCTTCGAAAGTCAGGACAGGGTCCTCCGGATCGCCCGTCGTCTGGGTGACGAGCCAGACCTGGCTGGCGCAGCCCTGAACCTTGTTTTCCTGGGTCCGCTTGGCCTCAGGCATCTCCGGCAGCGCCTTGCCGAGTTCGATCACATAGCGATAGCGATCCTCCCACTCGTCGAGGAAGGCGAAATCGTCGATAATCTGCTCAAGCGTCGTCATGATCCGGGTCCGTTGTCAGAATATTATACCCCCGCCGGCCCTTGCCGCGAACGAGGTTCGTCCCTGCCATGCCCTTTGCTGTCGGGCACGCAGGCTTTCAGCCCTCATATAGGGGATCGAAAGGCCATTGAGAACCGTCAATAACGGTTGTCTTGGGCATCGGCGGCATTTCGCAGGCAGGTCAGATCGAAACGCTTGACGGAAAGGTGAAGGCATTTCCGACGCTTGCGTCGATCCCGCCGAGTTTGCCGATGGTGGCCGACAAGACATGGCCGGCCGCGCGCGCATCGTCAGCGCCGCGGGCAGATCCATCGTTGCGCAATTCCTGCTCGGCCCTTCGCAACAGTTGCTTTACCTGTTCGGCAACCGATTTGAGTTCGGCGACCACTTTCACGGTGGAACCGGACTCGCGATCTCCGTCGCTGAATTCGCGATAGGCGCGCTCGGCGAAGTTTGCCGGCTCGGAGGGCGCGACTGCATCGTCGCCTGTCGCAGCACCTTCCGTCTGCGCATTGCCGGCCTCTGGCAGGGCAGCCGCGGCTGCGGCAGATGCAACACCATCTGCCGCTTCGATACCGCCTGCGCCGGCCAATTGCTGGGCG
The DNA here is from genome assembly GCF_055710065.1 of Ensifer sp. VA4. Classification (NCBI taxonomy): domain Bacteria; kingdom Pseudomonadati; phylum Pseudomonadota; class Alphaproteobacteria; order Hyphomicrobiales; family Rhizobiaceae; genus Ensifer; species Ensifer sp. VA4. The sequence continues at coordinate 36,310 of NZ_JBVQPO010000001.1, read as the reverse complement.
GCGGACCTAAGCAGCGACGCCTTGTGCGTGGCTGGCTCGGGCGCGATCCAGGGTTGTGCCAGCAAAAAAGAAAACGCCGCGAGGGGATGGGATCCTCGCGGCGGCCACGACAGGGCGGCAAGTCAGGCAGTTAAGTTGCGGATGGGTGAATGGCGGCCCGCCGGCCCCGACCGAGGGCCTGGCGTGATTACTGGATGATCGCGGCCTTGGGATCGAGGCGCTTTTCCGGAACCGGCGTGCGCTTGAAGACGGGCTCTGCGTCGATGGTGCTGACCTCGGTGGTCGGAGCGGCCACATCGGCCTGCGGCTTTACCGTGCCGGTCATCGCCGGTGCGACCGTTCCGGTCGTCACCTTGGCATCGGGCTGGGCATCGGTTTCGGCAAACTGGGTATCCAGGAATTCATAGGCGATACGAGCGCCTTCGCGAGCCCGATGACCGAGGGCGACGAAGGTCTCGGCACCCTTCTCGCAGATCTCAGGCTTCTGGATGCAGATGGCGCTGATGTATTGGAAAGCCTCATTGGCGGCGGCGAAGGTGTCGCCAAGCTCGACCTTGGGGGCGTGCTCCAGCTTCTGCGAACTCGACGGATCGAGGAACGGCAGCAGCACCAGCACCAGCGAGAACCAGAATGTCGCCTTGATGAGAAACCACATGTTCTGCCCATCCTTCGTTCAGTTGCCTGAGCTCACCGGTCTTCTAGCCGGCTTGTGCGCCTTCGGCATCCCGCAGCGCCGCCGTATCCCCTGATACCCGCTCACGCTGCCGTCGTTTCCTCGGGGAACCCGCTGCCTTCGATGCAGCGTCGACCCTTTGTTGACACCGACACTAGGACGGGAATCACAAGACGGCTTTTCAAAATCGAGCGGCATTTGCTTCAATTTTTAATGAAATGCCGCCGTCGGCTGCTTTGCCGCGCATTTGTGTCGCATTTTAGCTTTCACCGTTAAGGTTCGTGGCGAACCTCTTGGCGCGAAGCCCGGAAGCGTCGGCAATGGCGTGCCGGTGGGGGCGCCACAATCATTAACAGTGTCCAGAAAATGCACAGAAATCCGTTGCTTACGCCCCGTTAACCACAAGAAATGAAGGTCGCTCGATTTGCTTCAAAACGGGATTTTTCAGCCGTTTCGCACCGTTCCGACACGGGCGCGTTTATTCTTTCATTAAGCCGGGGGTGCGAGATTCCGACATGTCACGAGGCAGTCTGAATCGCGATTCCCAGGTAGGGGAATTCGGTCGCGCCAGCCTCGCAAGAACAACAAATGTAGCAGGGTAAAGCGTGAGCGTATTGCGTAACATGGCTGGCAGATGGGCGTCCCGCGTGGACGAGGTCGCGGCCCTGTGGCTGCCCCGTCGTGAAGCTTCCTCGCTCGCCGGACGCCGCGATACGAAACGCCTGCGTGCCGTCGCGGCCGTCTCGCTGACGACGCTGCCGGTGGTGCCGCTCGCCCTGTCGCTCGCCATGCCCGTGTCCTCGGCCCTGCCGCTCGGCACCGCCCTTTGGGCTTCCGCTTCGCTGCTGGCGGCGGCCGTTGCGATCGCTCGCGGTCGGGCGCCGGACGCTGGTGCGCCGGCTCCGTCCGATCCCGCCCTCCCGGACCTCTCGGCCGCCTATGATCTTTTTGCGGGTATCGTCACCGTGCACGACCTGCGCGGCAACGTTCTCTCCGTGCATGGGCGCGATGCAGCCGAGCACCTGACGTTGATGCGCGACCCCGCAGGCCGCGGATTCATCGAGCAGATTCACGTCTCCGACCGCATCACCTTCCTGAGCGCGATCGACATCCTCCGCCAGGGCGGCGACCGGGCGACGGTCGATATCCGCATCGAACGGCGGACATTGCCGATTGAAGGCGAACAGTTCGTCTACATGTCCTGCGAACTGGCGCCGCTACGCGATCGCGATGGCAACCTGACGGGGATCCTTGCCCAGTCGCGCGATGTCTCCCAGGAGGCCGGTCTGCGCGCCGAGGCCGCTGCCCGGACGGCCGAGGCTGAGTCTGCGAACGACGCCAAGACCCGTTTCCTCGCTGCCGTCAGCCACGAACTGCGCACGCCGCTCAACGCCATCCTCGGTTTCTCCGACGTGTTGGCCGGCGAATATTTCGGCAAGCTCGAGAACGATCGCCAGCGCGAATATGTAGGCCTCATCCACAAGTCGGGCGAACATCTGCTCTCCGTCGTCAACACCATGCTCGACATGAGCAAGATCGAGGCGGGGCGCTACGAACTCCTGCCCGAGCCTTTCCGCGTCGCCGAGGCGGTTGCCGCCTGCGAGGCGATGCTGTCGCACCAGGCCGCGGAAAAGGGCGTCAAGCTGGTCAGCCGCGTCACCCGCGGCATCGGCGAAATCAATGCCGATCAGCGCGCCTTCCAACAGGTTCTCATCAACCTGATCGGCAACGCCGTGAAGTTTACGGACCATGGCGGTGTCGTGACGATCGACGCCGAGGTGGATGGTGCGATGCTGAAGCTCTCTGTCAGCGATACCGGCATCGGTATCGCCGCCGACAAGCTGGAACTGCTCGGTCAACCTTTTGTCCAGATCCAGAACGACTATACGCGCCGCTACGAGGGCACCGGCCTCGGCCTTTCGCTGGTCAAGGGCCTCGTTGCGCTTCATGGTGGCGACCTGACGATTCGCAGCCGCGAGGGCGAGGGAACCATCATCGTCGTGACGATACCGCGCGACGGCTCCGGCATCGCCGTTGCCGAGCGCCAGGAACAGCGTTCGTCGGTAACGGTGGAGTTTCCGCCACGCCTGCGCGATGGAGAAACGAAACCGGTTGCCGAAGGGGGGCGGCCCGAAGACGTCGGTTTGAACGAGGAACGGGGATATGGCGCCGCGCAAGCGAAAACAGCCTGAACGGAAGAAGGTCGCGCGGCGTGCGCCCGGCCTGGCCGTGCGCGGGCTGGCTCTTGCCGGACAGGGTGTTCGACTTGCCGGCCGCCTGATGGCGCGTCATCCGCTGGTCTCGGGCGGCTCGGCCGCCTTCCTGGTCGTGTTCTCCTTCGTGGCCGCCAATGCCATGTGGTATCAGCACGGCGTGCACCCGTCGCCGCTCCTGCGCACCCGCGTGCCGCTCGTCAGTGCCGAAACCGCGCAGCGGATCGCCATCGCCAAGGGTGAGGAGGTCGAGCAGCGCAACGTGACCACCTTCGTCATCGAACGCGAGGGCGAGGCCAAGGCCAAGGCGGACAATGTCGAGGACGTGATCGCCGCTGCTTCCGCGGACCTGCCGGCGGACAAGCCGTCGCCCGAGCGCGTGGCAAGCGTGCCCGGCGGCGCAACCTCGAAGCTCGTCGCCGACATCCAGAAGGAATTGAACCGGATCGGACTTTACGACGGCGCACCGGACGGCCGCAGCGGCCCGCGGACGGCGGCAGCGATCCTGCGCTTCGAAGCGCAGGCGGGCCGCGCCGAGACGGGCTTGGCAAGCACCGAGTTGCTGCAGGCGCTGCGAGCCGTACCGAGCGACAAGGCTGCTCAGGTCACGCCGGCGGGAAGGCCTCTCGCCGAGACAAAGGGCAACGGCGTGGAGATCGATCCGGTCGCTGCCGCCATTCGTTCCTCCGAGAAGGAAGGTAATTTCATTCCGCGTGCCGAAATCCCGGCTTCGAGCGACCTGGTGCTGAACATCCAGAAGGGGCTGAGCAATCTCGCCTATGCGGATGTTGCGGTCGATGGCGTCGCTGGAGAGCAGACGCGGGCAGCGATCCGCCACTTTGAAAAACACTACCGCCTGCCGCAGACCGGCGAGCCGAATGCGCAGGTCTTGAAAAAGCTCAAGGAAATCGGCGCACTCTGATCGATGGTCGGGTTTGACCGCATCGCCGATTTGCCTGCGCCAGCCGGCACGTGTATCAGCCTTCCATGCGCTTGAAGTCTCACATCTTCGTCTCGTCCCTGTTGCGCCGCGCGTTTTCGCTCGGCGGCTATGCGGCCGTGCTGCGCAAGGGAGCGGAGGAGGCCGGCGCGATCTTCATCCGCCAACGCACGCGGCTCGGGACCGAGACGCTCTTTGCCCCGGCACCGCAGAATTTCTTCGCCGACGAAGTCGATGTCGGCCGCAAGTTTGAAGTGAGGTTGCGTGACAGCGACGCCGAAGGGGTCGATGCAGCCCTTGCGAGCGAGATCCGGTTCGATCCGGATTGCTGGATCGTGGAAATCGAGCTGGACGACCATGGCGAACTGTTTGAGGTCGTTCCGCAGGATGGCGCAAGCCGGTCCTGACACCGATTTGCCGAACGTGCGAACCTGCTTGCCTCTCCACTTGGCGGAGGCCGCAGGACGCGCTCACGGACGATCAAATCGACTTGCATCAAGGCGGCGCAAGATGAGAGATTTCTGCGTCTAGCCGCGTCGCCGGCCGAAAAGTCGCAGTGGCTGCACATTGCCGGCGGCCGCTGCGATCCTGCGAGGACCGATCTGCCGCGCATCGTTGGCGGGATTTTCAGCGAAGTATGCTTCGTGCCTTGCAGCCGGGGTCGATTCCCCGGCCTCCGCCTCGATCCAGGCGTCGAGCTGTTCGCGGCAGGCGGCGCGGTTCATGGCGCCGATCAACGCTTCGGCATGGGTCGTCTCGCCGAAAGGCTCGCGAAGATGCGGATATAGCGCCTTGAGCACGAAGCCGGCATCGGATGTCTCGACATCGAGCGCGATGAGGCTCGTCGCGAGCCGCTGTCCGGAGATGTCGAGCAGGATGCGTTCGACTTGCGCGTCATTGGTGCCGAGTGCCTGGCCGAGGACACGTGAGAACAGGATGATCTCGCCGCTGCGGGCAAAGCGCGCGAGCAGCGCCGCATGCACGTCGCCGATCGCGTCGGTTGAGGTCGTCGATGCGGTGCTGCGTGACCCCGCTCGTGCCAGCGTCTTGATCTCGTGTCGCAGCGCCTCTTCGCGGGCCGCGCGCACCGAAGCGGCCTCGGCCTCCGGGTTCGCCCGCTCGGCCACCACCTGCCTTGCTGCGTTGCGTGCGGCGAGCCCGGGCGGATTGTGATGCTCGACCAGGGCATCGACGACAAGGGGAGAGAGGTTCGGGCGGCGCGCGATCGCCGCGGCATGTTCCGGCCCGCGGTCGCGGATGACCGCGATCAGGGTGCGGTCGGTGATCGCCTTCGAGCGGGTCAGAAAAATCGCGGCAATCGAAATCGGCATGCCGCCGATCAGTGCGGCGACCGGCTCCGGGATCTGTGGACACTGGGAAAGCGCTGCCGCCGCCTGACGGCGGGCTTCGTTGCTGGAACCGAGAAAAAGCGGCTCGAACAGTTCGGCAAACTGCTTCATGTCGGACTTGCCGGGGATGCGCAGGCTTTCGAAACCGGTGACCGTCGCCATCAGGACGACGTCCTTCAAGCGGCCGGTCTGTGGCCTTTCCAACTCACGAAAGCGATCCGTCACGATAATTCCCTGCACGCAAAACATGATCGCCGTTTCCGGTGATCCGGAAAGGCACACGTCGCAAAAATTAGAAGAAAAGCGTTAGCGTACTGTTAACTATGGATGTTGGAGCTTTATTCAGGCTTGCGGCACATGCGTGGCGCCCGGCAAGGCCGACAGATTGCCGATGGGCCCCGGCATTTCCCGGGGACATTCGCGGCATCAGCCATAAAAAATCCACATGCGGTCACGAGTTATCGCGGCGACGGTCAAGGGCTCCGGACGCCCGCCGACGCCTGGAGGCCAAGTGAAGAGGGGCCTCTCCATGGGAGATATGGAACTGTGAAGAAATTTATCCTGCGCGCAGCGGCGGTCTGCGCGCTGCTTGCGGCCCCGGCGATCGCCGAAGCCGCGGAAGGCTTTGCCACTGCCAATGTCAACATGCGCTCCGGTCCGAGCACCCGTTATCCGGCGGTATCGCTGATTCCGGTCGGCGAATCCGTCGAAATTCACGGATGCCTGGCGGATCTGCCGTGGTGCGACGTCTCGTTCTATGGCGGGCGCGGCTGGGTTGCCGGGCGTTACGTCCAGGCCGACTATCGCCGCAATCGCGTGTATGTCGAGCCTCGCTATTATCGCCCGCTCGGCATTCCGACGGTCGTCTTCCAATTCGACAGCTATTGGGACCGCAACTACCGTGGCCGCGATTTCTATCGTGAGCGCGATCGGTGGCGCCGGGGACCGGATTGGGTCGATGACAGCCGGGATCGTCGCTACTGGGAACGGCAGCGCGAGCGCGACCGCCGCGACTGGGAAACCGGCCAGCGTGAAGAGGAGTGGCGTAGCCGCGAGAGCGAATGGAACCGCGAGCTGACGGTGCGTGAAGATCGCCGAGAATGGGAACGTCGCAGCGTCCGTATTCGCCAGGACGATGGCGGCATCTACGAAGGCGCCCGCCCGGCGCCGTTTGTTCGGTGCGAGTTCGACGATCCAGACTGCGACGATTGACGTGAAGCGCCGTGCTTCGGCGTTATTCCGGTGAACAGAAAACGGGCGGCGCGACCGCCCGTTTGCTTTTGGTGGGCTCGGTTTCTGTGGTCTCAGGCGGAACCAAACGCCATCCGGAGCGTTGAGACCGCGCAGACAAGGGAGCGTTGCAATGGTGGAAAAGAAACTGGAGGCCGTGCAGAAAGTCGGTGAAAACGTTTCGCAGGTGCAAGCGCGTGCCGAGGTTGACGTTCAGATCGCCGAACTGCGGGCGGAAATCGCTCGACTGACCGAAGCTGTCTCGGCGATCGGGAGCGGTACGAAGGCGGTTGTTCAGGGGGAGGCGGAACTGATGGCGGAACGCGTCCGCGAGCGGGTACGCGAGGAGCCCTTGTCGACGCTGGTGGCGGTTGCCGGTGTGTCGTTCCTGCTTGGTCTGATATCGCGACGCTGACTGCGGTTTGATGCCGCTCCGGATTGTTACCGCGGATACATCTCGAGGGATCGTCTGGCGCGATAATGAGTGTAAGGTTGGTGCCGTAGTGGTGTATTAGCATTCTGTTAACCAGCCTATGGCTCAATCGGGGCGGACCCGTTATCATCGGGCTGTGTCGTGTGAACCAGAAGAGCAACATCCGGGCGACCGGAAGAAGGAGCAAACGAGAAAAGCGCGCCTGTCCAGGCAAGCCTGGAAAAATGCGCTGGCCCGAGAGGGCAGGGTGAAATCTGTACGGTAGTTCATCCGTCTCAAGACTTTGTGGAGACGAGCATGGCAGACGTGATCAGAATTCAGGACCGAAAGGTTCGCGTACCGCCGCGTAGACCACCGGCCATATCGAGCGGAGCCAAAGTGCTTCTGTTCACCGGCATCCGCTACGAGCGCCTCGACCGTGACCCGCAGCCGACGGCCCCGGATGGACGCCGGATCAAGAAGCAGTAGCGTTCGCGTTCCCGCGTCGACGACCGGCGACGGCCGGGCGCCTGTCCTTGGCCCGAAACATCAGGGCCTCTTCAGCATAATTCTTGCACTGAACGTAATCTTTGCCTTGGCTATCTGCCGAGCGCGGCAGCGACTGCGCGGCAATCCGTCTCGCGTCCGAAGCACTTAGCGCCGAAATGGCTCACAGCTTGATTCCGCAAGGAAGTTGCGGACCTGCTCCTCGAAACTGTCGACCGGCGCCATCGCCCTCAGAACGGCATAGCCGTCCTGTTCCTTCATCTCCACCATGATCGATTGCGCCAGCGCCGGCGGCGGCGACTTGCGCAGTTCCACCAGTTGAATCGGCGTCGCGACGACAAGATCGAGCTTGCCGTTGACTGCCGTGTGGTCGTTCATGCTGAAGACTTCATTCGAATTGCTGTCGAAGACCGCAAGCGACCAGAACGGCACATTGCCGCTAGCGAGGAAGCGCGCCGGTCCGTCCGAGATCGAGAAGCTGCAAACGGCCGTCCTGAGATAGGGGTCGTCATTGGCAAGGCCGGTCGGCCCCGGCGTGCTCGTCAGCGCGAAGAAGCTGTCCATCTCCAACAATCCCAGCACGCGGGTATAGGCGTCGCGGCCGGTAAACTGCGGCAGCGCCAGGATGATGATGATGTGCAGCAGGGCGGCGCCGACGAGGCCGAGGACCGTGGCGAAGAGAACCTTACGCATCGCCGCACCCGGTCTTGGTGATGATTGGCATGGCGAGGTCGAGCAGCCCCGACGAACCTGCCGTCGGCGTGTCGAGCAGCGTCAGAACCAGTCGGAAGGTGCCTGCATGACGCAAGGCCAGCCAATTGTCCGGCTGGGCGTTCGGCGACACATGGATAGTGAAATTGCTGTTTTCGCTGCGCAGCACCGTCCAGGAATTGACGGCCGAGGGCAGGTCGGAGCCGGGACGCAACGGCAGGCCGTCGGCATTCGCCGCATAGAGCGTCCAGAAGCGAGCCTGTGGCGTCAGCCCCGTGACGTCATAGGAGCAGGAAGCCTGGAGCTTCTGGCCCTTGTCGTCGGTCTGCGCGCTGAACATCAGTCCTTCGGCGCCGCCGTAAAGAAGTTCTCCGGCGCGCGCCCGGTGCGCCTTGGCATAGGGATCGGCGTTGATCGTCTGCGCCTCCGGGAAAGCGACCCACGGGCCGATCGCGATCGAACCGAAGCCGACGGTCGCCTTCAGCGCCCATACGGCCGAGGCAATGCCGCCGCCGAAGGCGATGGCAAGGGCGAGCGCGACGAGGAAGGGGATTCGGAACAAGGGCGGCTCTATCGGAAATCGTTCTGCGGCGGGGCAAGATGAGTTTGCCCCCATATCTCGCCGAAATCGGCGACCGGTGCAACGGCCGCCGACGCGGCGCGTGCGGCTTCCTGTCGAGATCGTTGCCGCAGGTCTGCGCGGGAGAATCTAGTTGCTGGCGGCATTGGGATTCGTCTGTCCGGAGCGTTTTTCTTCGGCAGTACCGAGGGCGGCGAGCTTGCCGCCGCTCTCCGGCGCTTTCAGGGCCGGTGCCTTTTCAAAGGTCTCGCCGATCGTGCGTAGCAGGCGGGTAACCTCGGCCGACAACGAGCGTGGACGGACGAGTGGCGGCAGGGCATTCTCATCCGGCTTCGCCGTCGCGACCTGCGGCTGTTTCGCCGGCGCCGTCGGCGCGACTACACCGGGGATCGCGCGGTGCTCGATGCCTTGCTCGGCATAGTCCATCAGCCGTTTGAACGTCATCGCCGGCAGCGAACCGCCGGTCATGTTGTTGGTCGAGGTGTAGTCGTCGTTACCGAACCAGACGGCGGTCGTATAGTCGCCGGTGAAGCCGACGAACCAGGCGTCGCGATAGGCCTGCGTCGTGCCGGTCTTGCCGCCGACGACGATGCCGTTGTCGAGGGCGGCCTTGCGCGCGGTACCGATGATCGGGATCTGCGTCAGCATCGAATTCATCGACGTATTCGCGGCTTCCGAAAGCACGCGCCGCGCCGGCGGTTCGTCGCGACCGAAGTCGTAGAGGATATCGCCGTCATAGTTGAGGATCTGGCTGATGCCATGACGGCGCGACTGTACACCGCCCGCCGGGAACACCGCGTAAGCCGTCGCCTGATCGAGCACGGTGACTTCCGATGTTCCGAGCGGCATGGTCTTGTCGGTACGGAGTGGGGTCTCGATACCCATCGCCTTGGCGGTCTGGGCGATCAGATCGGTGCCGAGCTTGTCCTTGGCGAGGCGCACGGGGATGGTGTTGATCGACTTGGCGATCGCCGTCAGGATCGTGATGCGCCCGGCATAGCTCCGGCCGTAATTCTGCGGCGACCAGCCACGCCAGGTGATCGGCGCATCGACGACGACCGTTTCCGGCGTCATGCCCTTCTCCATCGCCGCAGCGTAGGTGTAGACCTTGAAAGAGGAGCCCGGCTGCCGCAGGGCGCGGGTCGCGCGGTTGAACTGGCTCTCGCCATAGTCACGGCCGCCGACCATGGCCCGCACCGCGCCGCCATTCTCGATCATGACGATGGCGCCCTGCTTCACATGGAAGCTCTCGCCATATTGGCGCAGGCTCGATTCCACCGAGTCCTCGGCAGCGTTCTGCAGGCCCATGTCGATCGTGGTGCGCACGATCAGCGAATGCTGCGCAAAGGGGCGAGCGATACGCTGAACCTCGTCAAAGGCCCAATCGAGGAAGAAGTCGGGCGCTTTTACCTGCGCGCGGTCGATAACGCTGGCTGGATTGAGGCGTGCGGCGATCACCTGGCCCTCGGTCATCAGCCCGCCCTGGACGAGGTTGGTCAGAACCTCGTTGGCGCGTCCGCGCGCGGCCGGCAGGTTGACGTGCGGCGCGTAGCGGGCCGGCGCCTTGAAGAGCCCGGCGAGCATAGCCGACTCCGCAAGGTTCACATCGGTGATCGACTTGCCGAAATAGAACTGCGCGGCCGCAGCCGCCCCGAAGGTGCCGCCGCCCATATAGGCGCGGTCGAGATAGAGCCGGAGGATTTCCTTCTTCGACAGATTGCATTCGAGCCAGACCGCCAGGAAGGCTTCCTTGATCTTACGCTCGATCGTGCGTTCGTTCGACAGAAAGAGATTCTTGGCAAGCTGCTGCGTCAGCGTCGAGCCGCCTTGGACTACGCCGCCGGCGCGGGCATTCTCGGTCATCGCGCGGGCAAGGCCGAGGAAATCGATGCCCCAATGGTCGAAGAAACGGCGGTCTTCGGTCGCGAGCACCGCCTTGATCAGATGGTCGGGCAGCTCGTCGATCGGTACGGAATCTTCGTGAATGATGCCGCGGTGGCCGATTTCATTGCCGTAGCGATCGAGGAAGGTAACGGCGAAGTCGCTCTGGGCGCGCCAGTTGCCCTTGGTCTCCTCGAAGGCCGGAAGCGCCAAGGCCAGCATCAGCACCGAGCCGACGGTACCCCAGGTCATGCCTTCGCCGAGCACCTCGAACACGACCCTTTTCCAGCCCGTGACGCGAAACCGGCGGAAGAAGATGGTGGTGTCTTCCCACCATTGCGCCAGTTTGAAGCCGGCATTCCAGACCGTGGAATCGATCCAGGAGTCGATTCTGAGAAAGATGTGCCGTTTTTTCGGCCGGTTATCGTCTTTCCTCGGTTCCCGCACGTCTCGACGTCCTGAAGGCTCTGCGGCATCATGCCGGCGCCGTGTAATATTTGCACGGCGTCAAATTCCAATCTACTTGCATATCGCGCCGGCGGCCTTAAAAAACCGGCAATTTTCTGCGAAATTTCTGTATCGCAGGCTATTTGACGAAAGTGTGATGACGATGGGCGAAATGCCTTTCTGGAAGGCGAAGAGCCTTGAGGACATGACCAATACGGAGTGGGAAAGTCTCTGCGACGGCTGCGGGCTCTGTTGTCTGAACAAGCTGGAGGATTGGGATACCGGCGAGATCGCCTGGACCGCGATCCGTTGCACGCTTCTCGATGGCGAGAGCTGCCGCTGCAGGGACTATGAAAACCGGCAGGCGACGGTGCCCGACTGCATCCAGCTGACGCCCAAGGCCGTGCGCGAGATCACCTGGCTGCCGCCGACCTGCGGTTATCGGCTCGTCGCCGAGGGGCGCGATCTCTATTGGTGGCACCCGCTGATTTCGGGCGATCCGGAAACGGTTCATGCTGCCGGCATTTCGGTGCGCGGCCGCACCGTCGCCGAGGACGACGTCGATATCGAAGACTATGAAGACTATATCGTCACCTGGCCGTTGGAAGTGGGGCAGGAAAGCGTGGAATAAGAGGGGATTGGCCGGCGTTCGGGATCGATGTGCGCCGGTACCGCGCGAACCGGAAATCCACTTCCTCTTGAGGCAGCCCAAAGCATGTCGCGCAAATGTGCGCAGCGGTACTGCGACAACGATATGCGAAATATCAATGGCTTAAAGCGCAAGGAGCGAATCTCGAAGATCGCGATGTGCCTTAGTGGCTGCCGCCGTTCTTCTTGACGAGGCTTTTCGGCGCGACGTTGCGCCAGGCGGTTTCCATCGACTGACGGACGAGGCCTTCGTCCGCTTCGACGAAGTAGAATGAGGTCCAGCCACGATCGCCCCAGCCGCCGGGCACGGCGGCGCAGACCCCAGGCTCCATTTCCAGGAGCATGCGTTGTTGGTCAGGCGTGAGTTTGAAGACCGCACGACCGGCCTCCGGCAAGGTCATGAAAATGCGCTTGCCCACGCGGAAGTCCCGTGTGCCGAAATGCGCGTTCTCCTCCGTTCCCGGCAAGCTTAGCGCGAGTTTTTCAATCTCTTCGGTCAGCATACGGAAAGAGTAACATGGTTTTTCCGAATGGCCAAAAGGCTGAAAATAGCCACAAATATTCAAGGGCCGCAGCTTCTGCCACAGCCCTATCCGTTTGCGCAATGACACGACACAAGCGTTGCAGGATGCGGCCCATCCTGGCACTCAAGGTTCAACTTCGTGTTGCGTCTTGCATAGCTCGGGATGGTGGTGGCGAGAACCAGCTCGCCACCGACGGCTTTACTCGGCCGGTTGGATCGGCTTCGGGGTGCTTTCGCCGGCAGCGCGCATGGCGCGCCATTCGTTTTCGAAACGGTCGAGCAGCGATTGCGGTACTGTGGACTGCTGAGATGCGGGCTGGTTGTTCGCGAGCGTCTGCATCCGATCCTCCGGGCCTATGACGGTTTCATGACGTTTGACGGGGCGGACAATTTCACATCGTAAAGGCTTTGTAAATCAGTGGCTTAAATCATTTAAACGATTAGAAAATATTTAAATCGATTAATTTTTGGTTGATCCACAGCCGTCCGTCGGTGCGCATGCATGCCGGTGTCGATATGTCAAAATTAGGCATTCTTTTGAAGTAATTTCGCGGACATCTTTTCTGCCGCGCAGGCCAATCTTGGCGCTGTTCAGCGGCTGATGCATGTGCCGAACGCGAGGGACGCTCGCGCCCTCGGTGGGGAAACCGTGGCGACGAAATCGAAGCGTGTCAGTGGCTTAGTCTGGCTTTCGGAATCGAAATGCGATCATCTTGAATCAACCTTGCAGGATGGTGACTCAACTTTTGAACGATCGCCGCCAAGGGATTCAAAGGAATTGCGAATCGCTTCCTGCTGGATGCGATATCCCAGCGTTCAGGATATGGCGGATACCTTCGGTGACGCGACGCGAGAGCCTTGCCGACCTCTCAACCCTAGCGGAACATGCTTAACAAAAGGCTGATTTCCGCCTGCCGCGAGCAATGCCGCAGAGCATGAGACCATATCCTCACGGCGCCCCTCGAGGCGAAACTGCCGCATGAAGTGGCGATTGCGGCCTTCAACCGGGTTCCGTCGGGAACGGAATCGCTGCAATCTAGGGTCGGATTTCCGGTGAGGTCGATGGGTTCCGCGATGGGCGCCCGGCGGGTCGGAAGGCCGACATTCATTTGCCATTCAGCCTCGTTCGGTTATTGCTTCTGCTATGATGCTTCCCAAGTTGAAAGTGCGTTCATGTCTTCACCAGTGATCATAGCCGCGCTTGCTGCAGGCCTCGCGGGCTTCAGCCTGCCTGCGATCGGTGTGCCGTCGGATAACGTCGTCCGCGTGTCCGGCGATTGCAGTGCGGCCGCTGCACAGGTGGTCGCCGACACCGGCGGCGAATTGCTGTCGGCGCAGCCGACGTCTGATGGCCAGTGTGTGATCACGGTGCTCGTTCCCGGTAATGGCGGGCGACCGAAAAAGGTGACCGTCAAGGTGCCGATGTAAGCCATCCCTGTGGCGCCATGCGTCTTACCAGGTGCAAAGGTCACTGTGGCGCTTTGAAAGCCTGCATGTTTCTATCGTAAATCGGCTAGGATTGAGCCGAAGCATGCAGCCGGATGGCCGCGAGAGGAAGTAGAGACGAATGCGCATTCTGATTGTCGAGGACGACGCCAACCTGAACCGGCAGCTCGCCGAGGTGCTGAAGGAGGCCGGCTACGTCGTCGACCAGGCCTATGACGGCGAAGAGGGACATTATCTCGGCGATGCCGAGCCCTACGATGCCGTGATCCTCGATATCGGCCTGCCGGAGATGGATGGCATCACGGTACTGGAGAAGTGGCGCGGCGACGGCAAGACCATGCCGGTCCTGATCTTGACGGCGCGCGATCGCTGGAGCGATAAGGTCGCCGGCATCGATGCCGGCGCCGACGACTATGTCGCGAAGCCCTTCCATGTCGAAGAGGTTCTCGCCCGCATCCGCGCCCTGATCCGCCGTGCTGCCGGGCATGCAAGCTCGGAGATCGTCTGCGGCCCGGTGCGCCTCGATACCAAGGGTTCCAAGGCAACCGTGGATGGCGCGGCACTGAAGCTGACGTCGCACGAGTTCCGGCTGCTCTCCTATCTCATGCACCACATGGGTCAGGTCGTTTCGCGCACGGAACTGGTCGAACATATGTACGATCAGGACTTCGATCGCGATTCCAATACGATCGAAGTGTTCATCGGCCGGCTGCGCAAGAAGATCGGCAACGATCTGATTGAAACGGTGCGCGGTCTCGGATACCGAATGCAAGCGCCGAGCAATGGCAATTAGATCGCTCACAGCACGCGTATTGGCGGTTTCCACCGTCTGGGCGGTCGTCGCCCTGGTCGTGATCGGTGTGGTCATTTCCGAACTCTATCGCCAGGGTTCCGAACGCGGTTTCAAGGACCTGCTGCGGGCGCAGCTTTTCAACGTCGTCAACTCTATTTCCGTCAACGAGAAGACGGTGCTTTCAGGCAGTCCGCAGCTCGGCGATCTCCGCTTTTCGCAGCCGCAGACCGGCTGGTACTGGATCGTCGATCCGATCGGCGAATTCGACACGCCACCCCTGATCTCGACGTCTCTCGGCAACGGCAAGCTGCCGATCGCCAGCGTCGATGAGGTTCCGTTCGACACCGGCTACGTCCGCTTCTATACCACCAAGGATCCGTTCGGTAACGAGGTCGAGGTCTCCGAGACCGAGGTCGTGCTCGACATCCAGGGCCACACCGCGCGCTTTCGCGTTGCCGGCAACCGTGACGTGCTCGAGGCTGACATTAATCGCTTCACCCGTAACCTGACCATCGCACTCTCCATCTTCGGTCTCGGCGGACTCGGCGTGAACGCGCTCACCATTCTCTTCGGCCTGCATCCGCTCGATCAGGTTCGTCGCTCGCTGGAGAAGATCCGCACCGGTGAGAGCGAGCGGCTTGACGGGGCCTTCCCGCGCGAGATCCAGCCGCTGGCCAACGAGGTCAACGCGCTCATCGACAGCAACCGCCGTATCGTCGAGCGTGCCCGTATGCAGGTCGGCAACCTTGCGCATTCACTGAAGACGCCGATCGCCGTTCTGCTCAACGAAGCCCGCGTGCTCGATGCGCCGCATGGCGAACTGGTGCGGAACCAGGTGGATGCGATGCAGACGCAGGTTCAATCCTATCTCAGCCGCGCGCGGATCGCGGCGCAGCGGGAATCCGTCCTGGCGAGAACCGAGGCACAGCCGGCGCTCGAACGTCTCGTTCGGGTGATGCGCAAGCTCAACCCGGAAAAACAGGTTCACCTGTCGATCAATCCGCCGGCATTGGTGCTTGCGATGGAATTGCAGGACGTCGAGGAAACCGTCGGCAACCTGCTTGAAAACGCTGCCCGCCACGCCCGTGGCGAAGTGTGGCTGAATGTGCGGCCGGCGCCGAGCGAGCTTCATGCGAAGGAGCCCGGTAGACAGTGGATCGTGCTCGACATCGATGACGATGGTCCTGGGCTCAACCCCGACCAGATCGCGCTGGCGATGAAGCGCGGCAAGCGGCTTGACGAAAGCAAGCCTGGAACCGGGCTTGGACTCTCGATCGTCAGCGAGATCGTGCGGGAATACCAGGGCAGCATCACGCTGTCGCGGCGGGACGAAGGGGGACTGCGCGCGCAGCTCCTGTTGCCGGCCGCAGCGTAGGGCGGGATGACGAAGAGTGCACGGGCGTTCGTGATCAAGGTGTCACACCCGTGCTCGAAAATGTCACGGCGGCAGGGCGCGCCGTTGCCTCGGCAAGCGGGGAATGCCAAAAGAAAATCAAGGACAAGTCGTCATTTGACCCGAATGCACGGGGTTCACGAATACGGCTTCGGATAGGAATGGTTGAGTGTCGCGGATCATGAGGAACCAGGCAGAAATGACACGGACTTTTGTCGTTGGCGGTAGGATCGCGGTGATCGCGTCGGCCGTGGCTCTTGCCGGTTGCGGCACCCCGGGCGGCAGCAAGGGGGCTGTCGCCGGCCTTGGCTCGACCGCCACCCGTGGGGTTTCCTCGACGACCTACATCGCTGCGCTTCAGGGCGGAGTGATCGGTCGTATTGCCGATCTCGATATCGGTTCGTCCGACCGCCAGCGCGCGCTCGAGGCGGAGTATCGCGCGCTCGAGGCAGCGCCGGGCGGCCAGCCGGTGACCTGGGACGGACGCGGCGTCAGCGGCTCCGTCGTTGCGGCCGCTCCCTATCAGGTCGGATCACAGAACTGCCGCCAATACAGCCATACCGTGACGATCAAGAGCCAGGCGAAGACGGCACGCGGCGCTGCCTGCCGCAATCCCGACGGCAGTTGGACGCCGCTCACCTGAGCGCGCCTTCTCGGGCGTCCGAAGCGTTGCCAGACGGCTTCATCGGCTGTTGCGGCGAAACGCCTCAAATCTCCGTCATGGCGGGTTTTCGAGTTGGAATGGCATGGGCCTCATAGTATTGAGCGTGCATGTTGTTCTGGATCCTCGTCGCCATTTTGACGGCGGCCGTTGCCGTCGTGCTGATCCTGCCGCTGATGCGGGCAGGGGAAGCCCCTTCGTCTCCCTACAGCCATGACATCGAGGTCTATCGCGACCAGCTCGACGAACTGAAACGCGATCAGGACAGCGGCCTGATTTCGAGTGATGATGCCGAGCTTGCGCGGGCCGAGGTGGCGCGCCGATTGCTGGCAGCCGGCGAGAGCGACCGGGTAGTGACGCCGGCCGTTTCGCCGCGGCGCGGGGCCAATCGTCTGGCCCAGGCCTTCGTGCTGCTCTGTCTTCCCGTCGTCGGCCTTTGTCTTTACCTGCTGACGGGTAGCCCGGGCGTGCCGGCGCAGCCGCTTGCCGCTCGTCTTGCCGATCCCAATGGCGACATCAATGTCCTGATCGCCAAGGCTGAAAACCACCTTGCGGTGAACCCGAACGACGGCGCCGGCTGGGACCTGCTCGCGCCGATCTACATGCGCAACGGACGTATCGAGGAAGCGGTTGACGCCTATGACCGGGCGATACGTTTGCTCGGACCGACGCCGGCGCGCCTCGGGGGATATGCGGAGGCGCTCGTCGTGCAGTCCGATGGTCTCGTGACAACGAAGGCCCAGGAGGCACTCCAGCAGGCGCTGGCGCTCGATCCCAATGACCCGCGCTCGGAATTCTACCTTGCCCTCGGCCTCAAGCAGGAAGGCAAGAAGGACGAGGCCCTGACCGCCTTCAATAGGCTGGTCGCGACGTCGCCTGCCGATGCGCCCTGGCTGCCGCTGGTCAAGCAGCATGTCGCCGAGTTGACGGGCGCCGCCGCCGGCAGCGCAGCGGCACCCGGCAATCCCAGCGCCGAGGATGTCGCGGCCGCGGAGAACATGAGCAGCGGTGATCGGCAGGAAATGATCCGCGGCATGGTCGAAAGCCTCGAAAGCCGCCTCAAGGCAAATCCTGACAACCTCGAAGGCTGGGCGCGGCTGATCCGCTCCCACGTTGTCCTCGATCAACGAGACAAGGCGGCGGCAGCGCTAAAGGAGGGGCTGAAGACCTTCCCGGCCGATGGCGACGGGGGCAAGCAGCTCCTGGCGCTTGCTCGTGAACTCGGTATTGCGACCGATGGAGTGACGCAATGACGCGCAAACAAAAAAGACTGGCGATCATCGGCGGCGGTGTCGGCTTCCTGGTTCTCGCAGCCTTCCTGGTGATGTTCGCCTTCAGCCAGGCGATTGCCTATTTCTACGTGCCGAGCGATCTCGCCAAGGCCAACTTGTCGCCGGGTACGCGCATCCGCCTCGGCGGCGTTGTCGAAGGGGGATCGGTAAAGCGCGGCGACGGTAAGACCGTCACCTTCACCGTCACCGACACGCTTGCCGGCGTGCCGGTAACCTACACGGGCATCCTGCCCGACCTGTTCCGCGAGGGGCAGGGCGTGGTAACGGAGGGAGCCTTCGTTCAAGGGAGCTCGGTCTTCGTGGCGGATACGGTTCTCGCCAAGCATGACGAGACCTACATGCCCAAGGATGTCGCCGACCGCTTGAAGGCCCAGGGCGTTGAGCTCAGCGGGAAGGAAACCATCAAATGATCATCGAGCTCGGACATTACGCGCTGGTCCTGGCATTGGCGACGGCGGTCATCCAGGCCGCTTTGCCGATCCTCGGTGCGCGGCTGAATGATCGCGGCTTGATGGAGTTGGCGTCGAGCGCTGCGGTCGCCTGTTTTCTGCTGGTCGCCTTCGCGTTCACGGTGCTGACCTTCGCTTATGTGACCTCGGACTTCTCGGTCCGCAACGTCTGGGAGAACTCCCATTCGCTGAAGCCGCTGATCTACAAGATCTCGGGCGTCTGGGGGAACCACGAAGGCTCGATGCTTCTGTGGCTGCTGATCCTGACATTTTTCTCGGCGCTGGTGGCAGCCTTCGGGCGCAATCTGCCGGAAACGCTGAAGGCGAACGTGCTCGCCGTGCAGGGCTGGATCGCCATGGCCTTTGCTCTCTTCATTCTCTTGACGTCCAACCCGTTCGCGCGGCTGGTCCCGGCGCCGGGCGAGGGCAAGGACCTGAACCCGATCCTGCAGGATGTCGGCCTCGCCATTCATCCGCCGCTGCTCTATCTCGGTTATGTCGGCTTCTCCGTCTGCTTCTCCTTTGCGATCGCCGCACTGATCGAGGGCCGGATCGATGCCGCCTGGGCGCGTTGGGTCCGCCCGTGGACGCTTGCCGCCTGGACCTTCCTTACTGCCGGCATTTCCATGGGATCCTACTGGGCCTATTACGAGCTCGGCTGGGGCGGCTGGTGGTTCTGGGATCCGGTGGAAAATGCCTCCTTCATGCCCTGGCTGGCGGGCACCGCCCTTCTGCATTCGGCTCTGGTCATGGAGAAGCGCGAGGCGCTGAAGATCTGGACCGTGCTGCTCGCGATCATGACCTTCTCGCTGTCGCTGCTCGGCACCTTCCTCGTCCGTTCGGGCGTCTTGACCTCGGTTCATGCCTTCGCCACGGATCCGACCCGCGGCATTTTCATTCTCGCCATCCTCGTCTTTTTCATCGGTGGCGCCTTCGCGCTCTTCGCCTTGCGGGCCTCGCACCTGAAAGCCGGCGGCATATTCGCGCCGATTTCACGCGAGGGTTCGCTGGTCTTCAACAATCTCATCCTGACGACGGCCGCGGCGACAGTCCTGACCGGTACGCTCTATCCGCTGGTGCTGGAGGCGCTCACCGGCGACAAGATCTCCGTCGGTCCGCCGTTCTTCAACATGACCTTCGGCCTCTTGATGCTGCCACTGCTCTTCGCGGTGCCGTTCGGTCCCTTGCTCGCGTGGAAGCGCGGGGACATCGTCGGCGTCTCCCAGCGGCTCTTCGCTGCGGTCGCGATCGGTCTCGTCTTCGGCACAGGCTACTTTTACGCGATGAATGGCGGCCCGGTGCTGGCGCTCTTCGGCATCGCTCTCGGGGTCTACCTGATCGTGGGTTCCGTGACGGATGTCGCGTTGCGTTCCGGCCTCGGCAAGGTTGCGGGTAATGTCGCCTGGCGGCGCTTCACCCGCCTGCCGCGCTCGGCCTTCGGCACTGCGCTCGCCCATATCGGTCTCGGCGTCACCCTGATCGGCATCGTCGCCGTTACGGCCTTTGAAACAGAGACCGTCGTCGAGATGAAGCCAGGCATGACAGTCGAAGCCGGCGGCTACACCCTGCGCTTCGACGGCATGCGCAACGGCAGCGGCCCGAATTACACGGAAGAATCCGGCCACTTCACCATCAGCCGCGGCGGTGTTGCCGTCTCCGAGGTCTGGTCGTCGAAGCGCCTCTACCAGGCGCGCCGGATGCCGACGACGGAAGCCGGCATCCGCACCTTCGGCCTCAGCCAGCTCTACGTTTCACTCGGCGACCAGATCGGCGAAGGCGGCATCGTCGTGCGCATCTGGTGGAAGCCGATGATCCTGTGCATCTGGGGCGGAACGCTGTTCATGATCGCGGGCGGTTTCGTGTCCTTGAGCGACCGCCGCCTGCGGGTCGGCGCGCCTGCGCGGGCCAAGCGGCCGAAGACGGTGCCGGTGGGAGCTGCCGAATGATGCGTCTGCTGCTGGCACTCCTGCTGTTCGTCCTGCCGATTGGCGCGGCCTTCGCGGTCAACCCGGATGAGGTGTTGGCAGACCCCGCGCTGGAAGCGCGGGCGCGGGCGATCTCGGCCGAGCTCCGCTGCATGGTCTGTCAGAACCAGTCGATCGACGATTCCAATGCAGAGCTTGCCAAGGACCTGCGTGTGCTGGTGCGCGAACGCCTGGCCAATGGCGACAGCGACGAGGCGGTGATCGATTATGTCGTGTCCCGTTACGGCGAATTCGTGCTGCTGAAGCCGCGCTTCGAAACGAAGACACTGATCCTGTGGGGCATGCCCGCAACCCTGCTTCTCGTCGGGGCGATCACCCTCGTCGTCGCGGCCCGCCGTCGCGGCACCCAAGCAAAGGGGACTCCGCTTTCCGAGGATGAAAAGGAAAAGCTGAAGAAGCTGCTTCAGCCCTGACGGTCGGTCCGGGGTCGATGACAATTGCCGCCCTGGCCCAATAATCTTTTGAAATCGCTGAAAGATTGTCCGTGGCGGGCACCAAAGGTGACGGCGCGTGTTGTCTCCCGTCGGCCGGCAATCCATGCGTTTAGCATCGCGTCTCGCAACATTACCAAAAATTCATCTTCCGGACAGAACTCAGTAAGGTCCCATCCGTTACATGTTTCGTCATCGGCTGTTCCTCCAGTCAGCCAAAAAAACGAACCCGTCTTCATCGAGACGGGCGCGCAGTCAGGTTCGATGCTGCCGCTTGGCGGCATCAAGGAAGAGAAAAGGCAAAACGGATGATTACGACCAAATCCCTGCGTCCCTCCCTCAAGACCGTTCTGAAGGCCTCGACGGTTGCCGGCCTTGCTGCCGTCATGTTGAGCTCCGGTCTGCCGGCGCGCGTTTCCCAATCCTTTGCGGAAGCAGTCAAGGTGGAAGCGCCCTCGGTGCCGAGCTTTGCTAATGTCGTCGACGCGGTCTCGCCCGCCGTCGTTTCGGTTCGCGTCCAGTCGCGCATCAATCCGGTTACCGAAGATGGCAGCGACTTCACCTTTGGCTTCGGCGGCCGTGGCTTCGACGAACTGCCGGACGATCACCCGCTGAAGCGCTTCTTCAAGGAATTCGGCCCGCGCGGCGATGACCATAGCGAGCGCGGCGGCCCGGGTCGCCGTGGCCCGCATGGCGAAGGTCGCCTGCGTCCGACGTCCCAGGGCTCGGGCTTCTTCATCTCCGAAGACGGCTATCTCGTCACCAACAACCACGTCGTTTCCGACGGCGCGGCCTTCACCGTCATCCTCAACGACGGCACCGAACTCGATGCCAAACTGATCGGCAAGGACAGCCGCACCGATCTCGCCGTGCTCAAGGTCGATGACAAGCGCAAGTTCACCTATGTCGGCTGGGCCGACGACAGCAAGGTCCGCGTCGGTGACTGGGTGGTTGCTGTCGGCAATCCGTTCGGTCTCGGCGGTACCGTGACCTCGGGCATCATCTCCGCCCGTGGCCGCGACATCGGCTCCGGCCCCTATGACGATTACTTGCAGGTCGACGCTGCCGTGAACCGCGGCAACTCGGGTGGTCCGACCTTCAATCTCTCCGGCGAAGTGGTCGGCATCAACACGGCGATCTTCTCGCCGTCGGGCGGCAATGTCGGCATTGCCTTTGCGATCCCCGCGGCCGTTGCCAAGGATGTGGTTACCGACCTGATCAAGGACGGTTCGGTTTCCCGCGGCTGGCTGGGCGTACAGATCCAGCCCGTCACCAAAGACATCGCTGAATCGCTCGGCCTTGCGGAAGCAAGCGGCGCGCTGGTCGTCGAACCCCAGGCGGGTTCGCCGGGTGAAAAGGCCGGCATCAAAAAGGGCGACGTGGTGACTGCGCTGAACGGCGACACCATCAAGGATCCGCGCGATCTCGCCCGCAAGGTTGCCGCCATCCGCCCGGGCACGACCGTTGACCTGAGCCTCTGGCGCAACGGCAAGTCCGAAAGCGTCAAGCTGGAGATCGGCACGCTGCCGAAGGATGACAAGGAGGCCGCCAAGAGCCAGGACAGCCAGTCCGAGGAAACGCAGCCTTCGAGCGAGCAGGCCCTGGCTAACCTCGGCGTCACCGTCGTCCCGTCCGATGACGGCAAGGGTGTCACCATCGCCTCGGTCGATGAGGACTCCGATGCCAGCGATCGTGGCCTGAAGACGGGCGAGAAGATCGTCTCCGTCAACAATCAGGAAGTGAAGTCCGCCGACGATATCCTGAAGGTCATCAACGCTGCCAAGAAGGACGGCCGTAGCAAGGCGCTCTTCCAGATCGAGGCAGAAAACGGCAGCCGCTTCGTGGCCCTCCCGATCGATCAGGGCTGATCGCGGCAGTCAAATGAATGACCGGAGCGCCGCGATTTCCACGTGATTTCGCGGCGCTCGCCGTTTCGAGCGGGAAAACTGTGTGCGGTGTTCCGCCCGCATCCCGCTCTCACCGACGAGAATCGATCACCATGAGTTTGGTCCGATCCGGCCGATACCATCGTGATCGAGGGCACTCGCCAATCCGGTGGCGGAAAGCCGAAACCGGTTGAGACAGACAGGGGTCCGGGACTATGGTCGCGCGTATGAAGATTCTTATCATTGAAGACGATCTCGAGGCGGCAGCTTATCTGGCGAAGGCCTTCCGTGAGGCGGGTATCGTTTCCGACCACGCCAGTGACGGCGAGAGCGGTCTCTTCATGGCCAGCGAGAACAACTACGACGTTCTGGTGATCGATCGCATGCTGCCGCGCCGCGACGGCCTGTCCGTCATCACCGAGCTCAGGCGCAAGGACATCCACACACCGGTGCTGATCCTCTCCGCGCTTGGGCAGGTCGATGACCGTGTCACGGGGCTTCGTGCCGGCGGCGACGACTATCTGCCGAAACCCTATGCCTTCAACGAACTGCTGGCGCGTGTCGAGGTGCTCGGCCGCCGCAAGGGCACGCCCGAACAGGATATGGTCTACCGCGTTGGCGATCTCGAACTCGACCGCCTGTCGCATTCGGTGCGCCGACAGGGCAAGGAGATCCCGCTGCAGCCGCGCGAGTTCCGCCTGCTCGAATATCTCATGAAGAATGCCGGCCAGGTCGTCACCCGTACCATGCTGCTCGAAAATGTCTGGGACTATCACTTCGACCCGCAGACCAACGTGATCGATGTGCATGTGTCGCGGCTGCGTTCGAAGATCGAGAAGGACTTTGACGTGCCGCTGCTGCGCACCGTGCGCGGCGCCGGCTACATGATCAAGGATGACCGGGCCTCCGCATGAGCAAGCTTCGCGTTCTCTTCAGAACGACCGCGGTTCGGCTTTCCGCCCTTTATCTCATTCTCTTTTCGCTCTGTGCAGCCTTTCTGGTGTTCTATGTCACCGGCATGTCGGAGCGGTTGCTGCAGCAGCAGACCCGTGACGCCATCACCGCGGAGGTGACGCAGATCGAGCAGGTCTACACGCGGGCCGGCATGAACGGCCTGCTGCGCTCGCTCGAGCGGCGCGCGCGGCAGCCGGGCGCCAATCTCTATGTTATCGCCGGGCCGAGCGGCGAGATCCTTGCAGGCAACGTCGCGAGCCTCGAGCCCGGACTGCTCGACAGCGAAGGTTGGACCGAACGACCCTTTGCCTATCAGCGCTATACGGACGAGACGAAGAAGGACAGTCATGTGGCGCTCGCCCATGTGCTGGTGCTCGACAATGGCCTGCGCATTCTCGTTGGCCGTGACCTTCAGGAGCCGCAGAAGTTTCGCGCTCTGGTGCGTCAGGCGCTCATGGTAGCGCTCGGCGTCATGGGGCTTGGCGCGCTCGTCATCTGGTTCGGCATTGGCCGCAATGCCCTGAAGCGCATCGACCGCATGTCGGAGGCGAGCACCAAGATCATGGCCGGCGATCTCTCGCAGCGCCTGCCGATGAGCGGTTCCGGCGATGAGTTCGACCGGCTGTCGGAATCGCTGAACGCGATGCTCGGCCGTATCGAGAAACTGAACGAAGGTCTGCGCCAGGTCTCCGACAACATCGCCCACGACCTGAAAACGCCGCTGACGCGGCTGCGCAACAAGGCCGAAGCAGCACTCGCCCGCAAGGGCACGAGCCAGCGTGGCGCGCTCGAAGAGATCATCGGTGAGTCCGACCAGTTGATCCGGACCTTCAATGCGCTCCTGATGATCTCGCGCGTCGAGGCCGGCTCGTCCGCCGCCGAGATGAGCGAGATCAACCTCTCGCAGATCGTTGCCGATTGCGTCGAGCTCTATGAGCCTGTTGCGGAGGATGTCGGTCTGACGCTGGAAGCCGCAGTCGCGCAAAACATCACAATCTCCGGCAACCGAGAACTGGTTGGCCAGGCGCTCGGCAACCTTATCGACAACGCGATCAAGTATGCCGATGGCGCCGACAATCCGCTGATCAGGGTCTCGCTGGAAAAGCGCGATAGCCATGTACTCTTGTCCGTCGCCGATCACGGGCCCGGCATACCGGCAGCAATGCATGACGAGGTGGTCAAGCGCTTCGTTCGCCTCGATGAGAGCCGGTCCAAGCCGGGCACGGGCCTCGGATTGTCCTTGGTCGAGGCGGTCATGGAGATGCATCACGGCTCGCTGCGTCTCGCCGATACCGATCCGGCGGCGGGGGATGGTGGCAAGGGTCTGACGGTGCAGATGGTTTTCCCTGCGGCTGCAACCTGATAGACCGGTTCCTTGAGAACAGGAGACGAGCGCGGCTTGCCGCTGCTTTGGATGTGCAGGCTGTAGGCAAGGGGAGAGGGCATGCAGGACCAGGTGCAGCAGTGCTGGGAGATCGAGACGGCGCCGATCCGGGCGCCAAGCCAGGCCGACGCCAAGGCAGCGCTCTCGGTGCTGAAGGACATGGCGAAGGGCCATGACAGGATCGCCAGCCTGCTGGCTTCCGACGGCCCGTTCAAGACCTTCGTGGTCGCAGCCTTCGCGCTGTCGCCTTTCCTGCGCGACACGGGCGACAGCCGCCCGGCCATTCTCGAAGAACTCCTGTCCACCGATCTGACGGCCTTCCTGGCCGAACGGGTGCGCCGCGCCCGCGATGCCTGGAAGCCCAACGAAGGCGGCGCGGCCCTGCCGGACACGGAGATCATGGCGCGGCTGAGGCGGGCCAAACGCGAGCTCGCCTTTGCCGTGGCGCTCGCCGATCTCTCCCGGCACTTCGACGGCCGCGAAACCACGCGCTGGCTCAGTGATTTTGCTGGTGCTGCCGTCTCCGCAACCATCGATCACCTGCTGCTGAGCGCGCACGAGAGCGGCAAGCTGATCGTCAAGGACGTCGCCAACCCCAGCATCGGTTCCGGGGTCATCGTGCTTGGCATGGGCAAGCTCGGCGCCTTCGAGCTCAACTATTCCTCCGATATCGATCTCGTCGTCTTTTACGATCCGCAATCCGGCGTCATCGTCGACCGCGACGATGCCTCGGAGACCTTCGGCCGGCTGCTGCGCCGGCTGATCCGCATCCTGCAGGAGCGCAGCGGCGACGGCTATGTCTTCCGCACCGACCTGCGGCTGCGCCCCGACCCAGGCTCGACGCCGCTCGCGATTCCAGTCGAGGCGGCGATGCTCTATTACGAGAGCAGGGGGCAGAACTGGGAACGGGCCGCCTTCATCAAGGCGCGGCCGGTCGCCGGCGATATCGAAGCCGGTGAGCGGTTCCTCAGGGAATTGGTCCCCTTCGTCTTCCGCAAATATCTCGACTATGCGGCGATCGCTGACATTCATTCGATCAAACGGCAGATCCACGCCCACAAGGGCCACGGCGAAATCGCGGTCAAGGGACACAACATCAAGCTCGGCCGCGGCGGCATCCGCGAGATCGAATTCTTCGTGCAGACGCAGCAGTTGATCGCCGGCGGTCGCATGCCGGAGCTACGCCAGCGCGCCACCGAGCCGATGCTGCGCGCCCTGGTCAAGGCCGGCTGGATCGACGAGGAGACGGCGGATGAACTCGTCGAGGCCTATTGGTTCCTGCGCGACGTCGAGCACCGGATCCAGATGGTACGCGACGAACAGACCCATGTGCTGCCCGAGACCGAAGCGGAGCTGAAGCGCATCGCCTATATGCTTGGCTTCGACGATACGGCCGCCTTCTCGAAGGCGCTTTCGCGCGTGTTGAAGACGGTCGAGCGCCGCTACGCCCAGCTCTTCGAGCAGGAGGCGAAGCTTTCGACCGAGACCGGCAATCTCGTCTTCACCGGCCAGCGCGACGACCCGGATACGCTGGAGACGCTGAAGAAGCTCGGCTTCCAGCGGCCGTCGGACATTTCCCATACGATCCGCACCTGGCACTATGGCCGCTACCGCGCGACGCAATCGGTGGAAGCGCGCGAGCGCCTGACCGAACTGACGCCGGAGCTTCTGCGCGTCTTCGGCGAAAGCCGCCGAGCCGACGAAGCGCTGCTGCGCTTCGACAATTTCATTTCCGGCCTGCCGGCGGGCATCCAGCTCTTTTCGCTGCTCGGCAACAATCCGGGCCTCCTGTCGCTGATCGTCAACGTCATGTCGTCGGCGCCGCGGCTTGCCGAAATCATCGCCGCGCGCCCGCATGTCTTCGACGGCATGCTCGATCCGGGCCTCCTTGCCGAATTGCCGACGAGGGACTATCTCGCGCCGCGTATTGCCAATTTCGTCGGTGGCGCGCGACACTATGAGGAAGTGCTCGACCGCCTGCGCATCATTGCCGCCGAGCAGCGCTTCCTGATCGGCATCCGGCTTTTGACCGGCGCCATCTCGGGGGCACAGGCCGGCCGCGCCTTTACCGATCTCGCTGACCTGATCATCGCCGCGGCGGTGAAGGCGGTGCAGGACGAGATTGGCTCGGTACACGGCGATTTCCCCGGCGGCCGCATCGCCGTCGTCGGCATGGGCAAGCTCGGCAGTCACGAGCTGACCGCGGGCTCTGACGTCGATCTGATCCTGCTTTACGATTACGATGAGGCGGCGACCGAGTCCGACGGCCCCAAGCCGCTCGACCCGACGCGCTATTTCACGCGGGTAACGCAGCGCCTGATCGCCGCACTTTCCGCGCCGACGGCAGAGGGCATTCTCTACGAGGTCGACATGCGGCTTCGTCCGTCCGGTAACAAGGGGCCGGTCGCGACGAGGATCAATGCCTTCGCCAAGTATCAGCGCGAAGAGGCCTGGACCTGGGAGCATCTGGCCCTGACGCGGGCGCGCTGCATCTCTGGCGACGAAAGGCTGATCGCCGAGGCCAATGCAATCTTTGCCGAAATCCTCGGCCGTAAGCGAGATGTTGCCAAGGTCAGCGCCGACGTGATCTCCATGCGCGAGATGATCGACAGCGAGAAGCCGCCGAGCGATATCTGGGATTTCAAGCTGATCCCGGGTGGTCTCGTCGATATCGAGTTCATCAGCCAGTACCTGGCGCTCGTTGCGCCCGCGAAGGGCATTCAACCGCTGACATCAGGCACGAATACGGCCGATGCACTGAAGCTGCTCGGCGACTCCTTGATGAACCCCAATGATCTCGATGTTGCTCTGGAGGCGCTGCACCTCTTTACCGAGTTGTCGCAGATCGTGCGGCTGTGCATCGAAGGAGAGTTCGAGCCGAAGGAAGCGCCGGCCGGGCTGATCGATCTCGTCTGCCGGGCAGGGGACTATCCCGACCTGAAGACACTGGAGGGAGATATCCGGCGGCTGTCGAAGTCCGCGCGGCGTGTCTTCCAATCGGTCGTTTCGGCGTGATGGAGTGCCTCAGGCTCGGTCGGGGATTCTGACCGAGATGATCGTACCGACGTTTTCCGTCGAGTGTATTTTCATGCTGCCGCCATGCAAGCGGGTGAGCGAGCGCGATATCGCCAGCCCGAGGCCCGAGCCACCCTTGCTCTTGGCATATTGGCTCTGCACCTGCTCGAAGGGTTGCCCGATCTTCTGAAGCGCGTCGCGCGGTATGCCGATGCCGGAATCGGCGATCGTCAGCGTCACGGCGCCGGTCACCTTGCGGGCACGAAGCGAAATGCGCCCGCCTTCATTGGTGAACTTCACCGCATTCGAAAGCAGGTTGAGCAATATCTGCTTCATGGCGCGGCGGTCGGCAATCATGGTGAGACCCGACGAGATCTGTTGCACCACATGGATGTTCTTCTGTTCGGCCGGTATTGTGGTGAAGCGCAGCGTCTCTTCGATCAGCGGCGCCAGATCGATCGTCTCGCGGCTGATGCGCATGTGCCCGGCCTCGATCTTCGACATGTCGAGTATGTCGTTGATGACGTTGAGGAGATGTTTGCCGCTCTCGTGGATGTCGCGCGAGTATTCGTTGTATTTCTCCGAGCCGAGCGGTCCGAACATCTGGTTTTGCAGGATTTCCGAGAAGCCGAGGATGGCGTTGAGCGGCGTGCGAAGCTCATGCGACATGTTCGCCAGGAATTCCGACTTGGCGCGGTTGGCCGCCTCGGCGCGTTCCTTTTCCGCCTGGTAGTTGGCGTTGGCGATCGACAGTTCGGTCTTCTGTCGCTCCAGCGTCATGCGCGACGCCGAAAGGTCGCCGATCGTCGCCATCAGCCGCCGCTCGGATTCGCGCAGGCGTACCTGATGCCGCTTCAGGAGGGTGATATCGGTGCCGACCGAGACGAGACCTCCGTCGCGCGTGCGTCGCTCGTTGATCTGCAGCCAGCGTTCGTCGGCAAGCTGAACCTCGGTCGTCTGCGACTGGTTGCTGCGATCGGGATCGGCGATGCGCCGTTCCACCACCGGCCGCGCCGCGGCCGTTTGGACGGCGATGCGCTCGGTGCCCGGAACGAGCACGTGATCGGGAAGCTTGTAGGCTTCCTGGAAGTGGGTGTTGCACATGACGAGGCGGTCATGTTTGTCCCAGAGGACGAAGGCCTCCGACGTACATTCGATCGCGTCGGCGAGCCGTTGGTCTGCTTCGGCGTAACGTTGGGCAAGTCGGTGCTGCTCGGTCACGTCCATGGCGATGCCGATCAGGTGCGCCCGCCCGGAAACGGTACGGATGATTTCCGCGCGGGCACGCAGCCACACATAGTGGCCGTCCGCATGTCGCATGCGGAAAACCTGGTCGATCTGGCGCGCGTCGCCACGCGCTATGGTCCGCGCCACGCCATAGATGCCGCGATCATCCGGATGCATCAGCCGCGCGGCGTCACCGAAGGAGAGCACGCTGTTTTCTCCGGGCATGCCGAGCATTTCGTACATCGAGCGCGACCAGAACAGCCGACGGTTGGCGAGGTCGAAATCCCAGAGGCCGCAGCGGCCGCGCGACAGCGCAGTCTCGACGCGTAGGTTGGATTCGGCAAAGACCGAGTCTGCGTCGCGAGCCCGCTTGGCCTGGATGTAATAGGCATAGAGCACCATCAGCAGGATGGCGGAGATGCCGGCAAAGAGCGTCACGTTGAGCGAGACTTCATCGCGCCAGGTGGTTTCGAGCTGCGTCACCGGCGTTGCGGCCAGCACCACTCCGGCCGCGTCAGGCAATTGCGCCAGTGCCACGATATGGTCGACGCCGACGATCGGCGTCTTCATGACGCTGGAGTGCTCGCCGAAATATTGCAGCGTCGCGATGTCGGGTGCGACGGCCGCGAGCGTCCGACCGATGAGCGGCCCGTCCTCCTGGGTGCTGGCGAAGATCCGGCCGTCCCTGCGGACTGCAAGGATGAACGTGCCGGGATCGAGCATGCCGGTGGGCAGATAATGGCTGAAGCGTTGCTCCACGTCCGAGCGGCGGCTCTGGTCAAAAAGGACAGCGCCGTCCGTCTGGAAGGCCGCAACGGCGGTTGCCGCCGCAAGCCCGACCGTCTGGCGCGAACTCTCTTCCATGCGGGCATGCTCGTCCATGATGCTGGACATGCGCGAGACCGCCACGATGATCAGGAATGCGATGATGAGGATCGGGATGGAGCGCTTGAGAATCGGCTCTGCGCTTGCCAGTCGCCGCGAGGTCGGTCCGGCAAAGATCTTCGCATGCGAGATGAACTCTTGCTCCAGGCGGCCGGCAAGCCCCGGAAACTTGAGTCGCAACCGCCCGTCGGCTGCGCTCGCCTGTCGCGCGTCCGCCATCTTTCCCAATTCTCAAAACCCTCTGATGATTCGGCGCGCCGCTCGCCCGAATCTGACTCAATGAATCACAGGGCGATTCGCCTTGTCCAGAGGCGCTGGTAAAGATTTCTTAACCATTTCTTATCGTTGGGAAATAATAGGCCGGGCCGCGCAAGCGGCCCGGCCCTGAAGAAAATCAACGGGTTCTACAGCACCGCGCGTCTTATGAGACGCGCAAAGGTTGCTGTAGCACTTTGGAAGTACTGCATGTTTTTGTCCTTTAATCGGCGACGATTTAAGGAAACATGCAGTAGGCTTCAGGCCTTGAGCATGCGCTCCACGATATCGCCGACATCGGCCGAAAGCCTCGGCGCTCCGGCAATCTCCTTCAGCGCCTTGCGGGCATGACCGGCGCGCTTGTCCTCGAGCGAGCGCCAGGAGCGCATCGAGGTCAGGATACGCGCCGCAAGCTGCGGGTTGCGCGGGTCGATGTCGAGGATCTGATGCGCGAGAAAGCGATAGCCCTCGCCATCGGCGCGGTTGAAGCCGGTCGGGTTGGCGAAGGCATAGGTGCCCACCAGCGAGCGCACGCGGTTCGGGTTGTTGCCATTGAACAGCGGTTCCGCCATCAGCGCCTTGACGCGGTCGAGTGTGCCGGCTCCGGGGATCGTCGCCTGAACGGCAAACCACTTGTCGATGACCAGTGCGTTGTCGGCGAAACGCGCGCGGAAGGCCGCAAGCGCTTCCGCGGTCTCGGCGGCATCCGGAAAGCGGTGCGCAAGCAGCGCCAGCGCATGGCTGAGATCGGTCATGTTGTTGGCGGCGGCAAAGGTCTCGGCGGCGCGCCCCGGTCCTTCGTCGCCCTGGACGAGGTAGGTGAGCGCACTGTTGCGCAGTGCCCGGCGACCGGCGCTTGCGGCGTCCGGGCTGAAAGCGGCCGTGGAGACGAGGTCGTCGGCCAAGTTGAGGAACGTGTCGCGCCCGGCGGCGGCAACGGCCGTCAGGATTTGCTGACGCGCGGCGTGGATTGCATCCGGATCGTTGTTGGTGCCGATCTCGCGCGCGATGTCGGATTCGCTCGGCAGTGCCAGGGCCTGGGAGCGGAAAGCGGGCTCCAGCGTTTCATCCGCGGCAGCGCGGATCAGGCCGTCGATGAGCGCCTTGTCGCAGGTGACCGGCTTTCCGGCGCGAACATTCGCCGTCGCCTCGACCAGATTGCTGAGTGCGATGGCGTTGAGCGCCTGCCAGCGGGCGAAGAGGTCGCTCTCGTGATGCGCGATCAGCGCAAGATCCTCGTCGCTCTGCTCGATGTGTAGGTTGATCGGCGCGGAAAAGCCGCGGTTGAACGACGGCACCGGGCGCGACGGAATGCCGGAGAAGACGACCGTCTGCTTGCGCTCCGTGAGATGCAGGACGTCGCCGGTGATGTCGGCGCCGGAGACCGCGGAAAGGTCGGCTTCGCTGCCGCCTTCGAGCAGCAGACCCATCTTGAGTGGAATGTGCATCGCCTCCTTGGCACCCTGTCCCGGCGTTGCCGGAACGGTCTGCTCGAGCGATAGGGTGAAGGTCTGCTTGGCGGCGTCATAGGCGCCCGAAGCGGTGACGAGTGGTGTTCCCGCCTGATGGTACCAGAGGGCGAACTGGCGGAGGTCGCGACCGCTTGCCGCTTCGAAGCAGGCGACGAAATCCTCGATCGTCACGGCCTGGCCGTCGTGCCGGTCGAAATAGAGGTCCATGCCCTTCTTGAACAGATCGCGGCCGAGGATGGTGGCGATCATGCGGGTGACTTCCGATCCCTTTTCGTAGACGGTCGTCGTATAGAAGTTGTTGATTTCGCGGTATTTCGTCGGTCGCACCGGATGGGCGAGGGGGCCGGCATCCTCCGGGAACTGCTCCGACTTCAGGTGCCGCACTTCCGCAATTCTCTTGACCGCCCGCGAGCGCATGTCGGCGGAGAATTCGTGGTCGCGGTAGACCGTCAGGCCTTCCTTGAGGCAGAGCTGGAACCAATCCCGGCAGGTGATGCGGTTACCGGTCCAATTGTGGAAGTATTCGTGCGCGATGATCGCCTCGATATTGGCATAGTCCGCATCGGTCGCCGTTTCCGGGTCGGCGAGCACGTATTTGTCGTTGAAGATGTTGAGACCCTTGTTCTCCATCGCCCCCATGTTGAAGTCGGAGACGGCGACGATCATGAAGATGTCGAGGTCGTATTCACGGCCGAAGGTGTCTTCGTCCCACTTCATCGAGCGCTTGAGCGCGTCCATGGCGTAGGCCGCGCGTGGTTCCTTGCCGTGTTCGACATAGATCTTCAGTGCGACTTCGCGGCCGGACATCGTCGTGAACGTGTCTTCGACGACGCCGAGATCACCGGCGACGAGGGCGAAGAGGTAGCTCGGCTTCGGATGCGGATCGAACCAGGCGGCGAAATGACGGCCGTCGCCCATGTCGGCGCCGCCGAGATAATTGCCATTCGACAGCAGGAGCGGAGCGGATGCCTTGTCGGCGATGATGTTGACCGTGTAGACGGCAAGCACGTCGGGACGATCGGGAAAATAGGTGATGCGGCGGAAGCCTTCGGCCTCGCACTGGGTGCTGTAGATGCCGTTGGTGCGGTAGAGCCCCATCAGCTGCGTGTTCGTCTCGGGCGAAAGCAGCGTGGTGATGGTGATTTCGAAGGGGGCGGCTTCCGGCAGGCCGCGGATGGTCAGCGTATCGTCGGTAACGTCGTAGAGGGAGGTCGCGAGCTCTTCCTGGTCCAGCAGCAGGCCGGTCATCTTCAGTTCGTCGCCATCGAGCAGCAGCGGCGCCGACGCGTCGACACCTTCGCGACGATGGAAGATCAATCGGGCTTCGACCTTGGTTTCCTTCGGGTCGAGCTCGAAGGTCAGATCCACTCTCTCCAGAACGAAGTCGGTCGGCCGATAGTCTTCCAGATGAATGATCTGGCCAGTATTTGTCCGCATGGTCAGTCCCGCTTGCGCCGTTCTACTGGAGAATTTGTAGTGGGCGCCTGTGATGGTGAAAAGGCCAAGGGGCGAAAAGTCGGATAATGCCACACGATTGTGATGCCGGCGACCGCACTTTCGACAGAAAAGGCATGGCTTCCGATGGTCTTCCCGCTCCCTTATCGGATTGACGTGTATCGAAGTGGGACTAACAAGACATGAATTGGAAAGGTTTTTTTCGCCGCGGCTAAAGAAAGGCCTGACGTCGTTTTGCCAAACGTCAATCGATCAAGAAAAAACGCCATTCATCACGAAGTTTGATCCGACTTTGTTACCGAGCGTCGCTAAGGTGACGAAGTCCTGCGGCGGGGTTCTCCGCTGAAAAATCTCCAAACCAGCCCTCGTGTCTGCTCTGGCCGGCGGAGGCTGTTCGAAAAGTGCCCTCAATGGATGCGGAAGTCGAAAGCCCGATGAAGGGGATCCTGTTCAAGGTCCTTTCCGTCGTCATTTTCGTTTGCATGTCGACGCTGATCAAGGCGGCCGGAAACGAGATCGCCACCGGCCAGATCACCTTCTACCGCTCGGCCTTCGCCATGGTGCCGATCCTCGGTTATCTCGCCTTCCGCGGACAGTTGCGCGATGCCTTCAAGACCGCGGATTTCACCGGCCATATCGCGCGCGGCTTCGTCGGCATTCTCGCGATGAGCTTCGGCTTCTATGGGCTCGTGCACCTGCCGCTGCCTGAAGCCATCGCCATCAGCTACGCCATGCCACTGATTGCCGTTGCCTTCGCTGCGCTGTTTCTCGGCGAGACGGTGCGGCTTTATCGCTGGTCGGCGGTGGTCATCGGGCTGGTCGGCGTGATGATCATCACCTGGCCGCGGCTGACCCTTTTCCGCGAAGGCGGCTTCGGTTCACTGGAGGCGCTGGGTGCTGCATCGGTGCTGATTTCGGCAGCCCTCGGCGCGGTTGCGATGGTGCTGGTGCGCAAACTCGTCAAGAACGAGCGGACCCATACGATCGTGCTCTATTTTTCGCTGTCGGCCTCGGTCTTCTCGCTGGCGACGCTGCCCTTCGGCTGGCCGTCGATCTCGCGCGAGGCCTTTCTGCTCCTGATGGTCGCCGGCTTCTGTGGCGGTGTGGCGCAGATTCTTCTGACCGAGAGCTATCGCCATGCCGACATGTCGACGATCGCGCCGTTCGAATATACTTCGATCGTGCTCGGCCTGATCATCGGCTATTTTCTGTTCGACGATATTCCGACGGCAACCATGCTGATCGGCACCGCCATCGTCGTCGGAGCCGGCATCTTCATCATCTTCCGCGAACATCGGCTCGACCTCGAGCGCCAGGGCGCCCGCAAGCACATGACGCCGCAGGGCTGAGGCGAAGCGCGCGTTCATCTTCCGTCTGTGGCCCTTACGAGTGCTGTTTCTCCCAGGCCGGAACCGTGTCGTCATCGATCAGCGGTTCCTGCGCCATCTGCTGGGCAACAGGGCTCGTCACGTCAGGCCCGGGTGTCGGCACCACGCTCGTTGCCTGGAAATCGGTCTTGGCAACCAGACCCTTGTGCTGTTCGCGCTGAAGGATACGCCA
Source organism: Ensifer sp. VA4 (assembly GCF_055710065.1). Lineage (NCBI taxonomy): Bacteria > Pseudomonadati > Pseudomonadota > Alphaproteobacteria > Hyphomicrobiales > Rhizobiaceae > Ensifer > Ensifer sp. VA4. Next base: position 1,653 of record NZ_JBVQPO010000001.1, on the reverse strand, counting down.
GGCGGCATAGCCGCCATAAAGGGCGAAATAGACGGCGAGAACGAGGAACAGCGCCGCCGGGCCAAAACGGTCCATGACCGGGCCGACCATAAGCGGGCCGGAGATCGTGCCGAGCCCGTAGGTGATCATCAGGCCGGAAGACGTCTCGACATATTCGTTCGGTTTGGCGAGGTCGTTCGCATGCGCGACATTCAGCGCGTAGATCGGAAACAGCACCGAGCCCACGAGTGCGGCGATGACGTAGAGGACCGCCGGTTGGCTGCCGATCGACGCCGACATCACCAGGCAGGAGACGACGCCGACGATACCGCAGCCGACCATGACGATACGCCGGTCGATCTTGTCGGAGAGGCGGCCGATCGGGATCTGTGAGATCGCGCTGCCGGTCAGGAGCGAGGCGAGCAGTGTCGCACCCTCGGCGGTGGAAAGACCGATCTTCTGCGTGAAGACGCCGCCGAGATTGAGCCATGCGCCGGACAGTGCGCCGGCAAGAAAGCCGCCAACGACAGCGACCGGAGAACGGCGGAAAAGCGCAGGGATATCGAACTTCGCCTGCGCTGGTGGCGCGGGCATCGGCGAGGAGGAGAGCGCCGTCGGCAGCAGCGCCAGGGAAAACAGCACGCTGCAGAGCATGAAGAGCGACGTATTGGTCGGGTCGCCGAGCGGCACCATGTATTGGCCGCCTATGGTGCCGACCATCGTGGTGATCAAGTAGAGCGAAAACAACAGACCGCGGTTTTCGTTGGTGACGCGTTCGTTGAGCCAACTCTCGATCACGAGATAGCTGCCCGAGATGGCGAAGCCGGAGATCGCCCGAAACACGATCCAGGCGTGCCAGTCGACGATGAGACCGCAGAGCAGGATCGCGATCGATAGCAGCGTGATCAGCGCGGTGAAGACGCGTACATGGCCGACCCGCAGTACGAATTTCGGGGTGACGACACAGGAGAGCGTAAAGCCGACCGTATAGCCGGTGGCGATGACCGAGACGGTCAGCGTCGACCAGTTCTCGGCGACGGAGCGCACGGGGATCACATAGCTCTGGAGGCCGAAGGCGACCATCATGAGCAGGGTCGATACCATCAGGCTGAAGACGGAAGCGAGGCTGGCCAGCATCGGCGCTCCTGAAAACGTGGCACTTCGCCATCGAAGCCGATGACGAGCAAAGCGCAGGTGGAGCGAGGAACGGTCTGGCAAGGGCCGGATGAGCCTGACACTCCTACAACGCCGCGCGTCTTATCAGACGCGCGAAGGTCGCTGTAGCACTTTGATTTGCTGCATGTCTTCGTCCTTAAATCGAGGCCGATTTAAGGACGAAGACATGCAGCAGGTCGGGACGAGTGTGGCTCTATCCAGTTTTTCGGGCGCTGTCGATTGCGACAGCCGATGGCAAAAAGGCGGTACGCCTCTTTGTCGGCAGCACCTAGAGCATCCCGCTTTTCAAGTGGAATCGCTTGAAGCGGAAAGATGCTCTGGAAACGAGGTGCTAGAGCGACCTTAGTGCGTTCATCTGAACGCACGGCGTTCTAGTGTCCTGATTCAGAAGTTTCTGCCGATTTGTTTTGCACATCGGCGATTTGCAGGGTTGCCAGGCAAAAGCGTTTGATGGTGGCGAGGATATCGTCTGCCGATTTGGTCCATCGGAACGGTTTG